>NZ_DATHOP010000159.1:0-43517 GCF_035484855.1 Bradyrhizobium sp.
GCCGGTCTCCTGCCGGACATGGGAATCCGAAAAAGAGAAACGAAGATTGGGTAGCGTGCCGTGATCGGTGGGAGGCGGGACCAGGATATCGGGATTTTGCCGGTCGCGGAGGAGATTGCGCGGACCGGGATCGGTGCCGCCATGGCCGGGGCGCATGGGTTGCGGCACCGGCTCATTGGTTTGCGCGCCGGCCGCCGTTGCCGCAAACAGGCCGCCGGCGGCGCCGGCCGCCAACATCGTACGTCGAGTGATATCGTCCATGACCTTCTCTCCTTGAAAAAAAATGACATGTCGTGGATCGCCCCGGATTCACGGGGACAAGATGTTGCGGTGATGCGTCAGGCTATCTCGTGTGCGCCGGATCAACGGGTCGTCCGGCCAACCTTCATTCCGCTGGTGTCGCCGCGGGCCGTCCCGGTCCGCGCTCCTTCTCGAGTTGTCGGGCAAGCCAGAGGTCGTGATGTTCCTTCGCCCAGTTGAGATCGACGTCGCCCTGCCCCATCGCTTCGAACGCACCCTCCATGCCGAGCGTGCCGATATAGATGTGCGCCAGGATCAGGGCGACGAACAGCACGGCCACGACGGCGTGTGCGCCCTGCGCGAGCTGCATGTCGGCGATATCGGTCCCGTAGAAGGGAAACAGCAGCAGAACACCCGATAACGAAACGACAATGCCGGCCATCAGCGAAAGCCAATAGACCAGCTTCTCTCCCAGATTGAACCTGCCGGCCGGAGCATGCCTGTTCTTGATGAAACCTCCGCCTTGCCTCAGCCAATCGAGATCGACCTTCTCCGGAAGGTTGTCCTTGAAGAAGATCACGATGATCAGGACGAGCCCGGCCATGAATGCGAAGCTGGTGAAGTTGTGCAAATACTTCGCAGCTTCCGAAATCTCCGAGAATGCGTCCGGGCCGACCACAGGCAACAGCACGAGTTTTCCGAAGGTGATATTCAACCCGGTCAATCCGAGAATGACGAATGAGACCGCCGTCAGCCAATGCGAAAATCTCTCGAAGGCCTTGAAGCGGAGGATTTTCTGCCCCGAGCGCCCTCCGGCAATCCGGATGCGTCCCACAATAAAATAGGCCAGTGCGAGCAGCGCGATGGTCCCCAGGATCACGATCGCGCCGCCCCAATGCAGCAGGACTTCATGGAAATAGTCCCAGGTCCGCCCCGCGGGCTGGATCAGCACGGCGGCTTTCCTGTCGGGAATATCGATGCGGCCTTCGATGCGGGGCACCTGCTTCAGCAGCGTCTCTTGATCGACCACGCTCGCCGTGGGATCAGGGGCGCCATCGGGCCCGAACTTTTCGGCGTATGCAGGAACCGCCGCGGCCATCACCAGCCATGCCACCGCCAGGACCAGAAGGCGAATGCTCACAGGAAGCGTCATGACGTCAACCCCTTGCTGCCTTCCTTGCCATCGTCAGCCTCGGTGGCAGATCAAACTTTGATGTCCTCGCGATAGGCGGTCATCCAGCCCCAGGCGCCGGAGCCGTAACCGCGTTTGAGAACGCGTTCCTTGTAGATCTGGGCAATGATGTCGCCGTCGCCGGCCAGCAACGACTTGGTCGAACACATCTCGGCGCACATCGGGAGCTTGCCTTCGCCGAACCGGTCCGAGCCGTATTTCTCGAACTCCGCGGCGCTGCCGGGCGCTTCCGGTCCGCCGCCGCCGGCGCAATAGGTGCATTTGTCCATCTTGCCGCGCGAGCCGAAATTGCCGACCTGCGGGTACTGCGGCGCGCCGAACGGGCAGGCATAGAAGCAATAGCCGCAGCCGATGCAGATATCCTTGTCATGCAGCACGATACCGTCATCGGTCGGATAGATGCAGCTGACCGGGCAGACCGCCGCGCAGGGCGCATCGGTGCAATGCATGCAGGCCATCGAGACCGAGCGCTCGCCGGGCTTGCCATCGTTGATGGTGACGACGCGGCGGCGATTGATGCCCCAGGGGACCTCGTTCTCGTTCTTGCAGGCGGTGACGCAGGCGTTGCAATCGATGCACCGATCCGCGTCGCAAAGGAATTTCATGCGCGCCATCGCATTCCCTCTCACGCCGCTCTGATCTGGCAAAGGGTTGCCTTCGGCTCCTGCATCCCGGTCGCAGGATCGTAGCCATAGGTCGTGAGCGTGTTCACGCTCTCGCCGAGCACGATGGGATCGAAGCCTTTCGGATATTTGGCGCGGAGATCAGCGCCCTCAAACCAGCCGGCGAAATGAAACGGCATCCAGGCAAGACCCTTGCCGACGCGTTCGGTCACCAGCGCCTTCATGCGGGCCTTTGAAGCGCCCTCCGGCCCCGTCACCCAGACCCATCCGCCGTCCTGGATGCCGCGCTCGGCCGCATCCGCCGGATTGATCTCGACATACATGTGCTGCTTCAATTCGGCGAGCCACTTGTTGGAGCGCGTTTCCTCGCCACCGCCTTCATATTCCACAAGCCGCCCCGAGCTCAGAATGAGAGGAAATTGCCTGGCGATGCCCCGGTCGACCGCCGCCTTCTGCACGGTAAAGCCGATATTGGGAACGCGGAACTGCCTGGCGTCCGGCAAGGTCGGATAGTCGGCAACGAGATCCGTGCGCGGCGTATAGATCGGCTCGCGGTGGACCGGAATCGGGTCGGGAAGATTCCAGGCGATCATCCGCGCCTTGCCGTTGCCATAAGGCGAACAGCCGTGCTCGATCGCCACGCGCTGGATTCCGCCGGAAAGGTCAAGCGACCAGGACACCGTATCGGGATTGGCGGGATTCACGGTCTGGATAACAGCCAATTCCTGCGCGGTGAGATCCTTGTCCCAGCCGAGCTTCTTGAGCACCGCCAAAGTGAACTCCGGATATCCATCCTTGATTTCGGAGCCGGCGGAATAGGAGCCTTCGGCGAGCAGGTTGTCGTGTTCCTCCTTTTCGACTTCCTGGCCGTTTTCCATCACCTTGCGCTTGACGATGCGTTCGACGCCGAACCGGGCGCGGAAGGTGCCGCCGCCGTCCTTCACCGCCAGGTTGGTGTTGTAGAGGATCGCCGAGCCGGGATGCCTGAACTCCGGCGTTCCCCAGCACGGCCATGGCAGGCCGTAATAGTCGCCGCCGACCTCCGGGTCATCCTTGGGCGCCCGCATGGTGACCAGATCGAACTTGGCCTGGTTCTTCATGTGCGCCTTGAGCCGCTCGGGCGATTGCCCGCAATAGCCGGTCGACCAGCCGCCGCGATTGATCTCGCGCAGGATATCTTCCGCCGACACCGCATTGTTGTCGACCTTGATGTTCTTGAACATCCGATCGGCGAAGCCGAACTTGCGGGCAAACAGGTACATCGTGTCGTAGTCGTTCTTCGATTCGAACACCGGCTCCACGATCTTCTCGCCCCACTGCAGCGAGCGATTCGAAGCGGTACGCGAGCCGTCCATCTCGAAGCTGGTGCAGGCCGGCAAAAGATAGATTCCGTCCTTGCGGTCCGAGAGTACCGACCACGCGGTCGGATAGGGATCGCAGACCACCAGCAGTTCGAGTTTCTCGATGCCGCGCTTGGCTTCCGGCATCCGGGTAATGGTGTTGACGCCATGTCCCATGATGAACATCGCCTGCACATTGTCGGGCTGGCTGACCTGGTCCTTCGGCAGCAAGGTCGCGTCGAACCAGCGCGTAGACGGAATGCCCGGCGTTTCCATCAGCTTCTTGTTCGGGAAACGGGAACTGATCCAGTCGTAGTCCACTTCCCACACCCGGCACCAATGCCGCCAGGCGTCTTCGGCCAGACCGTAATACAGCGGCAGCGTCGTCACATCGAGGCCGAGATCGGTGGCGCCCTGCACATTGGTATGACCGCGAAAGATATTGGCGCCGCTGCCCGGAGATCCGACATTGCCGGTCGCGAGAAGCAGAATGCAGCTGGCGCGGACGTTGGCGGTGCCGGTCGCGAACTGGGTCTGTCCCATCGCCCAGATCAGCGTCGCGGGTTTTTGCTTGGCGAAGATTTCGGCGATGTGTTTGACTTGGGCTTCCGGCAGACCGGTGACACGTTCGACCTCGTGCGGCGTCCACTTCGCCACCTGCTTGCGGATGTCGTCGATGCCGTAGACGCGCTGGCCGATGAATTCCTTGTCCTCCCAGCCGTTTTCGAAAATGTGCCAGAGCATTCCGTAGATCGTGGCGATATGGGTACCGGGACGGACGCGGACATATTCGGTGGCGTGGGCGGCGGTCCGCGTCATCCGCGGATCGACCACGATCATGTTGGCGCGGTTGAGCTCCTTGCCCTCGAGAATGTGCTGAAGCGAAACCGGATGCGCCTCCGCCGGATTGCCGCCCATCAACAGGATGGTCTTGGCGTTGCGAATATCGTTGTAGCTGTTCGTCATCGCGCCATAGCCCCAGGTATTGGCGACGCCGGTGACGGTGGTGGAGTGGCAGATTCGCGCTTGATGATCGCTGTTGTTGGTTCCCCAGAATGCCGCGAGCTTGCGGTTGAGGTAGGCCGCCTCGTTGGTGAACTTGGCCGAGCCCAGCCAGTAAACCGAATCCGGTCCGGACTTCTGGCGGATCTCCAGCAGCTTGTCGCCGATTTCGTCGACGGCCGTTTGCCACGTGATCCGCATCCATTGCCCGTTGACGAGCTTCACCGGATAGCGCAGGCGGCGGTCGCTCAGCACGTCGTCGCGGACGGCCGCGCCCTTGCAGCAATGTGATCCGCGATTGATCGGGCTGTCGTAGTCCGGTTCCTGGCCGATCCACACGCCGTTCGCCACTTTGGCGATCACCGAGCAGCCGACCGAACAATGGGTGCAGATGTTCTTGCGGGTCGCAACGGTGGCGCCGGCTGGAGGCGGCGGACCGGCCTCGGCTTGACGGACGCCACCAAGCGGCAGATTGCCGACTGCCGCCAGGGCGCCTGCGGCGAGGCCGGAACGCTTCAGGAAAGCGCGGCGATCCAGACCGCCGCTTGATTCATTCGCTCCTGAGCCGGCAAGCCGCCCGCGGCCTCGGTGGCGTTCCGATGTCCTGATCAACACGGACGCCTCCCTCACCGGGCCGGATAGGAGTTGACGCGATAGAAATCGCGAACCTCCGGGGAGTTCGCTTGATAGCGGGCCTTGCGCTTGTCGGCGAGATTAACGGGCGCGGCGGCCGCCGGGTCCGGCACCAGGGTAGTTGCGGCGGCCGTTCCAGCGCCGGCGATCGCGAAACGAAGCAAATCGCGCCTCCGGATAATCGCCTCGAATCGCTCCTTCATGAAGGTCGCACTCCTGACGTCAGCTGTGGCTCTACCGGTCGTCCGCAGTCTTCTCCTATCGGCTCATTTCGCGCCCTAGCGTAATACGCACATACCGTTGTCGCTCCACTGCGCGCGGCTTCCGTTGTTCAATTCCGCGTGAGGTCTCGCCTCCTCACGCAGCGACCAGAAACATTGGTTCTCGCGCAACCCTTTGGAAACAAACGCATTCTCGGCGCAGATCGGCATTCAGCCGTGATACGCAAACAGCTCGATCGGGTCGTTGAAGCCGCGGACCGGATATTCGCCGACGCGTTCGAGATCGAAATCGCCTTTGACGAAGTCGGCGAACGCGCGGGACAGCAACACCGGCTTCCCCAATTGTTTGGTGAGGGATTCCAGACGCGAAGCCATGTTGACCGCGGGGCCGATGACGGTGAAGTCGAGCCGGGTGCGCGACCCGATATTGCCGTACATGACGTCACCGACGTGGACGCCGATGCCGTAATTCAGCGGGGCACGACCGGTTTCGCCGTTCTTTTCGTTCAGCGCAACCATGGCCTGACGGGCCTCGGCCACGGCGTGCAGCAGATCTGCGCAGGCCGACGGCTGGCTGAGCGGAAAAATGGCGAGCAGACCGTCGCCGATGAATTTCAGTATTTCTCCGCCATGCCGCGCGATCGGCTCCGACATCGCGTCGAAATAGCCGTTCAGGAGATCGATGACGTCATCGCGGGGCCAGTTGTCGGAGATCCTGGTGAAATCACGCAGATCGCAGATCAGGATGGCGGCGCTTACCGTCGTCCCGCTTCCCCGCCTGGTGGCGCCGGCCAGAATGAGCTCGCCGGCATGCGACCCGACATAGGTTTCGAGCAGCGTCCGTGCCAGCCGGTTCTTGACGCGGATTTCGCTGACCAGCGCCAAACCCGGCAACAACTTCGACAGGTCCGCGATATCCGCGTCGTCGAAACCCCCACGCCGGTCGGTTGCAAAGGTCACCATATGCCGCTTGCCGAGCGTATGGTGCAGCGGCCACGCCACATAGTCGGTCAGGCCTTTCGCGCGCATCTCGTCATAGACGGCGTGCTTGCGGCCCAGCGATGGATCGCGTTCGAGATTCTCGCGCACCTCGGTGGCACCGTCCTGCAGCTCGTTGGCGGGACTGCCGATATATTCGGATCGCTCCCTGACATCGTAGCCGACCCTCGCAATCTCGGCATCGTGCATCCCGTCGGCCCACATGAACCGGGCGCCCAGCCATTGCGGATGGTGGATCAGAATATGCAGCGTCGCCCGCTTGACGGGGATGCCCGCGCGCTGAAGCCGGACGCACAGCTCGGCGAAAATATTGTCGAGGAAGCGCTCATCGCGCGTATCGTTCATCAGCCAGTGCACGACGTCGCTGTCGGAATGGACGGTGACGGGATCGATGTTCGGCGGCGCGTCCATATCTTGCTCCCGGGCGGTAACCTGGATCGACGGTACAGGATATGTCGTGTCTCCGCCCGACAGCGTCAACGGTGCCCGCCGCAATCCACAACCGTCGATGCCAGGGCGGCTCCGCCCGCTCCCACTGGTTCTCCGGGGGTGTGCGCTCTACATTGACTGCAAATGAGCAACGCCCTTCACGTTCCCCTCGACGCCGCAAACGCGCGAACAGCCGAAGGGGCGCGTTCGCCGGCCCACCCTCGCCTCATTGTCGCAACGACGATCCTGGCATCGAGCCTGGCGTTCATTGACGGTTCGGTCGTCAATGTTGGCCTGCCGGCCATCGGTCGGAGTTTTCATGCCGACGCCCCCGGCCTGCAGTGGGTCGTCAACGCCTATCTGCTTCCCCTGAGCGCGCTGCTTTTGCTGGGAGGCGCGGCGGGAGACCGCTATGGGCGCCGACGTCTCCTGATCGTGGGTGTATCGCTGTTCGGCATCGCCTCTCTGACTTGCGCGATGGCGCCGAGCCTTGTCTTGTTGCTGCTTGCCCGCTTCGTGCAGGGTGCGAGCGCCGCCATGCTGCTGCCGAACAGTCTCGCAATCCTGGGCCAGAGTTTCTCAGGCGAGGCGAAAGGCCGCGCGATCGGCATATGGGCGGCGGCCGGAGCCGCCGCGGGCGCGATCGGACCTGTCCTTGGCGGGTGGCTGATCGATGCCGGCAGTTGGCGCCTCGCCTTTCTGATCAACGTTCCGCTGTCGGTAGCCGCGATCGCGCTGGCGTCCCGCTACGTCGACAGCAGTATCGACGACACAGCCGGCAGTCTCGACTGGTCGGGCGGAGCGCTCTTCACGGCTGCCCTGGGCCTTGCGACCTGGGCGTTGACCGAAGGATCCGGCCGGGCCTGGTCGCCAGCCACTTTTGCCGTGCTCGGAACCGGCTTGATCTTCCTGCTCATGTTCCTGTCGGTGGAGCGACGGCTCGGCGACAGCGCCATGATGCCGCTCTCGTTGTTCGGATCCCGGAGCTTCATCGGGCTGACGCTTTTGACGCTCCTGCTGTATGCCGCGCTCGGCGGATTATTCGTGCTGGTGCCCTATGTGTTGATTCAAGCGGGCGGCTACACCGCGATGCAGGCCGGCGCTGCGCTGCTGCCCCTGCCGCTGGTCATCGCCGTGGCATCGCCTGCGGCCGGTGCGCTGGCGGCGAGGCTCGGACCACGATGGCTGTTGATCGCAGGGCCGCTCCTCGTCGCGGCCGGCTTTCTCCTGACGCTGCGGATCGGGTCGGCCACAAGCTATTGGCTTGGGGCGTTTCCCGCGATGGCCGTGATTGCCCTCGGAATGGCCGGTGCGGTCGCCCCGCTCACGACAGCCGTTCTGATGTCCGTCGACAGCAGCCACACCGGTGCAGCATCCGGGCTGAACAGCGCAGTAGCGCGTACCGGCGGATTGGTTGCAACAGCCCTTATTGGACCTGTGATAGCGTCATCCGGACCTGCCTTGCTTTCAGCTTTTGGCGTCGCCGCGGCGATCGGCGCCGTCATCTGCGCGGCAGCAGCGGCGAGCGCCGCCATGTTGATCGCGCCGGCGGGGAAATCCCAACCATAGGCGGACGACGACCGTTGCTCACCGTCGTCCCTCGTCTCACATCCCGAGAATGCCGATCTGACTTATTCCAGATTCGGGTCGTCCCTTCGCTTGGACTGCCACTTCCACTGTCAGCACAGGCCGACCACAATGTCCTGGCGAAGGCCCGCTTTGCGCCGGAAGCGCTGCCGGGAATGCAGCTTGGCTTGTGAGGCATCTGCTCATGGAATGATGTTCGAACGGGCGGATGTCTTGATGCACTTGCAAACGACCAGCGCCCTCGCAGCCGCATCATGATGAATTTGGAATATGCGCCTTGCGCAAACACACATCGGTTGAAGGATGCCTTGCAGGCGCTATAGTCGAGTTCTCGCCCGCTTCCTGCCGCGCTGAAGTGGCACCGGAGGACCATGCCAAAGACCATTAGGGGACCCGGACTGTTCATCAGCCAGTTCATCGGACGGGAGCCTGCCTTCAATACGCTCCGCGGCATCGCGTCCTGGGCCTCCGAGCTCGGTTTCAAGGCGCTGCAAATCCCGGTGTCGACTGCCGGCCTGAGCGACATGGCGGGGCTTTCCGAGCGCGACACCATCGCGGCGGTCGAAACCATCCTCGGCGCGAACGGCCTTTCGGTAAGCGAGGTTTCGGCCCACCGCGCAGGCCAGCTTTTGGCGGTCCATCCGGCCTATGACGATGTCATGGACGCACTGGCTTCGCCTGATGTGCGGGGCAAGCCGCAGGCGCGCCGGAAGCAGGCCGAACATGATTTGCGCCGGGCGATATCGAACGCAGCGGCACTCGGCGCGCGACGCGTGGCGGTGCTTTCCGGTGGCTTCGCGTGGCCGTTTTTCTATCCCTATCCTCCAAATCCCGCGGGTCTCATCGCCCGCGCGTTCGACGAACTCGCCGCGCGCTGGCGTCCGTTCCTCGACGAAGCCGACCGCGCAGGCGTGGATATCTGTTTCGAACTTCATCCGGGGCAGGACTTGCATGACGGCGCGACCTTCGAGCGTTTCCTTGCCCTCGTCGACCATCATCCGCGGGTCAAAATCCTCTATGACCCCAGTCATATGCTGCTTCAGCATCTGGACTATCTCGGTTTCATCGATCGCTATCACCAAAGGATCGCGGCGTTTCACGTCAAGGACGCCGAGTTCATTCAAAGCGCAAGCCGCGGTGTCTATGGCGGCTATGCCGATTGGCTCGATCGCCCCGGCCGGTTCCGCAGCGTCGGCGATGGACAAATCGATTTCGGCGGCATTTTCGATCGCCTGACGCAATATGGATATGACGGATGGGCCGTGCTCGAATGGGAATGCTGCCTGAAGAACGCGATGGACGGCGCGGCTGAAGGGGCGCGTTTCATCGCCGACCACATCATCAGGGTCAGCGAACGACCGTTCGATGCCGGTATGCGGCAGGATGGATCACCGGAGGCGCTCGATCGCATTCGGGGCCTGAAGAGGCCGTGATGCCGAACCCGGTTCTCTCCGCACTCGGGCGGCCGTTCCGTCTTGGCATCGCCGGCGGCGCTTCGCCCTCGATGATCGGGCCCGTGCACCGGATCGCCGCGACGATGGACCAGCGCTTCACCCTGGACGCAGCCGTGCTGTCCTCGCGCCCCGAACGCGCCCGCGCGGAGGGCCGCGCGATCGGGCTCACTGAGGCGCGCTGCTACGGCAGCGTCGAACAAATGATCGAGGACGAACGGTCGCGCGACGACGGCATCGAGGCGCTGGCCATCGTCACGCCCAATGACAGCCACGCGCGTTACCTGCGGCTCGCGCTCGCCGCGGGTCTTGACGTCATGATCGAAAAGCCGCTTTGCAACGATCTCGCCGAGGCGGTGGCGTTGCAGCAGGCCGCCCGGGCATCGGGATGCGCGGTGGCGCTGACGCATACCTATTCGGGCTATCCGATGGTGCGCGAAATGCGCGCGCGCATCCTCGCGGGCGAGATCGGTGCTATAAGGCTGGTGCAGACGGAATATCTGGCTGGCGGCCTTGCCACGGCCGTCGAATCGGCTGTCGATGCCGACCAGCGCTGGAGACTGAAGCCGGACCGCAGCGGCCCGTCGCTCGTGCTCGCAGATATCGGAACGCATGCGCATCACCTGGTATCGTTTGTCACGGGTCTGCGGTTTGCATCCGTTTCCGCCGAGGTAGGCACCTTGCTGCCCGGCCGAAAGGTTTATGACCTCGCGCAAGTCCGGTTTCGGCTCGCCAACGGCGCACCAGGCCGGCTCGACGCCTGCAATGCGGCGGCCGGCATGTCGAATCATATTCACTTACGCGTCTACGGCGAGACCGGGCACATGGAGTGGGTCCACCGCAACCACGGACAGCTCGTCATCGCCTCGCTTGACGGTAACAGGCGAATTATCAGCCACGGACAGGCGAACCTGACATTCGATGCGCAACGCTCGACGCGATTGGCGCGTCCCGGACATCCGGAAGGGCTTCACGAAGCGGTCGCCAACCTCTATTGCGGCCTGGCGGACATGATGCTGTCGCGGCGCGGCCATCCGGCTTCCGACGCGCCGCCTCTGGTGCCTACGATTTCGGATGGTGTCGCCGGATTGTCGTTCGTGGCGGCTTGCCTTGAGAGCTCTGCGCAGGGTGGGGCCGTCGTTGCGCTACAAGCCACATCGGATCGTCACTGAGATTGCCGATCAGAAGCGCCTTCCTCGTCATGGCCGGGCTTGTCCCGGCCATCCACGTCTTTCCTGCTGCTGGGTCGTAGAGACGTGGATGCCCGGGACAAGCCCGGGCATGACGAGATTTGCATAAATCGGATCGCGGGTCACATGCCCTCCGCCAGCCGGAGCGGCTCCTTCAGCACAAAATCCTCCGAAGCGAAGCAAAGCCGGATCGACACCCGCGCGGATCGTCCCTTGCCCGGCTTCTCGGCGCTGACCTGGATATTGTGCGACGGATTGTTGGCAAATTCAAAGGAGCCGTCGGGCCTGGTGGTCGTCGAAGCCTTCACGACGAAGGTCGCAAAGTTGAACACCCACAGCTTGACCTCGGCGCCTTCGACCGGCGCGCCGCTCGTGTCAACGACGCGGCCTTCGACGATGCCGTGATCGTGGCTGACGACCCAGAGATTCCAGCCGACCGTGATGAGGACCAGCACGGCGGGAACGAGCACGAAACGGTTCAGCAGCCATCGTTTCCATTTCGGGCGCGAAAACTCCTCGTCTTCCATCGTCATCCCTTCGCCGCGCCCGATGTCAGGCCCTGCACGAATTCCTTCTGCGCCAGCAGGAACAGCAGGATGCCGGGTGCAAGCACCATGATGCAGAAGGCGTACAGCGCTCCGGTCGAATCCTCCTGATACGACAGGAAGCGTGCAAGGCCGAGCGGCAGGGTCTGCATATCGGCCGACCGGGTCGCGATCAGCGGCCACATGAAATTGTTCCAGGACCAGATGAATGAAAGGATGACGTTGGTCGCCATCGCCGACTTCGCCAGCGGCATCATCACCTTCCAGATGATCTTCCACTCCGACAGACCGTCGATCCGGGCCGCGTCGATCAACGAATGCGGGATCGCGTCGAAGCTCGCCTTGAATACGAAGATACAGATGATCGTCGAGAACATCGGCAACGCCAGGCCCAGATAGGAATCGAGCAGGCCAAGCTTGCCGGTGATCAGATAGGCCGGAATGATGGTGGTTTGAAACGGAATCATCATGCAAGAGAGAAACAGCATCAGCACCACGGTCTTGCCGCGAAAACCCTGCGTCAGCGAATATCCCGCCATGGCATTGAGCACGACGTTGGCGATGACGGTCATCACGGAAACGATGACGCTATTGAGGAAGAAGCGGGCAAACGGAATCGCGTACCAGACGTCGACGTAATAAAACGGGTTGGGATGGCGCGGAATGATGCTCGGCGGATAGGAGAAGATGTTTTCGCCTGATATCGAGGTCTTCAGCACCCAATAGAACGGCACCAGCATCACGAAGCAGGTGGCAATCAGGGCGAGATGGATCGGCCAGCGCGGATATTTCTTCATCAGTCGAACTCCACCGCGCCGGCATTGCCGCCGGACAGCCGGTTCGCGGTCCACGTCACGCCGAGCAGCAGCACGAAGAAGGTCACCGTCAGGGCCGCGGCGTAGTCGAAGCGGGTCTGCGTGAAGGCGAGCTTGTAGATGTAGGTGATGAGGATCTCGGTGGCGCGTCCGGGGCCGCCCGCGGTCATGACATAGACCAGATCGAAACTCGTCACCGAATTGAGCATGCCGATGACGAAGCAGAGGAACAGCGATGGCCGCAGCAAAGGCAGCGTGATGCGCAGGAAGCGGCGGAACGCGTTGGCCCCGTCGATCGAGGCGGCCTCGTAGAGATTGCCGGGAATATTCTGCAAGCCGGTCAGGATGATGATCATGTAAAATCCGAGCATCTGCCAGATATTGGCGGCGATCACCGACGGCAGCGCCCAGGTGAAGGAGTTGAGGAACGGGATCGGCTTGTCGACGAGATCCAGCGCCCTGGCGACGTAATTGATCAGTCCGACGCGCTCGTCGAACATCCAGCGCCAGATGATGGCGACAGCGACGGTCATCAGGGGATAGGACAGAAAGATCAGGGTGCGATAGACGTCGCGTCCCCTGATATCGGAGTTGACCAGCAGCGCCAGTCCGAGCGCCATCGCGATGCCGATCGGGGCCGATGCGATGATGCCGAGCGTGTTCCAGAGCGCCTGCCAGAACACGTCATCCTCGAACAGCATCTCCTGGTAGTTGTCGAGGCCGATGAAAACCGCCGGCTTCATCGGCGACCAGGCCTGAAACGACAGCAGGACGTTCCATCCCAGCGGCAGGATGCGGTAAAGCAGGAAGATCAGAAGCGATGGGGCCAGGAAGCTCCAGATCAGAACAGCCTTGCGCGTCGACTTGCGGACCGCGAAATGCGGCCGGCGCATCGCGGTCGCGGGCTCAGACACTACCATCGGGTGCGCCCTAGGCGAAAGCTTCTGCCGTCGCGCACTGAAGACAGCCTCCGACGATGCACCACGCTCACGACCGGCGCATGACGCGTGTCACTGCACGTTCCGCATCGGCAAGCGCCGTCTTGGCGTCCTTGCGTCCGAGCACGGCATTCTGGATTTCGGGCCAGAACGCGTCCTTGATCTGGGCGTCATTCGGTAGCGGCCAGTTGCCCGTCATCTTGTCGGTTTGCTCGAGTTGGGTTTGCAGCACGGCATGCGCCAGCGCATCTTCCGCCTGTACGCTGGCGAGCCCGGCCTTGTCGGCTTCGATGTTGGCGGTCAGCACCCGCCGGATTTCCGCAAGCCGCGTCGCCCATTTCGTACCGGTCATGTGCTTGACCAGCGCGAAGGCGAGGTCCGGATTCTTCGAGGTCTTGGAGATCGCGAAGCCGTGGTTGGTGGGGGTCGACCAGCCACCGGGGGTCTGCACGGCGCCCAGGGTTTCGGGGTTGATCCAGCGTCCCTGTCCCTTGACGAAGAAGTACGATGCCGAATGCGCATGAAGCATGCCGACATTGCCGCCGGCGAATGCGCCGTTCGGCTCGACCCAGCGGCCGGTCCATGCAATCTTGTTGATGCCTCCGGATTCGGTCGCCTTGGCAAGGCGGTCGAGAACCGCGATCATCTGCGGCGTATTGAAGGCCGGCTTCTTCATGTCCGGCGTCAGCAGTTCGATGCCGTTCATCTTCATCAGCGGCCAGTACAACCAGTCGAAGTTGAGCGTAATGAAGCCTGTCTTCTCGCCCTTGGCCATCGCCTGCGAAAACGTAATGAGCTCGTCGAACGACGTCGGCGGGCCTGACAGGCCGGCTTCCTTGAACATGATCTTGTTGTAGTAGAGCAGCGTCTTGGAGATATAGAACGGAATGAGATAATTCTTCTTGTCGTAGACGAAGCTCGACATGTAGTCAGGGTTGTAGAGTTTTATGAGCTCGGGCTCCTTCTGGAGGTATGGCGTGAGGTCGAGCAGCGCGCCGTTGGCCGCCCATTCCACCCATAATTCGCCCTGCAGGTCGATGATGTCGGGTGCGGTGCCCGCGACCAGTTGGGTCTGGTAGAATGCCGGCAGATCGGGCCCTTTCTTGTCGAGCCATTCGATCTCGACACCGGGATTGGTCTTCTGAAAGTCGGCAAACTCTTCCTTGAACAGCGCTTCCTGATCGGCGATGTTCCAGGTCAGGATGCTGAGTTTCCTGTTCGATTGCGCTCTGAGATAGGCCGGCATCGCCAGCGTTCCGGCGGTGGCCACGCCTGCCTTCAGAACGGTCCTGCGATCCATTTCATCCTCCCTCGTTTGGTTGCGAAATCGGCTGGAAGCGGAACCCCCATCCGACTCGGCCATCGCCGCAACCGGTTCTTTGGACCGGATTTGGAAGGCGTGACGGTCCGGATGATAGCCTTTGCAAATCGGCGGTCAACACGGTAGGTGCTGAAAGCATCGGGTGAGGTAATGACATGGCTACCGTCGAATTCAGAAGGCTCGTCAAGCGCTATGGCCCGCTCGAGGTGGTTCACTCGATCGACCTGATGATCGGTGACGGTGAGTTCATCGTGCTTGTCGGACCGTCCGGCTGCGGCAAATCGACGACGCTGCGCATGTTGGCCGGACTGGAAGACATTTCCGGCGGCGAAATCCTGATCGACGCCCGCGCCGTCAACGAGATCGAGCCGCGGGATCGCGATATTGCGATGGTGTTTCAGGACTACGCGCTCTATCCGCATATGTCGGTGTACGAGAACATGGCGTTTTCGTTGCGCTACCGGAAAGTGCCGCGCAAGGAGATCGATGCGCGCGTGCGCGATGCGGCGGAAATCCTGGGACTGACGCCTTATCTTCAGCGCCGGCCGAAGCAGCTTTCGGGCGGCCAGCGCCAGCGCGTCGCCATGGGAAGAGCCATTGTGCGTAAGCCGCGGGTGTTCCTGTTCGACGAACCCCTGTCGAACCTCGACGCCAAACTGCGCGGATCGATGCGGTTGGAAATGAAAAAATTGCACCAGCGGCTCGGCGTCACGACGGTGTTCGTCACGCACGACCAGATCGAGGCGATGACACTTGCCGATCGCGTGGTCGTGATGAACGGCGGCCATATCGAACAGACCGGTACGCCGGACGAGGTTTACCATGCGCCCGCGAGCCTGTTCGTCGCAAGCTTCATCGGCGCGCCCACCATGAATTTGATCCCGGCGGCCCGCGGTGGCGCCTGCGAATTGCGGTTGGCAGGGCTCGATCAGCTCATTGCGCTGCCCAGGCCGATGACCGGCTCCGCGAGCGATTTCATTTTTGGCATACGCCCGGAGGATGTCGACATCGCACAGGACGCGCCTTTGCCGGGGCAGGTCGATATGCCGGCGATCGTCGAGGTCATCGAGCCGCTCGGCGCGGACACGCTGGTCTTCACGACAATGTCAGGTCATCCGGTTGCCGCACGCGTGCGGCCGGAGATTCGCCCCGCTCCCGGTGCAGAGGTCATTGTGCGATTCAATTTGAAGCGCGCCCATCTGTTCGACGCCGCGACCGGTAAGGCCGTGGCCTTCGCGTCGTGATCCGCTGAACGGATCGCCGGCTCGCGACCTACATCGCGTAAACCGAGGATTTCGGCAGCGGGAACACCGGCTCCTGGGTGCGGATGTTGGTCGGCCAGACCACCGAGATGTGCTCGCCGGCATTCTGCATCACCACCGGCGTCGAGCGTTCGTTCTGGCCGGAGAGCGGCGTGTCCGGCGGGAAGAATTTCACGCCATAGCCCTGAATGGTGCCGCCGGCCGGGATGTCGACGTCGAGCGCCGCCTTGCGGATGGCTTCCGGATCGAAGCCGCCATATTTGTCCTTGGCCACCGGCAGCACATTGTTGAGCAGGACCCAGGTCTGATTGAATCCCATCGAACAGTGCGGCGGAACTTCGGTGGCGCCGGTCTTTGCCTTGAAGCGCTCGACCATGACCTTGGTGAGATCGCCGATGCCGGGCGCGAGCTTTGCGGGGTCGAGCAGCTGCGCCGGCACCGGATCGATATTGCAGAAATTGTCGATGTCGGCGCCGAAACTGGAGCGCAATTTGTCGAGCTGGCTGTAGCCGGCGCCGGCGCCGAACAGCATCTTGAATTGCAGGCCGTTCTCGCGGGCCTGGCGCAGGAACAGCGTAATGTCGGGATTGTATCCGGCATGCGAGATCACGTCGGCGCGGGAGCGCTTGATCTTGGTCACTAGCACCGAGAGGTCGGGGGCGGTCGCGGAATAGCCTTCCTTCAGCACCACCTGCAGTCCGGCCTCTTTCGCATAGGCCTCGTCGGCGGCGGCAACGCCGACGCCATAGGGGCCATCCTCGTGGACCAGCGCGACCTTGAGGTCCTTGGGGTCGATGCCGAGTTTCTGCTTGGCGTGCTCAGCGAGAAAGCCGGCAAAGGCCTGACCATACTGATCGGAGTGGATCTGCGCGCGGAACACGTAATGCAGATTCTTGTCCTTGAACACGGCGGTCGCAACCGCGGTGGTGATCCAGAGGATCTTCTTCTGCTGCTCGAGCTTGGCCGCGAGCGGCACCGCGTGCGCGCTGGCAAAGATGCCTTCGATGATGTCGACCTTCTCCTGGCTAAGCAGCCGCTCGGCCTCGTTGATCGCAACATCGGGCTTGCTCTGGGAATCGGCGGCGACGGGTACGATCTTGTACTTGCCGCCGATACCGCCCTTCTCGTTGACGAGATCGATCGCAATCTGGGTTCCGACGGAGGAAGCAACCGAGCCGCCGGCCGCAAACGGGCCGGTCAGATCGTAGATCACACCAATCCGAAGCGTCTCGGCCTGCGCCTGCGCGCGCGTCCAATCGAGATTGAGCACCGCTGCCGTGGCCGCGGCATTCTTCAAAAGCGTCCGGCGTGAAGTGGGCATGGCGTTCCTTCCCGAAACCCGTCTTTATTGTTGTGTTTGTCCGAGTATTTAAAGGATGCGGGGCAAAGTCAACACGCGGCCCTCATCCCTTCGTATCGCACGTCGCCGCCGGGCCCCACGAGCCGAAATCAGGGCTTGGCTTTGCCGTCGTTGGCAATCAGCGCAACGGAAGCCTCTGTGGTCAGCAGCAGGAAGGTGAAGGTCTCCTCAAGGTAGAGCCGGACCGTCTTGTCGTCATGGTCTAGATAGCCGATCGACACATCCTCTCCGATATAAAGCGCGAAATCGCCGCCGCGCGTCGTCAGCACGAAGGCGCCTGTAATCGCCGGCGCCCAGACGATTTCGCCGTCCACGAGCTCCTTGATATGCCGCATGATCGGATAGCCGTGATCGCTGCTCTCGCTCAACGCCGTATAGGCGTCGGCGCCCAGCAATACCGAATAGGGTCCGTTGACGCCCTCCAGGCGCAATTGGCTCAGTGCGTGGGCAATGGCGTCGGGATAGGCGCGCACATCGGGCGGCAGGGTGATAATCGGGTTGCTGGTGCCCTCGCGGATGCCGCCGATATCTGCGGCGGCGTAGCCCTCGAAGATCGCCCGATCCTCCGCAAAGGCCAGGAGTCGCGCCGCATCCTTGGCAGGCTGCCAATCGGAATCGTCGGCACCGCGCTCCACGTCGTCGATCTGCTGGCGATCGAGTTCGAAGGGAACGCGCAGTTCGACCACCGGCTTGACCTCGCGCGCGCGCGCCAGAATTCCATCTCCGGGTGCTGCGACATTGCGCAGATGGCCGGTGCCGACAGCGGAAAGCGCGACGCCACCCGGCCCATGCACGTCGACGACGCGCCGCCCTGCCAGATAGCGCTTGAGGGTGCGCGAGGTTTCCTCCTCGATATCGGCCCAGGCCGCCTCGGATATCGGGGCAAGTTCGCGGTGAAGATTGTTCATGATGCGGGGTCTCCTTTGAGCGAACCGATGTCGAGCGAACCTTCGCGTTTCGGCACGGGCTTTGGCGCTGCAGCCGCAGGCGTGTCCGAAAGTTCAGCGGCCGGATCGTCGTCCGTGATATTTTCCAGGAAAGTCGCCGATGGCACGAAGAACAGATTGCCGGTCTTGGCGACGCTGAAATCGAGCAAACGATCATAGTTACCGGGAGGCTGGCCCACGAACATGTTTTCGAGCATCTGCTCGGTCGTTCGCGGCGAACGCGCATAGCCGATGAAATAGGTGCCGAACTCCTTGTCGGCCACGCGGCCGAACGGCATGTTGTCGCGGACGATCTTGGTTTCCTTGCCATCCACCACGATCGTGGTGAGCGCGTTGTGGGCGTAAGTTGGTTTTGTGGCGTCATCGAGCTCGATGTCGGACAACTTGGTGCGGCCGATGATACGCTCCTGGACTTCCGTGGACAGCGCATTCCAGCCTGCCAGATCGTGCAAATATTTCTGCACGATCACATAGCTGCCGCCGGCGAAGGCGGCGTCTTCGGCCCCCACATAGGCGGTATCGATCGCGAGCTGCCCCTCCGGATTTTCCGTTCCGTCGACAAAGCCGAGTAGGTCGCGCTCGTCGAAATAACGAAAGCCATGCACTTCATCGACCGGCGAAACCGCCCCGCCCAGCCGGGCCATGATTTGCGTGGCCAGCTCGAAACAGAGGTCCATGGGCTTGGCGCGGATGTGAAACATGAGATCGCCAGGTGTCGCAACCGCATGGCGCGGGCCGGCCTTGATTTCCCGAAACGGATGCAGCTCTGCCGGCCGTGGTTGACCAAACAGCCTGTCCCATGCCTCCGATCCGATCCCCATCACGCAGGAAAGGTTTCCCTCGATGTTGCGGAAGCCGACGGCGCGTATCAGCCCCGGCAGATCGCCGCAAAACGACCGGACTGCCGCGCGATTGGCGGCGCCGGGATTGATGGTCGCGACCAGAAAGATCGCGGCGCGAGTCAAGGCCTGCACCACCGGCTGAGGCACCGGGGCCGGTTCGGACGGCGCGGCGGGCGCGGTCATTGGACGCGCTCCCTCTGCCCTGCTCCGTTGAAACAAGCCATTCGTCACCTGCCCGATCGATGCAGGATTGCCCACGAAACGGACAACTCAAATTCGAACCAACCTGCGGCTGCGTACCGCCTCGATACGCCACCGGTTTGAGGCCGGCGCCGCCGCTGCAGTCTACATTCTATATACGACGGATGAAACCCTCAGGCCGGGGTTCAGAGGATTCAGGAGGCATTTCAAGGGCCTTGCGCAGCGCGGCGGATTTTCTCGCAGGCAATGCCAACCGCATAGACCTGGACGCCCTCGACCACGCAATGGTCGGGGTGCAATTCCGTCAACCAGACCGAGGTTTTCGGGTCGAGCTCCGCCGCGGATCGCACCACGATGCAGGGATATTCGACGGCCAGCTGTCTGAAGCTAAAAGGATGGAAATTCCGCGACAGCGCATCGCCGTAAGTATTGTAGTTCAGGAGCGGCGCCTTGAACTGGCGCGCATAGGCCTCAGAGAACCGGTCCTGCATTTCCGGAGTCCCCAGCGTGGTTTCTCCCGCGAAATACAGTTCATCGTCGGGGGCTTGCATATACAGCCCGGATACGTTGGCGCATGACGGGCCGGCCGTTGTAACGGCCCGTGACAGCGCCGCCCCCTTGTCATCGAGCGCGATCCACTGCGCGGCTTCGCTTCTGATCTCAAGCAACGAGGTCGCGATCAGGACGGCGCAGACCGTGGCCGCCACGCCCGCGAGCGCGCGCGGCGAAACCGCCGGAAACAGCCGGCGCAGCTCGATGACGGTCAGCACGAGGACACCGCCAGTCAGCACCCAGGATGCCGCCATGTAATGCAGGTCGAAATGCTTCGCTGTCGCCACCAGCTGGGCGGCAAACGCAAGGAAGGCCGCAACCAGCGTCAGGCTGACCGGATCGAGGTAACGGCCGGTGGTCAGCATTCGCGCAAGTGCTGCGAGCATGCCGATCGCGAACACGGCAAAGATGACCGCGCCCGCCCCGATGATTTCTTCCATGTTCGGCCAGAACAGGCTGAAGTCGATGAAGCCGGTTTCGCCCGCGCCATAGATGCCCTTGTGCGTGGCCAGGCTGACGAGCCAGTGAAATCCGCCCGTGAACACATTCGGATTGAAGATCCGGTTGAATAAAAAGAACGAGAGGATACCGGTCAGGGAGGCGACGGCGAACGCCCACCGATTCCTGAGCAAGGAGACGCTCAAAGCGGCCAACGGAAAGACCAGGATTTTGGACGATAACCCCAATCCGAATGTCAGTCCCTGCATCGCACCAAGCCAGACCGTCGGCGGATTTTCGTCCAGTGCCGCCTTGAGCGCCAGCGCCATCCCGAAAATGGCGCAGGAAACCATCAGGCTTTCCGATGCCAGCACCACATCGAAATGCAGCGCCACCGGGTGGACGAAAGGTGCGACCTGGAACAGCATGGCCGCGAGCCAGCTGCGTGTGGCATTCCTGACGATGACGCCGGAGGCCAGCAAGACGCCGGACAGGATCACTGCCTGCGCGGCGCGCGTGGCATAGATGATCGCGTCGAAATTCTTCAGTCCGAAGTCGACGACGTCCGACCGGCCGGCGAGAAACGTCCACAGCTTGATGACGAGCCCGGTGAGCAGGATCGTGGTGGTGCCGGGATGATCGCTCTTCATCATCGGATAGCCCGCCGCCCAGGCGAGGCCGTTCATCGCATAGGTCGACTCGGGATCGACCTGCCGGCCCCAGGGTGCGGAATAGGCGGAATAGACGAGCGCCACGGCGAGATAGACGAGGGGCAGAACGACAACGGCGTATCGGGCCCAAATTCCGCCCGCGGTCTCATCCGGAAAATATTTCATGAGTCGGACCTAGCACAGACGCTGTGACATGACATAGGTCGTTGGATCGCATGTCCGGTTCGGGCGTCACCCGTGCCGTTAGCTATAGCGCTGCCAAAGCAGCTTGTTTTGCAAGGGATCGACCGCGCGCCCGACTCGGGTGATTGCCCACACCGGAGGGACGTCACCCTGTCTCATGATTCCGATATAATAGAACTCGCTGTCCTTGGTGAGCGTTGGGGAGTGACCATCCAGAAAAACGATCTCAAGCCCGAAATTCCCGATCATTGCCCGGAAGCTTTCGATCGTCGATCCCTTGTTGTTTTCCTGCAATATGATGACGCCGTCCTTTGCCAGAAAATTACCAATGGTCGCAAAGAATTCCTGGTGAATGCGCCAATCGGGATCGTGAGCGCGCAAATCCCCTTCGTACTGATCCACAAAATGAGGAGGATTGCTGACGACCAGGTTCCATTTTTCGGAGGCTGGGATGTCCTTGAGATTATCGGATTGAAAGACTGAAGCGCGAGAGCCCAGTCCGTTAACGCTTATGGTGCGTTCGCATGAAGCGACTGCGTCAGGATTGATGTCGGCCAGGCAAAGCGTTTCGCAAAAACCATTACCCAGCAACGAAAAACCGATAAAGCCGGGACCGCAACACCACTCAAAAGCGCGCTGCTGCTTCGGCATATCGCGGGCTGTTAGAAACGGAAGAAAGTCTTGTCCGAATTCCGTCCCGCCCCCGTCAAGTTCGCTGCGGTATTTGATTTCGATTCCGGCATAGCTTACATGCCGTGACGGTCGAAGCCATCGCAAAATTGGCCTGAGATATTCATTTTCGAGGCGTTTCAGAAATCTAGAACCCATCGAGTACCCTTCCATTCATTTCAACTGCTTTCGTGACGGCCTGTGCGAAGACGTGTTGCGGGTTTCCGACCAAATTCGGCCGAGGCGACTGGTCAAGTCAGCCCGATTTTCGACAGGCGGTAGGGGCCAAGGAAAAGCACGTCGAGGCCGGAGCAGAAATAGGTGTGCAGCGCCTCCAGCGGCGAATTCACCATCGGCTGCTCATTGATGTTGAGGCTGGTATTGATCAACATCGGCACCGAACTGGCCTTGGCGAATTCACCGATCAGGCGGCTGTAGAGTGGATTGGTTTTCGGATGCACGCTTTGGATTCGCGCGGTGCCGTCGACATGGACCACCGCCGGGATCTTGTCCTTGACCGCCTCCTTCACGGGAAACGTCACCACCATAAACGGCGCGTCGAAAGTATCCTCGAAATAATCGTCCTGCCGCTCGATCAGTACCGAGGGGCAGAACGGGCGAAACTCTTCCCGGTATTTGATGCTGACGTTGATGCGGTCCTTCATGCCGGCCGATCGCGGATCGGCGATGATCGACCTGTTGCCGAGCGCACGCGGTCCGTATTCCATGCGGCCCTGAAACCAGCCGACCGTTTTCTGCTCGACGAGGTCGCTGACGCAGCGGGTCGCGGGATCCTCGACCACTTCGTAACGCGCCCCGATCTTGTCGAGCGTGTCCCTGATGAAGTCGTTCGAGTATTCCGGTCCCCAATAGGCATGGTCGAGAGACGCGATCTTGTGGCCGGCGTCGGCGCATTTCAGCATCGCGGCGCCGAGCGCTACGCCGGCGTCGTGCGGCACCGGCGGGACGTAGAGCTTGCCAACCGACGGCTCCGCGGCGATCTCCATGTTCATCTTGCAGTTCAGCGCGACGCCGCCGGCGAGGCAGACGTCGTTGCAGCCGGAGGCCGCGATCGCCGCCCGCGTGACGTGGGTGGCGACGATCTCCAGCTGCTTCTGGCCGCTGGCCGCGATGTCCGTGAAGCGCTGATCGAGCGCCTGCCCACGCTGACGCCGGGGCCCAAGCAGATCCTCCAGCTTCTCGGTAAAAATCCGCTCCTGCCGCGTCGAGAAGTCGCTGGTGTAGATCTCCGCGTCCCTCACGCGCTTGTCCAGGGCGCGGTCCAGCTCGTAGCTGATGCCGTCGGGACGCAGGATGGTGCCGAACTGCTCAAGGTAGCGCGGACGCCCATACGACGACAGCCCCATCACCTTGTATTCGTCGTTGGTCATCTGATAGCCGAGATACTGAGTGAGCATCCCGTAATACAGCCCAAGGCTGTTGTGCCTGCCGAAGCGCGTCAGTTCGCGAAACTCGTTGCCCTTGGCATGCGCGACCATTCCCGAACTCGAATCGCCGGAGAAATCGAAACAGATCACCGTCGCCTCAGGCAGGCCCGAGCCGAAAAAACTGCTCGCGGCGTGACAAAGATGGTGATCGTAGAGTTCGATCTTCGGGCTGTGGCCGAATTGATATTTGAAATAGTCCGTCAGGCGCTCGCGATAATTGGCGTAGGTTTTCAGCGGCGAGCAGATCCAGTCGACATCCTGCATGGTGATGCCGGCCTGCTTCAGACAAAAACTGATCGCGCCCCGCGGAAGCTCGCCGCGCGCATGCTTTGCCAGCGTGAAGCGCTCTTCTTCCGCCGCGGCAATCAGCTCTCCGTCGCGCAATAAAACCGCTGCGCCGTCGTGGTGGCCGTGCTTAATTCCTGAGCTGATACCTATCACATACATTTCAGTCATGCCTGCTGATGGAAGCGGGTGAGGCCGGAGGTCTAGTATCGACGGAGCCCCCGTAAAGCGGATCGAGAAGACCTTTGCAATTGGATAACGCCAAGCCGCGGCTCAATAACGCCTGCGCACGCGGAGGGTATTGTCGGCGGCGATTCCGCAGCCCACACGATCCGACCGGGTGACGGAGCTCGGAGCCTCGCCCGCGATACACTCGAGCGAGCCAAATCTCATCATAAGAACCTCTTTTCCCGACCGTCTTCCGATACGGCCAATCGCAGGAGGGACGGCACCTCCCCGCGAGGGTCGTATATTAACAAGCGGCTGTAAATCAAGGCATTTTTGCCCGCCGCGCCACCAATCCGGCCACCCCGAACCGAAACCCGAAAAACCCCGCCGCCCGCGCTACGAGCTATCGCGAAATTGCTTCCGCTATTTTTTGTGGAAGGGTCATGATGATCAATGGGCTTGCAAGCACGGGCGACAGCAGCAACTGAACAACGTTGGCCGACCATCCACCAAAAATGCGACGCGCGCGGCTTGATGCAAAAAGCGTCACATACCCTCGGAGAAATGCCGCGCAAGCGACAGCCGAAACCTCATGGTCTTCATTCGGCGGATACGACGCCTGATGGCTCAATGGCGCGCATAAGCTTCCACAAGGGTCCCGTATTGACCACACGAGTCTATCCGGTCCACTGGCGAAGCACGGGCCTCATCTTGAAAACAGACGCAGCAAGCGCCTCTTTAGAGGCAAGAAAAGCGTTTCCATGGGAAACCTTTTGTCAAGGGCTCCTGCTGTTAGTACTACGCAAAGCAAAAATGCCCCGAGTGCTCCGGCTTGCAGCGATGTTAGTCCCATTCTGCACCAGTACCATTAAAGCCCGAGAGCCAGCAATGCGTATGTGCGTACTTCCAAGGCTTAAGGGATCAAGAGACACTCAGGCGCGATCCGGTGGAACGCGCCCCGTGGCAGCTTCATATACGGTAAGTCGCATTTCGCCGGGATGCTGCTATAGGCGTCTTGTACCGAAGGCGCAGACCTCCGGTTTCGACAATCCTTGATGGAGGAAACGCTGTGCACCCCGGAATCCGGTTCATCAGTTTGATTGCGACGCTCGGCTGGGTTTGCCCGCTGGCGGCACCCGCGACGGCGCAGCCGTTTCCGGCCAAGATGGTCAAGCTCGTCGTCCCCCAGACTCCCGGCGGCGCCACCGACGTGTTTGCACGCAAGATCGGTCAGGCCTTGAGCGAAAAGTGGGGACAGCCGGTCGTGATCGAAAATCGCGCCGGCGCCGGAGGCGTGGTCGGGACCGAGGCCGTCGCGAAATCCGCGCCCGACGGCTACACGTTGCTCGTGACCTATGCGGGCTCGCAAGCCATCAATGCGAGCCTGTATCCCAAAATTCCCTTCGACTCGATCAAGGATTTCCAGACCGTTGCGACGCTCGCCGTCACTCCGTTCATTCTGATCGTTCATCCAGAACTGCCGGCCGACAATCTTGCGGAGTTCATCGCGCTGGCGAAGGCGAGGCCCGGCGCGCTGACCTACGCCTCCTCGGGCAACGGTTCGGTCAACCATCTGCTCGGCGAGATGCTCAAGGATGCGGCCGGAATCAGCATGCTGCACGTTCCCTACCGGGGCGTCGCGCCCGCCATTGCCGACGTCATCGGCGGACAAGTCGACTCGGCGTTCTCTAGCGTCCCATCCGTCATGCCGATGATTCGCGGCGGAAATGTCCGGGCGCTAGCCGTCTCTAGCGCGCGGCGTGTCGCCATCGCGGCGGAAATTCCGACCATTGCCGAATCCGGTTTCCCCGGTTTCGACGTCAATCCCTGGTGGGGAATCCTGGCGCCGAAGGGAACCGACATGGCGATCGCGCGCAAGATCAACGCCGACGTCGCCGACATCCTTCGCAGCCAGGAGATGATCGATTTTCTGGCGACCCAGGGCGCCGAGCCGCTGATCACCTCGCCCGAAGAGTTTTTGGCAATCCTGCAGGCCGACGTGGTGAAATGGGCGAAAGTCGTCAAGGACGCCGGCGTCACCATCAACTGAGGGACTCACCCCATCCTGCGACCTGCTGCTACCCCTTCACCGGGCGGTTGGCATGGCTTGCCTGCGGGACACCGCGATTGAGCGACATGTGGGAATGCACGCAAAGCCAGCCATCGGCATATTTCGAGAACACCATGGTGGCCCGGCCGGGACGCGGAAATAGGCTGCCGTCGGGATGATAGCCCGTGCTGGTCCACGGCGCGATCACGATCGCCATCCTGCCATCGGGGGACGAAAGAACCATGGTCTGCTCGAGCACGAAACGGAAGTCTGATGTCTTCGGCCAGACATTGTCCCATTGTGTCGCGACCCATTGATCCAGCCCCGGGATGACATCGTTGTGGGTTCCGAAGGCCAGTACATCGGGATGGAACAGCGGCCTCGCCGAGGCGTAGTCGACCTCGCGGACATGGCCCGCGAAGGTTTCGAGCCATCGGCGGAAGAACTGCGTGATCTCCGCGTCCGCGGTCGGCAAGGGATCCATGGCCTGCTCCGTGTTCGGCCACCGAATGGCAGCGCGTAGCGGGTAGGATGGGTGGAGCGAAGAGGCCGGGCAAGATTTTTCTTGCCCGGCCTCGAAGCGATACCCATCGATCGTAGCGAAGATGATGGGTTTCGCGAAGGGCTCAACCCATCCTACGAGCTATTGCAGGAGAACCGGCAGGTTGAGCGGGCCGCGGAAACCGAATCCGTGCCAGCGCACGCCGGCCGGATCAGGCAAGGTCATGTTCGGGAAGCGCTCGAACAGCATGGGCAGCAGGATGACACCGATGGTTCGCCGCGACAGCTGCGCGCCCGCGCAATGATGCGCCCCGTTGCCGAAGGCCTGGTGAGGGTTGGGCTCGCGCAGCGCGTCAAAATTCTCGCCATCGTCGAACACGTCCTCGTCCCGGTTGGCGGAGGCCTGGATCGTCATCACGGTGTCGCCCTTCGGAATCAAGTGCCCACGAATCTCCGTATCCTCCATGACGAGCCGTGAACTCGCCTGGATCGGCGCGACCCACCGCACGCCTTCCTCGAAGGCGGCGCGCCATTTGCCGCCGGCGCGCACGGCATCACACTGATCCGGATGGGTGAGCAGGCCGAAGAGGATCGTCAGCAGCGCGTCGCGCGGCTCGTTGATGCCGCCGCCGATCGCGATCTTCACGTTCGCGATGATCTGACTTTCCGGAATCGGATCCTTCGCGTTCACCATGAAGGAGAGCGCCGAGGTATCGGGCTCGGCGCGCACGCGTTCGGCGTTGGCGCGGATGCATTTGTCCATCTCCGCATTGGCGATGTCGGACGCCTCAAAGGGTCCCGGCGTCCAGCCAAAGTTCCCGGCACCGTCGATCAGCCTCTGCGACCAGCGCTGCATGTCCGCATCATCAGCGTCCGGAATGCCCACCGCATGCGCCAGGATCCGCGCGGCAATCGGCCCGGCGAGCGCGGGAAACAGATCGACCACCTCGCCGCGCGGCAGCCGGTCGAGATATTCAGCGCCCAGTTTCGCATACAGCGGCGCCCAGTCGGATTCGATCGTCTTCGGCATCAGGGCCGGCATCATCGCCATGCGCTCGGCCCGGTGCTCGTCGTGGTCCTTGCGCATCAGCGTATGCGCGAGAAAGGCGCGCTTCATGGGCGTGTTGGGATCGTCGGCGCTGAATAGAGCCGCGTTGTCCTTGACGTACCTGGTGTCGGCAGCCTTGGTGAGGAAGGTGCGGCCCACGGATTTGACCCGCAACACCGGCGCTTCGCGTCGCAGGCGCCGGTAGATCGGATAGGGATCTCGCGTCAGCTCCGCGATCGTGATGGTCTCGTCGAGGGGAGCCAAGCCTGCGGCCGGCATGGGGTGATCCTGTTGCAGCGCGCCAGTATGCGCCGGGGCCTGAGCATAGTGGCGGGCGCAAAACCGCGCAACGCCGGCATCCGTCGAGTGCCCCCGAACAGCCATTCCTTCACCCGACACATGCGTGTATCCTGCGCGCGCTATCCATCGCCGGGCCAAGGTGCCGAACGGCTTGAACGCCACGCCGGGCAAGAGGGCCGCGCTTCAACTCCGAAAAATCAAGGGAAGAAACAATGAATCGAACACTGACCATACTCGCCTTCGGCGCCAGCCTGTTCGCCGGCCTGGCGACATCGGCGCAAGCGGCACCCGACGTATCGCTGGCGCGGCTCGATTGCGGCACCCCGCCGCCGCCCACGGCCGTCAACGAGCGCTTTTCGGATACCTTTGCCTATGGCGAGCTGAAGATCCAGTTTGTCTTCAGTTGCTATCTCATCAAGCATGGCGACGAATACATGTTGTGGGATACCGGACACGCCATGACGATGCCCAACGTGGCGCCGAAGGTGAGCCTGGTCGACCAGTTGGCAAAGATCGACGTCAAGCCTGACCAGATCAAATATGTCGGCATCAGCCATTATCACGCCGATCATACCGGCCAGATCGACTCGTTTCCGAAGGCAACGCTGCTGATCGGCGCCAAGGAATGGGAAGCGATCACGGCGCCTAAGCCCGCTCAGGGCGTGAACTTCAAGCCATTCGAAAGCTGGATCAGGGGCGACAGCAAGGTCGAACCGCAGCCCACCGACAAGGACGTGTTCGGGGATGGCACGGTGATCGTGCTGCGCACGCCCGGCCACACCCCGGGCCATCAGAGCCTGCTCGTCAAGCTGGCGCAGATGGGGCCTGTCATCATTACCGGCGATGCCGTCCACTTCCGCGAGAACTACGATTCGGACGGTGTGCCGTGGTTCAACTACGATCGCGCCCAAACGGTAGCCTCGATCGAGCGTCTCAAGAAAATGGCATCGAACCTGAAGGCAACCGTCGTCATCCAGCACGATGCGCGCGACATCGATAAATTGCCGGCACTTCCCGCGTTCGCGAAGTAGGTTGCGGCATTCTTCTCCCCTCCCCCCGCGAGCGAAGCGAGTGGTGGGGAGGGAGCCTGCCCCGGACTTGATCCGGGGTCGGGGGTGGGGGGTGGCGCGGCGCGCGTAAGTCATGGAGAGTCCCTCCGCAGCGTAGCGAGACGGAAATCGCGTCATCTCAAATCAACGCCGTCGCGCTCCGTCCGCCCCCCGCTCAAGCCAATGCCACGTTGACGGTCTCTTCGAAGATTTTCACGCCATCGCCCTCGCGCACCAGCAGCGCCGAATAGTAGCCGCGCGGCCGCCGGCCATCGCCAAGCTTGGCGCGTCATTCGCCGGCGTTGAAAACCATGCCGACGGGCAAATCACCCTTGTTCGCCCTGGACTGTCCGCCCCCTGCTGTCAAGGCCTTGTCGCAAAAAGATTCTGCTTTACCGAATATTCGGATTATCCTATGTTCGTCACCGTCCCGCCCCACCAAAAGGGGCGTATCATGATCGTCGCGAACGCGGGGCGGGATGCGGTGGACGCCGAGGGTGCCTTTGACGAATGGCGCCGGAAGCGGACGGCAAAGACGTGTGGGCCTGGCACCCCGACGCTGGTGTCAAGTTCGCGTTAAGGCACGCGGATGACGGTGGCCAACAAGCCCGGAGCACCGGGGCGAGCACGTAGCAGCCGTAAAACCATTGCGTGGGGAATGCCGGGTGATCCCGGTGTGACCTGCTAACGTGTGTGCGCTCTACCCACTACCATTGCACACACGGCTATCGGGCGCATCGGCCGCCCGGCATTCCCTGCGCCCTTCGTTTGCAGAGGGCGGGAAATAAACGAATACCTCGCGCGACGCTCGCGGCGAGATCGCGAACGTATGTCTCACCGTCATTGCGAGCGTAAGCGAAGCAATTTTTTCCGCTTGTTGCCCTATGGATTGCTTCGCTTACGCTCGCAATGACGGCCTCGCCTGTCATCGATCGAGATCCGGAACCGCCACACACCCCCCGGCAACTCACTTATTCCGGCCCGCAATCGAGGATTCTTGATTTTTTCTTGATTTGAACCGATTCGATTTCCGGTCCAACATCGCCTTCAAGGTCCTCTCGATGGATTGGACCAGCATAAGGGGAACGCGATGGCAAACCTCACGATCAATGGCAAGACTTTCGACGTCGACGTCGAGCCGGATACGCCGCTGCTTTGGGCGATCCGGGAAAATATCGGGCTGACGGGGACCAAATACGGTTGCGGCATTGCACAATGCGGCGCCTGCACCGTTCATATCGACGGCGTGGCGACGCGCTCCTGCAGCGTACCGGTCAGCGACGCCGCCGGCAAGCAGATCACCACCATCGAGGGGCTGGCGCCCGAGAACGCGCCGCACAAGGTGCAGCTGGCCTGGATTGCCAACGACGTGCCGCAATGCGGCTATTGCCAGAGCGGCATGATCATGGCGGTCGCCGCACTGCTGAAGGACAAGCCAAAGCCGACCGATCAGGATATCGACGACGCCATCACCAATATCTGCCGCTGCGGCACCTTCCAGCAGGTGCGCGAGGCGATCCACGCCGCCGCGAACGCTTGAGGAGATGGCCATGAACCAGATGCCCTCCCTCAATCGCCGCCATTTCGTCATCGGCACCGCCGCCGTTGGCGCGGGCCTTGCGCTCGGCCTCGACCTTCCCTTCGGCGGCCCCGCCACGGCGCGCGCCGCCGACGGCTCGCCCGAGGTCAACGCCTGGGTCGTGATCCGGCCCGACGACACCGTCGTCATCCGGGTCGCCCGCTCCGAAATGGGCCAGGGCACGCTCACTGGCCTTGCGCAACTGGTCGCCGAAGAACTCGAATGCGACTGGTCGAAAGTCACCACCGAATTCCCGACGCCGGGCCAGAGCGTCGCGCGCAAGCGCGTCTGGGGCGATTTCTCGACCGGCGGCAGCCGCGGCATCCGCACCTCGCAGGACTACGTCCGCAAGGGCGGTGCCATCGCGCGGGTGATGCTGATCGAAGCCGCGGCCAATGACTGGAAGGTGCCGGCCTCGGAATGCGTTGCCGCCAACAGCGTCATCACCCATACGCCGTCGGGACGCACCACGACCTACGGCAAGGTGGCCGAAGCCGCCGCGAAGCTCACGCCACCGGCGGACGTCAAGTTGAAGGATCCGAAGGACTGGAAACTCATCGGTAAACCCGTCAAGCGGCTCGACACGGTGGACAAGACCAACGGCAAGCTGACCTACGGCATCGACGTCAAGCTGCCGGGCATGCTCAACGCCGCGATCAAGGCCTGCCCTGTGTTCGGCGGCAAGCTCAAAAGCTACGACGAGGCCAAAATATCCGGCATGAAGGGCGTCAAGAAGGTGGTCAAGGTCGGCGACAACGCGGTCGCCGTCGTCGCCGACACCTGGTGGCACGCCAAGAGCGCGCTCGATGCCTTGCCGATCGTCTGGGACGAAGGCGAGAACGCCAAGGTTTCGAGCGCATCGATCGCGAAATGGCTCGATGAAGGCCTCGACGATTCGCAAACCGCCTTCGTCGGCAACCAGAGCGGCGATGCCAAGGCCGCGATCGCGGGCGCGGCGAAGAAAATCGAGGCGGTCTACAACTATCCGTACCAGAACCACGCCACGCTGGAGCCGCTCAACGCCACCGCGCTCTATACCGAGGATAAATGCGAGGTCTGGTGCGGAACGCAAAACGGTGAAGCCGCGTTCGCCGCAGTGCTGGAAGTGTCCGGACTTTCGGCCGACAAGTGCGACGTGCACAAGCATATCGTCGGCGGCGGATTCGGCCGCCGCGGCCAGACCGACTATGTCCGGCAGGCGGTCGCGATCGCCAAGCAGATGCCGGGCACACCGATCAAGCTGTTGTGGTCGCGCGAAGAGGACATGCAGCACGGCACCTATCATCCGGTCACGCACTGCAGACTGGTCGGCGCCTTCGATGCCGACAACAACCTGACGGCGCTGCAGCTGCGACTGTCCGGGCAATCCATCCAGTTCAGCCTGCGTCCGGCTTCGCTGGTCAACGGCATGGACCCGGGCGCCTTCACCGGCCTGAACGCTTCCGGCGAAGCCGCGATCGGCTATTCCATCCCCAATCTCCTGATCCAGCATTCGATGCGCAATCCCCACGTGCCGCCGGGCTTCTGGCGCGGCGTCAACATCAATCACACGGCGCTCTATCTCGAATGCTTCATGGACGAACTGGCGCATGCGGCGGGACAGGACCCGCTCGAGTTCCGCCGCAAGCTGATGGCGAAACATCCGAAGAACCTCGCCGTGCTCAACGCCGTCGCCGAAAAAATCGGCTGGGGCCAGCCGGCGCCGCAAGGCATCTTCCGCGGCCTTGCCCATTATGCGGCTTACAACAGCTTCGTCGCGGGAGCGGCCGAAATCTCGGTCAGCGACGGCAACAAGATCAAGGTGCATCGCCTGGTCGGCGCGATCGATCCCGGCTATGCCGTCAACCCGGCGCAGATCGAACGGCAGACCGCGGGCTCCTTCGTCTACGGCCTGACGGGGCTCGTCTATGGCGGATGCACCGTCAAGGACGGCTACATCGAAGAGACCAATTTCGACACCTACAATTCGATGCGGATCGCCGAGATGCCGAAGGTGGAGACGATCGTGATGCCGAGCAACAGCGGCGTCTGGGGCGGCGTCGGCGAGCCGACGATCTGCGTCGCGGCGCCGGCGGTGCTCAACGCCTATTTCGCGGCGACGGGAAAGCGCATCCGCTCGGTGCCGCTGCGGGACCAGAACATCAGCTTCGCCTGACATACTCACGGCGGCGGCCTTCGGGCCGCCGCTCCATTAGCGGAAAAAATTCCGATGAACGCGCTGCGCCTGATGACGCGGAGAAACGTCGCTGGCGGGATCGCGGCGGTGACGGCGTCGCTGGCGCTCGCCTCGCCTTCGCTGGCGCAATCCGCCGCCCGCATTGTGGTGATCGGCGGCGGCTTTGGCGGCGCCAGCTGCGCCCGCGCGTTGCGGCGGCTCGATACAAAACCGCAGGTGACGCTGGTTGAGCAGAGCAAGACCTTCGTCGCCTGCCCGTTCAGCAACGAGGTGATCGCGGGCCTGCGCGAGATCGAGGCGCAGCAGTTCGGCTACGACAAGATCGCGGCCGAGGGCGTCACGGTCATTGTGCAGGCCGCGACGAAGATCGATCCGAAGGCGCGGACGGTCGGCCTCGCCGACGGTACCTCGCTCGGCTACGACCGCCTGGTGCTTGCGCCCGGCATCGACCTGCGCTTCGACGCGCTGCCGGGTTACGACGAAGCGGCCGCGGCAAAAATGCCGCATGCCTGGAAGGCGGGCGAGCAGACGATGCGCTTGCGAAGACAGCTCGAAGCCATGGACGACGGCGGGCTGGTTGTGCTCGCGGTGCCGGCGGGCCCCTCGCGCTGTCCACCGGGGCCATACGAGCGCGCCAGCCTGATCGCGCATTACCTGAAGACGAAAAAGCCGCGCTCGAAAATCCTGATTCTCGACGCCAAGGACGCGTTTCCGCAGCAGCGTCTGTTCGAGAATGCCTGGAAAGAACTCTATCCCGGCATGATCGAACGGGTGTCGCTGTCGCAGGGCGGCCGGGTCACGTCGGTCGATCCCTCGATCAACACCATCGTCACCGATTTCGGCAACTACGCCGCAGCAGTCGCCAACGTGATCCCGCCGCAAAAGGCCGGCCGCATCGCCGATGTCGCTGGAGCGGTCGACAACACCGGTTGGTGCCCGATCGATCCCGTGAGCTTTGCCTCGAAGCTGGTGCCGAATATCCACATCATTGGCGACGCCTGTTTCGGCGGCACCATCCCGAAATCCGCATCCGCCGCGAACGCGCAAGGCAAGGCCTGCGCCGAAGCGGTGGCGAACCTGATCGCGGACAAGCCACCGGCGAACCCGAAGCTTGCCGGTGCCTGCTACAACACGATCGCGCCCGGCTACGCGTTCTCGCAAGTGGGCATCTATCAGGCCCGCGACGGCCTGTTCGCCGAGAGCGAGGCGGTCGCCACAAGCCCCGTCGATGCGCCGCGCGAGTTGCGCGCGCGCGAAGCCAGCGATGCACAAAACTGGTACGAGACGATCACGGTGGATGCCTTTGGCTAGGTCAGCGATCATTCTTGCAGCCGCGTGGCTAGCGGCCATGGCATTCACTCTGCCCTGCGCCGCGGACCAGCAGGGATTGCGGGATTATGCCGTCGTCGGCGACGCGATCCCGACATCGCTGACGGGCATGCCGGGCGACGCGACGCGCGGACGCGCGCTGGTGCTGGAGCGCAGTTCGACCTGCATCCTCTGCCACTCCGGGCCATTTCCCGAAACGAAGTTTCAGGGTGACCTGGCGCCGAGCCTCAAGGGTGCGGGCAGCCGCTGGTCCGAAGGCCAGCTTCGGCTGCGGCTGGTCGACGCATCGCGCCTCAATCCCACGACCATCATGCCATCCTATTATCGCGTCGAGGGGCTGGTGCGCGTAAGCCAGGCCTGGCGCGGCAAGCCGATCCTGTCGGCGGAACAGATCGAGGATATCGTGGCTTATCTCGCAAGTTTGCGCGAATAGGAAAGGCACAGATGCGCGAACCGGACCGATCCACCCGTCGCCAATTCCTCGGCCTCGCCGGCGGCGCAGCCGTGGCCGGCGCCGTGCCGATCGTGACGCTGCGGCCGGCGCAGGCAACGCCTGCGACGCTTGCCACCGCCATCCGCAACATCGTCGGTACGGCTCCGGTGCGGACCGGCAAGGTCAAGCTCGACATTCCGCCGCTGGTCGAAAACGGCAACACCGTGCCGATGACCGTCAGCGTCGAAAGCCCGATGAAGTCGGATGACTACGTCAAGAGCATCCATGTCTTCAACGAGAAGAATCCGCAACCGAACATCGGCAATTTCTATCTCGGCCCCCGCGCCGGCCGCGCGCAGATTGCGACCCGCATCCGCCTTGCCGACAGCCAGAAGATCACGGCCATCGCGCAGCTTTCCGACGGCTCGTTCTGGTCGGCCACCGCCGACGTGGTGGTGACGCTGGCGGCCTGCACCGACGAGGTGCTGTGATGGCGTCCGCCCTGGTCAACGTCCCGAAGCGCGCGAAACCCGGCGAGATCATCGAGATCAAGACGCTGATGTCGCATATCATGGAGACCGGCTATCGCCGCACCGCCGAGGGCGAGATCGTCCCGCGCGACATCATCACGAGTTTTAGTTGCCGCTACAACGGCGCCGAAATCTTCCGTGCCGACCTGTTTCCGGCGATCGCGGCGAACCCGTTCATCAGCTTCTTCACGGTCGCGACCGAAAGCGGCAAGTTCGATTTCGAGTGGATCGGCGACAACGGTTTTGGCACGACCGCCTCCGCTTCAATTACGGTCGAATGAAATCCACATGCACGATAGTCGCAGTACTGCTGCTGATCGCGGCCGTCTCCCCGCTTCCGGCGAGCGAAATCCCGCAAGCCGAGCGGCGAAGTGGCTTCAGCTTCATGGCGCCGGAAACGCAGGCGATGCAGAATGACGACACCGCCAATCCCGGCATGCTGTGGGTGCTCGACGGCGAGCAGCTGTGGAAGGCCAGGAACGGCGCCGCCGGCAGGGCCTGTGCCGATTGCCACGGCGATGCGCGTGAGAGCATGAAGGGTGTTGCGGCCCGTTATCCGGCCTTCGACAAGGCGCTCGGCCGGCCCGTCAATCTGGAGCAGCGCATCAACATGTGCCGCGCGACGCATCAGCAGGCAACGCCGCTGGCCTACGAAAGCCGGGAGCTGTTGGCGCTGACGGCCTTCGTCGCACGGCAGTCACGCGGTCTCGCCATCAAGACCGGTGCCGATCCGGCGCTTGCGCCGTTCGTCGCCCAAGGACGCGACCTGTTCATGCAACGGCAAGGCCAGCTCAATCTCAGCTGCGCCAATTGCCACGACGACAATTGGGACAAGCGCCTTGCCGGATCCGCCATCACCCAAGCGCATCCGACCGGCTACCCGATTTACCGGCTGGAATGGCAATCGCTCGGCTCGCTGCAGCACCGGCTGCGCGGCTGCATCGCGGGCATCCGCGCGCAGCCTTACGACTACGGCGCGCCGGAGCTGGTCGAACTCGAACTCTACCTGATGTCGCGCGCGAAGGGCATGCCGATGGAAGCCCCGGCGGTGCGGCCGTGAAGCTAGCGCGGTACCGCCAACGACATGAGTGCGGGAACATCCGCGTCCCTGTCGAGCGCCCAGACCGCAGAGATCAGCGACGTGGCATCGAACCCCGCATCCCAGGCGGCGGCGGACGTTCGCAGCTTCTCCTCAAGCCCCGTGTCATCAAGCGGATTGACGTCGCTGCCGCGCGCCGCCGCCTGCGAAAGTCGGTGGACCTTGCCGTCGGCTGTGGTGATCTCGACTGCTGCTGCGATGGTGGAGAAAGCCTCGTCGCGCTCGACTGTAACCTTGCCGCGCAGCGCCCGCACCTTGGGATCGTTGACGCTGGCGTCGGTGAACTCCTCGATACCGGCCTTGCCCGTCACGAGCGCCGCGGCAACCGCGTGCTGCACGCTGACCTGCGACTCGCGGCCGGTGGAGATATCCGGCCGGTCGGTGCGGACCGCGAGCAGCGGATTGCCGCGCACCACGGTGCGCGCCACCTCGGCGGCCGGATGATCGCGCCGCCAGTCCAGCACGCAATCCAGCACGGGATGAATCACGAAGCCACAAGGATACGGCTTGTACGACGTCGCCATGATCTCCCAGCTTTCGCCGAGTCCGTCGGTGACCAGCGACAGATCGGGAGCCTCCGCCAATGCATTGTAAAATCCCTGCCGGCCTGCGAGCGGTTCCGGCGGCCCGTCAAACCCCTTTTCCGCCAGCAGCGCCGACCACAACCCGTTGCGCGCGGCGTTGCCGACGCTCAGACTCTTCGCCGGCGTGCCCAGGCATTCGCACAGGCCGGCGGATTGCGTGGCCGCATTGCCGAGCGCCCAGACCATCTGGCGCTCGTCGAGCGCGGCGAGCTTGCCGGCGCCGGCCGCCGCACCGAACACGCCGCAGGTCGAGGTGATGTGCCAGCCGCGGTTGTAGTGGCTCGGCGAAATCGCCAGTCCAATGCGGGCCTGGATTTCGTTGCCGAGGATGAAGGCCAGCAGCAATTCATGCCCGCTCAGCCGTCGCCATTCGGCGAGCGCCAACACGGCAGGCGCCACCGGCGCGGTCGGATGGATCACGGTCCGCAGATGGGTGTCGCAGTAATCATGGACATTGGCGGAGGCCGCGTTGAGGAATGCCGCACTCAGCACGTCGACGCGCTCGGGCCGCCCGACCACGGTCGCCTGCCTGCTGTCCGTGAATTCGGAAAGCGAGCGCAGCGCGATCTCGACCGGCGAGGTGCGGCAACCCGCCAGCGCGACCGCAAAAAAATTCATCAGGGAACGCCTGGCCTGATGCCGCACCGGCGCTGGAATGTCCTCCCATCGCGTGCTGACGATGAAGCGCGCGAGGCTCTCGGTAACATCGGATTTATGCAGCATGGTTTCCCCTCAAGACTTGCCCGCGAGCATCCGCTGCGGCGTGCCAAAGCACAAGGCGCGCCTGACGTAGACGAGCCACGAAAATTTGCCCTATGCTGCGACCGGCAAGAACAAGACCCGCCGCCCGCACGCGCCGGAACGAGACAATCTGGGGAGGCCAGTGCGATGCGCATCCATTCGAGGCTGCTCGCGTTGGCCGTTGCGCTGGCGAGCGCGGGCGCCGCGCGCGCCGACGACTATCCGTCGCATCCGATCCGGCTGGTGGTGCCCTATGCCGCCGGCGGCGGTGCCGATTCGGTCGCGCGCGTCATCGCCAAGCGCGTTGGCGAGACCATCGGGCAACCAATCGTGATCGAGAATCGCGGCGGCGCAGGTTCGATCATCGGCACTGAGCTCGTCAACAAATCCGCGCCCGACGGCTATACGCTGCTGATGGGACAATCCGGGCCGATTTCGATCAACCCGGCAGTCTACAAGAGCCTGCCCTACGACCCGCTGAAGGATTTTGCGCCTGTTACCATGACCACGTCCTATCCCTACATCATGGTGGTCAGTCCCGCGCTCGCCGTCAAAACCGTCGGCGAGTTCGTCGCGCTCGCCAAAAGCAAGCCCGGCGAATTGAACTATGGCACGACAGGCGTCGGCGCCGCCAATCACCTCGTCACCGAGTTGTTCGACTTCAGGGCCGGCATCCGGATGACGCATATTCCCTATCGCGGCACCGCGCTCGCGGTGACTGACCTGCTCGCCGGCCATGTGCAGGTGGTGTTCTCCGATCCGATCTCGGCGCTGCAGCACATCCACGCCGGCACCTTGGTGGCGCTGGCGGTGACCAGCAAGGAGCGCTCGCCGGTTGCGCCCGATGTGCCGACGATTGCCGAGAGCGGCTATCCCGGCTTCGACGCCATCGCCTGGCACGGCATCCTGGCGCCCGCCGGCACGCCGCCCGCAATCATCAGCAAGCTCAATGCCGAGATCGTGGCGGCGCTGAAGGACCCGGAAACCAGGGAGTTGCTGGAGCAGCAGGCAATGCAGACCGTCGGCAGTTCGCCCGAAGCGTTTGCAAGTTTTATCCGGTAGGACATCGCGATCTGGAAGCAAGTCGCCGAGCAGGCCAAGGTCGAGGTGAAGTAGCGGGTGGCAGCGGAATCGGGACATTCGGCAAGAGAAATGATCGCTGAGACAGGACTGAAAATTGCCCTTGAAGATCCATCGCAGCCGGAGATCATGATGCTCCTGCGCGACGGAGAGCAGCATTCGGCGAGCCTCTACCCGGTCGAGAGCAATCATCACATGCCGCTGAGTGCGCTGCAGGCGTCGAACGTTCGTTTCCTGGTAGTCCGTGATGCAAACGGCCGCGCGGTTGGAACCGGCGCGCTCGCGCTTGACGGAGTTTCCGCGGAACTAAAGCGGATGTGGGTCATCCCGGCCGCACGCGGTCAGGGCATATCCAGGATCATCCTGGCAGCACTCGAAGCGCATGCGCGCGACGAGGGGGTGCACGCGCTCAGGCTGGAAACCGGGGTGCAGAATCATGCGGCGCTTGGTCTCTACGCGCGAGCCGGCTTCAGGCTGCGCGATCCGTTCGGCGACTACCGGGCAGACCCGCTCAGCGTCTTCATGCAGAAAGACCTCACTGACAATCCTTGAATGACTGCCGACGAAGCTCGAGTCATGGGCAACCACTCCGATCACCGCCGGACGTAGCAGTGAAAGCCGCCGTAAATTCCCGACCGATCCTGCTCGAATCCGATCGCGCTGCGTTCCTCGTCGCGACGCCAGATTTCCTGCAAGGGGGCAAGCTCCGGACTCTCCAGCGGCGACCGCGCGCCTGCGGTGCGGAAGATCACGGCAACCTGGTCGGTGCCGGTGCGATCGATGGCGTTCCAGAGTGCGGCGATCTCCTCACGCGCCATCCAGTCCTGCGAATCCAAGAGCACCACGGCATCGACCTCGCGCGCCGGAAGGCCTTCGAGGAACGTCCGCAGGTTGGCGTGCACCGGAATGATCAAGCCGGCGCCGTCGCGCATCCGCTCATGCTGGCGGCGCTGCAAATAGGGCGGCAGACAAGTGTCGCCGGGACCGGGGTAACTGCGATGCAGCGCCTGCCAGGCGAAATAGTTGGTGTCGTTGGGATGTCCATTGATCAGGCGCAACAGCCGCTCGTGCAGCACTTCGTTGAGCGGAGCATCCGCGCCCAGCAGCGCCCGCTGCTGCGGCGGGATACCCAGGCTGAACAGCAACGCCGGCGTTCCCGTCAACAGCCGCGCCAGCGGCGAATGAAACAGCCAATGCAGCCGATCCAGCGCCTGCAGCCGCTCGGGAGCGTCGGATTTGCCGTTCAGCAACGCCGCCAGATCGATCCCGGCGACCTTCGCCACGAGATGCGCGAGTCCGATGAAGCGGCCGAGCATGCCGTGACGATAGAATCCGTCGGTGAAATAGGCATGCCGCGGCCGGCCGATGATATTGCGCTTGTCCCAATAGGCGCGCGCCTCGGCGTCGAGCACCGGCCACAGCCGCTCGCGATAAAGTCCGGTGTTGGCGCGCGAGGCCGCCTCGCCGAAGAACTGCCAGAATTCGGCATAGCTGCGAAAAGCCCGAAGCCCGGCAAGCTTGAGCTTGAGCAGCGAGAGGTGCGCCTCGTTGAGGTCGACGGCGTAGACCTGGGCCGGTTGCGCGGTGAGATAGGACAGCGCGTTGCATCCGCCGGAGGAAATGGTGACGATGGTCGATCCCAAGGGCAATTGCAGCGCGGCAAGGTCGGCTTCCGGATCTTCCCAGATCTGGGTGTAGACCAGTCGGCGAAACCACAACGCGAAGAGCCTGTCCCACACCGTCGCCTCGGTCGCGCCACGGGAGTTGCGGACCGCGTCCGCGATCAATTGCGTGTTCATCCATTCCTCGAATCAGCAATTCGATCAGGCTATCGCCCGCTCACTGCAGTTTTGCGACACGCGAAGCGAACGATAACAGCGTGAGCAACTGCGCGTTCGCCCATCTTTCGCCGCGATCGGCGAAGCGACGGCCGCTGTCATACCTTTGTCGCGCGAACATCCGAAGGAAGTCGGCGACATCTTCGATTCCGAGGTGCACGAATGTCTGCCACTTCGCCCGATATCGGCGCAGAGGCCGCTTGGCCGACCGCGGCCACCGGCCGCATGAACCGGATGTATCGCTGGCAGCGCCACATCTACGACCTCACAAGGCGATACTACCTGCTCGGCCGCGACCGGCTGATTGTCCGCCTCGAGCCCGCAGCCGGCGCGACCGTGCTGGAGATCGGCTGTGGAACCGGCAGGAACCTTGTGCACGCCGCCATGCTTTTTCCCGAAGCGCAATTCTTCGGCATCGATGTCTCGACCGAAATGCTGGCGTCCGCGTCACAGGCCATTTTGTGCCGCGGCATGACGGATCGCATCCGCATCTCGCATGGCGACGGCACGGCGTTCGACCCGCAGGCGCTGTTCGGCGTTGCCGCCTTCGATCGCATCATGATTTCCTACAGCCTCTCGATGATCCCGGACTGGCGCCGCGCCATCGAGGCGGCGACGCAGCGGCTGGCGCCCGGCGGCCGCCTCCACATCGTGGACTTCGGCAATCAGGAGCGGATGCCTGATCTGGCGCGTGCGGCCCTGTTGCGGTGGCTTGCGCTGTTCGACGTCACGCCGCGCGACGATCTCGCCTGCGAATTGTCGGCGATGGCCAGCGGCACCGGGGCCGATCTGAACTTCGAACGCCCGTATTTGGGTTATGCGCAATATGCGGTGCTGAGGCTGCCACTGGGGCCAAAGGCGCCGTGAGCGGTTGGCTGGCACTTCTCGGAGCGGGCCTGCTCGAAATCGCGTGGGCATTCGGCCTGAAATATTCCGACGGCCTGACCCGGTTCTGGCCGACAGCCGCAACCGCGCTTGCGATCGCGCTCAGCTTCGGCCTAATGGCGGTGGCGCTGAAGTCGCTGCCGTTCGGCACGGCCTATGTGGTGTGGACCGGGATCGGTGCGGTCGGCAGCATCCTGGTCGGAATCCTGGTCTACAGCGAGCCGGCCGACCCGGTCCGCATCATCTGCCTGACGTTGATTGTGGCCGGGATGGTCGGGCTCAAGCTCAACTCGCCGGTGTGAAGCAAACCTTCTCAGGACTGATGTTTGGCGCGAAAGCCGCGCCAGGCTTCGATCGTGCCGAACAAGATAAGCGCGGTCACGAACGGCAGGAAGTGATACAGGAAGCGGAACATCAGGAGCGCCGCGATCAGCGGTTCCTCGTTGTCGCCGCCAAGTCCAAGCAGGATCGCGGCGTCGAACACGCCAAGGCCTGCCGGCGCGTGGCTGGCAAAACCGAGCAACGTGGCGGCGATGAAGACGGTGATCATGCGGAAGATGTCGATATTCATCGCGGACGGGATCAACACATACATCGCCAGCGCCGCGGCGCCGAGGTCCAGGAACCCGATCGCGATCTGCACCAGCACCATCGGCCCCGTCGGAAGCCGGACCGGCCATCGCCTGGTTCCGAGATGTCTGGGCGAAATCCAGCTCCAGGTCACGAAGGCGCCGATTGCAAGCAGCAGGGTCACTGCTACCACCCGATTGAATTGCGGCGGCAGATACTCCATCAGACCGATCGCATCCGGTTCGTAGGACAGGCTGAGCCCGAGCGCCGTCAGGTTGCCAAGCCAGAATGTGAGCCCGGTCAGGAAACAGATATTCGCCACGTCGGCGGCGCCAAGGCCGTTGTAGGAGTAGATCCGGTAGCGGATGATCGGCGAGATCAGCGCGACCGCGCCGATGCCGTGGGCGATCGGATAGCTGGTGAAGCTGGCCAGCGCCGCGATCCGGTAGGGAACTTCCGAGCGGCCGATGGTGCGAAGCGCGAACAGATCGTAAAGGCTCACGCTGGCGTATGAAAGTACCACCAGCGCCATGGCCAGCGCGATCACACCCGTGTTGGTGCGCTCGACGATCGCCCACACTTCGTCGAAATTGACCTTCTTCAGCGCGTGCGTGAGCAGGAAGATCGCCGCGGCCGCTACCGCAAGGCTGACGACGACCCCGAGGCCTCTCAGTCGGACGCTGCTACGGTGCGTCTTGTGCAGCGCATTGATTTCCAGGGCGTTCATCCGTTCGGGCAACGAGATCCAGTGTCGCGCCATGATTCGATGCGATCGATGCGGCTTCTTGGCACGTTGATGTGACAGTCGCGTTACCGGGAGTTCGGAAGACACAGCGAATTCAGGGCGGCGCGACTCAAGAAAACTTGTTCGCCCGAACCAAATCCGGACGCATTGCAGTCGCATGCCGTTCACGCTGTCTCCGTAAGACACGCGCGCAAATTGCTTGGATTCGAGGCACCATGAACGCGGAATTGGATTACGATCTCACGGGCGATCAATGGGAGATGCTCAGAGAGCTCCGCGCGCCCGGATCAATCACGCGCAGCCGCAATCGAGCCGCCCTCGAAGGCCTGATCGCGCTTCAGCTCGCGGAGATTGTCGAGGGCCTTCCGCAGATTACGCCCCGGGGCCGCAGCGTGCTGCTGCGAGGTTCGCCCCGACTGTGGGATGTGGCGGCGTGAGCGAAATTTCGGCGGGTCGGCCCGGCGTCGGCGAGAGAGGCCGACGCCGGTCGTTTCTCCTTATTCGGCGGGCACCGCATGCGGCGGCATCTCATCCGGATGTGCGACATAGTGCACGCCCGCGCCGAGCCTGCCGAGCGCAAACAGTCCGGCCGCCATCACCGCGTAGGCGAGCGCCACGGGGGGAGTGACGCCGAAGCCGCCACCGAAACCGACCGCCTCGCCGTGCATGAAGCCGAAATAGGTCAGCACCGCGCCGGTGAGCGCGAACGCCGAAGCTTTCATGAAATCGCGCTCGATCACGAACACGCCGATGGCGCCCAGGATCAGGCCGGCGAGGATCGAGCCGCCGCCCATCACTTCCAAGCCATGATAGAGCACGCCCTGCTGCGGCAGCGCGGCGATGGCCGCGCTCTTGACCGCGTCGACCTTGTCGGCGGCTAATCCCCCAACAGCTTGCGCCGCGTTGAGGGTCGACCCCAGCATGGTGTCGATCTGCAGCTTGGCCCAGGCCGCCAGATGCGGCGTCAACGCCAGCACGATCGCGGGTGCATGCTTGACCGGCGTGGTCTGGAACGCCTGCGCGCCGATCAGCATGCCGATATAGAGCAGGATCGGCGAGATCGCGACAACCGGCACCAGCGCCAGCAGCACCGAAATGATGCCGAACCATGCCAGCACGATCACCATGATTCCGGTTGCCGCCGAATAGCCGATCCGGCCGCCCATCGCCTTCCATCCGGGATGGCCGATATAAACCGCGTTGATGAAGGGATTTCCCATCAGGCAGCCGATCAGGCTGACGATGCCATCGGCGGTCAGCACGCGCGTGGTCGGATATTCGTCGCCCGCGGCCTCGGCACTTTCGACGTTGTCCATCGCTTCGACGAGATCGTAGATGCCGAACGGAATCGCGGTCACCAGAATGACGCCGAGGAATTCGAATCCCGAGAAGACCTGGCCGAAGGCCGGCAGCGGGACCGAGAAGCCG
>NZ_DATHOP010000160.1:0-13361 GCF_035484855.1 Bradyrhizobium sp.
ACGTCAGATCGGCGCGCAGAAGAATTGCCGATCTGGCTACATCAATACAACTGGCATCGGCCCCACGGTGGGATAAGATCTCAAACGCCCATCAGCAGACTCGGTCTAACCGAGGACAACCTCCTGAGGCTCCACATCTAGCGGCTGGCCGGCTTACGACAGTCTTGCTGCCATTCCCTTCATTGAAAGGTCCATTCGGAAATGATCGGCGTTGCCGCGCCGGGCGCTCTTGCATCTTGTATTGCATCATACAATCTTAAGGTGTATATTTATTGAGTTGTTATTTGAAGTAATTTGAAACCAGGAGAATAGTCATGGCCAAAACCACGCAGATTCACGTCACCGCTACCGACAATGAAATCTACATTATCGCATCGACTCCCGCCGGCAGTTCCGAGCTCTGTCACCTCAAGTCCGGATATTTCAATCCGGTGAACTATTCCTTCACCCCAAGCTCGATTCTGGCTCCGGGGACCTACGACCTGACCGTCGTTGGAATCAACTGGGGCGGTCCGGGGGCTTGCATCGTCACCCTCACGGGTGGCCCCGCCCTGCCTCCCTTCCCCTCCGGCCCGGCTCCGGTTGGTGTCTTCTACAAAGAGACGGTGTCGATCACCGTCTGAGCGGAACGAGGGAGTGGGAGCGGATTGAACGGAAGTTGCCGCCAGCAGCATGCTTGGCCGGACTTCGACGCTAAATGGGCGCACCAGATTGCAATGATCCGGTGCGCCGAGCCGAAACGGTCGCGCACGCTCCCCAAATGTTCAAGGACCAGTCGAGGCAACCATCAACCTTGGCGGCAATAAAGCGCGCGAGGCGCGTGTCGCTGGTGGACGGTCAGGTCGTCGAATTGAATTGAGCTAATACGCGTGGCGATGACGCCGATGGGGCCGTCCCATAGGCTCCTGATACGCGTTCGCGAAGTACGGATTGACCACGCACTGGGCCCCGCGCCCCGATGCCGAGGCGGCGCATTGAGCCAGCGACGAATAACGGCATTCAAAATAGTTGGCCGGTCCAAAGACGCGCAGGCACACCGGGAAATTCGGACTATAGGTCTGCGCCCGGGCCGGGGCGGCAGCCGAGGCCATGGCGATCGCCAGAATGACCAATACCGGAACGCGCATCACAGCTTCCTTTTCGACATCCGAGCCGGCGTGGCCCGCATTGACGCGTTGGCATTGTAGTAGGGATTAGGAGCACAGGTAGCGGTCAGGCCGGATGCCGTCGCCTCGCATTGCTGGTAGCTGCTAAAACTGCAATCGCCAAGCCCGGAGCCGAAAGTGCAGCCGCTGATGCAGAACGGGTAGTCCCGCGCCGCGGCAGGATGCACGCCGATCATCATGGTTGCGCAGCCCAAGGCCAGTGCCCAAATCGTCGTTCGCATCGTGTCCCTCGTCCCAGTTCGATTGACCTCGACAGACGCATTCTATCATCAGAAGACCGCAGCGCTTTGGTCGCGTCAAATCACGTTCGCGCGTTTGTGTTGCGGCGATTCCGCGCGATTGGCGAGAGGAATAAATCGGTTTGCGCGGTGTCGGCGTGGCGGTGGCGCGGAGCGATTCGCCATAGCTGAAATAGGTGTGCTCAATGCAGGTGGGCTGTCGATCCGAGCCGCTCACGATTGAACAGTGGAAGATGATGAGAGCAGCATCGATCGCAGCGCACACTGTGATCGCGTATGGGACCGGCCGGGCGCATGCTTCCAACCCTGGGCCGGCCAGGAATTAACCACGGCGGGTTTTCCCGATATCGCCGTCATCAACGCCCCCTTGACACCTAGGAACAAAATAGGAACAATGTTCTTCTTATGTTCCATGGCGAGGAGGCGGGTCATGTTGAAGATTTTCGTGGAAGAAGCAGCCGCATTGGCATCGATTTCGCTGTTTATCGGGATGGTCGCGGTCTGGGCGCAGCTGATCCCCCAGTTCTGAGGCGTTCGGGGAGATCGCGGACACCTTGGGGAAAAGCCGGACGGCGGGCTGGAATGGCGCCTTCCGCGTGGACACATGCCGGCCGAGGCTTCACCATTGAGGGGCGAGTCGGCCCCTCAAGGGCGACCTGCGTGCCCTCCAGCCGCGATCATCGACGCCATGAACCCCAGACCTTCGGCAGCCGCGTTCAATGGCGGATTTATCCATCTGCACGTCCATTCGGCCTATTCGCTGCTGAAGGGCTCGATCAAGATCGCGCAGCTCGGCGAATTGGCAAAAGCCGACCGCCAGCCGGCGCTGGCGCTGACCGACACCGACAACATGTTCGGGGCGCTGGAATTCTCCGACAAGATGGCCTCTTACGGCATCCAGCCGATCATCGGCTGCGAGCTCGCGGTCGATTTCGGCGACCAGGACCCCAATGCGCGCAATGCGCTGGCCGCGGCGCCATCGCGGATCGTGCTGCTGGCCTCGCGCGAGCGCGGCTATCGCAGCCTGATGCGGCTGAATTCCCGCGCGTTCCTGGAGACGCCGGTGCATCAATCTCCGCACATCAAATTCGAATGGCTGGAAGGCGACGCCGAGGATTTGATTGCGCTGACCGGCGGCCCCGACGGCCCGATCTCGCTCGCGCTTGCCGGCGATCAGGCGGCGCTGGCGGCGGCCCGCTGCGACCGGCTGGCAAGCCGGTTCGGCGACCGCCTCTACATCGAATTGCAGCGCCACGGCATCGAGAAGGAGCGCCGTGTCGAGGCAGCCCTGATCGATCTCGCTTACACCAAGGGCCTGCCGCTGGTTGCGACCAACGAGCCTTATTTTGCCACAGCTGACGATTACGAAGCCCATGACGCGCTGCTGTGTATCGCCGGCGGCCGGCTGATCGCCGAGACCGACCGCGAGCAGCTGACGCCGGATCACCGCTTCAAGACCCGCGCCGAAATGGCCGTGCTGTTCGCGGACGTGCCGGAGGCCCTGGCTTCCACCGTCGAGATCGCCGAGCGCTGTTCGTTCCGGCCCGTCACCCGCAAGCCGATCCTGCCGCGTTTCACGGTCGGCGCCGGGACCAATGCTGCCGACGCGGCCAGCGACGAGACGGCCGAATTGCGCCGTCAGGCCGAAGAGGGTCTCAGTAACCGCATCAGGGTTCACGGCCTGTCGCAGGGCACCTCCGAGGAGGACTATCGCGCCCGCCTTGCATTCGAGCTCGATGTCATCACCCGCATGAATTATGCGGGCTATTTCCTGATCGTCGCCGACTTCATCAAATGGGCGAAGGCCGAGGGCATTCCGGTCGGCCCCGGCCGCGGCTCCGGCGCGGGCTCGCTGGTCGCCTACGCGCTGACCATCACCGATCTCGATCCGATCCAATTTGGCCTGCTGTTCGAGCGCTTCCTCAATCCGGAGCGCGTCTCGATGCCGGACTTCGACATCGACTTCTGCCAGGACGGCCGCGACCAGGTGATCCGCTATGTGCAGGCGCGCTACGGCCGCGACCAGGTCGCCCAGATCATCACCTTCGGTACCTTGCAGGCGCGCGGCGTGTTGCGCGACGTCGGCCGCGTGCTGCAGATGCCCTATGGCCAGGTCGACAAATTGACAAAACTGGTGCCGCAGAATCCCGCTGCCCCCGTGACGCTTGCGGCTGCGATCGCCAGCGAACCGAAACTGCAGGCGTTCCGCGACGAGGATCCGGTGGTCGCCCGCGCCTTTGATATTGCGCAGCGTCTGGAGGGGCTTACCCGTCACGCTTCAACCCACGCCGCAGGTATCGTGATCGGCGACCGGCCCTTGAGCGAGTTGGTACCGCTCTATCGCGATCCCAAGTCGGACATGCCGGTCACCCAATTCAACATGAAATGGGTCGAGCCGGCGGGCCTCGTCAAATTCGACTTCCTCGGCCTGAAGACACTGACCGTGCTCGATCTCGCGGCCAAACTGTTGAAGCGGCGCGGCGTCGAACTCGATCTGGCGCGGCTGCCGCTCGACGATGCGCCGAGTTACGCGATGCTGGCCAAGGGCGATGTGGTTGGCGTGTTCCAGGTGGAAAGCCAGGGCATGCGGCGCGCGCTGGTCGACATGCGGCCCGACCGCTTCGAGGACATCATCGCGCTGGTGGCGCTGTATCGGCCGGGCCCGATGGCGAACATCCCGACCTATTGCGCGCGCAAGCATGGCGACGAGGAGCCGGAATATCTGCATCCGATGCTGGAGCCGATCCTGAAAGAAACCTTCGGCGTCATCATCTACCAGGAACAGGTGATGCAGATCGCGCAGGTGATGGCCGGCTATTCGCTCGGCGAAGCTGACCTGTTGCGCCGCGCGATGGGCAAGAAGATCCGGAAAGAGATGGAGCAGCAGCGCGAGCGCTTCGTCTCCGGCGCGGTCGCACGCGGCATCGCGCGCGGGCAGGCCGACACCATTTTCGAGCTGCTGGCCAAATTCGCCGACTACGGCTTCAACAAGAGCCATGCGGCGGCCTACGCGCTGTTGTCCTACCAGACCGCCTACATGAAGGCGCATTACCCGGTCGAATTCCTCGCGGCGTCGATGACGCTCGACCTCAACAATACCGACAAGCTCTCGGAGTTTCGCGCCGAGGCGCAGCGGGTCGGCATCAAGGTCGAGGCGCCCTCGGTCAACCGTTCCGGCGCCACCTTCGAGGTTGCCGACGGCACCATCTATTACGCGCTCGCCGCGTTGAAGGGGGTGGGCGCGCAGGCGGTCGAACTGATCGTGGAAGCGCGCAAAGTCGGCGCGTTCACCTCGCTTGCCGATTTCGCCGGCCGCGTCAATCCGCGGGCCATCAACAAGCGGGTGATCGAGAGTCTGGCGGCCGCCGGCGCCTTCGATACGCTGGATTCCAACCGCGCCCGGGTGTTTGCCGGCGCGGAAACGATTCTGGCGGCCTGCCAGCGCAGCCACGAAGCCGCGAGCATCGGGCAGAACGACATGTTCGGCGGCGCCGCCGACGCGCCGACCATCATGCTGCCGCAGGTCGAGCCGTGGCTGCCGGCCGAACGGCTGCGGCGCGAATACGACGCGATCGGCTTCTTCCTGTCCGGCCATCCGCTCGACGATTATGCCGCCGTGCTGAAACGCCTGCGGGTGCAGTCTTGGGCGGAATTTTCCCGCGCGGTCAAAACCGGGGCCACCGCCGGCAAGGTCGCGGCCACCGTGGTGTCGCGGATGGAACGGCGCACCAAGACCGGCAACAAGATGGGCATCATGGGGCTGTCAGACCCGACCGGGCATTTCGAGGCCGTGCTGTTTTCGGAAGGACTCGCGCAATATCGCGACGTGCTGGAACCCGGCGCCGCCGTGCTGCTGCAGCTCGGCGCCGAATTGCAGGGCGAAGACGTTCGCGCCCGCGTGCTGCATGCCGAGCCGCTCGATGATGCCGCCGCCAAGACGCAAAGGGGCCTGCGGATTTTTGTGCGCGATACCAGGCCGCTCGAATCCATCGCCAAGCGGCTGCAGATGCCGGAAGCCGGGCAGGGCGCCCGTGCATCCCAGCCAAAACCGGCTGGCGCTTCGGCTGGTGGCACCGACGGCGACGTTTCGCTGGTCATGCTGCTCGACCTCGAAACCGAGGTTGAAATGAAGCTGCCGGGCCGCTTCAAGGTCTCGCCGCAGATCGCGGGCGCGATCAAGGCGGTTTCCGGCGTGGTGGACGTGCAGACGCTTTAACCCCGTCATTGGAGGGCAGATACCATGTGTGAAATGTGCCGCCAAAATTCTCATCGTTCGCTGGGGCCATCACGGCGCTCCATCCTTTTATTCGGGGCCTCGTCGGTCGGGGTTCTGCTGGCCGGTGCGGCTGATGCCAAGGAAAAGAAAAAGAAGCCACCCAAGCCGCAGAACGTGTTGGCGCCGGATGCAGCGCTCGAGCGTTTGCGACAGGGAAATTCCCGCTATGTCGAGGGCGTGTCACTGCGTCACGATTTCAAGCATGAGCGGGAGGCGTTGGCAGGAGGCCAGAATCCCTACGCCGCGATCCTGAGCTGCGCCGATTCGCGCATCGCGCCCGAATACGCCTTCGACAGCGGCCGCGGCGATCTCTTCGTCTGCCGTGTCGCCGGAAATTTCGCCAACACCGACACGGTCGCGAGTCTGGAATATGCCGTCGCGGTGCTCGGTGTGCCGCTGATTTTAGTGCTTGGGCACGACAGCTGCGGCGCGATCGATGCAACGATAAAATCGCTGAAGGACGACAAGCCGCTGCCGGGACACATGCCCTCGCTGGTCGATGCCATCGCACCATCGGTCAAGGCGGTATCGGGGCAGGCTGGGGACGTGCTGGGCAACGCGATCAGGCAGAACGTGATCGACAACGTCGCCAAATTGAACTCTGCAACCCCGATTCTGAATGCGGCGGTCGAGGCGCGCGAACTCAGGGTGGTCGGCGGGATCTATCGGCTGAAGGATGGCAAGGTCGATATGGTCGCCTGAGGATCGGGCGGACAACCTGCGGCAAAATAGCCTTCGGCTGGACGGCAATCTGGAAATGTGAGACTTCGAACCGGGGCTGACCTCGCCGGTCACGCCTCTTGCGCGCGTTGAGCTGGAGGATTCCTTGACCGTTTCGGCTGCCAGAATCGCAGGCGCGCTCGGATTGTTGGTCGCGATCGCTGCGATCGATGGCGCCGCGCGGGCGGCGCCCGACGTGCCCTCGGCCGCGGAGGGCATCTACGCCTCGGCGCCGCCGCGACTGCTGCAGATTCGCACCCTGGTCGCCGACGCCGGACGGCAGACCTCGATCGGCTCGGGATTTCTGGTTTCCGCCGATGGGCTCGCGATCACCAATTATCACGTGGTGTCGCAGGTGGCGCTGGAGCCGAAGACCTATCGGCTCGAATATGCGGCGGCCGACGGCAGCCATGGCGAAGTCACCCTGTTGGGGGTGGACCTGCCCAACGATCTCGCGATCGTCCGCCTCGACAAGCATGATGCGCCATTCTTCGCCTTCGACAAGGCGGCCATGGACGGCTCCATTCCCAAGGGTGAACGCCTGTATTCCATGGGCAATCCGCTCGACCTCGGCTTCACCATCATCGAAGGCACCTATAACGGCCTGGCGGCGCATAGCTACAATGACCGCATCCATTTCACCGGGGCGCTCAACCCCGGCATGAGCGGTGGCCCGACCGTCACCGCCGACGGCCTGGTCGTCGGCATCAACGTTGCCACGCGCCGCGGCGGCCAGCTCATCAGCTTCCTGGTGCCGGCGCGTTTTGCCGCCGATCTGCTGCAGCGGGTGCGCGAGCACGAGGTGGGGCAAGACCTGCACGCCGAGATCGCCCGGCAGCTCGCCGCCTGGCGCTCCGGACTCTACAAGTCGTTTGGCGACGACGGTTTCCGCGCGGCCGCGATGGGGCCGTATCAGGCGCCCGAGACGGTCTCGCCGTGGTTCGATTGCTGGGCGCAAACGAATGCCAGCGCGACGCCAAAACCGCGCGCCAGCGTCAATACGACCACCTGCTCGAGCGATACCAGCCTGTTCGTCGCCGCCGACCTGAACACCGGCACCATTCAGGTCAACCATTCCTACGTCAAATCGATCGACCTCAATCAATTCCAGTTCGCGACCCTGTTGACGCAACTGAGCCAGCCGCGGCTGGTCGGCGGCGGCCCGTTCCGCAAATGGTACACGCCGGAACGCTGCAACGAGGATTTCGTCAGCACCGCGCTCGCGGCAGACCATCCGCCGCTGCGGGTGATCTGGTGCGCGCAGGCCTATCGGGAATTCGAGGGGCTTTATGATGTCGCCCTGATCGCCGTCACCCAGGATCACGGCAGCGAGGCGCTGGTGTCGCGAATGAGCCTGCAGGCCGTCGGCTATGACGACGCGATCGCGCTCGGCAAGCGCTTTCTCGAGGCGGTGAAGGCAGGCAAATGATCTGGATCGAGATCCTGTCGCGCCATCGCGACATCGCCGCCCGTTTTCGCATCCCCGGTCCGGAAGCCCGCATCGGCCGCGGCTACGACAACGACGTCATCCTCGATGATCCCTACGTCGCCGCCCAGCACCTGCGCGTGTTTCGCGACGAGACCGGGCAACTGGTCGCCGAAGATCTCGGCAGCGCCAACGGCATGTTCCTCGATGGCGACAAGAGCCGGCTTGCGCGTGTCGTCATCGACGGCAAGCAACCGATCCGCATCGGCCAAACCTTCTTGCGCGTCCGCGAGACCGGCCATGCGGTCGAGCGCGAGCGTGTCGCAACGCCGGAGCGGCCGATGGTGCCGATCCTGCTGGCTCTCGTGCTCGGCCTGACGATCGTGATAGTGGAAGAACTCGACGTATGGCTCGGCCAGACCGCAGAACCCCGGATTTCCCTGTATCTGACACCGCTGTTGGGGGTCGGCCTCATCGTGCTGGTATGGGTGGGCGGATGGGCGCTATTGTGTCGCATCCTGTCCGGTCGCTCGCACTTCCTGCGCAATCTCCTGATCGCGCTGGCGGGCGTTCTGGCGTTCTCGCTCTACAACGAATTCGGGCGGTTCGCGGGCTTCGCCTGGACCTGGCCTTTGGCCGCAAGCTACGAATATGTCGCGCTGTGGTCGATCCTCGCAGGCGTCTGCTTCTTCCATCTGCGCCAAGTCGGGCAGAGGCGGCTGGTGCTCAAGGGTGTCGTCGTGGCGACACTGCTCGCGACCGCGATCGCGGTGCAGACGCTGCAGCGATCGGAGGCATTTTCCGACTCCGGCCGCCAATTCACCGCGCGCCGGCTGCTGCCGCCCGAGTTCCGCCTGGTCCCGTTGCGCGACGAGAACGCCTTCTTTGGTGAAATCGAAAACCTCAAGGCGAAACTCGACGCCGATCGCCGCCAGGCCAGGCCGGACGAGGCTGGGCGGTAGAGTGTGTTAGGATTGTTTCGTACACGTAGGGTCGACCGTGCGCACAACCATCGAAATCGACGATACGCTGATGGCGGAAGCGCAAAAGGCTTCCGGACACGCAACCAAGAAGCAGACCGTAGAAGCGGCGCTTTGTTTGATGATCAGGTTGCGGCGGCAGCAGGAAGTTGGCGTTGCCTTCGGCAAATACCGCTGGCGCGGTGGCCTTGCCCGGTACCGGAAGGGGCGCGCGGCCGGCTGATCGCTGTCGACAGCAGCGTTCCGCGCGGGCCGCTAATCCGTTTCGACGTCTTCCAGGCGGACCCCGCGCTTTGCTTCCAGGCTGTCGCGGGCTTGCTCGATCCGATGCAAAAATCGCGGATCATTTTCGAGTCGATAATCGAACCAATCGTCCTCCGATTCGAATCCGATCAGGAGTCCGGCCGGCTTGCCGTGACGCGTGATGACGATCTCCTGCGTCTCGGCCTCACGAAGATATCGGGACAGGTCGTCCTTGATCTCCGATAGCGGAACTTCCTTCATGCCGGCTTTGCGAATTGTGCGAGTCATGCGTCGGCCTCCAGTTTAGCGACGATCGCCAAAACCTCGACGGTCGCGTCAGCTACCTCGTAGAATACCCGGACCTCGCCGACACGAAGCCGATATTGTGGCTTACGGAGGCTGCGCAGGCGTTTGTTGCGGTTTCGGCTTGCCTTTTTCGGCTCGTGGCCCCCGGATTGGCGGGCTTTCCCCCTCGCGAGGAATAGCCCAATTTCCTTGCTTCTCGCCAAAATACCGCTATATAGCGGCCCATCTCACACGGAAACATGGCTCAAAAGGCCGTCCGGTGGCAGCCGGGCCATAAGGCTCGTCTGCTCACACGTTTCCGGAGGAACCAACCGGAGAACATATACGATGTCGGTACCCGATTTCTCTATGCGTCAGCTATTGGAAGCTGGCGTGCACTTTGGCCATCAATCGCACCGCTGGAATCCGAAAATGGCGGATTACATTTTCGGTGCCCGCAACAACATTCACATCATCGACCTCGCCCAGACCGTGCCGCTGTTGCACCGCGCGCTGCAGGCGGTCTCGGATACGGTTGCCAAGGGCGGCCGGATCCTGTTCGTCGGCACCAAGCGGCAGGCGCAGGACGGGGTCGCCGAGGCAGCCAAGCGCTCGGCGCAGTATTTCGTCAATTCCCGCTGGCTCGGCGGCACGCTGACCAACTGGAAGACGATCTCCGGTTCGATCAAGCGGCTGCGGCACCTCGACGAAGTGCTCAATTCCGGCGATGCCAACGCCTACACCAAGAAGGAGCGGCTGACCTTGCAGCGCGAGCGCGACAAGCTCGACCGTTCGCTCGGCGGCATCAAGGAAATGGGCGGCCTGCCGGACATGATCTTCGTGATCGACACCAACAAGGAAGACATCGCGATCCAGGAGGCGCAGCGCCTGAACATTCCGGTCGCCGCCATCGTCGACACCAATTCCGATCCCAAGGGCATCACCTATGTGATTCCCGGCAACGACGACGCCGGCCGCGCGATCTCGCTGTATTGCGATCTGGTCGCGCGTGCCGTCATCGACGGCATCTCGCGGGCGCAAGGCGATTCCGGTATCGATGTCGGCGCCTCCGCCCACCCGATGCGGGAGGAAGTTCCGGCCGCGCCGCAGGCCTCGGGCTTCCAGGGCCTGGCCGGGCCGCGCGGCGCGCCCGACGATCTCAAGAAGCTCACCGGCGTGTCGGGTGCGATCGAGAAGAAGTTCAACGATCTCGGCATCTTCCACTATTGGCAGCTGGCCGAGCTCGATCACGATACCGCCCATCAGATCGGCGAAGAAGTCGGCCTGCCGTCGCGGGCCGATGGCTGGGTGGCCCAGGCCAAGGCGATGACCGCGGAAGCCGAATAACGAAAAAGCGCTGGCCGGATTTTCTTCGGCCACGCCTTCTCAATCTCCGTCATTCCTGATGTTCGACGGCGGCGAGGCGCTTCAGCCGCGCCGCCGTCGCCCTGACAGGCAAAGGATTGCAACGATGACGACTATCACAGCAGCGATGGTCAAGGACCTGCGCGAGACCACCGGCGCCGGCATGATGGATTGCAAGCAGGCGCTCACCGAGAACAGCGGCGAGATGCAGGCGGCGATCGACTGGCTGCGCAAGAAGGGACTTTCGAAGGCCGCGAAAAAGGCCGGCCGCGTCGCGGCGGAAGGTCTGATCGGCGCCGTCACGTCGGGTCGCAAGGGCGTCGTCGTCGAAGTCAATTCTGAGACCGATTTCGTGGCGCGCAATGGGCAGTTCCAGGGTCTCGTGAAGATGATCGCGCAAGTCGCGCTCGATGTCGGCGCCGATCTGGAGAAGATCCTGGCCGCCAAGGTGGGTGCCGTGACGGTCGCGACCGCGATTGCGGACGCGATTGCGACCATCGGCGAGAACATGACGCTGCGTCGCGCGGCCTTGCTCGAAGTGAGCAAGGGCATCGTATCGAGCTACGTGCATAACGCCGTGATCGAGGGTGCCGGCAAGATGGGCGTCATCGTGGCGCTGGAATCCACTGGGAAAACCGACGAACTTGCAGTCCTCGGCAAGCAGCTGGCGATGCATGTCGCGGCCGCCAATCCGCAGGCGCTTGATCCGTCAGGGCTCGATCCCGCGGTGGTGAAGCGCGAAAAGGACGTGCTGGCCGACAAATACCGCCAGCAGGGCAAACCGGAGAATGTGATCGAGAAGATCGTCGAGTCGGGCCTGAAGACCTTCTACAAGGAGGTCTGCCTGCTGGAGCAGGCTTCGGTGCACGGGGAGCACAACGGCAAGGCGATCTCGCAGGTGCTCAAGGAAGCCGAGGGCAAGATCGGCGCGCCTGTGAAGATTACCGGATTTGTGCGCTATGCTCTCGGCGAGGGAATCGACCGGCAGGAAACCGATTTCGCGGCCGAAGTCGCAGCCGCCAGCGGCCAGAAGAAGCCGCCGGGAGATGCTGCAACGACATCCTGAGCCGGAAGCGGCCCGCGCGGGAAGGAAAGCGTTTAGCCATGGCTGAGCCGGTCTATCGTCGCGTGGTGATAAAACTCTCCGGCGAATATTTCGCCGGCGCGCACTCCACCGGATTCGATCAGCCGACGATCGATCGCCTGGCCGGCGATCTGATCGCTGCCCAACAGATCGGGGTCGAAATCGCCGTGGTCGTCGGCGGCGGCAATCTGATTCGGGGCGTCGAAGTTTCCTCGCGCGGCGTCTCGCGGACGACCGGCGACACCATGGGCATGCTCGCCACCGTGATGAACTGCCTGGCACTGGAGGCGGCGATCGAACGGCGGGGCGCGCCGGCGCGGGCGCTTTCGGCCTTCGTGATGCCGCAGGTCTGCGAATTGTACACCCGGGGTGCAACGCACAAATATCTCGCCGAGGGCCGCATCGTGCTGCTCGGCGGTGGAACCGGCAATCCCTTCTTCACCACCGACACCACGGCGGTATTGCGGGCGGCCGAAATCGGCGCGCAAGCGGTGCTCAAGGCCACCAATGTCGACGGCATCTACAGCGCCGACCCCAAAAAGGACGCCTCCGCCAAGCGGTTCGACCGGCTGACCCATTCACAGGCGATTGAAGGCGGCTACAAGGTGATGGACGCGACCGCTTTCGCGCTTGCCCGCGAGACGTCGCTGCCTATCATCGTGTTTTCGATCGCCGAGCCAGGTTCGATTGGTGCGATCTTGCGCGGCACCGGCCAAGGCACCGTCGTCGCCGGTTGACGAGCCTTAAAGCGCGGAACGCGCGAAAGGCTGGCAGCCTCGACGAAAAGTTTTCAGGAGGAAGAGCGTCATGCCCACGGGTAGTTTCGACATCAACGAATTGAAGCGCCGCATGCAGGGTGCCACGCAGTCTCTCAAGCACGAACTGGGCGGCTTGCGAACCGGCCGCGCCGCGGCTTCGATGCTGGAACCGGTGCAGGTCGATGCGTACGGTACGCATATGCCACTCAACCAGGTCGCGACGATCAGCGTGCCCGAACCACGCCTGCTTTCGGTGCAGGTGTGGGACAAGTCGATGGTCAAGGCCGTCGAGAAGGCGATCGTCGATTCCAATCTCGGCCTAAGCCCCGCCACGGAAGGGCAGGTACTGCGCCTGAGGATTCCCGAACTCAACGAAGAACGCCGCAAGGAGCTCGTAAAGGTCGCGCATAAATACGCCGAGGCGGCCAAGGTAGCGGTCCGGCATGTCCGCCGTGATGGCCTCGATACGGTCAAGAAGCTTGAGAAAAATCACGAGATTTCCGAGGACGATCAGGAACGCCTGGCCAATGATGTGCAGAAGGCGACGGATGGGACGATTTCGGAGATCGATCAGTTGCTTGCGGCCAAGGAAAAGGAAATCCTCACCGTTTAGCGCGTCTAAGGATTGACCTATGTCGAACGCCGCCGCCCCCGCAACCGAAGGACCGGATCGAACCGATGGTCCGTTGCATGTGGCGATCATCATGGACGGAAACGGGCGCTGGGCAGCGGCCCGGGGTCTGCCGCGCGCGGAAGGCCATCGCCGCGGCGTCGAGGCCTTGCGCCGCGTCGTTCGCGCCGCCAACGAACTCGGCATCC
>NZ_DATHOP010000161.1:0-4750 GCF_035484855.1 Bradyrhizobium sp.
CAGGAAGCGCTCCGGATAGGCGGCGATGAATACCACCGGCACCTCGAACACTTTCAGCAGTTCATTGACCGCGTCGAGACCCGAGCTTCCGTCGGCGAGCTGGATGTCGGCCAGGATCAGGCCGGGCTTCTTGTTCTTGGCCAACGCCACCGCATCGGTGTGGGTGCGCGCCACGCCGATCACGTTGTGGCCGAGGTTTTTCACCAGGCTCTCGAGGTCCATGGCGATAAACGTCTCGTCCTCGATGATCAGCACGTCGGTGGCGATCTCGGCCGCCATTTCCCGCCCGGCGGTGTCGGCGAGCTTGCGGGTCTCGGCGACGTCGGTGGCAAGGATGTAGGCGACTTCCTCCTCGGAAAACCCTTCCAGCGACAGCAGCAGGAAGGCCTGACGCGGCAGCGGGGTGATGTTGGAGAGCCTGCGCTCCGACGGCATCGGCAGCGTGGCCACCTCGGCATCGTCATTGAGCGAGACCGAATTCCAGATCCGGGTGAACAGCCGGAACAGGCCGGCGCGGGCGCCATGGGTTTCGTCCAGCAGCGACCCATCCTGCAGCAGGGCTTCGAGCATGGCTCCGACATATGCGTCGCCCGACGCCTGGTTTCCCGTCAACGCACGGGCATATCGGCGCAACAACGGTAAATGTTCAGCTACGAGCTGTGATCGCGACATCCCCACTCCATTGATTTCCTTGGGTCAAACTACCTGACGGGGTGACCCGGGTTCCCCCTGATACGCCTGATTACGCCCCAGCGGGATAAAAGTTCCATTGGCCCAAGGAACTTTACAGCCGAGTTGGAATTAGTCCGGTTACACAGGTACAGCGGGTTCTCGAATTCTAAGATAATCATAGATTATTCAGGGACTTAACTCTCGGGGAAGCGTGGATCAGGTCATGAAAGATGTAAAGTCCAAGAATGCCGCACCCAGCAAGCAAGGCGGGCTGAATGCCGAAATCCAGTCACGGATCGGCCATCAGCTCCGCGCGATGTACGACGATGTCGTACGGCAGGGGGTGCCAGACCGCTTCGCGGAATTGATCCGAAAGCTTGATGGCTCCGAGCCCAATCCCCAACTGGGTACGGCGGGCGACAAAAATGACGGGAGGGACTAATGCCTCTCACAGACTCTCTCCGCGACGACATCTTGGCGTCGGTGCCGAGCCTGCGTGCGTTCGCGATCTCGCTCAGCGGTAACGGCGATCGTGCCGACGATCTGGTGCAGGAAACCCTGCTTCGCGCGCTGGCCAATATCGACTCGTTCCAGCCCGGCTCCAATCTACCGGCCTGGCTGTTCACGATCCTGCGCAACCTGTTCCGCTCCGACTACCGCAAGCGGCGGCGCGAGGTCGAGGACGCCGACGGCAGCTATGCCAAGACGCTGAAGACCCAGCCGGCGCAGAGCGCGCATCTGGAGTTCGAGGAGTTTCGCGCGGCGCTGGACAAATTGCCGCAGGACCAGCGCGAGGCGCTGATCCTGGTCGGCGCCTCCGGCTTCTCCTATGAGGATGCCGCCGCGATCTGCGGCTGTGCGGTCGGCACCATCAAGAGCCGCGTCAACCGCGCGCGCTCCAAGCTCTCGGCGCTGCTCTATGTCGACGGCACCGAGGATTTCGGCCCCGACCAGACCGTGCGCGCCGTGATCGGTGGCAGCGGGTAGTAAGGTTGTCGTCCCGGCCTTGAGCCGGGGACCCATAACCACCGGCGGGAGTTGCCAGGCAAGCCGTCAAATACCGTGCGTAACCGAGAGGCCGCGGCGTATGATCCCGGCTCAAGGCCGGGACGACAGTTGAGCTACCGCCGCTTCTTCGGCGGCGCCGCGAATTGTTCGGTGCGGTCGCGCTCGGTCATGTCGATGACGGTCGCCATCGGGGCGGTGAGTTCGTAGACGTAGCTGACTTCGGTGAAATAGCGCTTTGAAACGCCGCCGAGCGCCTCGGGCGCGACGCGGTCGAGCAGGATCACGCCGAAATCGGAGTCCTCGCGGCGGGTCGCCGCACTGGTGTTGAATTCCTCCCAGCGGAAGTGAAACACCTTGTCGGGCTCCTCGCCCGTCACTTCCCATTGCGCCACGATGTGCGGATGTTTTCCGACCAGCGACAGCCCCTCGTCGGAATGCGAGGCCAGTTCGAAGAACAACAGCGACAGCGATTGCGCGGCCCGCGCGCTGACCGCGATGTCGGGACCGGAGACCGCGATCCGCTCGGCATGCGGGATGGCGCGGGCCTCGAACAGGCCTTTCAGTTCGACGCCCTGCCACTGGCTTTCGCTGAGCAACGAGACCACGTTCGACATCGCGTGGATGCGGCCGATCAGCAGCTCGCGGGCGACGTCGATGTTGGAGCCGTGGCGCAAGGTGCGGGTCACGATCGACTGGATCACGGCGAGGATGTTCTTGACCCGGTGATTGAGTTCGTCGATTACCGCCGTGAGCCGCCGCTCGAAACCGATCCTGACCTCGATCTCGCGGCTGAGCCGCAGATTGTTGTAGGCGACATAGCCGAACAGCCCGCAGACGATGCTGGTCAGCGCGAGCCCGATCGCCGCCACCACCGCGGCAGTCTGCTCGGCATGCCGCGCGGTGTTGATCTTGGCGTAATAAGCGAGCGGCCAGTCGCGGTTGCCGAACGTCACGTTGCGCAGCATCGAGGGGGGCGCGGCCTGCGACGAGATCGCGCGCGACGTGACGCCGCCCTGCTGGTCGGACACCAGTTCGCGATCGGCGTCGCGCGGGTCCTTCAGCGCCACCGAAAACAGCGAGAGGTCGTCATTGGCCAGCATCAGCGGCGCCAGTTCATAGGAGAAGGTGACGAAGCCGGCCGGCTCGCCGCCGTCCTCCTGCAGTACCGGCGCGGCCAGCACCAGCCCGACCGGCCCGTCCGGCCGCAGCAGCGGAAACGGATCGGAGGCCACCGGCCGGCCGCTGGCCATGGCCTGCGCCAGCATCGGCCCCAGGATGGGGTGACGATCGATGGCGCGGCCCGGGAGTTCCATGGTCACGGCGTCGCGGGGCTCGACGTCCATCACCATGTCGAGCGGCGCGCCGCGCGCCGCCGCATCCAGCGGCTTGTCATCGTAGTTGCGGATCACAGGATTGGGAAAGCCGGCGCCGGCGAGTTCGGCGCGCGCGGCGTCGAACTCGCTCGGCTTGAGGCGGGCGATCCAGGTCGCGACAACGAAATCGGTCTTGAAGGCATAGATCGACGACCGCAGCGGCTGCAGCATATCGGCCTTGATCACCGCGGGCGCGCGGAACAGGCCGGAGGCGACACGGGCCAGCAGCTCGCGCTCAGTCAGCCGGTCCTGGACCAGGCTCGCATGCACGTCGATCGCTCGCGCCAGGGCGATCCGGTCGACGGTCAATTCCTGATCGTGAACGCGATAGGCGGCGAGCCCGGAGAACAGGGCCCCGATCAGCGCGATGAAACCGATGATGAAACCGAGTCGAACCACTCGTTTTACTCGGGGAATGAGGAGCTGGCGAAGAATCGATCAAGCATCATGTGGGGGCGGCAACAAACCGAAGACAATAAGAGCCAACCGTTTTCGGATATTGGCGGAGCGATCATCGGTACGCAACTGCGGTTGGCGGGCAGAGAGCAAACAAGGTTGCCGGAGGTGTTGTCCTGGCAACGGCCGGGGGATGCTAATCATCGTGGGGGAATTTTGTTCCACAGGCGAGCTGCGAAAGTTTTTGCACCGGTTTGCTTGCCACAAGTGTTAATGCCACCTCGCCCCGCTTGCGGGGAGAGGTCGGATCGCATCGCAGATGCGATCCGGGTGAGGGGGACTCTCAGCGAGTCGAACTCGTTGAGAGAGCCCCTCACCCCAACCCTCTCCCCGCAAGAGCGGGGAGAGGGAGAAGTCGATCAGCCCGCCTTCGCCGCAGCCTGCGGCGTCAGCCCGCCCTTGGCTTCGATGAAGCCGATGATGCGCTCCAGGCCCTCGCTCTTGCGCAGATTCGTCATCACGAAAGGCCGTTCGCCGCGCATCCGCCTTGCGTCGGTGTCCATCTTCTCCAGCGACGCCCCGACATGCGGGGCGAGGTCGATCTTGTTGATCACCAGGAGGTCGGAGCGGGTGATGCCGGGGCCGCCCTTGGAGGGGATCTTGTCGCCGGCGGCGACGTCGATGACGTAGATGGTGAGATCGGCGAGTTCCGGCGAGAAGGTGGCGGCGAGGTTGTCGCCGCCGGATTCGATCAGCACCAGGTCGAGGCCGGGGAATTTCGCGCGCATGTCGGCCACCGCGGCGAGATTCATCGAGGCGTCCTCGCGGATCGCGGTATGCGGGCAGCCACCGGTTTCGACGCCGGCGATACGGTCCGGCGTCAGCGAACCCGAACGCACCAGAAATTCCGCATCCCATTTGGTGTAGATGTCATTGGTGATCGCGGCGATGTCGTAGCGCTCCCGCATCGACTTGCAGAGCAGGTCCATCAATGCGGTTTTTCCGGACCCGACGGGACCACCGATGCCGATACGAAGCGGGCCGTGAGAACTGGACATGTCAGAAGTTCTTTCTCTGTTGTCGTCCCGGCGAACGCCGCGACCCATAATCACAGAAAAGCATTGTGGCAGAAGGTCTCTGTCGGCGCGCTAAAACGAGAGGACACGGAGTAGCGATGGGCGCTGCTGCGCTCACACCAGGGGTCCTCGCTTTCGCGGGTTGAAACATCGAGTGCATTCCGCGCATCCTCACGACCTGAACAACCGCGTATACTGCGTTTCGTGCCGCAGGCTGGCGAGGTC
>NZ_DATHOP010000162.1:0-36689 GCF_035484855.1 Bradyrhizobium sp.
CGCAGCGTGCGATGGGTATCGGGCGCATCGAGCTCGAGGCGCATGTTCATCTTGACGCGGCCGACCGCGGACAGGTCGTAGCGCTCAGAGTCGAAGAACAGCGACTGGAACATGGTCTGGGCCGAATCGATGGTCGGCGGCTCGCCGGGACGCATCACGCGGTAGATGTCGAACAGCGCGTCTTCACGCGTCATGTTCTTGTCGGCGTGCAGCGTGTTGCGGATATAGGCGCCGACATTGACATGGTCGATGTCGAGCAGCGGCAGTTCCTTGTAGCCCTGCTCGTTGAGCGCCTTCAGCGACTTCTCGGTGATTTCCTCGCCGGCTTCGGCATAGATTTCACCGGTCTTCGGATTGACGAGGTCCTCGGCAAGGTAGTTGCCGACCAGTTCCTCGTCGGACATGCGCAGCGCCTTCAGCCCCTTTTCCTGGAACTGGCGCGCGGCGCGCACGGTGAGCTTCTTGCCGGCCTCGAGCACGACCTTGCCGCTGTCGGCGTCGATCAGGTCGTTGATCGTGGAATAGCCGCGGAAACGGGTGGCGTCGAACGGCACGCGCCAGCCTTCCTTGGTGCGCTTGTAGATGATCTTCTTGTAGAACGTCGACAGGATGCTCTCGCCGTCCAGCCCGAGCGCGAACATCAGCGAGGTCACGTGAATTTTGCGCCGGCGGTCGATGCGCGCGAACACGATGTCCTTGGCGTCGAACTCGATGTCGAGCCAGGAACCGCGATACGGAATCACGCGCGCCGCAAACAAAAGCTTGCCGGACGAATGGGTCTTGCCCTTGTCATGGTCGAAGAATACGCCGGGCGAACGGTGCATCTGCGAGACGATGACGCGCTCGGTGCCGTTGACGACGAAGGTGCCGTTCATGGTCATGAGCGGGATGTCGCCCATGTAGACGTCCTGCTCCTTGATATCCTTGACCGACTTGGCGCCGGTTTCCTCGTCGATATCGAACACGATCAGGCGCAGCGTCACCTTGAGCGGCGCGGCATAGGTCATGCCGCGCTGGCGGCACTCGTCGACGTCGTATTTCGGCGGCTCGAACTCGTAGCGGACGAATTCCAGCATCGAGGTGCCGGAGAAATCCGAGATCGGAAACACCGAGCGGAACACCGCCTGCAAGCCTTCGTCCAGCCGGCCGCCGGTGGGCTCATCGACCATCAGGAACTGGTCGTAGGACGCCTTCTGAACCTCGATGAGGTTCGGCATCTCCGCGACTTCCTTGATATGTCCGAAGAACTTGCGAACGCGTTTGCGACCGGTGAATGTCTGCTGCGCCATCGTGGCCTCTCATTTCGTCGCCCGTGAGGGGCGAACCTTCCGGAGCGCGGCTGCCCGCCGCCCCCGGGTTGAATTTCGATCCATTTCGAGGAGCCGGAAGCGCACTTTCAGGATTTAAGTCCTGAATTTGTTCTTCAGACCTTCAAAACGCAAAACGACGCGCGGGGCGCTCGATTCGCACCCGCCCGTCACAACCAGTTTTTCACGGACTGCAAAAGCCCGAAATTGCCTATCTCCCAACGGCTTACGGAAGGAACGCCGCCGCTCTGCCTCAAGCCGTGTTTTCGTGCTGCCGTCCCGATATGGGATGACAATCGTGGAGATTCGAGGGGCAAGCCCGCGAATCCCCACACTTTTTCGTGTTCAGCGTATTCCGGGACGCCCCGTCGCACGCCTTTTGCATGAACCCGGTAGCCCAACCGGCTCCCGATCACCCGAATTACTTCAACTCGACCTTGGCGCCGGCCTTTTCGAGCTGGGCTTTGATCTTTTCGGACTCGTCCTTGTTGATGCCTTCCTTGACCGCCTTGGGCGCGCCCTCGACGAGGTCCTTGGCTTCCTTGAGGCCGAGGCCGGTGATGGCGCGGACTTCCTTGATGACTTCGATCTTCTTCTCGCCGGCGGCCATCAGCATGACCGTGAATTCGGTCTTCTCTTCCACGGGAGCAGCGGCGGCAGCGGCCGGGCCGGCCACCGCGACGGCGGCGGCGGCGGAGACGCCCCACTTTTCTTCCAGCAGCTTTGCGAGCTCGGCAGCCTCGAGCACGGTCAGGCTCGAGAGGTCATTAACAATCTTCTGTAGGTCGGCCATTGATCTGTTTCCTTAAAGCTTGATTGGTTCGAACCAGGTTTTGCGTTTTGCGAAGGGTCAGGCCGCTTCGCTCTTTGAGGCATAGGCCTGAATGACGCGCGCGAGCTTGGCTGCGGGCGCGGTCGAGAGCTGGGCGATCTTGGTCGCCGGCGCCACCAACAGGCCGAGGATCTTTGCGCGCAGTTCATCGAGCGACGGCAACGCGGCAAGCGCCTTGACGCCGTTCACATCCAGGACGGTTTTACCCATCGATCCGCCGAGAATGATGAACTGCTCGTTCGTCTTGGCGAACTCGATGGCAACCTTCGGCGCCGCTACCGGATCGTTTGAAGTCGCGATCACGGTCGGCCCCTTCAACAGGGAACCGATGGCAACGACGTCCGTGCCCTCAAGAGCAATTTTGGCGAGACGGTTCTTCGAGACCTTCACCGAGGCGCCCGCCTGCTTCATCTGCATGCGCAGCTTCTGCATCTGGGCGACGGTGAGGCCGGAATAGTGGGCGACGATCGCAACGCTGGTGGTCTTGAACAGACCGTTCAGCTCCTCGACCGCGTCCTTTTTTGCCGCTCTTTCCACAGCAAGCTCTCTCCGGTTGGCGGGCTCTGCCTTTGAGGCAGGACCGCCGGGTTGCACCCATCGTTCCCACCAGAACCTGACCTCGAGACACAGTCTTGAAGGACACGCCGGGCAGAACGACAATTGAAAAGCCTGCCCTCCCGAGCCCTCCTCGGGCCACGGGGTGTCGAGGTTCGAACCAATCCGCTTTCCGTCGCGATTCCCCGCGACGCAAGGCGAAAAAAGGTCTTCACCCGTCTATGCAGGCCATGCGATTAAGCCGTTGAGGAAACCAGTGGGTTTCGCCGCGGGCGCCTGCAGTCTTGGACAGGATTCGAGATCATCCGGTTGAACGGAAGACCCCTGCCCACACCCCTTTGAACCGACAGCTTTTCTCATCCTTTCGAGCTATCCATAGCGGATGTCCTGAAAGGAATGATCTCCTGGCGTATCGGGCTTTCGGAATGCGAGCACGGACGTGCCAGCAACGGCCAGCACGCCCGGAAGCGATCCTTTAGCGGGTCTTTTTCGGCTTGCCAAGCCCTATTTTGCCTCAGTTTTTCGCCCCGCCGATACCCGAATTCGGGCATTGTTCCTCTCCAGCGCGAGTGAGTTCCCTAGGGAGGAACATTCATGAAACACGTTGTCTGGCAGTCAGTCTTCGCGTTCCTCGTGACTGCCAGTAGCAGCCACGCCCAGATGGTCGTCAAACAAGAGCCGTTCGACGGCCAGATGGTCCCTGGACAGGTGATCCTAGTCGACGACGGCAGCTGCGGCAGAGGCAAGATCAAGCAGGTCACCGGCGGCGAAATCGGCGCGATGAACCCGAGGCCCCGCACCAGAACATGCATCCCGAGGGCCGCCAAATAGCCGAAACCCGCCGCCACAAATAGCCGAGCGGACAGCATCGGCTCAGGCTGGGACTGCTCCCTTCACCGCATGAGGCAGCGGTTTCCCGGCAAAAAACGCCTCCAGATTGGCGATCACGCAATCCTGCATCGCCATGTGTGAATCGAGCGTGTGGCCGCCGATATGCGGGGTCAGCACCACGTTCGGCAAAGCGGTCAGCGCGTCCGGGGCGTGCGGTTCCTTCTCATAGACGTCGAGGCCGGCGCCGGCGATCTCGTTGGCCGCCAATGCTGCGACCAGCGCTTTCTGCTCGATGACCGAGCCCCTGGAGATGTTGACGACACAGCCGTCCTTGCCGAGCCTGCGCAGGATATTGGCGTCGACGGCGTGGTTGGTGTCCTCGCCGGCGCGAACCGCGATCATCAGCACGCTGCACCAGTCCGCCAGCGCCTCCAGGCTCGGCATGTATTGATACGGCACGTCGTGCCGGCTGCGGCTGAAATAGGCCATGTCGCACTCGAACGCGGCGAGGCGGGCTGCGATCTTGCGGCCGATCTCGCCCATGCCGTAGACGCCGACCTTGCGGCCGGGATTGCCGGGCTGCGGACGCATCAGGGGTGAAGGTTTGGCAGCTGCCCAGTCGCCACTTCGCACATAATTGTCGGCCGGTAGCAGGCGCCGCGTCACCGCCAGCATCAGCGTCACCGCGATGTCGGCGACCGAGGCGGCGTTCGCCCCCGGACTATTGCCGACCGCGATTCCGCGGCTAGCCGCGGCGGCGAGATCGAGGCCGTCATAGCCGGTGCCGTAACAGATGATTGCGCCGAGCTTCGGCAACACGTCCATCGCGGCCCCACCGATCGGCGTGCTGCCGGATGTGACCATCGCGCGGACGCCGGCAAGCTGCTCCGCACTGAAGACTTCGCGCGCCGGTTTTCCGCCGGTATCCATGAGTTCGAAACGCTCGCCGATGCGAACCATCATCGCCTTGGGAAAACGTGAAAAGATCAGGACCTTGTCGGGCATCGGCTGATTTCCTAGCGTCAAAGATAAAGGGCGGAACAGGTCTCCCCGTCCCGCCCCTGAATCTATCGTAGCCGCACTGGCCGTGTCAGTCGTGCAGGCTGCCGGGCTCGACCTTGACGCCCGGTCCCATGGTGGAGGAAACCGCCACGCGCTGGATGTAGGTGCCCTTGGCGCCGGCGGGTTTTGCTTTCGAAACCGCATCCGCAAGCGCCCTGGCGTTCTGTACCAGTTTCTCTTCCGAGAACGAGGCCTTGCCGACGCCGGCCTGCACGATGCCGGCTTTCTCGACGCGGAATTCGACCGAGCCGCCCTTGGCGCCCTTCACGGCCGAGGTGACGTCCATGGTCACGGTGCCGATCTTGGGGTTCGGCATCAGGCCGCGCGGGCCCAGCACCTTACCCAACCGGCCGACCAGCGGCATCATGTCGGGGGTGGCGATACAGCGGTCGAAATCAATCTGGCCGCCCTGCACTTTCTCGACCAGATCCTCGGCACCGACGACATCGGCGCCGGCAGCCTTGGCCTCTTCGGCCTTGGCGCCACGCGCGAACACGCCGACCCGCAAGGTGCGGCCGGTGCCGTTCGGCAAGGTCACCACGCCACGGACCATCTGGTCGGCGTGACGGGGATCGACGCCGAGATTCATCGACAGTTCGATGGTCTCGTCGAACTTCGCCTTCGCCCGTTCCTTGACCATCTTGATGGCGTCGGCGAGCGGGTAAAGCTTTTCGCGATCAACGCCCTCGCGGGCCTTCTTCAAGCGCTTTCCAATTGACATGATCCGTTACCCCGCCACTTCCAGACCCATCGAACGGGCAGAACCCTCGACCATCTTCATGGCCGCTTCGACGGTATCGCAATTGAGATCCTTCATCTTCTTCTCGGCGATCTCGCGCACCTGCGCTTTGGTCACCGCGCCGGCCTTGTCGCGGCCCGGGGCCTTCGACCCGGACTGGATTTTGGCGGCCTGCTTGAGGAAGAACGACATCGGGGGCGTCTTCATCTCGAAGGTGAACGAGCGATCGGCGTAGATCGTGATCACCACCGGAATAGGCGTATTCTTCTCTTCCTTCTGCGTCTGGGCGTTGAACGCCTTGCAGAATTCCATGATGTTGAGGCCGCGCTGACCAAGCGCGGGGCCGATCGGGGGCGACGGATTCGCAGCACCCGCCGGCACCTGCAATTTCAGGTATCCGGTCACTTTCTTTGCCATCTATCACTCCTCATGCTGCCTCCGGACCATTCCGGAGGCTTCACAGGACCGTGGTGCGGTTCGCATGACGGCTGGCGACCGTCAGTCCCCTTCCACGGCTCTTCACTTCTCCCTCGCCCCGCTCTTCGCGGGGAGAGGGCCGGGGTGAGGGGCTCTCTCGGCATCGGGACCCGTGGAGAGTCCCCCTCACCCGGATCGCAAAAGCGATCCGACCTCTCCCCGCAAGCGGGGAGAGGTCAAGACGCTCAGACCTTCTCGACCTGAGCAAATTCCAGTTCGACTGGCGTCGCGCGGCCGAAGATCGAGACTGCGACCTTCACCCGCGAGCGGCCCTCGTCGATTTCTTCGACCACGCCGGAGAACGAGGCGAACGGGCCGTCGGCCACGCGCACATTCTCGCCGATCTCGAACGACACCGACGCCTTCGGGCGCTCCACGCCTTCCTGCACCTGGTGCAGGATGCGCATGGCTTCGGCTTCCGAGATCGGCATCGGTTTGTTTTCGGCGCCGAGGAAGCCCGTGACCTTCGGTGTGTTCTTGATCAGGTGGAAGGCCTCGTCGGTCAGCTTCATCTTGACCAGCACGTAGCCCGGAAAGAACTTGCGCTCGGCGTCGACCTTGCGGCCGCGGCGCACCTCGGTGACCTTTTCGGTCGGCACCAGTACCTGCTCGAACAGTTCCTCGAGCCCACGCTGCTTGGCCTGCTCGCGGATCGATTCCGCGACCTTCTTTTCGAAGTTGGAATAGGCGTGGACGATGTACCAGCGCTTATCCATGGTCTGAGTTGCTGCTGCTGATGTCATGGGTGCAAGCTCAGTAAGTGGGTGACGACATAATAGATGACCTGGTCGGAGGCGAAGAAGAAAAGCGAAGCCAGCGCCACCATCACGAATACCATGATGGTGGTGATGGTCGTCTCGCGGCGGGTCGGCCAAGTGACCTTGGCGGTCTCCGAGCGCACTTCCTGCAGGAATTTGAACGGGCTGAAAGCCATCCTCGATGTGATCCGCGTTGCCAGACGAGTTTTACGAAATTTCGGAATCCGAACAGCCCGCTAGCGCCCAGCCCTCTTCAGAAGGATGAGCCGGCAAGCGGGCTCGATTGTTCGGGGGATTTCAAAGCCGCGCCGGATATCCGTCAAACGGGCCGGCAGCAGGTGTCGGGTATGTACTGCGGGGGCGGCGAAAGGTCAAGGTCGGGGGAATCCGGGCAGAAACCGCAACGGCCATCGGCCGGCGGGCCGAAGCGTCCATTGGCGCCGAGGCCTTGGGTCGCTAATTCGCCGCGGTGAAATAAAAGTCCTGGCGACCGGAAATCGAGCCGTAGCTGTAAGGCTGCTGCTGATGTCCCGTCATCTCCATCACATCGTCGCGGACGTTGTCGAACAGGCGCCGGACTTCGACGCCGGGGGTCCGGATATTCCGGACAAAGGCCAGCGCGAACGGTGAATTCTGGGCATCGCCGTCCATGGCGGTTTCGCCGTGCTTGGCGGCGAACACCACCAGCGTGCCCGGATCGGGTTCCATCTGCGCCAGTCCGCGGCTGACGGAGCGCGAGACGGTCGTCATGGTGCGCTTCATCTGATCGGCGAATGGGTTGTCGCGGCAGGCGTCGAGCAGCACCAGCCGCAATTTCCTGGCACGCTCCGCCGAGTTCAGCACCTGGTCCATCGACACCGCTTCGAGGTTGATGTCGCGATCCGTGCTGATCCTGGCATCGACGGGAACGAGGTAATTGACGCCGGCGACCTCCATGCCGTGTCCGGCATAATACACCACGGCCCAGTCGGCGCCTTCCGCCAGTCTGGCGAAATCCCGCAAGGCGTTGACGAGTTGTTCGCGTCCGAGATCGTTTTGCAGCGTCACGGATTGAAAATTGGCCTGACGCAGCGCATCGGCCACCATCACCGCGTCACGGCGCGGGTTCGGCAGGGTCGGCGCATGCTGGTAGGCGGAGTTGCCGATCACAAGTGCGACGCGACGGCCGAACGGCACCGCCGCAGGCCTCGGCGAACTCGGCGCCGGCGTTGCAGGTTCCGGTGTCCTGGCGGCGGCAACGACATCGCCGGGCGGATTTTGGCCGGACGGATTTTGCTGTGCCCTCGCGCGCGCCGCGGCTGCGCGTTGAACCAGTTCTTCCTGCAGCTTTTTCTGCGCGGCTTCGAACACCTTCGGATCGGTCGGCGGGCCGCTATAGGCGGCGTTGAATTCGGCGAGCGGCAGCGCCAGGGTCACTGCCCGTCCCGTGTTGAAGGTGCCCTGGACCGAGAGGGAGCGTCCGTTGCGCAGGCTCGCCAGCAGAGCCGGCGTGACCTCGTAATCGGACATGCAGCCATTGGCAAAGCAGATCACGTAAGGACTCGCCAACGGCGCGTTGCCATCGACGGTGACACGGGTCCCGTTGGTGAGTTGCACCCCCAACGGCAGCGTCACGCGCATGATTTTCTTCGTTTCGCCTTCAGGCTCAATAAGCACGGCCGCGATCAGCGGCTGACCCGATTCAATCCGGCCGTCCTTGCCAGTGAAGCAAACCAGCTTGGCGTTGGCGTCCTGTCCCCTGAGACAGAATTTGGTCCAGGGAGCGTAGATCAGCGTCGGGTTCACGATCGATTGGCCGGCTTCGTTCTTGATTCCAAGCAATGAGGTCACGATTTTCTTGCGCTGATCGTCAAGCGAACCCCAATCGGTCGCATTGCCGTCCAACGCCTTGTTGAAGTCGGCGAGCGGAAGCGGCAGCGTCAGCGGTGCGCTGTTCGCATTAATGGCCTGAACAACCAGATTCTTGCCTCTGCGGAACTGGCTTGCGAGATCGGGCGTCAAGTCATAATCCGAGGCGCAGCCTTCCGTCGTGCAGAATTCATAGGCGCTTTGCAGCGGCGTATTGGAATCGACGATAATTCGGGTGCCGTGCGCCATTTGCATTCCCATCGGCAGCACCACCCTCAGGGTCTTCCGGGATTCGCCTTCCCGCTCGACGAGGATGGCGGTGACCACCGGTTGTCCCGATTCAATGCGTCCGGTCTTGACCGTGACGCAGATTTGCTTGCCGCCGGCGTCGACCTCACGCGTGCAGGTTCTGGTCCACGCCGAATAACTGAGCTGCACCTGTTCGGCGGGCTTGCCTTGCGACGGGCTGTCTTGCGCGGCCCGACCGGTATCGATGACGGCGAAGGCCGCCAAAAATCCCAAAACCGCGGCGATGAAACGGAACATGCCTTTCACATACCTTGCCAAGAACAACGCGATCCCCGGCGACCGTCACGGGAAGGCCGAGATCGTACCCTCCAGCGGTTACGGCGCCGCCCATGCTCGAGGCAGGATAACACGCATGGTCCTTTTTGGGAGGTGATCTGCGTCACTTCGCGGCCCTTAGTTCATTTGCGCGAGCGGACCCGGATCAGTATCGCGCGACGATCGGACCGCCCCAGCGGAAACCGATGCCGACCTTGACGGTGTCGATGCGCAGGCCGAGCGCGACCGGCAATGCGGTCCGCATCAGGGACGCTGCCATACCCGAGCAGGTAGTTGGCGCTGGCCGACGGCTTCGCATCAGTGACCAATCCAGACCGGCGCGGCCAGACCGCAACCATGTGCGCTCTTCTCCAGGCTATTTCCGAATGATCCCGAATACCGGATCGTTCCCTTCGGCGAGATGGATCGGTGCGCCGCCGAGGTTCAGGATACTCAAACCGCCGGCCGACGCGATCGAGGTGATGGTCCGCCGGTCGGTTGACGAGATCAGAACCTGGTCCCCTCTCTTGATCAGCAGCCGACCAAAATCGTTGCTGCCGAGCAGCAACTGGGGAGCGGAGTTACGCTTCACGCCGCGGTCCCAATCTTCGTTGGTGAGAGCCTCGGGCTTGAAGGTGTCCGGCAGCGAGATGGTTGCGTCCCGCTGCCAGACCTGACCGACGTTGGAGAGTTCGCCAAAGTGAATCCTGGTGACGGGCCTGTCGGACTTGGCCCGCGCGGCAATGCAGGTTCCGCCGCTGGACAGCACCTGATTCCTGCCGACTTCGAATTCGTAGTCGACCATCTTGCCGTCCTGCTCGGCGTCGATCTGGAATATCCGGAAAGGTGGCCGGGTGGCACAAGGGTAACGCAGGGTGAACCAGTCGTTGCTCATCCTGAATTCAATGCCGAGCGAGGGGCTTTCGAAAATCGGGGCGGCGTTCGCATGTTCCGTGATGACCCAAGTGCCCGCCGTTTCGATTCTCTTGTCGACGACACGGATCGCGATGGCCGCACCGACCAGCAGAAGCGGAATGGAGACCACCAGCAGGCTCTGCAGGGCATCGCCGCGCTTCAGCTTCAGATACTCCACCAGGCTGACGATCGCGACCGCAAGCATCGCAAAGCCCAATGGAATGGTCGGGACGTACCACAGGATCAGGTCGAACGGCAGATGATCGAAGGAATGTCCCTTGCCGAGCACGAACCACGACAGCGGAGCGGCGAACGAGGCGAGCACGGCCAGCGCCAGCACCTGAAGCTTGCGGCGTCCGGCGCCATAGAACCAGTTGAAGCGTTCATCGAGCAGGATCAGAACCGCAGTCATGGCGATGAATGCCAGAACAAAGCTGAAGCTCTTGATCAGGGTGACGGAGTTGCCACCGAGATAGAGCCAGATGACTGCGCCGATCGGCTCGAATTTTCCAAATGTCAGAGCGGCCTCGAGAGAGGGACTGTCGCCGATCATGCGATTGGCGGCCTTTTGCGCGAAGATGGCGAAGCCACCTTCCTTGGCTGCCTGGGCGATCGCCGCGACCATGAAGGCGAGCACCCCCACGGCGACGACCCAGCTTGCATTTCTGACGACATGCCGAAACTGGTCCGGCCTTTCCTCAGCGGTCAGAAGGCAACCCACCGCGGCCGCCAGGATGATCGTCGAGGTGAATTCGTAGCCGCAGAGGAACCTCGCCAGAAAGGCCAGAAACAACAACCCAAGCAGGACGCGCTTGCGCTTCTCGTCGTCCTCGTCGGCGAGCAGCATCCCGAAAGCGATGGGAAAGAACCAACTACCGGCGAACCAGTAGAGGTTCGGCGCCAGTCCGCTGAACATGGGCTCGATGGCCACAGGCAGCAGAAATCCGATGAATGCAGCCCAGCCGAATTTCGAGCGCAGGATGGCGGCCATCCAGACCAGCATGCCGGCCGCAAACAGCGATGCCAGCAGATGATAGAATGAAATCCGCAAGCTGCGCGGCAGTGGATCGATCAGATCGATGGCCGCGAACGCATAGCCCTGAAGGCCAAAATGGCTGGAGTAAGGAGCCCAGTCCAGGCCAAGGCTGTGGATCAACTCCGGATGTTCGAAATAGCGGACTTGCTTTTGGTAATCATAGAGGTCCGCTCGGGATTGTTGAGGAACCACGTTGACGCCAAGGTCAGTGTTCCTGAAAATGCCATCGGCCGCCGCGCGCGCCAGACGGCCAACGACGGCAGCTTCCGATGTGCCGTCATAGACTCCATCGATCATCGACGGATAAAAGCGGAATAGATTGCCCCAAAAAATGGCTGCAAGCGCGATCCAGACGATGACCGCTACCTGCGCGGGGGAAAGCCTAGTCCCCCTGATTTCAAGACCCACCGAGCATCCCCTTATGCCGCGCAGCAGTCGCCAGAAATATTTTTATTTTGCAATGACTTAGCTGGCAGGAGTGGCAGGGCTCGAACCTGCGACCCCCGGTTTTGGAGACCGGTGCTCTACCAATTGAGCTACACTCCTGTGAGGACGCTAGCGTCGCCGCCGATCCGCGCCGTTTGAAGCATAGGGGGTGCCCCGATTGCAAGGGGCGAAGCGCGGTTAACCGGCGATCGGACGGCTAGGACTGGCGCAGCAACCAATTGCGGTAAATGTTGCCATAGCGAGAAGCCAGTTTCTCGGCGACGCTCTGGTCGGACGAACTGTCGATCGCGGCCTGGACCGCGGTTCCAACGATCCCCTGCCCCGCATAGGAGGCCGCCACCAGATTCGGATAGGCGATGATGATCGCGCCGGTGCGGGCATCGACCAGATTGGCATCCGCAACCATGCCGCGGCCGCCTCCGATCAGAATGCGTTGCACCGCCGATGAAAGCGCAAAGCTCTTGACCACCACGTCGAGCCGCACCGGTCGCGAGCCGACGAGTTGGCCGGCCATGCTCTTCGATACTCCGGTCTGGATCACCGGTGCCAGCATGGTCCGGACATAGGCATTGCCTTCCGGCGTGTTGGTAGCGGTCGCGATCTGGTCGTCCGAAATGGCCTTCGCCGTGGCATAGGCGCGGATGCCGTCTTCCCATTGCACGCCTGCGTCGGGAGCGAAACTCACGGTGATACCCGTCAGCTTCATGCTGGCGATATCGTTCTGCGACAGTGAGTTTTCCGCAGTCGTCACGCAACCGGCCAGCGCAAGCGCAGCAAGCCGCGCCAACCCCCACATCGTCCCCAACGCAACCCCCGCCCTGTTATCCTTCACTCAACCCGTCGGGAGATAAGGTGGTAACAAGACCGTTGTCTATCTTTAATTGCCTTTGGCTGTGTTGCCGCGGCGCCGCGCCAACGCGCACTCTCGATTTTCGCCGGTGCCAGGCGCATTTTCAAACACGCAGCGGCTCGGCGGATTTCCGCAAACCTTGTCGAGTTCCACGAAGCCGACGCAATGCCCGTCCGGAGCCCGGTATCCGGGGCCTCCTTTGCAACCGCATCCATGACAGGGCGGGCGTTCGGGACAAAAAGCGCCGCCGGCCGCAATTGGCCACGCCGCGTAGGCGGCAGCGATTGCGAGCGCTTGAAGCAGAGCCCGCAAGGCGGGCTGAGCCTTCATGGTTCTCTCCTGGCCATGCAAGCCCATGTTAGCAAATCACCGGGTGCTGAGGGTTAACGCTCTGTTCAAGCCGGCCGTTCTGCGCCAGACTTCGTCGTACCCAACGACAAGAGCAAAGGGAGAGATCATGACCCCGCAAGCCGCGACAAAGCAGACCCCTGCCCCGCAAACCCCGCCGCTGCCGCAAGCAAGACCCGAACAGCTCGGACTGTCGCCGGCCCGCTTGCAGCGGATGTCGGACGCCTTCAAGCGCGAGATCGACAAGGGAACGCTGCCCGGCGCAACCGTCATGGTGGCCCGCCGCGGCCAGGTCGGCTGGTTCGATGCGCTCGGCAAGCAAAGTCCGGCGGCATCGGCACCGATGGCCCACGACACCATCTTCCGGATCTTCTCGATGACCAAACCGATCGTCTCGGTCGGCATCATGATGCTGATCGAAGAAGGCCATCTCATCCTCAACGATCCCGTTGCGAAATTCATCCCGGAATTTGCCAACCAGAAGGTCGGCGTCGAGAGCGGCGGCAAGCTCGAACTGGTGCCGCTGGCGCGGCCGATGACGGTGCAGGACCTGCTGCGGCACACGTCAGGCATCACTTACGACCATACCGGCAACCGCCTGGTGCAGCAGCTCTACAAGGAGCAGCCGCTGCGCAGCCGAAAAATCACAAGCGCCGAGCACGCCGCCATGGTGGCGAGCCTGCCCCTGGTCTGCCAGCCCGGCGCGGAATGGAACTACAGCCGCTCGACCGACATTCTCGGCCGCATCATCGAGGTGGTTTCCGGCAAGACCTTGAGCGCGTACCTCGCCGAGCGTATCCTGGCGCCGCTGCAGATGGCGGAGACCGCGTTCCATACCGGCGAGGAAAACGCCGCTCGCCTCGCCGAACCCTTCCCGGCCGATCCCTGGACCGGCGAAAAAGTGCAGCTCTACAACATGCTGGAACAACCGGTGATGGAATCCGGCGGCGGCGGCCTCGTCTCCACCACCATGGATTACGCCCGCTTCTGCCAGATGCTGCTCAATGGCGGCAGCCTCGACGGCACCCGGCTGATCGGCCGCAAGACGCTGGAGCTGATGTCCTCCAATCATCTTGGCCCCTCGGTCAAGATCGATTCCCCGCTGATGCCGGCCGGTCACGGTTTTGGGCTCGGCTTCGCGGTCCGCCTGCAAGCCGGTATCGCGCCGTTCCTGGGCTCGGCCGGTCAGTTCTTCTGGAGCGGGATGGCCGGAACCTTCTTCTTCATCGATCCCAAGGAAGAGATGTTCGCCGTCTTCATGATGCAGGGCCCCGGCCAGCGCGGCTATATCCGCGACCTGCTGCGGGATTTGATCTACGCGGCGGTGGAATAAGCACCGTCATTCCGGGGCAGCCCGCAGGGCTGAACCCGGAATCCCGAGATTGTGGCACGAGATTTCGGGTTCGCGCTTACGCGCGCCCCGGAATGACGAGTATCGGCAATCTCAACTGATCGTCGCACCCCCGTCGATCACAATCGTCTGCCCGGTCATGAAATCGCCGGCCTTCGACCCCATCAGGACCGCGGCGCCGGCGATTTCGTCCGGGGTGCCGATGCGCAGCAGCGGCGAGCGCGCGGTGGAGGCCTTCAGCGTTTCCGGATTGTCCCACAGCGCTTTCGCGAAATCGGTCTTGATCAGGCCCGGCGCGATGCAGTTCACGCGGATATTGTGCTTGCCGTATTCGCAGGCGAGGTTGCGGGCGAGCTGCATGTCGGCCGCTTTCGAGATCGCATAGGCGCCGAGCACGGTCGAGCCCTTCAGCCCGCCGATCGAGGAGACGATGACGATCGAGCCGTCCTTGCGCGCGATCATCTGCGGCACCACCATCGAGATCAGCCAGTTGTTGGCGACGATGTTGTTATCGAGGATTTTCCGGAACTGGTCGTCGGAGATGCCGCCGAGCGGCCCGTAATAGGGATTGGACGCGGCGTTGCAGACCAGCACGTCGATCTTGCCGAAGGTGCGATTAGTCTCGTCGACCAGGTGCTGCAGGTTTTCCTTGCTGGAAATGTTCGCCGCGATCGAGGCGGCGGTGCCGTTACCGTATTTGTCGTTGATCTCCTTCGTCACCTGGTCGCAGACATCCTGCTTGCGCGAGGACACCACCACCCTGGCGCCGTGCTCCGCCATGCGCTCGGCGATGGCGCGGCCGATGCCTTTCGTCGAGCCGGTGATGACGGCAACTTTCCCCTTCATGTCGAACAGGCTCATGTTTCTCTCCCGGATGTGATTTTGATTTTCGTTTCTAACGTCATTCCGGGGCGATGCGAAGCATCGAACCCGGAATCTCGAGATTCCCCGGTGCGCAATTGCGCATCTGCGGTCTGGTCCTTCGGACCATCCCGGAATGACAACTAGGCCAGCTTCAGTTCCGGCCCGGCAGGCTGATGCATGGCGTTGTGCGAGGCATCCGCGATCCAGGGCTGCTGGTTGACCATCGGCAACCGCCAGTTCGAATGGCCCTCGCTTGCGAAATGATCGAGCCGCGTCACCGAGCAATTGTCGACATCGAAGGCGAGCCCCTTCTCCGGCTGCTCGCCGAGCGCCAGCCCGATCGCCGCCTTGATGGTGCCGCCATGGGCGACCGCGATCACCTCCCTGCCCGCATGCTCGGCGTTGATCCGCAGGATCGCGCCGCGCACGCGATTATAGAGATCCATGAAACTTTCGCCGCCCGGAGCCGGTTCGCCGATATCGGCGAACCAGTGGCTGCCGACCGGCCGGCTCGCGATGAACGCCGCGCGGTTCATGCCCTGCCATTGCCCGAGATGCTGCTCGGCAAGCGCTGCCTCCTGCGCCATCGCGGCCGGTCTCGGAAATCCGGCAGCCCAGATCGCGTCTGCGGTCTGATGCGTCCGCTTCAGATTGCTGGAAACCCAGACCGCGTTGCGCGGCAGGATTTTCCCAACCGCTTCGAATACCACTCGGTCGGAGGTATCGCAGCCGAGGTCCTTCTGGCCGTAGATGCAGCCATTGTCCTCGCGCACCGGCGCGTGACGCACCCACCACCAACGTGTCGTCACCACAGCGCGGGATGGTTTTACCGGATTGGACATCGCTTGTACCCTTCAATAGTGTCGGGGTGTCGTACGTCAGAGCATCGATCGCCTCAAGTGACTTGATCATGAAGTTGGGCGTTTGAAATCCTGTTTGAATTCCGCAAGGCGGCAAGCGCCTGCGATGAGAGAAGGCTGCAAGGGAGCAACGCATGGGCCGCCTCGAAGGCAAATCCGTCATCATCACCGGCGCCGGCAGCGGCATCGGCCGCGCGGCCTCGCTGCTCTTCACCAAAGAGGGCGCCAAACTGATCGCGGTCGACCGCAGCGACGGCGTAAAGGAAACCGCAAAACTCGTCAGCGACTCCGGGGGTACCGTCGAGGCCGTGATGGCGGATGCCGGTTCCGAAAAGGACGTGATCGCCTTCATCGACAAGGCGCTATCGAAATACGGCAAGCTCGATGCGATCTGGGCCAATGCGGGCATCAGCGGCGGGCTGGTGTCGATTGCCGACCAGACGGTCGAACACTGGCAGGAGATTTTGCGCATCAACCTGATCGGGCCTTTTCTCGCGATCAAGCATTCGATGCCGCACATGATCAAACAGAAATCCGGCGCCATCGTCTGCACCGCGTCGGTGGCGGGGCTGAAGGCCGGCGCCAGCGGCCATCCCTACGCCGCGAGCAAGGCCGGCGTCATCAGCCTCGTTCAAACCACCGCCTATTCGCTGTCAGGCACCGGCGTGCGCATCAACGCGGTGTGCCCCGGCCTGATCGAGACCGGCATGACGAAGCCGATCTTCGACAATGCGAAAACGCGCGGCACCGAGGGCAAGATCGGCCAGCTCAATCCGTTGAAGCGCGCCGGCCAGCCGCACGAACTCGCGGCGATGGGCTTGTTCCTGGCGAGCGATGAAGCCTCCTATGTCAACGGCCAGGCGTTCCCGGTCGACGGCGGGCTGACGGCATCAATGCCGTATGCGGGGAAGCCGATTTAGATTTCACGCGGGGCGCGCGGTCCCGGGATAACAAAAAGGCGTGACCGCCGGTCTTGGAAAATGGCTCTCGCCGGTCGATGTTGCGCGTTATCGTTCGAGCGCGACCGCCGCAAACACTCGGGGAAACATCGTGACCATACAACCGGAATTTGCCACGGTTCAAACCAACGGCATTCGGCTGCGGGTGGCGCTCGCGGGAAAGGGACCGCTGGTCGTCCTGGTGCACGGCTGGCCGGAGAGCTGGTACTCCTGGCGGCATCAGATTCCGGCCCTTGCTGAAGCGGGCTATCGCGTCGCCGCGCCTGATGTCCGTGGCTATGGCGGCAGCGACAAGCCAGCCGCGATCGAGGCCTATGCGATCAAGGAGATGTGCGCCGACATCGCGGGGCTCGTCGAAGCTCTCGGCGAGCGGCAGGCAATTCTGGTCGGCCACGATTGGGGAGCGCCCATTGTCTGGCACACTTCGCTGTTCTTTCCGCAGAGCGTTCGGGCGGTCGCCGCGCTGAGCGTCCCCCATGCCGGAAGAGGCCCGGTCCACCGCATCGAGCTGTTTCGAAACATCTACAAGGACCGCTTCTTCTATCAGCTCTATTTCCAGCAACCTGGTGTCGCGGAGGCCGAATTCGAGACCGACGTGCGCGCTTCCTTACGGAAAATCTACTATGCGGCTTCGGGCGAAGGCAGGAAGGCGGCACCCAGACCGGCCGAGCCGGCCGACGCGAAATACCTCGACGGTCTGGTGGACCCGAATCCGCTGCCGGATTGGCTCACGCCCGACGACCTCGACTATTACACCGGGGAATTCGCAAGGAGTGGCTTTCGCGGACCGCTCAACCGTTACCGCACGTCCGAGCTCGACTTCGCCCAGCAGGCGGAGATTGCTACCCGCCGGATCGAGCAACCGGCGGCCTTTATCGCCGGCAGCCTTGAACCGGTTCTCAGCTTCCTCCCGGGGGTCGACCTGGTCGCGCGCATGCGCGAGCACGTAACCGATCTGCGGCTCGTTCGAATTATCGACGGCGCCGGCCATTGGGTGCAGCAGGAGCGCCCCGCCGAAGTGAATGCGGCTCTATTGGAGTTTCTGGGAGGCTTGGCCTGATCGGGCGAGGTCGCAGGCGCGCGTCCTCAGCGACAAGCGCTACGCGCTTGCGCGAGGAATGACGAGAAAAAAGGGTGCATCCATGACGCGCCCCTCAATTTAAACCGCCCCCGCCTTCTGCGCGTATTCCCACGACGCCTTCGACAGCGGCACCGTGCGCTTGGCGGATTCCATGGCCTTGGCGTTGGCGGCGGTGCCGTCGCGGATGCGCCCCGCAATGCCCTGGGTGATGCCGGCCAGCCGGAACAGATTGTAGGAGAAATACCAGTTCAGGTCCGGCACCCTGGTGTTGGTGACGTTGCAATAGATCTGCGCCGCCTCGTCCATGCTGGGAATATTGAGCGCCACGAGGTCGGCATTGGCCAGCCCCGGCATGGTCCATTGCATCAGCAGATAGGTGAAATCGGCCATGGGATCGCCGAGCGTCGACAGCTCCCAGTCCAGTACGGCCTGCACCCGCGGCTCGGTTGGATGGAAGATCATGTTGTCGAGCCGGTAGTCGCCATGGACGATCGCCACCCGCTCCTGCGGCGGCACGGTTTTGGGCAGCCATTCGGCGAGCTTTTCGAACTCCGGAATGTGCTGGGTCTCCGACGCCCGGTACTGCTTGGTCCAGCGGTCGACCTGGCGGGCGAAATAATTGCCGGGCTTGCCGAAGTCGCCGAGACCGATGGCCTGGGGATCGTAGGTGTGCAGTTTCGCCAGCGTCTCGATCTTGCTGGTGAAGATCTTGCGGCGGTCCTCCCGCGTCTGGCTCGGCAGCGACGGGTCCCAGAACACCCGGCCCTCTTCCATCGACATGATGTAGAAGGCGGCACCGATCACGGTGTCGTCGGTGCACAGCGCATAGGCTTTCGCCGCCGGAAAGCCCGGCTGCTTGCCGAGCGCGGCGATGACGCGGAACTCGCGATCGACCGCATGCGCCGAGGGCAGCAATTTGCCGAACGGCCGGCGGCGCATCACATAGGATCGGGCTGGCGTGTCGAGCCGGTAGGTCGGGTTCGACTGGCCGCCCTTGAATTGCAGGACGGTCAGCGGTCCCGCAAAACCCTCGACGTGCTCAGCCATCCAGCCGGCGAGACGAATCTCGTCGATCCGGTGCCGCTCCTCGACCGGCTTGGTGCCGGAAAATTCCTCGTCCTTCCTGACGCCGTCGGCCACGATGACGCTCCCTAACCCTTATTGTCCGTCATTCCGGGGCGATGCCAACGGGTCCGCGCCAAGCGCGGCCCGATGACAGGCTCCGCATCGAACCCGGAATCTCGAGATTCCGGATATGGTCCTTCGGACCATTCCGGAATGACGGCATTTGGAGCGCCGCCACGGCGCTCCTTTTGCTTAATGGTTCGTAGGAGCGTTTGCATACTTCCGAAGTTCAAGTCTGGCAATGGCGCGGTTATGGACCTCGTCCGGACCATCGGCCAGCCGCATGGTGCGCATCGAGGCATAGTCGCGCGCCAGCCCCGCTTCGTCGGAGACGCCGGCCCCGCCGAACGCCTGGATGGCGTTGTCGATGATCTTCAGCGCCATGTTGGGCGCCGCCACCTTGATCATGGCGATCTCGAGCTGGGCGGTCTTGTTGCCGACCTTGTCCATCATGTCGGCGGCCTTGAGACAAAGCAGCCGGTTCATCTCGATGTCGGTGCGGGCTTCCGCGATGCGCTGCTCCCAGATCGAATATTCGACGATCTTCCTGCCGAACGCAGTGCGCGACGACAGCCGCTTCACCATTTTCTCCAGCGCCTCCTCGGCCTTGCCGATGGTGCGCATGCAGTGATGGATGCGGCCCGGCCCGAGACGCCCTTGCGCGATTTCAAAACCCCTGCCCTCACCGAGCAGGATATTGCTGGCGGGAACCCGGACGTTTTCCAGCAGCACCTGGGCGTGGCCGTGCGGCGCGTCGTCGTAGCCGAACACCGGCAGCATCTTCTCGACCTTGATGCCCTTGGTGTCGAGCGGCACCAGGATCTGCGACTGCTGCTGGTGGCGCGGCGCCTTCGGATCGGTCTTGCCCATCACGATCGCGATCTTGCAGCGGGGATCGCCGACGCCCGACGACCACCATTTGCGGCCGTTGATGACGTAATGATCGCCGTCTTTTTCGATGCGGGTTTCGATGTTGGTGGCGTCCGACGACGCCACGGCAGGCTCGGTCATCAGGAAGGCGGAACGGATTTCGCCGTTCATCAGCGGGCGCAGCCACTGCTTCTTGTGCTCCTTGGTGCCGTAGCGCATCAGCACCTCCATGTTGCCGGTGTCCGGCGCGGAGCAGTTGAATACTTCCGAGGCCCAGCTGAGATGGCCCATCTCTTCGGCGAGCGGCGCGTATTCGAGGTTGCTCAATCCCGCGCCGCGGAATTCGTCGTCCTCATGCGACGACGGCGGCATGAACATGTTCCAGAGCCCTTCGGCGCGCGCCTGCTTCTTCAGGTCCTCCAGCACCGGGATCACCTTCCAGCGCGCGCCCTCGGCGTCCTGCTGCTTGTAGATGGGCACCGCGGGCCGCACGTGCTTGGTCATGAACGACTGCACGCGGCCCAGCCATTCCTTCTGGCGATCTGACATATTGAAGTCCATCGGACACTCCCTGCTTACGGTTCTAAAATTGTTGGCCGCACTGTCTCCCCGCCGCCTCGACACCGCAAGATCATTTCGCGGGCGCAACGGTTGTAATGACGGTGCTGTGAAGGCACGGAAAGCTAAAGCGCGCTCGCGCGGATTGACAATTCCCACCCTTCAAACGATAGTTTCATACAAATGTTTGAAATGCAACCGGGTTAGCCATGCCGTCGGATCAGACCCGCACCGCGATCCTCGCCGCCGCCGAACGGCTCTACGCCGACCGCGGTTTCGGCGACGTCACGCTGCGCGACATCGTCGCGGCGGCGAATGTCAATCTCGCGGCGGTGAATTATCATTTCGGCTCCAAGGACGAATTGATCGCCGAGCTGTTCGTCACCCGTTCGCTCGCCACTAACCGCGAGCGGCTCAACGAATTGAAGCGGGCGGAAGAAGCCGGCGGCGGCCGCGCCGACATCGCCGCCATCCTGCGCGCATTGGTGGGACCAACCTTGCGCGGCTGTCTCGGCCCCGACCGCGAGCGCTCTACGGCCGCGCGATTCATGATCCGCGCCTCGATCGAGTCGGTGCCGCCGATCCGCCGCATCCGCAATCGCGAAATCGATCATCTGCGAAAATTCGCCGCCGCCATGCGCCGTTCGCTGCCCGATCGCGACCCGGTCGACTTCTACTGGGGCCTGCATTTTGCGCTCGCCATGGCGCACCAGACCATCCGCGACAGCGAGCGGCTGACGAAACTGTCGGAGGGCATGTGCGATCTGAATGATGTCCAGGGGATTATCGAGCGGATCGTGGCGGTGACGGTGATGGCGCTGACCGGACGTGAGGTGGAGAGCAAGGCACCCACGAGAGCGCTGGCGCGCTAGCAGTTGCCGGGCCGCCGTAGGGGCCCGGCGCACGGCACGCTTAGTGCCGTTGGCCTCTGGTTAAGGTTGCGGTTTCTCATGTAAGCTCGGGGACGTTCCGATACTCAGTTTGCCTTTTGCCCGCTTTTGGGGGCGCAAAGTCCAGGATGACCACTCCTCCCAGCACCAACCCCATTGGCGCATGGACCGTCGGCGGCTTCGTCGTCGCTCTGATCCTGCTCGGCTATGGAATCTCGCGGGACGTTGGCGTGCCTCCTTCCCCACCGATCGCGGCCCCTGCACCCACCCCGACAGCTGCGCCAGCGTCGCGATGTGCACGGAGCGACGTCTACGATCAGGCGGCGCAAGGTGGCGTTCAGACGCTACGGGACTATATTCGCGAGTGCGCGCCCAACGGAGCATTCGTCCCTCGAGCCAAGTCCCTTCTAGAGTCTCGCCTCTACGAGTCTTCGCTCGCGTGCATCCGATCGAGCTGCTCTCCTGATCCCTGCCTTGCGCAATATACGTCGGAATTTTCATCCGGCCCCCTCATCGCGACGCTGAAGAACGAGACTGAGACTGCGCGCAATTCGCCACGCTGCAGGCCGCCCGGTGCGTCCACTTTCGCCTTCAAGATCTGCAATCAGACGCCGTTCAACGTGCAGGTCGCAGTGATGGCACGCCAGAACCAGAATGCGCCGTGGCTGGTCCAGGGATGGGCTATGGTCTATGCCAATGGATGCGGAATCGCCGGCAATTTCGCCAAGGGCGAATTCTATGCCGTGGGAATTGGACCCAACGGCATGCGATGGGGCAATCTCGACACGTCGTGGTGTGTCGTGCTCGGTCAACGCTTCCAGCGGCCGAACAATACCGCCTGTCAAGCCGGCGAGGTATCGATCCCCTTTCAGCGTTTCCAGGTCACTGACGAACAGTTCGTCTGGACCCTCAACTTTACCGGCAACGCCGGCTCACGCCCCATTGGGCGCCCCGTCGACATAGGGACCCCGACGCAGATTGGCAGGTAACTCCTAGTCATCCAGTCTTTCCGCTGCCATCAACGCCCGCTCCAACCGCTCGACGGCACCCTGGTATCGCCGAAGCACATCCTGTGCGGGCGACCAGAATTGCTCTGCAAACTGCCGTGCCGTCTCATCCCGCCAGACTGCCGAAGCCCTTTTCCAGGCCAAGGTCACCGCCTTCGCAGCGTCGCCGAGAAGCTGAGCCGAGGGCTGCGTCATTGGCCACTTGTGCGAGCAGAGGCATCAACAACCTCGGCCGGAATGAATTTCCAACCCAGGTCGAGCGCAACGAAAATGCGGTGACGACCGTTCACGACATGCCACTTGCCGGTCCGGTCAATCTCAAGCCGGACGAACTCCTTTGAGAAGCGCCGATCAAAGAAGTGGCCCCACAGATCGGCAAGGCTTGAGGGATGGGGGAAGCCGCGGGGATCGATTCTCCCATTCGCGCGGTCGAATGTCGCGCAGGCATCGCGTCCGCCCTCGGGCGCGCTCTGCAGCAGCGGTATCAATTCGCTCCATAACCTCTGAAGCCCGACAATCATGTCCTCATAGCTGACGCCCTTGCGAAAGTCGTGACGGTCCGGAAGTTCGACGCGATCGAGTTGCGAAATGGGAGCCCAGACGAACCCTTTGGGCAATATCGGCAGTTCATCAGGCGAGACAGCGTGCACGGGATCGGATTGAGCATGCGGGGAGTCCGGCATCCAGGGAAGCGCCCTGCTCCCATCGGCCGAGGGCGACGATCCACCCCGCGCCACGGGAACGCCGCCTGGAAGCCCGACGCTCAGGGCGTCAATAGCCTGCGCATGTTTGCGCGACAAAAAGGCAATAGCCGCTGGAACAGTGGATTCCATCAGGGAACGCCATCGCCCGAGCGCCAACGCGTGCTCGGCTGTAGCCGAGCCCAGTTCGGCCTGGGCCCCCTCTATTTGTTCGAGCCGGCGGCGTAGCCTGTCTAGTTGACACCGCCGCTCGGCGTCGCCGCCTTCGCGACCGTCCGGCTCATCTTCGCCGGCCGAATACTCCAACTCCTCGATCCTTGCTTCGAGAGCATGGCGGCGTCCGGCGAGATCCTGTTTCGCCCGCGACGCTCGCAGCCGAAGCGCATCGGGAATGCCGCGCGTGCGGTCACGAAATCGAACGAGCGCCGTGCGGAACTCCGCCAGTGCGCCGATGTCGTGCAGTTCCGCGCCAGCCATCGACCTTCATCCTAGCGGCGGCCGAGATAGCTATCGACCTTGTCGGCCTTTCGGCGCAGATAGCTGGCATAGGATTCCGAGGCGCGGCAAAACTGGTTCAGCGCTTCCAGTGTCGGCAGATAGGACTGCTCGAAGGTGGAATATCTTGAATCCTTCCAAACCTGGGAAAGCTCCCTGCGATTGGCTTCCAGGGCGCGTTGCTGTTCGCGCAGGGTCGACACCTCGCGCTGGAGCACGGAGGCAAAGCGACGCAATTCTGCGGGATCGACGATGATTTGCGTCACGATCTCAACCTCCCGGTTTCTCGCGGTGAATTTCATCAGCTTCGGCGGCGCGGGCATCGATCGATGGCGCGATCCTGCTGATTTCCGCCCGCAACCCCGCAAGCCGTGCCTCGACCTTCTGGATTTCCTGCACGAACCGCCCATACTCGCGGTCGCGCCAGCTTGACCCAAGTCGCTCGATTTCCATGTGAAGCACTGACATGCTTCTGGCTGTGACCTCGGAGTATCGCTTCAGATGATCGGAGAACGAACGCAATCGTACGGGGTCTATATAGGCCGGACTCATGATCCAACTCCTCCACGCGCTTCTCCGCTGGCACCGGTCCTGCTTGAAAGTCGGCTGGCGGATGCAAGGAACCAATCATTGCTTGTCACCGCATAGGGACGGAAAACCTCGATCTCACCAGGCCTGTCCGCATCGAAGCTGATCAGCCGATGCGGCTTGTCGAGGCGAGCGGCCTGTCCACCGTCGATCAGAGCAACCGAATCCTGCTCCGACATCGGGCCAACGATCCTGCGGCAGAATTCATCCGCCATTCTCCGATCCAGCACACGCGCGGCTGAGCTCTGGCTGTCAGCCCATGCCACGATATGAATTCCCACTTCCGGTCCCTCGCGCAGCAGCTTTGCAAACATCCGGCGCAAGTCGGCACTTCCATCGGGCTCCGACCAGCTTGCCGTTTCCTCCTCACGCAATTCACGCACGCGATGAATGCCGGCCAGAACGAGGAAAATCGTCTCGTCGACCGGCGTGTCAAGTTCGATGCGCTGATCGAGTTGGCGACTGAGCTGCTCCAGCGTCCGGGCGAACTCGCGGCGCGACAATATCCGGCCGGCCTGCGGAAGCGCCTTGGTGAGCTGCGCCAGCGATCCTGCAAACGGCCCGTCCGCGCTGCTCATGTCGACAACATGGAAGGCCCCTTTTGCGGGCGAAAACTGCGCCGCAAGGGAAAGCAACGCCATTTGTATCAGCATCACCGCCTGGCTCTCGTCTCGCAGGACTATTAGCAGGTTGGCTCCCGACTGGCGTAACAGCCGCACCGCTACTGGCGGACGTAGCGCGATCGGCTCTCCCAGCCACACGTCCGCGAAGCGAACGGCCTGCGGCCAGTCCGGCGCAGCGAAAGCTGCGGCCAGCGGCAGGCATTCCTCCGCTTTCGCTGGGCGATGCCCCTCGAACACCACCGGGCGCCGGACCGGTCCTCGCCAGGCCGCGACCCTAGGCGCCAGCAACCGGGCCAGCGTCGCCTCCCTCGCCTCATCGTCGCCCATGTCGGCGACCTGAAACCGGTGATTACCTTCGATCAGGCCGCGCTGGTCGTTGTAGATGGCCTCGCCAGGCCGCGAAAGGAGGCGCGCATCGGGATTGTCGTCCGCCAGCGCCAGACGCGAATCGGCTTCCGTGCACTGAAGGACGATGCGAACAGCCATCTGATCCGAAATAGATCTCGGCAAGGCGAAGCTTCCCGCGAGCGTCTGCGACGCCAGCACGATGTGAATGCCGAAAGCCCTGCCCTGACTTACCAGCCGATCGATGATCATAGTCGCTTCGCTGGAGAGCTGGTCGTCGACCGTGAAGAAGATGCGGAATTCGTCCACCAGCAGCAATATACGCGGCAGCTTCTGGCCGGTTCGATTCCGCCAGTCGGTCAGACCGGGCACGCCGGCGTCCCGGAACAGATCGCCGCGGCGATTCATCTCTGCGAGCAAACCACGCAAAACGCTCAGGCCGAACTCACGCTCGCTCTGAATTGCGATGACTCTTGCATGAGGAAGCGAAACGTCCGCATACAGTTTGAATTCGACGCCCTGCTTGAAGTCGATGAGGTAGAGCTCGAGCTCGTCGGGAGCGTATTTGAGCGCCAGCGTCGTGATAAGCACATGAAGCAGGTTGCTCTTGCCCGATCCGGTTTGACCGACGATGAGCGCATGATGCGCCGTACCCCGGCCGAATACCAGCTCCTGAAACCTTCGGGCGCCGCTCGGCCCGAGCGGAACCGTCAACTGATCAGAGGTGAGCGCGGTCTTTTCCTCCCATCGCTCCGATGCAAGTCCGGCATGGGCAGCAAGATCGGAGAATGGCGCGCTGACCCTCATGCCGGCTTCGGCGAGTTCGCCATGGCCCTTGACGAAACGTTGAGTCAGCTCGGCGGGAGGGGCTTCATCCAATGTCAGCCGCCAGGACGCCAGATCGGGATCGATCACGCTGAAATCGCCGTCGCGTTCATCGACATTTGCGAGGTGAGGACGAAGCTCCTCGAGACTCACGCCGTAGGGCATCGATCTCGACGTATCCGCAATGATCAACGGATACACGCCGCAGCGCGGTCCGTTTTGCGCAATGCTGACCAGGCGGCGCGCCGACGTTTCAGTAAAGTTGGCCGGGAAGTCGCAGACTGCCACGACACGATACGCCTCAACGACGTGCCCCGCGTTGGCATTGTAATGCTCGATCGTCTTGTGCTCGTCGCGCAGGTATTTCTGAATCACCGTCTCCATGTGTTGGGTGAGTTCCGCCAGGCGCTGCTCGATATGCGATTGTTCGCTCCACGACCGGCCGCCAACCAAATCGTCGTGATAGTCTCCGAGCGCAAGAAGGGGCGCCACGTTTTGCCCAAGCCCGATCGGATCAATGAAGGTAAAGCGCAGTTTGCCCGGCGGAACACCCGCGACCAGCCTCGCCGCGATACTTTGCACGGCCGCGGCCTGGCGAGCCTTGGCCGTGCCGCTTGAAACGAACAGCGCGCCGCGGCCGGGCGCAAAGGGCAATAGGGCCGAGATTGGCGCGAGATGCTCCGCAGGCCGGAGCCTCACCTCCAGCTCCGCCGTCGGCGGCGCCAGCATCCCGACCCGGAGACAATCCAGCGGCGTTTCGGCCGGCGACCATTCCGACCATGCGGGCGCACCGAGCCCCATCACGGTTGCGCCGCCCAAATCGTGGAAGCGGCTGATAGCGTCGTTGGCGGTGCGCACTCGAGCGGAATAGTCGGCCCTGAGCACCGCCTCTTCGTTTTCCAGTTCGGCGAGCCTCGACTGCTGAACGGACCGCGCCTCGTCGCGGCTGGCCTGAAGCGCCGAGCGCAGGCGGCCTTCCCGAACAAGCAGGTTTGCAAGAGCTTCCCTGAGAAGGGCCGCAGCGCTCGCAAAGGCGGACCTTATATGTGTCCTCTGCTTTTCGATCTTGAACATGTTGTCGAACACGACACCAACGCCAATGGCGGTCGCTCCGAGACAAAGGGCCTTGAACGGCCCTATTCCATTCGTGAAGAGTGATCCAACGACAAACAGACCGAACCCGACCCCGGCAATCTTGAGGCCTGTTTCGCGTCGCCCGCTGAAAGCGTCGTACGCGCTCTTGCGCGGGATGTCTGCATAGAACTTCCACGCGTTGGCCACCCCTACCAGATCGAATTCCTCTGCAAATTTGTTCGACAGCCCCTTGGCCGTTTCGACGGAAACCGAGGTATCCACGATACAATGCTGGGTGCCCAATTCATCCAGCCACGCCTTCGCGTTTTTCGACGCCCCGCCAACGGCCGTGTCCTCGGCATCAAGACTTCGGATCCTTTGCTCGAGCGTCCTGTCCGCCTCCCTCCGCTCTACGTCGATTCGCGCGAGCTCGGTTCGAGCTTTTTCGATCAGTTCGTCATTGATGCGCCGAACGATTGCGCGCGCGACCGCAGCCGGATCCTTGCGCCGCATCGAAGCGGCGCGCCCCTCCTCGACATTGCCTTGCATCCGGCCCCCCATCCCCAAGAATGCAGGTCATGGTAACTGACCGCGGGAGGCTAGGCCAGCACGACTCGCTACCTACAGCTGCGACGCGAGACGTATTGGCAGTTGCGGCGAGATACCGGGATATCGCAAGCGCGAGCCGATAAGGTCCCATTCCACTCCGCCGGATAACTCCCTGATTTTCCATCATATCCAGCTTCGCGTCATCATACCCGATCGTCGCCTGCAATTTCGTGCCGCTGATGAAGGTCGAGGTGGCGCCAGCGAAGAAAGCACAGTGCCTGCATCTCGTCGGTCATGGCGCTTGCGGCCCCGCCGAAAGCCGGACAAGAGGTTTCGGCGCAACGATGCGCGCCAGCGCAATGGTGCAGGTTCCGATCGAAAACAAGCCGCTTGCAGGACGTCGGGCCGACGCTGTCCGCCCTACCCTGATACTTCCGGGAGGATCTTTTTCCACCATTGGGGTTCCACCAAAAACACCCCGTTAACCCCTGGGTGCAAAGATGCCGACCCGCTCGGAGGGGATTGCCTTGAACTTTGAGAATGGAACGCTTCACAGCATTCGCTCGGTCAGCCAGCGTGCCCTGGCGGCCTCGTGGGCGCGGCTCGGCAAGGAGAGTATGCCGTCATTCGATCGGTTCGATCCCGAGCCCGGGATTCACGATCCGAAACAGCTGGTGGTATGGAAAGTGGAGGTCACGGACGGTCAACTGGACTTTCGGGCGCTATACCGCGGAAGATCGATTGACGACGCCTTCAACGAAGGTTGGACCGGAAAGACGCTGCGTGAGGTATCGCCGCCGGCATTGCAGCCTGCGATCATGAGCGCGTCGGATCACTGCGCCAGTACCGGTTGTGCGGTTTACACGGTGCTTCGAACCTATAATGGCGCAGGATTGCCTGTCGAGCTGGAGCGTCTTCTCCTGCCCTTCGGCAAGAACGGTCGCGTCAAGATCGTCGTTGCCTCGCTGCAACTGACCAGTCCGGACGAACGCAGCAGGATCACAAAGGATTTCGAAGCGCAGCTGGAGATCGTGATGTCGGCCAGAATATCAGCCGCCATCATCAACAACGCGTTGGAGCGAGATTCGAATCGTCAGCCCGCTCTGTCTTCCTGATTGATACGCGTAACGCGATGTCAGCGCTCAGCGCGGCGCGGCAGGTTGCGGCAGGGCTCGCACAATCAACCGGTTGAGATCGAAGCGGTTCTGGGTCTCGACGAATTTGACCGCGAATCCGTCCGGCAGGTGCCTGACGACGCGGCCGATGCAGGCTCCGATGGCAAGCGGCATTCCCACCGGAGGCTGCACCTGGGCGGAGACCGCGGCACCGGAGACCGACATGTCGATGATGAAGCACCCATGGACGCTGCCGTCCATCAGGGCGAGCGTCGAGTGCGGACTCTCCGGGATGATGCGCGCATCCTTTCTGACGTCGCGGATGCTGGGATTTTTCTGCTTCTGTTCCAGCCACGTGAGCTTGCTCGCGAACTTCTCGCGCACGGGTTTGGTCATCTCGAGTTCGAGCAGGAAGCCGCCGGGCATCGTGTCGCCGATCCGGCCGTCGAACTTGCCGAAATCGCGGAAGTAGGATGTGAGGCGGTCGCCGACCTTGCCGACCACCGGCACTTCAACCATCATCCGGAACGGCGAAACGCGCGTCGTGCGGCAGGCGAAGGTGCGTGGCTTTCCCTGCGGGTCATACCAGTTTGGCAGGGTATAGTTCCCGCCGACGATGATTTTGACGGCCCGTTGCTTGAGAAAGTGTTCGACCGACACGTCAGGGCCGGTAGCGTCAGGGGCGGTGGCAGTTGCGACGCGGGGCGGCATGGCTATCGCCCCGTTATTTCAATGAACTGTCGAGCGGCGCAAACCCGACATCCAGCCTGGCGCCTGCGCCGTTCACCACGGCCCTGATGGCGAGCGAAATACCAGCGGCGATCGATCGATATTCGATTGCGGTCGCGCCGGTGTCGTCAGCCCAGAATTTTCGAACCGAAGGTATCATAGGCCGACGCTGGGGCCACCGGGTGAATTCAAAGTAAAATGCCGACGAAAATCCGGCAAATGGGAAATTTTTGCTTAACGCTTCGTTGCCATGTCGTAAGGCATCGCGGAACTTTTTTCGCGTAACGCGATCATTCCTGGTGAGCATGCAACCGTGCGAAACGGCTGGCGCATCGGCTCACCGCACATTCGCCGGCGCGTGCACCGGCCAGAGATCGGCGCGCCAACGCAGCGCGATCGCCGTCATCGCGATCAGCCCGAAGACCGCATAGAGCGTGCCGGTCGCCGAATAGCCGATCAGATCGATCAGGCTGCCGGCCGCGAGCAGTCCGAGCGGCAGGCCGTAGATGACCAGCATGCGCACCCCCATCACGCGGCCGCGCAGATGCGCGCTCGCCGAACGCATCAGGATCACGGCGGCCGAAATCATCGACATGCTCTGTGCCATGCCGGCGAGCACCAGACAGGCCATCGCCACCGGCATGGCCCTGATCTCCACGAACACCAGCAGCATCGCGTACCAGGCCAGCGTGGCGCCGATCAGAAGCCTGGCGATACGCAAGCCACCCGCCAGACTGACCGTGATCGAACCGATCAGCGAGCCCACCGCAAAACTCGCCGACAGATAGCCGAGTCCGGTCTGGTCGGTGTGAAAGATATCGCGCGCCACGTAAGGAAGCAGTCCGTTGGTCAGCGGAAACGCGGTCAGGTTGGCGAGGAACGCGACGCAGAGCGCCGCGCGCATGCCGGGACCGCTCCAGGCATAAACAATACCCTCCTTGAGGTCGCGCAGCAGCGCGGATCCGGGCAAGCCATGCGAGGTGTGATCGAACGAGCCGTGGGATTGTGCCGGCCGGGCCAGACACAACATCAGGATGGCGGCCACGAAATAGAGACCGGTGATCGCCACGTAGGTGAAACCAATGCCGAGAATGGCAAACAGTCCGGCGCCGGTCAAAGCGCCGGCGATGCGGGCGCTGTCTTGCGTCGTCCGCGAAAGGCTGATCGCTCCGATCAGTTGCGCTGGAGGCATGATGTCGGCAAGCAATGCACCGCGGACGCCGAGGTCGGAGGGACGGATCAGGCCCATGATCGCGACGATGATCATGACATTGAACGGAGCCAGATAGCCGGTCAGCGCCAGCGTCATGGTGGTCGCGGAGAGCACCGTATAGGTAAAGCGCATCGCGGCCAGAAGATCGCGATGCCCCATGCGGTCCCCGATCATCCCGAAGATCGGCGCGACCAGTGTGCCGACATACTGCAACGACGCGAGCACGGTCAGCAGCAGCACCGAGCCGGTCTCGACCATGATGTACCAGCCGAGCACAAGCGTCTCGACCTCAAACGCCCAGGAGGTGAGCAGGTCGGAAGGCCATTGAAAGCGGTAGTTGCGGATGTGGAACGGCGCCAGCGCAGAACTCCGCGCACCCCCGCTCAAGACGCGATGACGCGTTTCACGACGTTCCCTGCCCTTTTCTTCATTCTTTGTGGGAAGCTTCCCAGTCGGGCACCGTAGCGCTGGCAATATCTGTGTCAACCGAGGGGGCGGCATACCGCGTACCCGGCGACATCGACTCACGACCCGCCGCAGCGTTGCGCCGGCGACGCTCGCAATCAGCCGAAGACTTCACGCTCCAGGAAATGGAGATCGTTCTGATCGAAATACCGCTGCGACCAGGCATCATCGGTATAGAGGAACATGGCCTGCGCAATCGCCGCCTGCTGTTTCACCTGCGGTTGCTTTATGACCTTTCCCCCGCTGACCTGCCCTTTGGCAGCTGAAGCCGGGGCGGCGGCCGATGCCGGGGCGGCCTTTTTCACCGCCTTCTTGGCCTTGTTCGCGGTCGATTTCTTCGTGGTGGCTTTCTTCATCGTCGTTACTTTCGTGGTGCCAGCTGTTTGCCGCGTTTCATGTCAGGTGAATTACTTGCGCCCTGCCCGGCCTTTTTTGGGCTTTTTCCTGGAAGGCTTCTTCTTGGGAGGCGCCTTCTTCTTTGAAGGCTTTTTCTTCGGGGCCTTCTTCACTTTCGCCGCTGCCCTCTTGGCCGTCGCTGCCGCTGCCTTCTTCGGAGCCTTCTTCTTCGGAGACTTTTTCTTCGGCGCTTTCTTCACTTTCGGCACTGCCGTCTTGCTGGCCGCCGCCGCCCCCGCATTCTTCTTTGGGGCTGCTTTCTTCGGATTGGCCATGCGGTCGAGGAAGTTGTAGTGATCGATGAGTCCGAGCGCCTCGATCGCAAACACCGTGGCGACGTCGGCGTCATGAATCGCGAGAAGGTTGTCGCCATTTTGCTCTTCGCCGAGCAACGCCAGGTTCGACGAACCGCAATAAACCACCGGATCGTTGCCGTTGAGGCCGCAGACCACGAATTTATCGTGAATCTCGTGTCCCGGAAGACTCGGCACCTGGTCGAACGGCGGCGGCAGGATGACGTTGCTGGGTTTGCCGGTGACCTGGACCCCGGTCGCCTTGCCAGGCGCGTAGAGGAAGATGCCCGCGGGCTGGTCAGAGATGCCGTAGCTGTACACCGACTGCGTCGCATGGAGTGCACCGAGCGTCTGAACGACAGGGCCCGAAGTCCGGGCAAGCTGCATCACCGCAAAAATCACATTGCCTTTGGCCGAACTTGTCTCCTGTTTGATGCGGGCAGACAGATCGCCAAGGACCTTGGTCGCATCGGCAACCGTATGCGGCGAATATGTAATCTGCATTTTCGGCACGAAGCCGGGTTGGGAGCTATAGGGCTGAGTGGCGAGAGTGGAACTGCTGAACGCATCCGCCACCGGTTTGCTCGGCGTTTTCTGGCCACTCAATACCTGCCAGCTCTTCTCGAAAACCTGATCATAGTGGCCGGCGACGTTGGCGTCCTCGAAGACCAGGACGTGATTGGCATTCACATAAAGTCCGGTCAGGGAGAAGTTGGTGGAGCCGGTGAGAACCTCTATGGCGCTGTCGTTCCTCAAGACGATGAAAATCTTGTCGTGGGAGAAGCGATCGAAACACCCGCGCACGATATCGGACGGAGCTTTCTTCTGCTGGTTGAACAGGTCGGTGAACTGGTCTTCCGGCGTCTTGGGTTTGCCTGGCTGGGTGTCGTGCAACGTCGCATTGTCCAGAATCATGCGCAGGCGCCCCTGCCCTGCCAGCGTCAGCATGATTTTTACGATGTCCGGTTCGTTGAAGTCGTAGGCGAACACCTTGAGCGTGAGGCCCGGATCGTTGAGCACCTTGTTGAGCACGGCAAAAACCTGCTCGCGCGCGGTCTCGCCCATCCAGCTGTAGATCTGCGCAAAGGTGACCGGCTGTCCGTTGTTGGTGCCGGCCTGCGTGCTGGTGTCGAATTCGAGGTCCTTGGTCTTGGGGACGACCGGCGTACTCGCCCCGAAATGATGGACGTAGGCTCCCGACTGCATGTATCCTCGGGTGAATCCGAGCGAGACCGCGCCTTTCTTGAACGGCCCAACGGGCGCTTTCACCGAGGCGCTCAGGCTGGAGTCCAGCGCCTGCATGGACCCGGTGGCGTCGAAGTAGCGCGGAGTCACCGTGTAGGTGTAATCCCCAAGCGTCGGCGAGACCCCTTGATGGGCCGTGCCCGGATAATGGGTCCAGCGGTATTTCTGGACGGGAGCATTCGCGGTGGAGTTGGGCTGCTCGCCTGCGACCTGCTTGTGTTTGCTGGGATCCTCAAACTGAAGATCGTTCATCAAATAATAGCCGGGCACCTGTCCCGGCGGCTGGCAAAAGATGGTGAAGCCCGCAAGATCTTTTGCGTTGTCCGCGCTCTGAAAATTGAACGCCAACAGGGTTTTTATATCGCCGGCATAGGCTTTCACGGAAAAGGAATGGACGATCGGGCTTTGGACAAACATCGAAATGACCTCGGCATGAGTGGCGCCAGCTGGCGAAATCAATATGGATGGCCTTCTTCCACAGTATCCCGGTCAAATCGGAGAAATGCAACTTCCAAGAACATCTTTTTCGACGACAACCGGTGTCGCCGCTTGGATCGGGCCGGGATGACTTTTCACTCTCGTTGTTGGGGTCCGATGCCTTGACCTATCTTTGGCTCAGGGATAGCCATGCGCCGACATGGATACAGAAGATCAAGGAAATCGGCTTGAAGCAATTCCTCGCCAAACAAGCGGGTTCGAATGATCCTGCCTTCATCGCCCGCTTTGTCCTGCACATGTGCACGCACGACTTCATGAACGAGGTCTCGGCGATCAAGGCTCCCACGCTCATCGTTGCGGCGGGCAAGGAAAAAATCGGACGCGCGAAGGCCCCTAGATCGCTCCCGCTTTGCGCAGCGCGGCGATTGACGCTGCATCATAGCCAAGTTCGCCGAGCACGAGATCGGTGTGCTCGCCGAGCGTTGGCGGGCGGGTGACGATTCCGCCCGGGGTCTGCGAAAGCCGCACCGCGGCGCGCGCGACCGGCGCAGGGTTCGGCAAACCCGGATAATCCACACTGGTCATGAAGCCCGCCGCACGAATGTGCGGGTGATCCAGCGCCTGCTGCGGGCTCAGCACGGGGCCGGCCGGTATCTGCGCTCTTCCAAGCGTATCGACGGCTTCCTGCGTCGTGCGCTCGGCGCACCAGCGCGCCATCCTTTGACTGATCAGCGGACCGTTGTCGCCACGCTTGATGTCATCGGAAAAACGCGGATCGTTCAGCCAGCTGTCTTCACCCATTAATTTCGTCCAGCGAACGAACAGCGGCTGTCCCGTCACCTGGCAAAGCACCCAGCCGTCGGTGGTGCGGTAGATGTCGGCAGGCGCGGAGGTCTGGCCGAGGTTGCCGGTCGGAACCCGGTTGACCGCTATCACCGCCTGTTCGATCAGGGTTGCATTGGTAAAGGTCAGCGCAGTTGCCAGCAGCGCGCCTTCCACGATCTGCCCGCGGCCCGACTTGCCGCGCTCGATCAAGGCGGCGAGCGTGCCGAAGGCGCAATGCAGCGCTGTGCCGAAGTCGACCCAGGGCACCGCCGCGCGGTAAGGCGGATCGCCCGCGCCCGTCATATAGACCGCGCCCGACATGACCTGCCCGATCCCGTCGAAGCCGACCCGATCCGACCACGGCCCCGGTCCGCCGAATGCGGTCGCGGTCGTGAGAATGATGTCGGGCTTGATCGCCTTCAGCGATTCGTAGTCGAGCTTCATCGCCCGCAGCGTCTGCGGCGGCAGGTTGGCGACCACCACGTCCGATCTCGCGACCAGCCGGCGCAGCACCTCCTGCCCTTCCGCCTTCATCGGGTCGAGCGTGATGCATTTCTTGTTGCGGTTGATCTGCAGGAACAGCGCGCCCTCACCGCCCTTGCCCACCGGTGCCACGAAGCGGTCTTCGCTGCCGTCGCGTTTCTCCACGCGGATCACCTCCGCGCCGAATTCGGCAAGCAATGTCGCGCAATACGGCCCCGCAATGTAGCGCCCGAAGTCGAGCACCCGAACCCCTTCCAGAACTCCCCCCATCGATCGATCCCTCTCCTCCTCGTTGCGCAGCCAGATCTGCAATAAGCCCGATGCGCTTCGGAACTGTTACGCGTTCGCGTAAGGCCTGATGATCTCCTCGCCGAAGCGGGCCAGGGTCGTTTCGAGATCGGGCAGGAACGCCGTCACCGGCAGCGCAAGGCGGCCCGCGCCCTGCGCGATGCGCTCCTCGACGGCCGCGCGCGGGTCGGAGCCGGATTTCGGCAGCGCGCCGGGACAGCCGAGGATCAATTCCACCATCGCGGGATCGCGGCCGGCCTGCTCGGCCGAACGGCGCACGACGTCGAGCAGCGGCAGGGTGTCGACCTGGGCACCGATTGAGGGGAAGAAGCCGTCGCCCAGCCGGCCGGCGCGGCGGGCGGCCGCTTCGGAGTGGCCACCGACGACAATCGGTACTGTTTTCGCGACCGGCTTCGGATTGCAGCTCACGTGATCGAATTTCACAAACTCGCCCGCGAAGCTGGCGCCGTCGCCCGCCCACAATGCGCGCATGGCCGCGACATACTCGTCGGCGCGCTTGCCGCGACGCTCGAAAGGGACGCCGAGCGCCTCGAACTCCTCTTTCAGCCAACCCACCCCGATGCCGAGTTCGATCCGGCCGCCGCTGAGATAGTCGAGGGTCGCGACCTCCTTGGCCAGCACCAGCGGGTTGCGTTGCGGCAGGATCATCACGGCCGTCATGAAGCGCAGCCGCGTGGTCGCGGCGGCGACCCACGTCAGCCAGATCAGCGGATCTGGAAATTTCATCGATGGACCGCCCGGCAATCGGCCGCCCGGCGCATAGGGATAGACGCTGGTGTAGCTGTCGGGAAACACGACGTGCTCGACAGCGAACACCGAATCGAATCCGGCCGCCTCCGCCAGGCGCACCAGGCGGCGCGCCCCTTCAGGATCGGAGAACGCGATGTTGCCGAAGTGCAGGGCGAATTTCATGATAGCCGTTCCATCCCGGATCGAGCGGCGCGTTCGATCGGCGCCTTCCAGACGCTATCATGACACGCTGCGAGGGCATCGGCGAGCCGCTGTTCACGGCAGCCCCCGGCGTGCCCACACCTGTTCAAGCGACCCAACCCTTCGTATCCTCGGGCTAGGGAGGACATGACGATGAAGCTTGGTCTGGCCATCGGTTATTCGGGCGCACATCTGGAGGTGCCGGTCGCACTCGTGCAGCGCGCGGAAGAGCTCGGTTACGATTCGGTCTGGTCGGCCGAGGCCTATGGCTCCGACGCGATCACGCCGCTCGCCTTCCTCGCAGCCCAGACCAGCCGCATCAAGCTCGGCACCGGCATCATGCAGTTGGCCGCGCGAACGCCGGCCAACGCCGCCATGTCGGCCGCCAGCATCGACGCGATGGCCGGCGGCGGCCGCTTCATCGCAGGCCTGGGTGTCTCCGGACCGCAGATCGTCGAGGGCTGGTACGGCCAGCCCTGGGGCAGGCCCTATTATCGGGTCAAGGACTATGTCGCGATCATGCGCAAGATCTTCAAGCGCGAAGGCCCCGTGACGCACGAAGGCCGCGAAATCAGCCTGCCCTACCAGGGCGAGGGCTCCGCCGGCCTCGCCAAGCCGCTGAAGTCGATCCTGCACATGAACCCCGACATCCCGATCTATCTCGCCACCGGCGGTGAGGCGATGGTCAAGCTGACGGCTGAGATCGCCGACGGCTGGCTGCCAATGGGCTTCGTGCCGGGCGCCTTGGAGGAGTACGGCCCGTGGCTCGAGGAAGGCTTCCGCCGCGCCGGCAACGGCAAGAGCTTGAAGGATTTCACCATCCAGGCCTCCGTCCATGTCGAGGTCGACAACGACGTGAAAGGGGCGCTGACGCGCCTCAAGCCGGAGGTGGCGCTCTATGTGGGCGGCATGGG
>NZ_DATHOP010000163.1:0-25487 GCF_035484855.1 Bradyrhizobium sp.
CCCTTCAGGTCGCGCGCGACCAGGTCGAGAACGGTGCCCAGATCATCGACGTCAACATGGACGAGGGGCTTCTTGATTCCGAAGCTGCCATGCGGACCTTCCTCAACCTCGTCGCCGCCGAGCCCGACATCGCCCGCGTGCCCGTGATGGTCGACTCCTCGAAATTCTCCGTCATCGAGGCCGGCCTGAAATGCGTGCAGGGCAAGCCGGTGGTGAACTCGATCTCGATGAAGGAAGGCGAGGAGAAATTCATCCACGAGGCGAAGATCGCGCGGCGGCATGGCGCGGCCGTGGTGGTGATGGCGTTCGACGAGGCGGGCCAGGCCGACACCTTTGCGCGCAAGACCGAGATCTGCAGACGCGCCTATCACATCCTGGTCGACCAGCTCGACTTCCCGCCCGAAGACATCATCTTCGATCCCAATATCTTTGCGATCGCGACCGGACTCGAGGAGCACAACAATTACGGCGTCGACTTCATCGAGGCGACACGCTGGATTCGCCAAAACCTGCCGCACGCGCATGTTTCCGGCGGCGTCTCTAATCTTTCCTTCTCGTTCCGCGGCAACGAGCCAGTGCGCGAGGCCATGCATTCGGTGTTTCTGTATCACGCCATCAAGGCCGGCATGGACATGGGCATTGTCAATGCCGGGCAGATGATCGTCTATGACGACATCGATCCCGAACTGCGCAGGACTTGCGAGGACGTCATTCTCAACCGCGATCCGGGCGCGTCCGAGCGGCTGCTGCAGCTCGCCGAAAAATTCCGCGGCAAGGAGAAGCAGACCAAAGAGCAGGATCTGGCCTGGCGCGAATGGCCGGTCGACAAGCGGCTGTCCCACGCGCTGGTGCACGGCATCACCGAATATATCGACGTCGATACCGAGGACGCGCGCAAGCTCGCGACGCGTCCGCTCGACGTCATCGAAGGCCCGCTGATGGCCGGCATGAACATCGTCGGCGACCTCTTCGGCGACGGCAAGATGTTCCTGCCGCAAGTCGTAAAATCGGCACGGGTGATGAAGCAGGCCGTGGCCTATCTGATGCCGTTCATGGAGGAGGAGAAGGCACGCAATCTCGCCAACGGCATCGCAAGCGACGGCCGCAGCTCCGCGGGCAAGATCGTGCTCGCCACCGTCAAGGGCGACGTCCACGATATCGGCAAGAACATCGTCGGCATCGTACTGCAATGTAACAATTTCGAGGTCATCGACCTCGGCGTCATGGTGCCGGCCACGAAAATCATCGAGACCGCGAAGGCGGAGGGCGCCGACATCATCGGCCTGTCCGGCCTGATCACGCCCTCGCTCGACGAGATGAGTCATCTCGCCGGCGAGCTGGAACGCCAGGGCCTGCGCGTGCCGCTTCTGATCGGCGGCGCCACCACCAGCCGCGTCCATACCGCCGTCAAGATCGACCCGAACTATCGCGGCGGGCCGGTGGTGCATGTCAATGACGCCAGCCGCGCGGTCGGCGTTGCGTCGGCGCTGCTGTCGCCCGAGCGACGCGAGGCCTATGCCGCGGAAGTGCGCGCCGACTATGCCAAGATTTCCGCGGCGCATTTTCGCGCCCAGGCCGACAAGAAGCGGCTGAAGCTCATCGATGCCCGCGCCAACGCGGTTGCCATCGATTTCGCGAAGACGCCGCCGAAGCGGCCGGCGTTTTTGGGCATCAAATCGTTCCGGGACTACGATCTCGCGGAGCTTGCCAAATACATCGACTGGACGCCGTTCTTCCAGACCTGGGAGCTGAGCGGACGCTTCCCTGCGATTCTCGACGACGCAAAGGTCGGCGAGGTCGCGCGTTCGCTCTACGACGACGCCCGCAAGATGCTCGACCGCATCGTCAGCGAAAACTGGTTCAGGGCGCAGGCCACCATCGGCTTCTGGCCCGCCAATGCGGTCGGCGACGATATCGCCGTCTATGCCGACGAGGGTCGCAAGGACACAATCGCCACCCTCCACACGCTGCGCCAGCAGCTGGAAAAGCGCGAAGGCCGCTTCAACGCGGCGCTGTCGGATTTCATCGCCCCGCGCGCGAGCGGCGTGCCCGATTACATCGGCGCCTTCGTCGTCACCGCCGGGATCGGCGAGGACGTCATCGCCGACCGCTTCAAGAACGCCAATGACGACTACTCCTCGATCCTGTGCAAGGCGCTGGCCGATCGGCTCGCGGAGGCCTTTGCCGAGCGCATGCATGCCCGCGTCCGCCGCGAATTCTGGGGCTACGCGCCGGACGAGACGCTGTCGCCGGACCAACTCATTCTCGAACAATACAAGGGCATCCGCCCCGCGCCCGGCTATCCCGCGCAGCCCGACCACACCGAGAAGGCGACGTTGTTTACCCTGCTCGATGCGGAAAACACCGCAGGCGTGAAGCTGACCGAAAGCTATGCGATGTGGCCGGGCTCGTCGGTGTCGGGGCTTTATTTCAGCCATCCCGAGAGCTTCTATTTCGGCGTCGGCAAGATCGAGCGCGACCAGGTCGAGGACTATGCCGCGCGCAAGGGATGGAGCGTGGCCGAAGCCGAGCGCTGGCTGGCGCCGGTGTTGAACTACATCCCGGCGCAGGATCGGCCCGCGAAAGGGCCGGTGCCGCCGCTGGCGCCGGCGTCCGTTCCCGCCAATGATGTCGCCTCGCATCCGCCGGGCTGCACCTGCGCGGTGCATCTGGCATATCGCAAGAAGGCGGCCCGGGCGGGTTGAGATGCGGATCTTGCTTCCTTCTCCCCTTGCGGGAGAAGGAAAGAGACCGGCGCTGCTGGCCATATAATGGATTTGTAACTGGCCGACCGCTGCGAATCACCCGCCTAATGGGCGCTAGGCCAACGGAGACAGACCGTGTCGCGCCACCACATCCTGCCGCCGATCGTGTACACGCCGGCGCCGCCGAAGCCGAAGGAAACCCGGCGACGGCGCGGCGTCGGCTATGCCGAGGCTACCGACGAGACCGAGGAAGCCGGCGAGAGTTCGCAGTCGTCTGCGGCGCACGCCGCGGCCGCCCTGCCGCAGCATTCGCGACCGATTGAGGCCGCCGAGCGCAGGGTCCATTCGCCCAACGGCAAGCTCAGCGACGGCACGCTGAAGGAATTGCTGCTGGCGCAGGAACACGACCAGGACAGCGCGCCGGTGGTTGGCGGCGCGGCGCCGAATAAGAATGTGTGATCTGCGTCGGAGCCGATGTTGCCGCACACGCCGATCGACTCTTGGTCGGCTTGCCGTGCCGAAAGCCGCGTGGTTCATTCTTCCCACGGGTTATTTTTTGAACTCGGCTGGAGCTGGCGATGCGCTTTCGCGTGGTAACGCTCAATCTCGAGCAGGATCACAAGCGATGGGATGAACGCCGTCGCCTTGTCGTCGAGGGCATGAAGGCCCTCGAACCCGATATCATTGCGCTCAACGAAGTGAGCATCGCCCGGCAGACGGCTCGGGAATTGCGGCGGGAATTGCAAGGGAATATCGGCTCAGTGCGGGGTGTCGACTACAATTTGGTGCAGCAGACGCGCGTCAACGGCCTGGCTCCGGTCGAAGGCGAGGCGCTGCTCACCCGCTTTGCCGTCATCGAAACCGGAAACCTCGACTTCCAGGCACGGGATATGGTGGCGCAGGTCGCCCGCATTCTGGTAGGCGGCAAGCCGTTGGATGTCTACGTAACGCATCTCTACATGTCGCGTGGCGACGACTCTCTTCGGCTGTTTCAGGTGCAGCAGCTCCTGGCATGGATCGACAGGCGAGATGACGTAGCCGACTGCATTGTCTGCGGAGATTTCAACGCGACATTGGACATGCCCTCTGCCGCCCTGATGGCAGGCCGATTTCGTCCTTCCCAGACGTCGGCTACTGCATTCACGGCGCTCACTGGGCGGGATGGCACGATATCGCATCCCTATTGGCCGCGGATGGACCGGTGCATCGACTATATTTGGACTACCGGCGCGATCGAGACCGTGGCGAGCGGTGTCTGCTTCGACAAGCCCGACGCTGCCGATCCATCGCTATGGCCATCGGATCATGCCGGAGTCTGGGCGGATCTCGAGTTCTGATCGATGCGGACGGCCCCGGCCGTCTTGTCCATCAGGAACAGGCGGATGTCGCGTTGCGGCATTGCTCGAGCATCCTCCCCCTGCAAGCAATCGACTGGCGCGAGCCGGCGGTGTTGGCTAACCTTCCCCTCATAAAAACAGAGGAAACGCCAAGTGTACGACTTCATCATCGTCGGCGGCGGCTCGGCGGGCTCGGTGCTGGCGCACCGGCTCTCCGCCGGGAGCGCCAACAAGGTCCTGCTCTGCGAGGCCGGACAGGACACCCCGCCCGGCAACGAGCCGCCCGAGATTCGCGACAGCTATTCGGGCATGGCCTACTTCGATCCGCGCTTCCACTGGACCGAGCTCAAGGTCACGACCCAGATCGTCAGCCACAACAATCCGGAAGCCGATCGCCCGCCCTTACGCAAATACGAGCAGGCGCGCGTGTTGGGCGGCGGGTCCTCGATCAACGGCCAGATGGCCAACCGCGGCGCGCCGACCGACTACGACGAATGGGAGGCGCGGGGTGCTTCGGGCTGGAGCTGGAAGGACGTGCTGCCCTATTTCAGGAAGGTCGAGCGCGACCTCGATTTCGACGGGCCGTTCCACGGCAAGGACGGCCGCATCCCGGTCCGGCGCATCCCGCCGGAGCATTGGACCCGGCTCGCGCAAGCCGCCGGCGAGGCCTGCAAGCTCGCCGGCTACGCCTTCGTGCCCGACCAGAACGGCGAGTTCGTCGAAGGCTATTTTCCGGTGACGCACTCCAATCAGTCCGAGCAACGCGTCTCCGCGGCGATGGGCTATCTCGATCGCGACACCCGCAAGCGCGCCAATCTGACGATCTCGACCGACACCCAGGTCAAGGAACTGCTGTTCGAAGGCACGCGATGCATCGGCGTGAGGGCGCTGGTTGCCGGCCAGGAGCAGGAATTCCTCGGCCGCGAGGTCGTGCTCTCCTGCGGCGCGATCCACTCGCCGGCGCATCTGCTGCGCGCCGGCATCGGCCCGGTCGGGCATCTCAAGGACATGGGCATCCCGATCGTGATGGGGCTGGAGGGCGTCGGCCAGCGCCTGATGGATCACCCCTCGATCGCGCTGTCGTCCTTCATCCACCGTGGCGCGCGCATGAACGAGCATACGCGGCGCCACGTCCAGGTCGGGCTGCGCTATTCCTCGGGGCTACCAGGCGTGCCGATGGGCGACATGTTCGTCGTGGTGTTGAGCAAATCCGCCTGGCATGCGGTGGGCGAGCAGATCGGCTCGCTGCTCACCTTCGTCAACAAGACCTACTCCGAGACCGGGCAGGTCAAGCTCGCCTCGCGCGACCCGCGCAAGGAGCCGATCGTCGAGTTCAACCTGTTGTCCGACCGGCGCGACCTCGAACGGCTGATGAGCGGCTTTCGCAAGGCGGCGGGCCTGCAGATTAGCGCGCCGATGAAGGCCGTGACCGACAAGCCCTTCCCGGCTTCGTATTCCGACCGCGTGCGAAAGATCGGCGTCGTCAACACCAGGAACAAGGTCCTCACGAAAATCGCCGCCACGATGATGGACGGGCCGGCGGCGCTGCGCCATTACATGATCGACAACTTCGTCGTCGAAGGATTCACGTTCGACCAGGTCATGAACGACGACGAGGCCCTGGAAGCCTTCGTGCGCAAGGCGGCGATCGGCGTCTGGCATGCCTCGTGCTCATGCCGCATGGGCCGGCCCGACGACCCGATGGCGGTGGTCGACACCCAGGGCCGCGTCAAGGGCGTGCAGGGCCTTCGCGTGGTCGACGCCTCGATCTTCCCGGTGGTGCCGTGCGCCAACACCAATTTTCCGACCCTGATGACGGCCGAGAAGATTGCGGAGACGATGCTGTGAAGGCCATTGCGAAGACCGGCGAGCCCGCGCGCCGCCGTCTTTCACGCCGCGCGCTATTGGCCGGAATGGCCGCCGCGCCGTTCGTCCGCGGCGCCAGCGCGCAAGGCTCGTGGCCGAACCGGCCGCTGCAGGTCATGGTGCCTTATCCGCCGGCCGGCGGCGCCGACACCACCGCGCGGATCCTCTACGCCAAGGTCGGTGCGATTCTGGGCCAGCAGTTCGTCATCGAAAATCGAGGCGGGGCCGGCGGCACCATCGGTGAAGCCCTGGTCGCGAAGGCTGTCCCCGACGGCTACAGCATCCTGCATGACGCCACCGCTTTTTCGGTCAACGGCGCGCTCTATTCGAACCTTCCGTTCGACTACAACAGGGATTTCGACGCCGTGGCCCTGGTGTCGCTGGTGCCTAATATCCTGGTGGTGACGCCATCATTGCCGGTGAAGACGCTGGCTGACGTCATCGCCTATGCCAAAGCCGCGCCTGACGGCATCGACATTGCGTCCTCGGGCAACGGCACGCTGCAGCATCTCTCCCTCGAAATGTTCCGCTTCATGACCGGAGCCAAGGTGAACCATGTGCCCTATCGCGGCGGCGGTCCTGCGCTCAACGACGTCATCGCCGGGCAGGTGAAGTTTTACTTCGCCAACGGATCGGCGGTGGTCGGCATGATCCAGGGCGGCCAGGTCAAGGCCATCGCGCACACCGGCAAGGGCCGGCTGAAAAGCCTGCCCGACGTTCCGCCGGCCTCCGACACGCTGCCCGGCTTCGAAGCCTATGAATGGAACGGCGTGTTCGTGCCGCATGGCACGCCGCCTGAAATCGTGAGCACCCTCAGCGGCGCGATCAACGAAGCGATCGGCTCGCCTGAGGTCAAGGAGCGCTTCGAGCACCTCAACATCGACAGCCGGCCGAACACGCCGGAAGAATTCCGCGCCTTCGTCAAGGACCAGATGGAGCGCTGGAGCAAGGTGGTGAAGGAAGCCAACATCAAGCTGGGCTAAGCCGTAGTGGCGCTGCGATGGGTCGCAGCAGTCCAAGGCGGATCACCCTTGCGCGCCCAAGTCCGGCCGGCCCGAGGCCGGCCAGATATTGCAAGACGTCTAGCGCTCGGCGTTCACGAGCTGATAGGCGCCGCGCTCGAACGTGTCGTAGACCGAGAGCGCCTTGGCGTCGGCGAACGGCAGATACTGCATCATGATCACGCCGGCGATGCCGCGGGTGGGATCGATCCAGAAGTAGGTGTTGTTGATGCCGCCCCAGCTCAGGCTGCCGGGCGAGCGCTTGCCTTGTACCTGATCGACCGTGATGAGGAAGCCCAATCCCCATTTGTCGCGTCCGTCCGCGATGAAGGTGAAGTCGGCGCTGCGCGGCAGCGCGCTCTTGAGCGCGGGGACCGAGACCGCGCCGATGTGGTTCTGGCCCATCAGCGCCACCGTCTCGGCCTTGAGCACGCGGACGCCATCGAGCGTGCCGCCGTTGAGCAGCATGCGCGTGAAGCGCCCGTAGTCATCCGCAGTCGAGGCGAGCCCGCCGCCGCCGACCGGCGCCGCGATGGTGAGCGGGGGCTGGGGATTCTGCAGTTCGATGGCGCCGTCCATGTGCTCGCCGGCGCGCTGCTGTTGCGCGACGAGGCGCGGCCCTTTTGCTTCCGGCACGTTGTAGGAGGTGTCATCCATCTTGAGCGGGACAAAGATATGATCGTGGAAGTAATCCTCGAGCTTCTGGCCCGACAGCACCTCGACCAGCCGGCCCACGACATCAACGCTGGTGCCGTAGTGCCAGCGCTGGCCCGGATCGAACAACAGCGGTCCGCCGAACGGATAGGTTTCGCCGACGCGCGGCTTGAAGTCGCGCAAGGTCGCGCTGGTGAAGGGATAGCCCAGGCCGGAGGTATGTGTCAGGAATTGCCTGACCGTCGGCGCGCTCGCTGACGGGCGGAGCTTGTAGGCGCCGGTCGCAGCATCAAAGGATTCGAAGACCTTCACCCCGGCAAGCTCCGGCAGATATTTTTCGGCCGGGTCATCGAGGGCGATGCGGCCTTGCTCGACGAATTGCATCAAGGCCACCGAAGTGACCGGCTTGGTCATCGAGGCGATACGAAACAGCGCGTCTCGCGTGAGCGGGCGCCCGGTCGCGACATCGGCCACGCCGAATGCGCTCTGATAAAGCACGCGCTCGCGATCGGTGATCAGTGCGACCACGCCCGGCACGTCCTTGCGCTCGACCGCGCCGCGCAGGCTACTATCCAAAGCTGTACTCCCTGGCGAATTTTGTGCGCATGCGGTGCCAACCGAAGCAGCAAGCACAATTCCTATCGTGAAGACAACTCCAGCGGTCTTTCGATTCATGGAAGCCTCCCTGTTGCGGTAGCCCGGGTATCGCGCGCGCAGCTCTCCCGAGGCCTAAATTTCTTGTTCGACGCCGGCTCGACGAGGCGACAAAAGACGGCGCCACATCGGCATGTCGGCTGCGACATTAGCATTTGCGATTGGCCGAGTCTCGAATCCTCTCGACTGCGAGTTGCTCGCGCGATGCCAGCGGCTAACGCCGATTGACAATGCGCGCTGTGGGCAGCGGCGTCGTTTCGAAGCCACGCAACAATCCTCAACTATCCGAGGCGTCGGATGTGGGACGTTGCCCACATGAACTCGATCGACGTAAGGCGCCGCGCGACGAAACATATCTTTGGCGTCAAGCCGACCTATGCATCGACGAAATCGAACGAATCCTTCCAGCGCACCACGCGCGCGCTGGAGGGCGAGGGAAAATGCGCGGTGCACATCAGCGTCGACGTATCGCAGAAGCGGCCGAACAATTGGCGCCGCGACACGCCGGCGATCGCGGAGTCGTAATCCGACATCATACCGAGTTCGGGATAGCGGGCCTGCAGCGGCGAGTGGATCATATCGCCGGTGATGACGGCGTCGGCGCCCTCCTTGCCGACATGCACCGAATAATGGTCGATGGTGTGGCCGGGCGTCGGTATCAGCGTCATCAGGTCGTTGAACGCATACGCGCTCTTGACGATGTCGACGCGGTTGGCGGCGACGATCGGCAGCACGGAATCGGTAATCCACGGACACGCCGCCGGGTCGTCCCTGTGCCGCGTGGTCCAGTAATCCAGTTCGCGGTCGGCGAAGACGTAGCGCGCCTTCGGGAAGGTCGGAACCCAGCGGCCGTTATCGAGCCGCGTGTTCCAGCCGACATGGTCGGTGTGCAGATGCGTGCACATCACGAAATCGATGTCGCCGACGCCGTATCCGCTGGCCGCCAGATTCTTCTCGTAGCGATCGGAATTCATCATGTTCCAAAAGGGCCGCGTCGGCCGCGGCTTGTGGTTGCCGACGCAGCTGTCGATCATGATGGTGTGGTGCGGCGTCTTGACGATGTAGCTCTGGATGCAGAGCATCAACTCATCCTTGGGGCCGATGAATTTTGGTTGCAGCCAGCTCCGATTTTCGTCCAGCAGCTCTTTCGTCAGCTTCGGGAAAAATTGCAGCGCCTCGAAGAACGGACCCTCCTGCTCGACGATGCGGTGGATCGTGACGTTGCCGACTTCAAACTTCGTGCGCACGATGGGCCTCCGTGTAATTTCTCGCTATGTCCTGGCGGTCGCCATATAGGCATGCTCCAGCCGGTACGGCAGGTCGGCCTCGGAGGTCTCGGCCTCCAGCACGATCGATCCCCGCGCCAGCGCATAGACGCGATCGGCAAGCGCGAGCGCCTTCTCGATCAACTGCTCGACCAAGAGCACCGCGGTGCCGTTCTCACGCAGCCGCTGCATCACGACCAGCACGCGATCCACCAGCACCGGCGACAGCCCGGCCGACGGCTCGTCGAGCATCAGCAATTTTGGCCGGCGCACCAGGCCCTGCGCTACCGCGAGAATCTGCTGCTGGCCGCCGGAGAGCGCGGCCGCGCGCTCGCTGCGCTTGGCGGCGATTTCGGGGAACAGCGCGAGTGCCTCCTCGACCCGTGTCGCGCGCTCGTGGCGCGGCAGGTCGTAGACCGCGAGCAGCAAATTATCGAGCACGCTGAGCTGCGTGAACACCCGGTGTCCCTCGATGACATGCGACAGCCCGGCCTTGACGGTGTCGCGCGGACTTAAGCCTGCGAGATCGCGGCCGCCGAACTGCACGCGTCCCGACCAGGGCAACAAGCCCGACACCGCGCGCAGCAGCGTGGTCTTGCCGGCGCCGTTCGGGCCGAGCAGCGCCACCACCTCGCCCGCGCCGACCTTGAGGTCGACGCCGCGCAGCACGCCGATCTTGCCATAGCCACTGGAGAGGCCGGCGACGTCGAGCAGCGGATCAGGCGCCGAGATAGGCATTGACCACCTCCCGATGCGCGCGGATTTCGGCCGGAGTGCCGGCCGCCAGTATCTTGCCGAGGTTGAGAACGGTGACGTGATGGCAGATGTCGAAGATCAGGTCGGGGTGATGTTCCACCACCAGCACGCCGGTGCCGGCGCGCGCGATCGCCGCGATCAGTTCGCCGAGCCGCTCTATCTCCTCGGCCGAGAGACCGGCCGCGGGCTCGTCGAGCAACAGGAAGGCCGGCCGCAGCATCAAGGCACGGGCGATCTCGGTGAAGCGCAGCTCGCTGTGCTGCAGCCGGTCGGCGCGCACGGCGGCAAGCCGCTCCAGCCCGACCGCCGCGAGCGCCAGCATCGCGGTATCGCGGAGCCTTGCTTCGTCGCGGCGGTGGCGCGGCAGCGACAGCAGCGATTCGACGAACGTGCCCTTGCCGTCGATGGTGCCGCCGATCATGACGTTCTCCAGCACCGAGGCGGAGCCGACGATGCGCGGGGTCTGGAAGGTTCGCGCGATCCGCATCTCGGCGCGGCGGTGGCGCGCATGCTCGTGCATCGCGGCGCCGTTCAGCCGGATCGCGCCCCGCTTCGGCGCGTAGTAGCCCGAGATCACGTTCAGCGTCGTGGTCTTGCCGCTGCCGTTGGGGCCGATCAGCCCGTGCACCTGTCCGGCCCGGATCTCCAGGTCGAGCCCGTCGATCGCCTGGACGCCGCCGAAACTCAGCGCCACCTGCTCCAGCGTCAGCGCGCCTGCGTCGGGCGCGGTACCCAGCAGCGGGCCGAGCAGATCGGGCCGCGGCACGATCGCGCGGCCACTCTCGAGCGGTCGGCGGTTCTTGAAATCGAGGATCTCGGCAATGCCGCCGGGGATCGCGAGCACGATGACGAGCAGCAGCACCGCATAGAGAAAGGTCGACCACGCCACCAGCGGCGCTGCGAATTCCGGCAGCACGGTCAAAAGAATCGTGCCGAGCAGCGGTCCGAGGATCGAGCCGCGCCCGCCGATCAGGATGGCGATGAAGAACAGGATCGACAGGTCGATCGTGAAGGCATCAGGTGTGATGTAGGATTGCAGTGAGGCGAACAGCCCGCCGGCGACGCCGGCGACAGCGCCGCTGAACAGGAACACCATCCCGAGCAGCGAGGGCTTGGCGATGCCACAGGCTTCGGCCGCGACCTCCGCGTCGCGGATCGCGGTGAGCGCGCGGCCGAAGCGGCTGGCCGCGATGTTCGCGGTCATCCAGGTGCAGATCGCGGCGAGGGCGAAGCAGAAATAATAGAAGCCCCATTGCGAATCGAACGGTGCGGGGAATACCGGCCCGGCAACGCCGACGCCGCCGCCGGTGACGCTCTGCCAGGCCAGCGCCACTTGGGTGACGATGGTGGCGAAGCCGAGCGTGGTGATGGCGAAATAGAAGGTGCGCAGCCGCAGCGCCGGCAGGCCGACGATCAGGCCGAACACGGCGCCGACTACGGCCGCGATCGCCAGCGCCAGATAGGGCGGCACCTCCGGCGTGGCGTTGCCGGCGACCAGCACGCTGGTGGTGTAAGCGCCGAGCGTCAGCAGCGCCACCCAGCCGATCGCGATCTGGCCGCCGAAGCCGACAACCAAGTTGAGGCCCGACACCAGCACCCAATAGACGCAGGCGCGGGTTGCGATCACGCCCCAATAGCCGCCGCCGAACAGCGGGAACGCAAGCCCTGCGACGAGCAGCGCCAGGAAGGGCAGCGCCGCGCTGAACATGCTTGACGAGCCAGTCGCGTCGGCGCGGCCGCGGCCCAACTGGGTTGCCTGCATGTCCATCAAACGCGTCGCGGCAGGCTTGCGCCGGCGAGACCCTCGGGGCGCGCCAGCAGGACGATGATGAAGACGGTGAACACCGCGACCGAAGCGAAGATGCCGCCGACCAGGAAGTTGGCGGTTTGCTGGAACAATCCGAGCAGCAGGCCGGCGACCACGGCGCCGCGGTTGTTGCCCATGCCGCCGAGCGCCACGGGCACGAACCCATAGAAGGTCAGCATCGGCGCATTGGCGAAGAACGCCAGCAGCATCTCGCCGCCCGCAAAGCCCGCCAGCGCGCCGATGGCGCCGGCCAGCGCAAAGCTCGCCATCCGCAAGGTGCGCTCGGGAAGGCCGAGCGCGCGGGCGGCGAAACTGTCCTCGGCGATCGCGAGGAAGGCGTGGCCGACCAGGGTATGGCGATAGAGCAGTTCGAGGCCGATGGTCACCACCGCGCAGGCCAGCATCGGCAGCCAGAACAGCTGGTCGAAGCCGCCGCGGGCGACATCGAACAGCCGCGGAAACGGCTGCGCATCCGTGCCCCATTCGATCGCGGTGAACTGCTGGACCATCAGCGCCAGCGCCAGCGTGGAAAGCACGTAGAGATGCTGGTCGAGGCTCTTGAGCACCGGCCGCACCGCGACGATCTCGGTGACGATGCCGAGCAGCGCGCCGCCGGCCAGTGCAAGCAGCAAGCCGGCAGCGACCGGCATGCCCATCCGCGCGATGAACAGCGAGCCCAGCACGCCGCCGATCATCCCGAGCGTGCCCGCGGTGAAGCTGAACACGCGCGAGGCGGAGAACATCACATTATAGGTGATGGCGATCAGTGCGTAGATGCAGCCGATCGCCAGCCCCGTCAGGACGATGGATTGGACCATCGGGTTCAGGAACCGTACCCGGGAGCCAGGTTGAACGCGCCGTCCTTCAGCGAATTGGCCTCGACCATCACCACCTCGCTGTCGGGGTAACCGTCGTGCTTGTCGGCGGTAAACGAGATGTCGCCGTAGACGCCGGGGAATTCCTTGAGCTTGTTGAGATAGCCGACGATGGCCTCCGGCTCGGCGCCGGCGCTCTTGATGGCGTCGGCGACCATTCGCGGCGTGTCATAGCCGAGCGCGATCCACCATAGCAGCGTGTCGCTCATGTCGATCTTGGCGCTCTTCAGGCGGTCGACGAAGGCAGTGGTGCGATCCGTCAGCTTGCCGCCGGTGGCGTAGCAGACCGGGCGGAAATTGTTCGGATACACCTTGGCCCAGTATTCCGGCTTGTCCAGCAGCGCCTTGGTCTGGCCGGAGCCGAGCGTGGTCTGGCCGATGATCGGCACATCCCATCCCATCTGGCCGCGGGTGTTGATGATGCGCGACAGGAAACCGGCATTGACGCTCCAGGGCATGATCGCCTCCGCGCCCGCCGACTGCATCCGCAGCAACTCCGGCTTGAGGTCCGGATTGGCGGCGTCGACATTGCCCTGATAGACGACCTCGGCGCCGATGCCCTTGAGCATCGGCACATAGGCGTTGACGGAGGCGGTGCCATAGCCGGTGGTGTCGCTGACGACCGCGACCTTCTTGCGCTTGAGCACGTCAACCACATACTTGTTGGCGGCGCCGCCGATCTGCTGGTTGGTGGGCGCGTTGCGGAAGCACATCGGATATTTCTTCGGGTCGGTCAGGGTGTCGACCCAGCAGGGGTGGATCTGCGGGGTGTTGGCGCGCGCGAGCAGCGGCACCACCGCAAGCGACTCGCCGGAATTGACCGGACCGATGATGACGCTGACCTTCTGCCCGTGGGTGAGTTCGGCAGCGCCGTTCACCGCCTTGGTTGGATCGCTCTGGGTATCGCGGGTGATCAGTTCGACCTGCCGCCCGTCGATGCCGCCGGCCGCGTTGATTTCCTGCACCGCGAGCTGAACTCCGCGATTGATCCCGATACCGGTGGACGACGATGGACCGGTGAGCGCCGGAAGATAGCCGATCAGGATCGGATCCTTGGCCGCGATCGCGGGCTTGCTGATCATGGAGCCTGCAATGACGGCAGCGCCGGACGCCAGCGCTTGACGACGAGTCAACGACATCTTGAATTCTCCCTTAGCGTGAGCCTTGAAGCACTCCCGAACTTGTCGAGGTTTCTTGGACCTCTTGGACTTCCGGGCTGGACTATAGCCTCCGCTTGAGGGTCCGCAAGACGCGCTTCGCCGTCGCGGACTGAAACTTCAGTATGGGGGGCGTGTGATGCGTGGAGTGGGCCGCGGATGTGGGACGCGCGGGGCTTCCCAGAATTTGTGCAGTGCGTGCAGCGGCTTGTATTGCATGCCGGTTGTCAGGGTCATCCTCCCGGCCGTCGCGCCAGTTGCATCAAATGCAGGCATCAGCCGGGCGCTGGTCAGGACTCAATCGCTCGCCAGGTCCACTGTTCCGGTTCGATCCGCTACGGTATCCTACTCAAGGCCCGGGGAAGCATCGGCGACGGAGCAGGACCTTGCAACAGCCACCCAATCATCATCTCGCACAACTGAACATCGGCCGCATCCGATACGACATCGACGATCCGCGCATGGCGGATTTCACCAACAACCTTGCATTGGTAAACGGCATTGCCGAACGCAGCACAGGCTTCGTCTGGCGCTATGCCGGCGAGAGCGGCAACGCCACCGACACGCGGCCTTTTGCCGACCCGCGCATCATCGTCAATTTTTCGGTCTGGGAGAGCGTCGATGCGCTCGAACGCTTTGTCTGGCAGACGGTCCATAAGCGCTTCTATGGCCGCCGCGCCGACTGGTTCGAGCATTTCGATGGACCATCCGTCGCATTGTGGTGGGTGCCGATCGGCCACCGGCCCGATGTCGAGGAGGCTGTCGCGCGCATCGAGCATCTGAAGCAGCATGGTCCTGATGATCACGCGTTCGACTGGCAAACCGCGTCCGCACAACTCTGGAAGACGGCGCGTTGCGCGCCTCCGGGACAGGTCGCGTAATTCAAGGCGATCGACCAGTCTTCTTCGCGAGACTCATATCAAGATGGATAGGTGCCCGGAGCGCCCTGTTCTGGAACGGCAATTCGAAGTTGCCTCACCGAATGCGGAAGTGGCAGTCAATCACCAATGACCGCGGCTGCGGCCCCAGTATCCGCCGCCACCAAACACCAGCACGACCAAAACGATAATGAGGATCAATTCCATGAGAATTCTCCGTTGATGCCGACGGCGTTATGCCGCGCACCCAAGCAGTCAACGGCAGCTTCAGAGTATTGTTCCGGGGAAGCCAATTTGCATTGGGTCGAGGATCGCGCAAACGGATCGCACTGTCGCACTGCGGTGTAACAATCCGACGCGCGCCATGGAACAAGCGACCCGGATAAAGGTTGCCCAGCAACGAAACCGAAATTGACCCACGGGATTTCGGGATCGGGGGAGAACCAGGCCATGCGTGTCTCGATCCTCGCGTTATCCGTGCTCGGAATTCTCGTCAGTGCCGGCGCGGTCAAGGCCGGTCCGAGCACGACCGACCGCGAGCTGTCGGCCCCCGCCCAACCGGTATCCTTGACCGACGAAGCGACCCAGCAGACCGAAGACCAGATCGGCCTCGACAAGACAGCGCGTCGCGACGTGCAGCGCCGGCTGACCCGTCTCGGCTTCGACACCAGGATCAACGGAAAGTTCGACGACCACACCCGCGCCGTCATCACGCGCTGGCAGGCCGCGCGCGGCTATCCCGCCACCGGCTTCCTCGACACGCCGCAGCATGATGCGCTGCTGGCCGAGAGCGTCTCGGCCGCGCACGCCGACGCCGGCAACGCCGACGATGTCAATGGCGACCATCCGGCCCATCATCACGATCTTCATCATCACCGTAGCAGCGGCGGTCCAGGCGGCCTGATCGGCGGCGTGGTCGGCGGACTGTTCGGACACCGGTGAGAGTGCGATAGCAATCGAATGCTCCCTCGCCCCGCTCTTCGCGGGGAGAGGGTCGGGGTGAGGGGCTGCCTCAGCGAGCACGACTCGCGGAGAGAGCCCCTCACCCGGCGCTTCGCGCCGACCTCTCCCCGCGAAGAGCGGGGAGAGGTGACTCGCACCGTTCAATTCACCGACATATCCAGCGGCGGCGCCATGTTGCCGGGCAGCGGGCTGACATAGGGCACCCGCGCAGTGCGCTTCTTGAGATCGGCTTTGGCGGCGGCGATCAGGTCCGGCTCCAGCAGCGCCTGGACGCCCAATCCGGCCATCGCTTTCGCCGCCTGCACCATGGCCTTGTGGGCGTGCGCGCTCTTGCCCTGCGCCACCACCTGCCAAGTGTGCAGTGGCGTGCCGATCGCGATCGTCGGCGCATGGAGCTGGACGGTCGGCACCACCCAGCTGACGTCGCCGACATCGGTCGAGCCGATCAGCGGGTTGCGCCTTGCATCGAGCGGCACCAGGAAATCGGCGAGCGGCCGGTCGGTCTCCTCCATGCCGATGGCGTGATAGACGCTGGCGATGTCCTTCTCGCTCAGCGTGGCGCGGATCTTTCCCGCAAAATCCATGTCCGCCTCGTCGAAATGCGGCGGACCGAGTTCCTCCATGATCCGGTGCAACATCTGCTCCAGCGGCGTGTTCGGCAGCAGGTTCGAGACGGCGGAAATGATCCGCATCTCCATCTTGGTCTCGGTCATCAGCGCTGCGCCCTGCGCGATCTTGTGGACGCGTTCCACCAGCTCGTTCATGCCGGGCAGGTCGCGGGCGCGGATCGAATAGCGCACGCGGGCATGGGCCTGCACCACATTGGGCGCGATGCCGCCGGTATCGAGCAATGCATAATGCACGCGGGCGTCGCTCGGCATGTGCTCGCGCATGTAGTTGACGCCGACATTCATCAGCTCCACCGCGTCCAGCGCGCTGCGGCCGAGATGCGGCGAGGCGGCGGCATGCGAGGCGCGGCCGGTGAAGATGAAATCGGCGCGGGTGTTGGCCAGCGACGGCGTCACCGACACTTCCCAGAAACTGTGAGGGTGCCAGGAGAGCGCGATGTCGGCATCGTCGAACACCCCGGAGCGCACCATGAAGGTTTTGGCGGCGCCGCCCTCCTCCGCCGGACAGCCGTGATAGCGCACGCGCCCGGGCACTTTTTGCGCGGCGAGCCAGTCTTTCAGCGCGGTCGCGGCAAGCAGCGCGGCCGAGCCGAGCAGGTTGTGGCCGCAGCCATGGCCATGCCCTCCGGCCTCAACCGGCCGCGGCTCCGCCACATCGGCTTCCTGGCTCAGACCCGGCAGCGCATCATATTCGCCGAGGAAGGCGATGACAGGACCGCCCTCGCCCCATTCGCCCATCAGCGCGGTCGGAATCCCGGCGACATTCTCGGTGATGCGGAAACCGTGATGGCGCAGCTCGGCGAGATGTTCGGCCGACGAGCGCGCCTCGGTGTAGCAGACCTCGGGCATCGCCCAGACCCGGTCGGCGAGTTCGATGAAGCGCCCCTTGATCGTGTCGACGCCACGCCAGATGTCGCTGCGGTTGTCCATCGGTTGCGCTCCTGATGCTGTGTGAGGAAGGAAGCGTAGCAGCTCCGCGGGACAGCGCCTAGCGCGGGCGGAGGCAGCTGCCATGCGGACGGCGTGAAGGCAATCCAACGCCGTCATTGCGAGCGCAGCGAAGCAATCCATGGCGCAACAAGAAGCCTCGTAGCCCGGGTGGAGCGAAGCGCAACCCGGGGTTCCACCGCAACTACGGTCCCCGGGTTTCGCTTCGCTCCACCCGGGCTACAGGTCGCAATGACGGCAAGACACACCTTCGCGATCTCGCCGCATGTATTTTTTTGCGCGAGGTATTCCTTTATTCCCGCCCTCCGAAATGAGGGCGCAGGGAATGCCGGGCGGCCGATGCGCCCGATAGCCGTGTGTGCAATGGTAGTGGGTAGAGCGCACACACGTTAGCAGGTCACACCGGAATCACCCGGCATTCCCCACGCAATGGTTTTACGGCTGCTACGTGCTCGCCCCGGTGCTCCGGGCTTGTTGGCCACCGTCATCCGCGCTCCTTAACGCGAACTTGACACCAGCGTCGGGGTGCCAGGCCCACACGTCTTTGCCGTACGCTTCCGGCGCCATTCGTCAAAGGCACCCTCAGCGTCCACCGCATCCCGCCCCGCGTTCGCGACGATCATGATACGCCCCTTTTGATGGGGCGGGACGGGGAGCAATATAGGATAATCAGAATATTCGGTAAAGCAGAATATTTTTGCGGGATGGGCTTGACATGCAGGTCGGAGGAGAACCTTGGGGGCCTTAGTGATTTGCCCGTCGGGCAAATCACTAAAGCAGATAAGGGCGGGCTACGACCCCAACCTCTGGACACGTGGATTCACCAAAGCACTGCGAGCGACGATCATAAACTTTGCCTCTGCTATTGCTTTCTTCCAGCAAGGCGTGTGGTTCCCGCCCTCATCGAATCGGGATTGATCCCGAAATCCTAGCCAACGGGCAGGATGAGATTCGTAACGCGTTCGATCACTGCACCCGCGCTCTTCCAATAATTCTTTGAACGCTGAAAGACGTGAGGCGTCGCAATAAATTAAAATGTCAAAAAACCTTTTTCTCGGCGCAAGCATAAAAATCAAAACTATCAGTACCTTATTGTTTTTTTGCATCCTCAGATAAAATATTAGTGAACATCTTGAAATGCCAGATTTCGTAATTTTTCCGACTAACTGGCATTCAGTTTTGAATCGCTAGTCGAATTCTAAAATGCAGTCACGCGCCAAACGACCGTATGCGAACTCTTACTATGGGTGCGCGTTGATAATAAGCTAGGCAAAATTTTCGAGCGGAGCGGCCAGTAAGAAATGCCTGCAATATCGAAGTTTCTGTGGGATCTATATGCGTTGCGGACGCACCCCGCTCGGTTAATCCATTGACAAGAACCCGCGGAAGGCCAGATGAATTGTACCAGGACGTTAGGAGTCCTGCAGCTAACATGATCTGCGTGTAGCGAAAATGGGTGTAGTGACCCCCACAAGTTGACCTGTCAGGGTAAAGGCCATGCCTAAGGTAGCTGGCGAACGGTCTGTTCGGCACGACCAGACCGTTACGGAAAGCAAGTCGAGCCTCCAATTGCCTAAGGTGCCTTGGGATGCGGTTATTAAGCTTTCCGCCGCCCTAGGGTCCGTTGGGTTCGTGGGAGCAGTCGCATTAGCGGGCTACTCATACAGTTCGCCTAAGGGTCTTGATGCGATCGTGGCAGCTCTACTGTTTCTAGCGATTTTTTTCGGAGTGCTCTGGCGGGATTGGTACGGTATTCGATGGGGGAAGAAGGATTGAGGCAGGATAAAAGGGCTTTAGGGCCGGCAGGACATCCTTAAAATTAGCTTTGGCTGTTTTAGTATTCCCTCTCGCGCGGAGGAAGTGTTGGTCCATAATACATTCATAAGTTGAGTTTCTTGGACGCGAGGGAACGAGTTGGCTGCCTCTGCCTTCGACCAGCGGTGATAAACTGCGTCATGTTCTTGTACTGACCACATCTTGCCCTGCATCGTGGGCTCAATATAAGACAATCATCAATCTCTGATTGAGTCGAAAGCGCTGTAGGCGACAAAAATGCGTGCTCAGGGGACGAACAGGAGGAGCAGTGAGAGGGTAAGCAGGGGACCGTTATGGGCATGCAAGAAGGCTATGCGGAGCTCGATATTCTTCGAGACTTCATTGACTTCATCAATCAGCAAGTTGGCGTCTATTGCGATTGCTTGTCCGGATTCGAGGGCAACAAAGTTCGAATAGAGCGACAGATTTCAAGGGTTACGCGACCCACTTCGCGTCGAATTGAGGAAGGTCAGCCAGTCATCGTTTGGACAAGTCTGGAAGACCCAAGCCGCCCGGATATCATCCACAACAAGATCACGCGGTCCGACGAATTCATTCGCGCTAATTCGGAGGCGGGTTTCAATGAGCGGCAAATATGTTGGTCAATCATTGTATTCATATTCGCTCACTGGGACGAAAAGGTTCGGCCCGAAATTGCCAATATGAGAGGCGTTCAACCCAACGACGTTAGGATCAATGCGTTGGGCGACTTACGCATTTTGCGTAAAAGTATCGTTCACAATGAAGGCGTGATCTCTGCGGAAGACTATAGAAAAATAAAGAAGATGGCTGACCTATTTTCGCCAAACGCTACAATAAACTTAGATCATGATCAGATGCACAAGCTCTTCATCTTCCTCAAGCAGGCTATTGCAGAATTGATCCTTCATCACACGGGCGATCTTCCAGGAGCACCGAAGGCATCTGACTTGACAGACATTGCGATACAAAATGCCGGAACCGCGCGCCTACGGAATCCATACGGGTTCTGGACGACTAGCTGGAGTCCCAAGAAGTGAGAGAGAGCCAGCGGACAACGGTTAAGGGTGTCCTACCCTCTCCCTCATCGCTCGTGAGCAGCCCCTTCACCGCCGCGCCCAGCCGGCTAGCTTCCGCTCCCGCGTCGCCGCGCTCATCGCCGGCTTGAACCTATGCTCCAGCCGCCAGCCGTCGGCGAATTTCGCGGACCAGCGCGCCTCGGCGGATTTATTTCGAATTCGTGCAACATCTGACGACCATCACGCCTCTTTGACCGGTCTGATGGCCCTTGATCGCCGTCTTGAGCTGGTCGAGGGTAACGTCGCGGGGCACGTCGAGCATCTTGTCCAGGGTGTAGAGTTCGAAGAGATAGTGATGAGCCTGCAGATCGGCTCCGGGCAGTGGACCGATGTAGCCATTCGTCAGAAAGCTGAGTTGAAAAGCCCCGGCGGGCAACATGGCGGTCCGGCCTCGGGTGGTGTTTTCCGCCAGAAGGCGGGTGCTGGGCGGCATGTTGATGACTGCCCACAGCAAACGGTCCTGCGGATTGCCGCCCGAACTGGTTTCCATGTCGATCATGGCCAGGACGACGGATACCGTTCCCGGCGGCGGTTCAGTCCAGACCAGCGGCGGCGAGATCGGATCGAACGTCACCATTTTTGCAGCGTTGGCGGCGTACTTCAGCGGTAGCCACCCGTAATCGGCAAAAGCCGATGATCTGATCGTCGGTTGCCGCGGATACCCCGGGCCTGGCTCAACGACCGGCGCAGGGCCGCCGCCGCTGACCGGCTCCGCAACCGAACTCGGTTTCGGAACCACGATCGTCGGGCCGGGTGGAGGAGCAGCGCTCCCGGCGTTCTGTGCTGTCGCAGCGTCAAGGTTGCCCGCGAGCATCGCCAATATCACGAGCCATCGCTTCACGCGCATGGTGCCTTCCTTTTGTCGTCCGGGAGCCGCTGCCGAAACCATCCCGCAACTCGCTAATTCGATCCATCGCAACAGGGCGTGATCATCACCGCCTTGTTGCCGGTGAGATGGCCTTCCATTGCGGCTAGGATGTCGTCGCGGCTGGCGTCTTCCGGGACGTTCAACTTCTTGTCCAGAGGATAAAGCTTCCAATAGTACGTCCAGCGACCCTCCGCGTTTTGTCTGGCCGCAGGCCCGATCCAGCCATTGCTCCGGAAGCTCAGATGAAACGCGCCCGCCGGGAGCTTCGAGGAGTCGTTCCCATTTGGTATCCCTTCCGGCAACGACCGGACGTTTCCCGGAATATTGACGACAGCCCACATCAAGGTGTCGATATGATCGGACACCATCAGGACGAAAGCATTTGTCCCTTCGGGCACGTTGCTCCACTCGATCGGCGGATTGACCGCGCCGTTATTCATCCCGGGGGGCACCACAATGCTGGGGCGCGTCCCGGTTTGGCTGTATTTCAGCGGCAGGGGTTCCATGTCCTTCACGGTCGGCGAGGAGAGCGTCAGTTGCGGCGGCGTCGTGTTTTCTGCGGCCATCGTGGCGTCAATCGCGCCGAGACCTGTCATCAGCGCCAAAACCCGCAACAGATTGCATTTCATTTGCATTTTTTCCTCCCCGCCCGTAGCCGCCGCCATTGTCAACTAGCTTGCGTATCGCGAGTTTGCGCTTTCAGGCCGATGATATTTGAAGGCTCATCGACACTACTCGGCTCATTCGACAATATCACAACGCACACCGCTCGGTCGCCAAGCAACGCTGGGCCTTACCCCTCGCCCTCGTCGCTCGCCAGCAATCCCTTCACCGCCCGCGCCCATCCCGCAAGTTTCCGCTCCCGCGTCGCCGCGCTCATCGCCGGCTTGAGTCCATTTCGCATCAATGCGGCTCAAACATCGCCGCCCAGTTCGCCAGCGTTGCACGCGACTGGTGCTCGAACGAGCCCAGCTGAGCCTCCTGCCAGATCTCGATCGAACCCGCACCGAGAGAAATACCCTTCCGAAGTGTGCCTTCGAAATCTGTTGGAACCACGTGGAGTGTCTGGAATGTGATGTTGGGCCCGAATTTGCGTTCGAACACATAGACCGGAAGGATCGAGGGCGGCGTCTTGGTATCGAGATCGTGATTGCTCAGGATGCAGCGCAGCCCGGCTTTCAGGCGGCATCTACGCATGATCCGCTCGCTGACGGCATAGTCCTCTTGCTGGAACAGCCCGCTAAACCCGTTGATCGAAAACTCCAGCCGCGTCGTTTTCCAGGCCTCATAATCGTCAATGGCGTTCGTCAGGCATTCCTTATACAAGGCGTCGTTAAATCCGGCTTTGTGCAGACCGGGGGCCGGAAATGCCGGCACCGGGTCGGGCGCCGGGTTCTTCTTCGTGAATGTCGGCTCCTTGAGATTGAGGAAGAACGGCTCGGCGGAAAAGCTCGTGCAGGATGTGACCGAAATCTCCTGGATCAGCGGGTTCGCGTCGTACTTTTCGGCGAGCCGCGTCAGGAAACGCCTCCAGGCCTTCGAATAGTTCGAGCCGGTTTCCCAGAATTTGCCGAGCACGCATTTTTCCGGTTTTCCATCGTATTCGCCTTCGAGTGTGATCGGAAAGCCGGTGTCCGTTTCCATAGCCCACTTCGGCGCGTCGTTTTCGTCGGCGCTGCACCCGGTAAATATCCGAAGCCTGACGCCGAGCTGCCGATTGTTCGGCGCCGGCAGCGCCGTAGCGGCGGCGTTGTATTGGGTCAAATTATTATATTGGGTCAAATTATTGATGACCGTATTGGAATTCCCGCTGAGGATATCATCGATGATGGAAGTCTCGAGTTGGGTCTCATTGTCCGGCTGAAAATCCCTCCACCTGGCCTGGACCACGAGTCCGCCGAAGATTCCGATCATGTCAGCTGGCGTAACCGTTCCGGTAACGTCATTGAGCGCGGACAGCGTATTCGGCTGGGCGCCGGTGGAAATGAGACCGGTGATGGCCGGCTTGATCGCCGGATCGGCTAGCGCGGGGCCCAGCGGCAGCAGTGCCAGCATTGCGCCCAGGGTGAGAAAGTGAGCGCGACTGGTCACGTGCATTGCCATTAACCTTCCCGGTTACCGAGCGCGCGAGACGGCGCTGTTGATTCGGCCTGATAACGATGCTTAATTGCGGAACCTCTTATAATAACGGCCGCATACTTCTGCAATTATGGTCCCTCTCCTTGCCAGGCGATCCAGAACCGGACCGGGCGGGCACGAGTCAGAGCGTGCCGACAGCGAGATGAATTCGACCGATCACGCGCTGCCACCGCATTTGTTGACGGTCGCTGACGCGCGATCGGCTGCCTGCCGCGCATTTCGGCTTTGCCTGGGAGCCCTGGTATGGGCGGCGCTGCTGTGCCTGACGCCACCGGCGATGGCCGACTTTACACAGGCGAATGTACCAAAGCTCACCGCCAGCGACCCGGTTGGAAGCGCCGGGAGGCAGGGCTTCTCCGTGGCGGTCTCTGGCGACGGCAATACCGCCATTATCGGCGCGCCGTTTGATGCCGGCGGCGCGGGGGCGGCGTGGATCTTCACGCGCAGCGGCGAGACGTGGACCCTGCGGCAAAAGCTGACCGCCGACGACGCGAGTGGATGCTCGAAGGCTGACTTGTCGGCATGCCCGCAGTTTGGCTGGTCGGTCGCGCTGTCGGCCGACGGCAACACCGCCATCGTCGGCGGGCCGGGCGACAACAATTCGAGCGGTGCGGCGTGGGTGTTCACGCAGAGCAAGGGCGTGTGGAGCAATCCGGGCATAAAGCTCCTCGGCACCGACGCGGTCGGAGCCGCGGAGCAAGGCTACTCCGTCGCACTGTCCGCCAACGGCACCACCGCGATCATCGGCGGCTGGGCCGACAACAGCGCGCTCGGCGCGGCGTGGGTGTTCAGGCGGAACGGCACGCAGTGGAATCAGCGGGGCGCAAAAATTGTCGGCACCGGCACGACTTCGCCTACCGACATCTTTCAAGGCTTTTCGGTCGCACTCTCCGGCGACGGCCGCGTCGCCATCGTTGGCGGGCCGGACGATGGCATCGTCATCGGCCCCGCGCCCGACTACGCCGTTACGGAGCCGCCCATCGGCGCAGCGTTTGTATTCGTGTGGAGCGACGGCCTGTGGATCCAGGAGACCAAGCTTGTCGGCACGAATGGAAACGAGAGCGGGAACGAATCCGAGCAAGGCTTCTCCGTCGCGCTGTCTCGTGACGGCAGCACTGCGATCGTGGGCGGGCCGGGCGTGGAAACGCTCGGGCCCGGTACCTCCAACGCGACCTTCCAGACCTGCTCTAAGACCGACGAGCCGACCAGCCCGATCTGCAAGGGCGGGACGATTTCACCACCCCAGACCGAGACGACCGTAGCCATGAGCAATGGCGCGGCATGGGTGTTTACGCGCAGCAGGGAAGGATGGGGTCCGCAGGGGGGAACGATGCGGGCTGGCACTCCGGCACCCAGCAGCAATCCAGGGCAAGGCTTCTCCGTCGCGTTGAACGATCGCGGCAACACCATGCTGTTGGGCGCACCGAGTGACAACGCCAATACCGGGGCGGCCTGGGCGTTCACCTTGAGTAGCGGAACGTGGACTCCAGAGGCAAAAAAGTTGGTCGGTACCGGCGCGGTCGGAGCCGCCGGCCAAGGAGCCTCCGTCGCGCTATCGCGCAACGGCAGTACCGCGATCATCGGCGGACCGCTCGACCAGGATGCAACCGGCGCCGCCTGGGCGTTCGTGCAGCTTTTCACTCTGACCGTGAGCGACAACGGCGCCGGCACGATTTCGAGCAGCCGGTCCAACGTCGATTGCCAGACCGAGTGCAGTTCGAGCTATCTCGGCGGCACCCGGGTTACGCTCACCGCGACGCCGCAAAGCGGCTATGTCTTCGCCGGGTGGAGCGGCGCGTGCAGCGGCACCGGAAGCTGCGTCGTGACCATGAGCATGGCAGAAAACGTGACCGCCACGTTCGCGCCGGCGCCCAACTTCACATTTGTTTCCGGCGCCGGCGACGACGGCAATCCGTGCAGCCGCGAGGCGCCTTGCAGGACCTTTGCGGCGGCGATCTCCAAGACCAAAGCCGGCGGCGAGATCGACGTTCTCGATCCGGGCGGATACGGCCCCGTCACCATCACGAAGTCGATTACCATCGACGGGAAGGGAATGGCCTCCATTCTGGCGTCAGGAACCAACGGTATTACCGTCAACGCCGGATCAACCGA
>NZ_DATHOP010000164.1:0-56881 GCF_035484855.1 Bradyrhizobium sp.
TGATCGCCTACAACCTGATCCGCATCCCCAAACTGGCTGCAGCCTAGCCAACAGACCTCAAACTCCCCAATACGCCATCCCAACAACCGAACCCCAACAGAAAAAACGCCTCATTCTTTACGTTTTTCAGCGGACTGTTAGCGCCAGAACGAGCCCGCCGGAACGCTATGGGCGTTTTGTGACGATAGCGCAAAGCGCAGCGCGCACGTCAAAGCGAGCAGCTAGTTCCCCCTTTCGTTTCGTCATGGCCGGGCTCGTCCCGGCCATCCACGTCTTCCTTGCCGCAATCCCGTCAAGACGTGGATGCCCGGGACATGCCCGGTCATGACGAGTTTCGCTAAGCAGGCCGCCGTTTTCCTTGCCAAATCGGGCGCTGCCCGATATCAGGTGCGGGCGTTTTCGGCGGCTTTCGCCGGCGCGCCGCTTGGTCCGCCGCAATAGCTCAGTTGGTAGAGCACGTCATTCGTAATGACGGGGTCACAGGTTCGAGTCCTGTTTGCGGCACCAGCCTTTTCGATCCCTGCGGTCGCCAACTCGTCCCTTCAGCGCGCCACGAAGAAAAAATCTGCGCTGCCGGCAAGCGTGCCCCAAGCTGCGTGTCGGGCCGAATAGCAGAAACGTATTCCGCCAATTCGAGGCGGTTGGCGCAATACGCTTCGCTATTGCGCCCGATGTTTCGGCTTGAGCCCGCGAAGCCATGAAGCCATTCGTGATCACCGACTAAGGAACGTTTCGAACGAGCCCCGGTTGTCCTTGGTAGCAATCAACCAGGGAAACAATCATGAAACTCGCAACGATAACGTTGGCATCGGTCCTCGCCTTGAGTTCCTCGATGGCGTTTGCGGCCGGTCCCGCCGCTGGCAGCGCCGGAACAGGTACCGGAACGACTGGATCGAGCACCACCACCACCGGCAGTGCAACGACGCCGGGCGGAAATATCGGCGCCAATACGCCGATCAACCCGTCCGGCAACACACTCAATCCCAACCCCTCGCCGAACGGGTCGACTTCGACGCCGAACGGCTCGGGCTCGGGGGTGAACCGAAACCAGCCGCGCTGATCCATCAAGGGAGAAATTCGAAAAAGCCCCGTGCAAACGGGGCTTTTTCTGTGTCATATCGAGAACGGGAACGCGTGGCTGCTGTTGCGGCAGCGGCGATTTCGCAGGTTTCTCCAAATAAATCCCGCGTGAGCGGGGTGGTCCATGCTCCGTCCGTTCGCCATCTTGGAATACGGTGCGTGACACGTCAGGGCAATTCAGTCTGGTGTCGCGTCGAAGCAAGGGAATGTTCTTGATCACTTCAATCGACTTCTTCGGGAGAAAGCCGCGACAGGCCTTATCGTGCTTCCCCGTGCTGCTGCTGTTGAGCGGCTGCGGGGAGACGGGACCCGACTGCGGTTCTTCCGACGTGCGCAGCTCCGTCGTCAGGAGCGTCGCCGACAACAGGAATAATCCGCTGCTGAATTTCGCGGTGCAGAATTCGGACGCGGTCGACGAGATGATGCGCAACGCGAATTCGCCGGCCGAAAAATCGGCGATCTTCGAAAAAGCGAAACAGGACGCGATCTACTCGCTGGACGACACCATCGTCTTGAATTCGAAAAAGGCCGGGGCTTCGTCCTGCACCGGGCTGATGTATGTGAAGGTCGGCGACACGGTGGCCCAGAAAGAGGTGGAATTCAGGGTGGAGCAGACGGCGGACGGGAAGATTTCCGTTTCAGTCAGTCCGTTTCTGTTCTGAGCGCGGGTAATTTTGCCCGTCGGGTTAATTTGTCGCAGCTCATTCTGCTTTTCCGAATACGTAAATCACCCTATATCCACCCCGTCCCGCCCCACCAAAGGGGCGTTGCGCAACGTCAACAACGCGGGGCGGGATGCGGTGGACGCGAATGGCGCTTTCAAGACGTGGGCGCCGGACGCGGACGGCCAAGTCGTGTGGTTCTGGCACCTCGACGCCGGTGTCAAGTTTGCGGAGGCAACTCCGCAGGCGACGGAGACAAACAAGCCCGAGCTCCGGGGAGATCACGAAGCAGCCGTTAAAACCATTCGCGTGCGGGAATGCCGGGTTTCTCCGGTGGACTCGTGGTGACTACGCTCGTGTGCTTTGTTTTATTTCGCACGCGAGGCTGCGGGTGCATCGAGCGCCCGGCATTCCCCACGCCCTTTGTTCAGAGGGCGGGAATAAATGGATACCTCGCGCAAAAAGTATGCGGCGAGAATGCGGTGGTATGCCCAGTCGTCATTGCGAGGAGCACTTGCGACGAAGCAATCCATCTCTCCGCTTGCCGCGCCATGGATTGCTTCGCTGCGCTCGCAATGACGAATCAACCGCAAGTCCGCGCCACCCATTCCACGTCGTCCCTGCGAACGCAGGGACGACAACTGTTGCGGATTGGCGACGGCGCGCCACGCGGCCGTCACCCCTCCTGCAAACTCAACGCCGCCTCGCCGGCGATTTCCGCCAGCTCCGGCTGCAAGCCGCCAAAGCGGCGTTCGCGGCCGTGGAAGGAGGTCAGCGCCTGGCGAAGCTCGTCTTCGCCGAAATCCGGCCACATGGTCTTCGTGAAATGCAGCTCCGCGTAAGCGCTCTCCCACAGCAGGAAGTCGGACAGCCGTTGCTCGCCGCTGGTCCGGATCACGAGGTCGACGTCGCGCATGCCTGCTTCGCCGGTGACGAGGCTGGAAAATGCTTCGCGCGTCAGCTCGCGCAGACTAGCGGCCTTCGCCGCGGCGTTGAGGATGGCGTCGCGGGCCGAATAGTCCACCGCGATGCGCAGATGCAGCACGTCGCCGTCGGCGGTCGCGGCCTCGGCGCGGCCGATGGCGTCGGCGATGCCAGAAGGCAGGCGGTCGCGGCGGCCGATCACGGTGAGGCGGACGCCGTTGCGCACCAGGCTCTCGACTTCGCTCGCCAGATAGAACCGCAACAGCTGCATCAGCGCCGACACTTCCGCCTTCGGCCGGCGCCAATTGTCGCTGGAGAATGCATAGAGCGTTAGCGTGCCGACGCCCTGCTTGGGCGCGGCCTCCACCACGCGGCGGATCGCCTCGACGCCGGCTTCGTGCCCGCGCAGCCGGGTCAGCCGCTGCCGTTTCGCCCAGCGGCCATTGCCGTCCATGATGATGCCGACATGCAGTTTGGCCGAAAGATCACTTTGCATCACAAAGTTTCCTTGCAAAAAAGGGGAGAGTCAAACCGGGAGGATGCGAAACCTGGCGGCGGGGGCGTCTTCCTTGCCGGCGGCCCTGGCGGCGTCGCGGACCAGGCCTTCGAGCACGGCGAGATAATCGAGAAAGCGGCGGCGGCCGGTCCTGGTCAGGCGGCACGAAGTATGCGGGCGGTTGCCCTCATAACCCTTGGTCACTTCGACGAGGCCGGCTTCCTGCAGCACGCCGAGATGCCGGCTGAGATTGCCGTCGGTCAGCCCGCAGAGCTGCTTGAGGTCGGCAAACGCCAGCCCCTTGGGATGGGCCATCAGCGAGGTCAGCAATCCCAATCGCGCCTTCTCGTGGATGACGCGGTCGAGACCGTCATAGGAAAACGGCGCGTGGTTGGCTTCAGTCTTCGACATCGTCTTCTCCGGAAGCAACATGCAGGATCGCGGCCATCAGCAACTGGCCGAACACGAACGGCAGGCCCATGGCCCAGGGCGACAGCGCGTGGCTCTGGCTCGACAGCAGCAAGGTCGCAAAGCCCGCGACGAAATACCACGCACCCGCAAACGCCACCGTGCGCGGCAGCGAGCGGACGGATGCGAAGATCCCGAGGCTCACCAAGAGCTGCCACAGGCCCGGCAGCATCCACAGCGTTTCGGGTGCGAACTTCCACAGCATCGCCGCCAGCAGCACGCCGGCCGCGCCGGCGGGGAGAAATTGCTCGACCGCTTGCAGGATCATGGCGTCGGCGAGGCCCGAATGATGCCGATGCGAGCGCGCCTGCATCTCGATCCAGATCAGCGCGCCCGAGACCACAGCTGCTGCCGCCCAGCCGGCGAAGAAGACCAGCGGATGGCCGGTCGGATCGTCGAGCCACCAGAATTGAACCAGCGTGGTCAGGAGCGCCAACGCGCCGGTAGCGGCGATCGCCGCCGGGCCATAGCCGCGAAACGCCGTGCCGGCGGCAATCTGGCTGCGAATGGCGAATATGTCGGCCAACGCCTTGTCGAGATCGCGCATCAAGTGCCCCATAACCACTTTGCAATACAAAGCATACGCGATTGCAAAGTAATGGCAAGCCCCCGGGCGGGCGATCAAGCCCCCAGACGGCCAAATCAAGAACCCCCGGCGCGTCGAGGGGGCGCTGTGCGTGATCTAGCTCACATAATCGAGGTTCAGATTGCCTTAACTTCCCCTCAACACCGGACAGCAACCGCCCACCACAGGAGACATCACATGCGCAAATTCGCCCTGATCGCATCGCTGGTTCTGATATCCGCAACCGCACAGGCCGGGGAAACACGCAACCTGAGCCTGGCCTCGGGTGACGAGATGACCGCCACGCAGCCGGCCAAGCCGGTCGAAGCGCTCACGCCCAAGATTTCGGCCGGGGAGTCCGCCGAAGCGACGGCGCCCGCCGAAGCGGTTGCGCCTGCGGAAGCGCCGAAATTCGTCGACCGGCCGTCGCCCGTGAGCCCGACGGCGGAGGCGCCGAAGGCCGATACGGCCACGCCCGCTGCCGCCGCCAAGCCGGTCGCCGACAAGACCGCGAAGGCCGACAAGCCGAAGCACCGGCACAATTGGTCGGAAGCCCGCATCATCGGCGAGCTGCATCGCTACGGCGTCTATTGGTAAGCCGACATCGCGATCCCGGTATCGGCCGATCCGCCAAAACGCGCGATCGGCCGATGCTTCAATTTTCCGGGAGATGTGAAGCCGTTCACATCGACAATACGCAGTCGGCTTATTGAAGGGTGCAAGCCTGCTGACAGGAGATGCCCATGTTGTCGTCACACGGTAGCCAGCGCCCCGAACATCGCGGCATCGATCGGCTGGCCGTTGCGCGAACCCTCATCGTGCAGGTCCTCGTCCTGGTCGCGCTGTCAGGTGCGTTCGTCCGCTATGTCGATTGGTCGTCGGCAAAGGCGTTGGCGGATTTCTCCGCCGCAACCAAGCTATCGGCCCCCGTCGCGCAAGCGCCTTGCGCCGGGAGCGCGTGAGAAATCATTACTTCCGTCATTGCGAGCGAAGCGAAGCAATCCATCGCGCCGCAAGCTGAGAGATGGATTGCTTCGTCGCTTCGCTCCTCGCAATGACGACCTCGCCCTATTGCGAAACCGTCTGCACCACGCTCGAGACCGGGCGGGTGCTGGCGACCGGCACCTTCAGGCTCTTGACCAGCGCCTCGTCATATTCGGGCAGCGTCTGCAGCGAGGTCTTCGCCTTGATCTGCACGACCTTGTAGCCGCCGGCCTTCAGCCGGTGCAGCAACTCCGGCAGCGCCTCGGCGGTGTGCTTCTGGAAATCATGCATCAGGATGATGCCCTTGCCCTGCTTGTCGAGCTTGGTCATGACGGTGGTGATGATCTGCTCGGGATTCTTCGCCCGGAAGTCGAAGGAATCCAGGTCGCAGGAGAAGATCGCGATGTTGCGCGAGGCGAGATAGGCCATCGCCGCCGGCCCATGCTGCAGCTCGGGGAAGCGGAAGAACGGCGAGGGCGCGGTGCCCAACGCGAGCTTGACCGCGCTATAGCCCTTCTCGATCTCGTCCTTGGCGATCTGCTCCGTCATCTTCCTGGTGTTGAGGTTGGCGTGCGACCAGGTGTGGGCGCCAACCGTATGGCCGGCAGCCAGCACCTGCTTGAGGATCTCCGGATGGTAGGTGGCGTGCTTGCCGATCGGGAAGAACAGGCCCCTGGTGCATTCGTCGGCCAGCGCCTTGAGCACGGCCGGCGTATTGCCCGGCCATGGGCCGTCGTCGAAGGTCAGCACGACCTCCTTGTCGGTGAGGAAATCGAGCTGCTTGAAATGCTCGAAGCCAAAGCCCGGTCCGCCCGTGGTGTCGATCTCGACCACCCGGGAAACGCCGAGCGCATCCGGATTGGCGCAGGCTGGGGCCTGCGGCGGCGCCACCGGCGCCTTGGCCGGAATGGCCGCGGTGACCTCGACATCGTCGCCGCGCGGCTTGGCTGATGCGGCTGCCGCCAACCGTTCGGCCAGCGGCGCGGTGACGGTGCTCGGAGCGGCCAATTCCAAACGCGGTGAGGCCTTCCACAACCAAACGCCGGCAATCGCCGCGGCCGTTACAATACTCGCCAATATCAGACCCAACGCACTACGCATCGCACCACTTTCCAAAAATTACCCGGCATTCTCGCCAAGTCATTAATGGGAAATAGTCGTTAAAGGTTCGCGAACGCGGCCCCGGTTTCGGGCCGCCAAATTCCGGCTCGGCGCAAAACCCTGAGTGACTGAGGTCACAGCTGCCCTGCCGGAGTGATGGTCATCACAGTCCATATCCGGCCGTTGCGGCACTAACAGGCATCAACAACGCGCCGCCACCCGCGGCAAACCCGAGGAGCCGACAATGACCGCTTCATTCAGCAAGACGATCCGCCAGGCCGGTTTGGTAGCGGCCTTCGCCGTCTCCTTCGCCGCCCTGTCGTCGAGCCCAAGCTTCGCCTTCAGCGCCGAAGCGCAGCAGATGTGCACCGGCGACGCCTTCCGCCTGTGCAGCTCCGAAATCCCGAACATCCCGGCAATCACTGCCTGCATGTATAAGCATCGCGCCGAGCTCTCTGCCGGTTGCCGCACCGTGATGGACCACGATGTCGCCGCGCAGCAGTCCAAGGTCGCCACGAAGTAAGCCGGCTGATACGGGCCGAGGCCGCCGCACGCAGACAAAAGGCGTTGCGGCGCCGGTGTGGGCGCATTAGAACGCGCTGGAGATCACGACCGGCAAGGCGTAACTCATGGCCCGATTTTTTTTCATTGTTCCGTTCGTCCTTTTGGCCTCCGCAGCGTCGGCGCAGCAAGGCCAGGACGCCTGCGCCCGCGACGTCTCACGGTTCTGCCGCGCGCACATGAATGACGGCGACCAGATTGTGCTGATGTGCCTCAAAGAACATCGCGCCAGGCTCAGCAGGGCCTGCGAAAAGGTCCTCACCGATCACGGGCAGTAGTTGAAATTCGTCATTCCGGGGCGATGCGCAGCATCGAACCCGGAATCCGGAAGTTGTCGATCGAGATTCCGGGTTCATCGCTACGCGATGCCCCGGAATGACAGTATGCAAAACTACGTGCTGCCGCTGGCGGCGGTGGCGACCGGCAGCACTTCGTTGGCGGCGCGGTCCGGCGTCTCTTCCTTCCAGCGCACCGATCCGAACGGCCGCTCCAGCATGCGGCGGACGCGCACCGGATCGGGCCCGAGATGAAAGGCTTGCGCGCTCTGGTGCAGGGCGCGCTCGGACTGCGTCGAGCGGCTGCGCTGGCGCAGATAGTCGAACCAGGTCGGGCAATGATAGCGCTCCGTCCACAGCTCGGGATCGGCGATGTCGCGCGCGATCGACCAGCCATAGGCGCCGTTGCGCTGGCGGCTGAGCTGCACATCCTGCATCACATTGTGGAAGGCGCGGGCGTTCTCCTGGGCGACGCGATATTCGATCTCGACCACCAGGGGTCCGCTGCGCCCCGTGATCGCCAATTGCACCTCGGGATCGGCGAGCACCTCGGCGTCTTCGTTGCGGGCGCCGACCCGCGGCATCGGCAGCCAGATCCCGAGCAATGGCGAGGCCAGCATCAGGCCGGCCGAAACCAGCAGCGCGGTTTCGACGCCCGCGGCGTCGGTCAGGTGACCCCAGCCCCAGCTGCCGATCGCGATACCGCCGGCAATCGAGGCCTGGAACGCCGCCAGCGAGCGGCCCGCGACCCAGCGCGGCGCAGAAAGCTGCACGCCGATGTTGAACAAGGCGACCGCCAGCATCCAGACCGCGCCGGCCACCACCAGCGCGGCGGCCGTCAGCACCGGCTCCCGGCTCAGGGCTACGGCTGCGATCGCGCCGCCCATCGACAGCGCGCAAGCGCGCACCGCGGCCTCGCCGCTCAGGCGCTTACGCACTTCGGCGATGTTGAGTGCGCCGATCACGGCCCCCATGCCGAAGGCGCCCAGCATGATGCCGTAGGTCTGCGCACCGCCATGCAGCAGGTCGCGCGCCACCAGCGGCATCAGCGCCGACAACGAGCCGCCGATCAATCCGGTCACCATCGTGCGCGTCAGCACGATCTTGATCGACGGCGAATTGGTGATGTAGCGCACTCCGGAGACCATGGCCCGGCTGAGCTGTTCGCGCGGCAGCCGCGACGGCAGGCTGACGCGATTCCACAGGAACAGCACCGTGAGCAGGGGGAGATAGAGCAGCGCATTCGCCGCGAAGGCTGCGACCGCGCCCGATGTCGCAACCACGATACCGCCGATCGCGGGCCCGAAGCTGCGCGCGATGTTGTAGCTGATGCCGTTCAACGCCACCGCCGACGGCAGCGTTTCCGAAGGCACCTGCTCGCTGACCGAGGATTGCCAGGCCGGCCCGAACAACGCCATGCCGCTGCCGACCACGAAGCACAACGCCAGCAGGACATAGGGCGTGATGAGGCCGAGCCACGCCAGTGCGGTGAGTGCGGTCGCGCCGGAGAGCGCAATCGATAGCGAGATCATCGCCACGATGCGGCGATCGTGCATATCGGCGATGGCGCCGGCCGGCATCGAGATCAGCATCACCGGCAGCATCAACGCGGTCTGCACCAGCGCCACCTTGTCGGCGGACGGCGTCATCTGCGTCATCGCCCAGGCCGCGCCGACGCCCTGGATCAGGATGCCGAGATTGGAGAGCAGGCTCGCCAGCCAGATGCGCCGGAATATCGTATGTCGCAGCGGAGCGGTGATCCCGTCGGCGGCTACGGTCGGTCGTTTCGGCTGATCGGTCATATCCGGTTCCGCTGACGCCGGTGCTGCACCGGCCCTGATTCCCTTACGATTTCAAGTGATGCCCGCGAAAGTCCTTCCCTGTCCAGTGGCAGGGCCTTAATAGCGGTCGCGCGCGGCAGCTAAGGTGCTGAATTATAACGAGGAGTGAGCAAAATGCGGATATCGCGGCGGACGGCTCTGAAGGGCGCAGCGGCGCTGCCCCTGGCAGCCGCGAATTTTGACCTGGCTGCGCTGGCGCAGCCGGCTCCCGCCGCGCCCGGCGCAAGCGAAATTCCGCCGATCCTGTTCGCTCACGGCAATGGCGAGCAGGCGCCCTTGTGGATGACCACGCTGTGGCGAATGGAATCCAACGGGGTAGCGCGCGAGCGCATGTTCGCGATCAATTTCACTGATCCGTTGGCGCGCGCTGACGATGGCGTGCCCGAGCCGAACAAATCCTCGACCGAAGATCAGCGCCGCGAGCTGGCCGATGCGATCCAGGAGCTGAAGCGCCGCACCGGCGCGCCGCGTGTCGCACTGGTCGGCAATTCGCGCGGCGGCTACCCGATCCGCAGCTACATCAGGAATGGCGGCGGCGCGGATGTCAGCCACGCCGTGCTCTGCAGCGTGCCCAATCACGGCGTGTCCGATTGGGACGACAATCCCGGCAGCGAGTTCAATGGCCGCGGTGCTTTCCTGCGCGCGCTGAACCAGGGCGACAGCGAAGTCACGTCGGGCACGGCGTTCCTGACCTTGCGCAGCGACGGCATGGATAAATATGCGCAGCCCGATGGCTTCGTTCTCGGCAAGCCGGGCACGCCGACTGGCGTTGGCTTCGACGGGCCGGCGCTCAAGGGCGCAACCAATCTTGTGATCGGCGCGGTCGACCATCGCGAGACGGCCTATTCGCCGCGGGCGTTCCGCGAGATCTACAAATTCATCGCCGGGCGCGAGTTGGACCGGATCGCGATCATACCGGAAACGGAAGTCAGATTGAGTGGCCTCGTCACGGATACGCCGGGCGGCGTCCAAACCAATCGCCCGGTGGCGGGCGCATCGGTGCAAATCTACCGGGTATCTCCCGATACCGGGGAGCGGCTCGGCGGTGCGGTTCATAGCTCGCAAACAGCCGCGGATGGACGCTGGGGTCCGGCCAGGGTCGATCCGTCCTGGTATCTCGAAATGGTGCTGACGTCGGCCGGTTCGGTCACCACGCATTTCTATCGTTCGCCCTTCCCGCGCACCTCGGACATCGTTCATCTGCGCGCCGCCCGGCCGCTGGGACCTTCGGATGCCGGTGCGGGCAGTGTCGTTCTGATGTCACGGCCGCGGGGATATTTTGGGCTGCCGCGCGATGTCGTGCTGTTCGACGGCAAGGAGCCAACCGACGTGAAGCCGGGGGTGCCGACCGATTCGATCAGCACCTTGCGCCTTCCAGCGGCGGAGGCCGGCCGTCCCGTCACCGCTCTGTTCAACGAGGAGCGGATCGTGGCACGGGCCTGGCCGGCGTCGGAAAATAGGATTGCGGTGGCCGAGCTGACTTATTAGCTGGTGTTGGCGTCATCATTTGCGCGAGGCCGCCCGTGAGCATTGCCGAAGCCTGGGAAATCGAGGTGGCGCGCCGGCCGTTGATGCCGCCGACCCCGCCGCGCGCGCCCGCCGGCATGACCGCGCTCGGGCGCCTGAAGGCGATGGGGGAGAACCCGATCAGCACCTGGGGCGACCGCGCCTATCAGGAAGACGTGGTCCGCGGCCGCTTCTTCCGGCGCAGCAGCTTCATCCTCAACACGCCGGATGCGATTCGGCATGTCTTGGTCGACAATTACGAGAACTATATCCGCACGCCGGCCGGCATCCGGGTGTTGCGGCCGATGCTGGGCGAAGGCCTCTTGATATCAGAAGGCCGCGCCTGGAAGCACCAGCGGCGAACGCTGGCGCCGGCCTTCACGCCACGCGCGGTCATGTCGCTGGTGCCGCACATGGTCGCCGCTACCGACGAGACGATCGCAAAGCTTCGGGCGGCCGGCAACGCGCCGGTCGATCTGCGCGAGGCGATGCAGCGGATGACGCTCGAGATTGCCGGGCGCACCATGTTCTCATTCGGCATGGAGCGGCATGGCGCGGCGTTGCGCGATTTCGTCGTCGAATATGGTACGCGGCTGGCGCGGCCGCATTTTCTCGATCTGGTGCTGCCGCTGAACTGGCCGACCCTGCAGGATTTTGCCCGCGCCCGCTTCCGCAAGCGATGGACGCGGTTCGTGAGGATGCTGATGGCGGAGCGCCGCGCCGCCGGCAAGACCGAAGGCGCGCCGCCGCGCGACCTGTTCGATCTGATGGTCGCCGCGCGCGATCCCGAATCCAATGAAGCCTTCAGCGACGAGCAGCTCGGCGATCAGGTCGCGACCATGATTCTCGCCGGCCATGAGACCACCGCCACCGCGCTGTTCTGGTCGCTGTATCTCTTGGCGCTCGATCCCGCGACCCAGGATGAACTCGCCGCCGAGGTGGCGAGCGCAGCTACAAACGGAATGCTCGACGTCGAGCGGCTGAGATTCACCCGTGCGGTGGTCGACGAGACGATGCGGCTCTATCCGCCGGCCTTTCTGATCGCACGCGCTGCCGCCGGCCCGGATACCGTCGCCGGCATGCCGGTCAGGAAGAACGATGTGATCCTGATCGCGCCGTGGCTGTTGCACCGGCACGAAAAGCTCTGGCGCGACCCGAATGCCTTCATCCCGCAGCGCTTTATGCCTCCCGCGCCGCCGCCGGATCGCTTCGCCTACCTCCCGTTCGGCGTCGGCGCGCGGGTCTGCATCGGCGCGCATTTCGCGCTGGTGGAAGCCACCCTGGCGCTCGCCAAATTGATCGGCGCATTCCGCGTCACGCTGCTCGACGAGGCGCCGGTGATGCCGGTCGGCGTGGTGACCACGCAGCCCGATCGCTCGCCGATGTTCCGTATCACGCCCCGTTGACGAGGCATTGCATGTAGGTTCCCGCGATCCCATTTAGGTTGCCGGCATGAGCGAGATCCAGGCCCAGATCCAGGTATTGAAGCAGACCGCCGATCCGGCGGTCGCCGATGCGATCCTGCGGCTGATCGAAAAGGGCGAGGATCACGAGCTCAACCGCATCAATCTGCTGGATTTTGCAAAGCAGACCGGGCTTGACGAGGAGCGGGTGATTTCCGGCTTCCTGCATGCTTCCCGGCTCGGATTGTTCGATCTCTCCTGGAACGTGTTGTGCCCCGGTTGCAGTGGCGTGCTGGATGCCCACTCGACGCTGAAATCGCTCCGCCACGAGGACTATCATTGCGGGCTCTGCGCCTGCGGCTACGAGGCTTCGGTCGACGAGCAGGTCGAGGTCGCCTTCACGGTCAGTCCGCGGGTCAGGCGGATCGCCGCGCATGATCCGAACTCGCTGCCGCTGTGGGAGTATTTCAAGCAGGTGTTCTGGAGTTCGGGCGTCGATTTCGACAAGGAATCCTTCACGTCGCTGAGCGACGAGGTGACGCTGGATGCGCTCGAACTGCCGGCGGGCGAGAAAGCGATCCTGTCGCTGCAGCTGCCGCCGCAATTCGTCATCGTGTTCGAGCCGGTGACGCATTCCGCGCAGTTCATCGATGTGCAGGGCGAGCCGACCAGGGAGCGCCAGCAGCTGTCGCTGATCTACAACAAGGTAAAGGCGCCGGTCGGGACCACGATCATGCGCCCGGGACCGCTGCGCTTGTCGCTCGACAATCAGGCGGGCGTGCGGACGCTGCCGACCGTGTTCATCGCGGCCGACGCGCTTCATCATTTGATCGGCAAGCGCAAGCCGTTCCTGACCGCCAAACGGATGCTGAGCAACCAGACCTTCCGCGACGTGTTCAAGGCCGACAATCTCAACATCGATCAGCGGCTGAAGATCACCTCGCTGACCTTCCTGTTCACCGACCTCAAGGGCTCGACCGCGCTGTACGAGCGGGTCGGCGACCTCGCCGCGTTCGACCTGGTGCGCGCGCATTTCCATGCGCTGTTGGAAATCATCTCCTCGGAGAAGGGCGCAGTGGTGAAGACGATCGGCGATGCCGTGATGGCGACCTTCGTCCGGCCGGAACACGCGATCGTGGCGGGCTTGCGGATGCGCGCCGCCATGGATGCGCTCAACGTCGAGCGCGGCCGGAACGACCTGGTGGTCAAGATCGGCATCCACGAGGGCCCGTGCCTTGCCGTGATGCTGAACGAGCGGCAGGATTATTTCGGCCAGACCGTCAATATCGCCGCGCGCGTCCAGGGCCTGTCGACCTCGCAGGCGATCCACATCACCGGACCGGTGATCGACGCGCCCGAGGTCGCCGCCCTGCTCGACAAGGAGGCAATCCGGCCGATTCAAAAGCAGGCGGCGTTGCGCGGGATCGCCGACAAGATGGTGGTCTACGAGATTCCCTGAGATTGCCGAAACGTAATGCGGCGTGGCCGGAACCGGCGATTGCGCGTGTCGATTTTCCAATCCATATAATGGGCATCGCCGCTGATGGCGGCCAACGATGCCTCACACGATTTGGGTAGCAAGCGATGCTGGACGGACTGCGCCAATTCATTGCCGACGTCGTTTCGCCAACCGCTCATGCCGAGCGGTCGTTCGACGACACCGGCTATCGGCTGGCGGCGACCGCGCTGCTGGTCCATGTCATTTCGCTCGACGGCGAGCCGTCGGAGACCGAGAAGCGCAAGCTTCACAGCCTGATCGAGAGTCGCTTTGGCCTTGATCCCGGCACCGCGGACAGGTTGATCGCGTCCGCGATGAAGGTCGAAGGCGAGGCGGTCGATCTCTATCATTTCACCAGCGTCATCATGCGCTCGGTGGACGAGGCGGGCCGGCTCCGCATCGTCGAGATGATGTGGGAGCTGGTGTATGCCGACGGCCGGGTCAGCGAGTTCGAGGACAACGTGGTCTGGCGGGCGGCCGATCTGCTGGCCGTGTCTTCGCGGGAACGGATCGATCTCAAGCATAGCGTCGCAGCCAGGCAGCCGGCGGCTGCGGGCGGCTGAGATATCGCAAAGGCGCGGCAATGTGCCACGCGGCAGCCCGCGCATTTCGAGCCGTCCATGGTGCGGCGCACGACATAACCAAACTTTAATGTGCCGGCAATTGGCGGCCGGCTGGCGCGCAGAGCCCCAAAATGTCGCGCTCAAGACCGCAGCATTGTGCGTTTGAGCACGTCGATATGCTTGCAGGTGGCTTGCATCCCACCTAGGGCGTATGCTCTTTCCTTGGGACGCGTTAGCCTCATATCCCTGCAATTGATTTAAGAGAATTCAATCGTGACCGAGCGTGTGACGCTGATTACCGGTGCCTCGGCGGGAATAGGCACCGAGCTGGCGCGCGTTTTCGCATCGAACGGCCACCGTCTGGCCCTGGTGGCGCGCCGCGCCGATCGGCTGGCCCAGCTGGCCCACGAAATCGCCGCCGGCGGCGCCGTTGCGCCGCTCGTGATCCCGTGCGACCTCGAACAGCCGGATGCCGGCGACAAGATTGCCGCGGCCCTGGCGGAAGCGGGGGTGGAGGTCGAGTATCTCGTCAACAATGCGGGCTATGGCTTGTTCGGCAACGCGGTCGAGCTCGATCGCGCCGGACAACTCGGCATTATCGCCGTCAATATCCGCGCCCTGACGGATTTGTCGTTGCGGTTTGCCGATCAACTTATCCGCAATCGCGGCGGCATCCTCAATGTCGGCTCGATTGCCGGCTTCCTGCCGGGCCCCGGAATGGCGGTGTATTACGCCTCCAAGGCCTATGTGCTGTCATTCTCGGAGGCGCTGCGCGGTGAACTCGCCGCACAGGGTGTGCGGGTGACCGCGCTGTGTCCCGGTCCGGTGCCGTCGGAGTTTCAGGCCCGCGCGGGCTTCAAGCCCGGCTTCGATTCCGCGATCCTCAATGTCAGCGCGTCCGATGTCGCCAAGGCCGGATATCGCGGGCTGATGGCCAACAAGCGGGCGGTGCTGCCCGGCCTCGGAATCAAGATCGTGCCGTGCCTGCTGCGGCTGTTTCCGCGCGGGTTCATCCTGGCGGCGGTCGGCCGATTTCAGCTCCGCAAGCGCCCGTAAGGGCGCCGGCCGCGCGTCTCTGGCCCGCAATTTGCTTTTCATTCATGTGACGCTCATACGAAATTAACGATTGATTAGGTAACATTTTGGTCTGAGGACCGCCTGAAGATAAGTCGATGCCGGATCGATCGATCAATACCCAGAATGTGCTGCCTTTCCACGGCAAGGCCGCGGCCGCGCCGGTCGCGCCCTCGACCGCCAAGCCTTTGCCCGTTCTCATCATCCTGCACCAGGAAAGCTCGACCCCGGGGCGGGTCGGCAATGCCTTGCGCGCGCTCGGCCATCCCCTCGATATCAGGCGTCCGCGTTTCGGCGATCCCCTGCCGGAAACGCTCGACGGTCATGCCGGCGCGGTGATTTTCGGCGGTCCGATGAGCGCCAACGATCCCGACGATTACGTTCGCCGCGAGATCGACTGGATCGCGGTGCCGCTGCGGGAGCAGCGGCCGTTCCTGGGGATTTGCCTCGGCGCCCAGATGCTGGCGCGGCAGCTCGGCGCGCGCGTCGCGCCACACCCGCAAGGCCGCGCACAGATCGGATACTACCCGATCCGCCCGACGCCGGCGGGGCTTGCGATTTCACCGGATTGGCCGGACCACGTCTACCACTGGCACCGCGAGGGATTCGAGCTTCCGGCCGGCACCGAATTGCTGGCGGAGGGCAGCGATTTTCCGGTCGAGGCGTTCCAGCTCGACCATTCGTTCGGCTTCCAGTTTCATCCCGACGTCACCTACGCGATGATGCATCGCTGGACCACGCGCGGGGATGCGCGGCTCGATCTGCCGGGCGCGCGAGCCCGTCATCATCACTTCGCCGATCGCGCGGTGCACGACGTCGTCGAACGCGCCTGGCTGAGGCATTTCATCGAGGGCTGGCTTGCGCGCGTGCCCTATTCGGTGATGTCGGAAGCGGCCGAGTAGCGCCGGGCCCGAAAACCCTTTCAATTCCTCGGATGTGATAATGTCGGCCCCAGGCTCGCGGGCTCATCGCGAGCACAGGGAGATCGCCGTGACCTACCAGCATATTCTCTACGATGTCAGCGAGAAGATCGCGACCGTCACGCTGAACCGGCCCGACCGCATGAATGCGTGGACGCCGATCATGGAGCGCGACGTGCGTCATGCCATGGAGGCCGCCAGCGCCGATGACGATGTCCGCGTCATCGTGCTCACCGGCGCGGGGCGCGCGTTCTGCGCCGGCGCCGACATGGAGGCGCTGAAGGGGCTCGATCCCGACGATATCAGGCGCGCCCAGAGCCTGCCTTCATTCGACATGAACCGCAGGCCCGACTGGCAGGCGCGCTATGCTTATTACCCGTCGATCCCCAAACCCGTGATCGGCATGCTGAACGGCGCCACCGCCGGCATTGGCCTGGTGCATGCGCTCTATTGCGACCTGCGCTTTGCCGCCGACAACACGGTGTTCACCACCGCGTTCGCGCGGCGCGGATTGATCGCCGAGCACGGCATCAGCTGGATGCTGCCGCGCATCGTCGGTCATGCCAATGCGATGGACCTCCTGATGTCCGCGCGCCGCGTCTCGAGCGACGAGGCGCTGCGCATCGGCCTCGTCAACCGGCTGTATCCGCCGGATGAGCTGCGCGAGCAGACCTATGCCTATGCGCGCGATCTCGCCGACTTCGTCTCGCCGAGCGCGATCGCGGTGATCAAGCGGCAGCTTTACGACGTTCCGTTCCAGACGCTGGCGGAAGCGACCATCGACGCCAACAGGGAAATGCTGGTGGCATTAGGCGGCCAGGACTTCAGGGAAGGCGTGGCGAGTTTCATGGAGAAACGGCCGCCGCGATTTACGGGGAAGTGAGTCTTGACAACCTCAGCCCGTCTACGCCCAAGAGGGCTTCGCCGGGCACCACGCTTCGTCCTTCGGACAACTCGTGGCTGCGCCACGCGTAGCCCGAAGGGCGAAGCGTGGTGGAGCCAGGCGGGATCGAACCGCCGACCTCGTCATTGCGAACGACGCGCTCTCCCAGCTGAGCTATGGCCCCATCGCGGCCGGGCCCCGCGAACGAGAACGGCCAGCAATTGGGGCCATTTACAATCCGCGCCAAGCTCAAGTCAAGAACGGCGAAATCACCGTTTCCGGCTTATTTGGCCGGGACTTCCCTTGTTTGCAGGGGGTGGAACCGATATTTAGCAGGAAGTCGAATCCGCGACCGAACCGCGAGTAAAAACCTGCCCATGCGTGCCATTCTCGACATCGTCCTCATCGTTCTCGATCTCTATGTCTGGCTCCTGATCGCGGCCGCCATCCTGTCCTGGCTGATCGCCTTCAATGTCGTGAACACGCGCAACCCGTTCGTCTCCGCGGTCGCCGAGTTCCTGTACCGGATCACCGAACCGCTGCTGGCGCCGATTCGCTCGTTCATGCCGAATCTCGGCGGCCTCGATATCTCGCCGATCATCCTGATCCTGATCATCATGTTCATCCAGCGGGTGATCACCTATTACATCTATCCCGTGGTGTTCTGACCGCCGCACGGTGCCTGATGGACGCTCGATGGATCCCTGGCGCTATTCCACCGATGGCATCAGTGTCGCGCTGCGGGTGACGCCGCGCGGCGGCCGCGACGATATCGACGGGCTCGAGACGCTCGCCGACGGCCGCAAGGTGGTGAAGGTGCGGGTCCGGGCCATCGCCGATGGCGGCGAGGCCAATCGCGCGGTGACGGAGCTGCTGGCCAAGGCGCTTCGCGTGCCAAAGGCCAATGTGCGGATTCTCTCCGGCGCGACCTCTCGTCTCAAGCAAATCGCCATCGAGGGCGATCCGGCAGAGCTCGGCGAGGCGTTGCGCGTGCTGACGGCGACAAAGAAGGACTGAAATGCCCGCGCGGATCATCGACGGAAAGATCATCGCTTCCGAGCTCCGCGCCCGCGTCGCCGGCGAAGTCACGCGGGTGCGGCGCGAGCACGGGCTGACGCCGGGGCTTGCGGTGGTCCTGGTCGGCAGCGATCCGGCGAGCCAGGTCTATGTTCGCAGCAAGCACAAGCAGACCGAGGCCGCCGGCATGGCGTCGTTCCAGTACGTGCTGCCCGAGGACGTCGCGCAGGACGATTTGCTGGCGCTGATCGCAAAACTCAATCGCGACCCGGCCGTGCACGGCATTCTGGTGCAATTGCCGCTGCCGAAGTCGCTGCACACCGAAACCGTCATCAACGCCATCGATCCGGCCAAGGATGTCGACGGGCTGCATCCGCACAACGCCGGACGGCTCGCCGGCGGCTCTGCGGCGCTGTCGCCGTGCACGCCGCTCGGCTGCATCATCCTGACCAAGAGCGTGCATGCCTCGCTGGAGGGCATGAACGCCATCGTGATCGGCCGCTCCAACCTTGTCGGTCGCCCGCTGCTGCAACTGCTGCTCAACGAGAACGCCACCGTAACATCAGCGCATTCGCGCTCGCGCGAGCTGGCAAAATTATGCGCGCGCGCCGATCTGGTCTATGCCGCCGTCGGCCGACCCGAAATGGTGCGCGGCGACTGGATCAAGCCGGGCGCCACCGTGATCGATGTCGGCATCAATCGGCAGCCCTCCGCCGACGGCAAGACGAAGCTGGTCGGCGACGTCGCCTTCACCGAGGTATCAGATGTCGCCGGCGCCATCACGCCGGTGCCCGGCGGTGTCGGGCAAATGACCGTGGCCTGCCTGCTGGTAAACACGTTGCGCGCGGCGTGCGCGATTCACGGCCTGCCGAAGCCGGCGGTGTGAGGCGGCGTGCCGTCATCCTGAGGTGCGAGCATCTTCGGCGAGCCTCGAAGGATGACAGGCGACGGTGCAAGCCGCATCCTTCGAGACGCGCGCTGTAAACAGCGCGCTCCTCAGGATGACGTTCCCGCTCACCCCGCGCTGTTCTCGATCAGCCGCCGGTAGAACCGGATCATGTCGGCATAGCCCTCGATGCTGAGGCGCTCATTGGTGCCGTGAAACCGTTTCAGATCCTCCGCGTTGGCGCGGACCGGTGTAAAGCGGAAGATGCTGTCGGCGATGCCGGCGTAGTGGCGCGAATCGGTGCCCGCCAACATCAGGCCGGGAGCCACGACGACGTCGGGAAAAATCTCCCGGATGGTCCGGTTCAGCGTCTGATAGGATGGGCTCGTGGTGCTCGACGCCGGCGTCGGTTCGGCATTGCCCGGAAAAGGCTCGATCGAGATTCGATCGTCGTGGATGGTGCGGCGGACATGGTCGATGATGCCGGCCTGGCTGTCGCCCGGCAGCAGCCGGAAGTTGACGCTGGCGCTGGCGTTGCCGGGCAGCACGTTATCCTTGTCGCCGGCGTTGAAGATCGTCAGCGCGGTGGTGGTGCGGATGGTCGCTTCGGTCGGGCCGTTCTTTTCGAATTCGCGCAGCAGCAGCGGCTCGAACAGCCACCGATTGGACAGCACGACGCGATTGAGACCGGCCATTTCCGGCGCCAGCGTGTCGAACATGTCGGCCACCGCCCCGCTCACCTGCATCGGCAGGCGGTGCTCTTCCAGCCGCGTCAGCGCGGCGCTCATCATGCCGATTGCGGTATCGTGCGGCGGCATCGACGAGTGGCCGGGGGCCGTGTGCGCCGTCAACACCAGCGTGACATAGCCCTTTTCGGCGACGCCGATCAGTGCGGCCGGCTTGTCGAGGCCCTTGACGAGGCCTTCGGCGATCACCAGCCCCTCATCGATCACGAAGTCGAGCCTGACGCCGCGCGACGCCAGCGCGGCTGCGATCATCCTGGCGCCGCGGGTGCCCGCGACTTCCTCGTCATGGCCGAACGCGAAATAGATGGTCCGTTTGGGATGAAAGCCCTCCTTGGCCATCGCCTCGGCGGCTTCCAGGATCGAATAGAGGTTGCCCTTGTCGTCCCAGGAGCCACGGCCCCAGATGAACCCGTCGGCAATCACGCCGTCATAGGGCGGCTGCTGCCAATCCTTCTCGGTGCCCGGCGCCACCGGCACCACGTCCTGGTGCGCGAGCAGCGCGACCGGCTTTGCCTTCGGGTCCGAGCCCTCCCAAGTGTAGAGCAGGCTGTAGCCGCCGATCAGCTCGCGCCGCGTGGCGGCATGAAACGCCGGAAAGCTGCCTGCGATGTGCGCCTGCAGGCCGCGCAGCGCTTCGGTGTCCTGGTCGGGATTTTCAAAACTCGAAATGGTGCGGAAGCGAATCGCCTCGGCCAACCGCCGCGCGGCGCCTTGCGCATCGACCGCCGCGCGCGGCACGGCGGCGACCTGAAGCTGCCGCGAGCCGTGGGTTGCGACATTGAGGCCGAGTACGCCGGCGAGCATGACGATCGCCGCGATCGCGAGCAGCGCGATGTTGCGGATGATTTTGATCGGTCGGCGCATGGGAGACCTCAGATTCATCGTCATGGCCGGGCTTGTCCCGGCCATCCACGCCTTCTTGCGCATGCTATCAAAGACGTGGATGCCCGGGACAAGCCCGGGCATGACGAATTTCAAGATCAAGCGCCAAGTCCGTCGAGCTGAAGCCCTATTTGCCCTTCGCCCGCGCGATGCCTTCGGCGATCAGCTGGTGGGCGTCCTCGGCGCCGCCCCAGCGCAGCACCTTGACCCATTTGCCGGGCTCGAGGTCCTTGTAGTGTTCGAAGAAGTGCTGGATTTGGGCCAGCGTGATGTCGGGCAGGTCGCTGAAGGTCTTTACCTTGTCGTAGCGCTGCGTCAGCTTCGAGGACGGCACCGCGATGATCTTCTCGTCGCCGCCGGCCTCGTCCTCCATCAACAGCACGCCCACCGGCCGCACGCTCATGACCGCGCCCGGCACGATGGCGCGGGTATTGGCGACCAGCACGTCGCAGGGATCGCCATCGTTGGAGAGCGTATGCGGGATGAAGCCGTAATTGCCGGGATAGCGCATGGCGGTATAGAGAAACCGGTCGACCACCAGTGTGCCGGCCTCCTTGTCCATCTCGTATTTGATCGGCTCACCACCAACCGGCACTTCGATGATGACGTTGACCTCGCGCGGCGGATCCTTCCCGATTGAAATGGCGTCAATGCGCATGAGAGGCCCCGCAAGTTCCTGCAGTTAGGTCCTGAAGGATCGCCGGGAGGCGCGGCGCGAGCTTGGGCCCATTCGAAGCCGCGGCCGAACTCAGCTGGTCCAGGCGAAGGCGACCTTGTCGAGCGACTTCGGGCCGAATTTTTCGGAGCTGCGGGCCACCATGCGGCCGCCCAGCGCCCGGTAGAACTCGGTCGCCGGCTCGTTGTCGGACAGCGCCCAGATCACCATGCTCTTCAGGCCGCTCTGCAACAGGTCGCGCCGTGCCGAGGTGAACAGCCGGCGGCCAAAACCCAGTCCCTGAAATTCGGGGCGCAGATAAAGCTCGTAGATCTCGCCTTCGAAATGCAGGCTGCGGGCGCGGTTGCGGCCATAATTGGCATAGCCCGCGACCTTGTCGCCGAACACCAGCACGCTGACGCGGCTGCCTTTGCGGATCGCGCTGTCCCACCATTGCGGGCCGCGGCCATTGATCAGCTTCTCCAGTTCCGAGCCGGGAATGATGCCCTGATAGGCCGAACGCCAGGCTTCGTCATGGGTGGACGCCACCGCCGCCGCATCCGCAGCTTTGGCCGGCCGAACCTCGATCAGGGTTGTGCTCATGGACGCAATCAAAGCAAGTCAGCGCGCCGGCTTCAAGGTCTATCGTTAATTATCGGTTAACCTGTGGATTTTCTGCATCAGTATTGCCGCCCGCCTGTACCGAAAGAGGACAAAGGCCTGCTTTTGGCGGCTCGCCAGCGGTTCGTAGGCGGGATTTGGCCGGTAGCGGCGGCACGAGGTCCGGGCTGGCGAGGCCGCTTTCACGGAAAAATGCGCTGGATTTGATTCGCCGTGCGTATTCTGCTCGCGGACCCGTTCCCGCCGCTTCCGTCGTGTCAGGCCAATCCATGCAAGGGTTAAAGCCGTTTCTTGCCGCGGTCATGTTGATGGCGCTCGCTCCGCAGAACGCGGCGGCGCAAGGCCCGTTCGGCGCGAAGGGCGCGGAAGCCGAGCCTAATCGCGAGCAGCCATGGCTGGTGCCCTCGCCCGATCCGGACACGCCCGCGCATGCGGTGCTGTTCCGCCCCGCGGGCGACGGGCCGTTCCGGCTGGCGGTGATCGCGCATGCCTCGACGCAGAACGTGCTGCGTCGCGCGCAAATGCCGCAGCCCGAATACCGGCCGCTGGCGGCGTGGCTGGTGGCGCGCGGTTTCGCGGTGCTGGTGCCGGAACGGCCCGGCCATGGCGCCACAGCGGGAAAATATCTCGAGGACCAGGGCGGCTGCGACGAGGCCGACTATGTCAAGGCCGGGCGCGCCACATCAGGCGAGATCGCGGCCGCACTTTCATACATGCGCCGGCAACCCTTCATCCGGCCCGACGGCGCCGTGATTGTCGGCCACTCGGCCGGCGGCTGGGGCGCGCTGGCGCTGGCCGGCGAGAATTCGCCTGACGTGGCCGCCATCATCGCCTTCACACCTGGCCGCGGCGGCCACGCCAATGATTTCCCCAATCACGTCTGCGCGCCACACACGCTACTGTCGGCGGCGGCCGAATTCGGCCGTGGCGCGCGGGTGCCGGTGACCTGGCTGGTGGCATCAAATGATACGTATTTCTCGCCCGATCTGTCGCGGCAACTGGCCGACGCTTTCCGCGGCGGCGGCGACAAGGTCGAGTTTCGCGTGCTGCCGGCATCCGGCAGCGAAGGTCACTGGCTGGCGGAGACGGAGGCCGGCGTAAGAAGCGCTGGACCGGACCTCGATCGAGCGCTGAAGCTCGTTTCCCCGGCCACCGCGAAAAAGCGATGACGGCGCGCGCGGCCCACCCATGGCCGGACGACGACGTGATCCTCTATGACGGCGTCTGCGTGTTCTGCTCGCGCTGGGTCCGCTTCGTCGCCGCGCGCGACGTGGCCCAGCGCTTCCGCTTCACCGCGATCCAGTCGCCTTATGGCACGCGGCTCGCGCAGGCGTTCGGCATCGACCCGGACGATCCTGATACTAATGCGGTGATCCACGGCGGCGTTGCGTATTTCAAATCCGACGGCGCGCTGATGGTGCTGGGTGGGTTGCCGGGATGGGGCTGGGTTCGGGTATTGCGGGCGGTGCCGAAAGCGCTGCGAGACGCGGTCTACAATCTCGTCGCGCGCAATCGCTATCGGATTTTTGGGAAGTACGAGGACTGCTTTGTGCCGGATGCGGGGCTGAGGGCGAGAGTGATGGAATAGGGGTGGCTAGGAAAACGATGCCTCATAGCTGAGAGGCGAGAGGTGTACGAACTTCTTCAGCGGAGGCGCCAACTCGAACATTCGAGGATGCGCCGTGAAGTCAAACACTCGGCAGAGCCGGAAGGCGTCTGGCCGTTCTTCAGCCAGAGACAGTTCATTTCTTGTTATGTAAAACGGCGTGATATCTGCGCCCACGGTTGTCTTGACCTCAAGTAGTCGTTCTCGGCCTTTGGTATCGAACGACAGAATGTCATAGCCGGCTCCGTCCCCGAGTTCCTCCGAAATCCATCGGATCTTTTTGGCGAGATCGGGACGATCCAGTTGTTGGAGTCTTTCGCGCTCGAAATGAAATACCAACTCCTCGCCTTCGCGACCGAGCTTGCGGTTTCTGAAGTCTCGTTCAACAGGATTAAACTTACGTATCAGCCGTTCCATATCCTGCTTTGGAGGTGTGATGGGCAGGAGTGGCGGCGGCTTATCAACGAATAGTCCTTGTCGCTCGGACAAGCCCTCGACCACCCTTTCGGGATGCAGTGCAAGAGGATGCAGGGAAAGATATCTGTCTATCGCTGGGATGATGGCTTTTTGATAATTGGCTGCCGGAACGTAGCCAGTGATCCTTGGAAGCCCAAGTTTAAGGAGCACCGCGGAGATATTCTGGTGCTTGAATTCGATCGACCCCTCGGTCCGATCAATATCTCGTTGGAGAAGGCGGTTATGCCCAGCCTTGCTGTAGGGCATATTGGCGGCTTCGTCGTTGAGCATCGCGAAATAGTCAGCGATGATGAGATCAAGTTCATCATCGGTCCAATTGCGGCGCTCTTTGGGCTCTTCTGCCATTGCCGCTACAACGATCCCTCAACGGCCAAGGGTTTGAATAGGCATTGGTCGCCTGTCGAGATCGTACTTATTGCCGAACCACTCAACAAAGTGAGATGGCGTTTCTTTCGATTTCCAATGACGAATCAAATATGGCTCGTCAAAGCCGACATCTTCTATGGTGACGCAATAGATCTCGTTTAGTCTATGTGCAACAGTTTCACGCCAAGTGATATATGCCTTGTTTGCTGCTGTCATTGCCCGACCCCAGACCTGTTTCCACGAGAATGGCCCGACAGTCTAGACGATGCAAGGCCATGCGCGGCAAAGATCAAGTCTGACTCTTTGTAGCCAACACCTCCTCCGCCGCCCTCTCCCCGCTGTCCCGCGCCCCATGCGCGGTGGAGAAAAAGTTCGGCGAGGTCGCTTCCCCCGCAAAGAACAGCCGGCCATCGACCGGCGCGGCCAGCACCGCGCGCTTTCCGGCGTGACCCGGCAGCGCGTGCGAATAGCCACCGCGGGCGAAGGGGTCGTGGCCCCAGCGCGATTCGGCGAGCGGCGTTAGCTTGCGGCGGAAATCCGAGCCCAATAGAGCCACGATCTCGTCGATCGCTTCCGCCGCCAGCGCGCCGTCGCCGGCGTTTTCCAGTTCGCGCGCAAAGCTGCCGCCGAAGAAACCTTCGATGCAGGGCTGCCCGAACGGGCGCAGATGGAAGCTGCCCATCGCGGTGCGCATGGTGGCGCCACGCAAATTGCCATCCTTCGGCAGTGCGTCCGATTCGGACAACGCGAGCATCACCTTGTTGTCCAGACCCAGCGGCAGGCCGCGCGCGGCGTCGACTTTTTCATGCAGCGCGGGGTGGAAACGGATCGCCTCATCGGCGATCAGATTGGTCGGCACGGTGACGATGGCCTTGGCGGCTGAAAGCGTGCCACGCGAGGTCTCGATCCGCAGACGTTTTCCGGAATGATCGATCAGCGTCACTTGCGTGTTCAGCGCAAGCGGACAGGACGCGCCATAGGCCGCCATCAGCGCGCCATAGCCGCGCCGCACCCGCCAGTTGATCTCGCTGTCCTCATAGGCCTCCATGTCGAGTATCGAGATACGGTCGAGCTCCGCGCCGTTCACATAGGTCGAGATCGCGTGGATCATCGGGTTCCAGCGATTGCCGGGCTCGAGACAGGTGCTCGCGGCGCTGTCGTGGCCGCTTTTGGCGGCCCGCTCGGCGCGATCGTAGAAGGCGTCGATCGCCCGAATGAAGTCGAGGCGTTCCTGGAGCGGGAAACCGGTATCGAAACTCTGTTCGCGCCACGGCGGACGCGTCTTGTCGATCTCGAAGTTCAGCCGTTCGGCGATGGGCACGAACGAATTTCGGTCGGCCGAATGCAGCCAGCCGCAGCCGAGATCGAAGGTGATGCCGGGCGCGGCCATGATGGTGTGGCCACGGCCGCCGACGCGGTCGCGCGCTTCCAGCACGATGGTCGAGAGGCCGGAATCCTTCAGCGCATGCGCCGCCCCGAGGCCGGCGGCGCCGGCGCCGACGATGGCGATGTCGATGGAGGAGGGGAGGGAGGACATGAGATCGTTAGCGTTGTCGTCATGCCCGGCCTTGTGCCGGGCATCCACGTCTTTCTTTCCCAGTATCCAAGACGTGGATGGCCGGGACAAGCCCGGCCATGACGGTATCTTGGTTCAACTGTGCGGGAGGGCTTACGCCACCGCCTGCTTGGACTTTTCCGCGCGCTTGCGGTCGTTGGCGTCGAGGAATTTCTTGCGCAGCCGGATTGATTTCGGGGTGACCTCGACCAGCTCGTCGTCCTCGATATAGGCGAGCGCCTTTTCCAGGGTCATCCTGATCGGCGGCGTCAGCCGTACCGCTTCGTCCTTCGAGGTGGTGCGGATGTTGGTGAGCTGCTTGCCCTTGAGCACGTTGATCTCGAGATCGTTGTCGCGGGTGTGCTCGCCGACGATCATGCCCTTGTAGACCTTCCAGCCCGGCTCGATCATCATCGGGCCGCGGTCTTCCAGCTTGAACATCGCATAGGCCACCGCCTCGCCCTGGTCGTTGGAGATCAAGACGCCGTTGCGGCGGCCCTGGATCTCGCCCTTGTAGGGCGCGTAATTGTGGAACAGGCGGTTCATGACCGCGGTGCCGCGGGTATCGGTGAGCAACTCGCCCTGATAGCCGATCAGGCCTCGCGTGGGCGCGTAAAACACCAGCCGCAGCCGGTGGCCGCCGGAGGGGCGCATCTCGATCATCTCGGCCTTGCGTTCGCTCATCTTCTGCACGACCACGCCGGAATGCTCCTCGTCGACGTCGATCACGACCTCCTCGATCGGCTCCTGCCAATCGCCTGATGCTTCGTCCTTCTTCAAGACGACGCGCGGGCGCGACACCGAGAGCTCAAAGCCTTCGCGGCGCATGGTCTCGATCAGGATGCCGAGCTGCAACTCGCCGCGGCCGGCGACTTCCATCGCATCGCTGTCATCGGATTCGCGAACCCCCAGCGCCACATTGCCTTCGGCTTCGCGCAGCAATCGGTCGCGGATCATGCGGCCGGTGACCTTGGTGCCTTCGGTGCCGGCCAGCGGGGAATCGTTGACGCGAAACGTCATCGCCAGCGTCGGCGGATCGATCGGCTGCGCCTGGATCGGCAATTCCACCGAGGGATCGCAGATGGTGTGAGCGACGGTGGCGTTCGGCAGGCCGGCCAGCGCCACGATGTCGCCGGCTTCCGCCTCTTCCACGGCGGTGCGTTCAATGCCGCGGAACGCCAGCACCTTGGTGATGCGGCCGGTCTCGATCAGCTTGCCGTCATGATCGAGTACCTTGACGCTCTGGTTCGGCTTGACCGATCCCGAACTGATGCGTCCGGTGATGATGCGGCCGAGATAGGGATTGGCTTCCAGGATGGTGCCGAGCAGGCGGAACGGGCCTTCCTCGACCACCGGAGGCTTGACATGGCTGAGGATCAGATCGAACAGCGGCTGCATGCCGTCGTCGTGCGAACCCTCGAGCGACGTCGCCATCCAGCCCTGCTTGGCGGAGCCGTAGAGAATCGGGAAATCGAGCTGCTCCTCGCTGGCGTCGAGCGCCGCGAACAGGTCGAACACTTCGTTGATGACCTCGACGGGGCGCGCGTCGGAGCGGTCGACCTTGTTGATGACGACGATGGGCTTCAGCCCCATCCGCAGCGCCTTCGACACCACGAATTTGGTTTGCGGCAGCGGACCCTCGGCGGCGTCGACCAGCACCAGCGCGCCGTCCACCATGTTGAGGATGCGCTCGACCTCGCCGCCGAAATCGGCATGGCCCGGGGTGTCGACAATGTTGATGCGGGTGTCTTTCCACTGCACCGACGCCGCCTTGGCCAGAATGGTGATGCCGCGCTCGCGCTCCAGGTCGTTGGAATCCATGGCGCGCTCAACCTGGCGCTGGTTGTCGCGGTAGACGCCGGATTGCTGCAGCAGGCGATCCACCAGCGTGGTCTTGCCGTGGTCGACGTGGGCGATGATGGCGACGTTGCGAAGTTTCATAGCTCTTCTTCTGGGTCGGACAATGGCTGGAGCGCGATCTCACGGGAAAACCGGGACCCACTTTTCCGGATCACGCTCAAAACCTGGAATTCGAAAGGGCGCCATAGCGCCCCAAAAAGGAAGCCCGGCCAAAAGGACCGGGCACACCCTACTCGTTGCGCTGCAATATAGTCAGAAATCGCCGAAAAACAATGCGTTGTTTGCGGTTTGGTTAGCCGAATTTCGCGTCAAACCGTCCTTCTTCAGGGGCCATGGGCCTCTTCGGTCGGATAAACCCCGCGCAGCACTTCCTCGAAGTGATTTTTCACGGATTCGTTGCAAAGGCAGGCGCGCAGCTTCAGCGCCTCGGGGTTGAGGACCAGGATCGAGCCGCGGCGGGTTTCCAAAACTCCCTCCGCCTTGAAGGTCTGGATCACCCGGCTGGTATAGCTGCGGCCGACGCCCAATAGCGTCGCCAACTGCTCATGGGTCAGCGGCACCACATCCTCGCCTTCGGTGCGCTCCATCGCCGAGATGATCCATTTCGCCGTGCGCTGCTCGATCGAATGAATCGCATTGCAGGCGGTCGCCTGGAACATCTGCGCCAGCATGCAGTCGGCATAGCGCGCGAACACATTGCGTAGCGTTGCTGACTTCGTCTTGGCCGCATCGAGCTTTCCGATCGGCAGGTGCACGAACGGGCCGCCGAACTTGACCACGATGCGGGTATAGGCCGGCAGATATCCCTGGCTGACAATTCCGCCGACGGCGCCTTCGCGGCCGACCAGGATGGTCTCGACGTCGCGGCCGTCCTCATTGGCAACCAGATAGGTCGCGAGCGCCGGGCCGCAGGGAAAGTGCACGATCTCGACGTCGTCGCCGGGATTGTAGAGCAGGTCGCCGGGCTGCGCCTCTTCGTGCCCGAGGTGCGGCGCTATCAGCGCAAAGTCGCCCGGGCTCAGCCGCCGCAACAGATTGTTGTAGGGCCGGTCGGCGCCATCCGGGTTCTCGCTTATGACCATTCAGGTTCTCTCGCAGTTTCCACAATAACAGCATCTGCCGGATTGCTATGTGCACAAGTGCACAGACAAACGAAACCGCGATGTGATGGTTTCATCCTTGGAACCGGCCGATACGCTTTTCGCGCAAACGGCAGACAGGTTCGAGCTTGGTTCGGATTTCGGCCTTGGGAAGTCTTGTCAAAGAGATCATGGAACCCGCCTCCTTCGACCGCATGCCCGAGGACGTGCTGATCGTCGAAGACGATCCGATCATTGCGCTTGATTTCGAGGACACGATTCTCGGCTTCGGGGTGAAGACGATCCGGACTGCGGGAAGCGTGGCCAAGGCGCTCGACATGATCGCCGAGCGCGCGCCGGATTTCGCGCTGCTTGACGTCGGGCTGGTGCGGGAAAAGAGCTTTGCGATCGCAGAAAGGCTGGCAGCGCTCAAAATTCCGTTTGTCTTCGTCACCGGCTATGGCGCCGACGTCAGGCTTCCCGCCGCATTCGCGGACAGGCCGAGGCTGCCAAAACCCTATTCGACCGACGCGCTGCGCGCCTTGCTGAGCAAGTCCGGCGGCGCCAGACGTTGATACTGAGAGCGCCCCACCGCGCGATCGCGCACCCGCGCCATCGGCGTGACGGCAGGATTGCGGCAATTGCGGCTTACAAGGTGCCGGTGGCCCGGAACTGCGCGCCCGCCCGTTGCAGGCTTTGCGGCATGCTCGCCAGCACCGCCTTGCGGTCGGCGACCGCGTTGTGGAATTGATCGAGCACGATATTGAAGGCGGTCAATGCGCCTTCCTCGATCGCGCCATTGTCGAAGCACTGCAGCGTATCGCGCATGATATTGTCCGCCTCGGCCTGCATCTGGTCGAGTTCCTCGGTTGAATCGCTGCGGCGCGCGGTTGCGAGCATGTCGAGCAGTCGTTCGCGCAGATGCGTGTTGTTGTTGCGCTGGTCCTTCTTCAGGTAACCCGCGAACCACGCACCCGCCGAGCCCATCGCCGACAGCGCCATCAGGCTCCACCAGATGTAATCGCTGTAGCGGTCAAGGAAGGTCTTTTCCTCGCCGTCGACAAAGGCCGCAGCGCCCGGATGCACCGGAATGGCGGCATCCTTGTCGGTATCCGGGGTCTCGATTTTCGCAGCCAGCGGGAATTCCGCCATCAGCTGCTGCCGGATCGCAAACAATTGCCGGGTGAAGGCGGCAACCGTGGTCTCCGAGAGGCCCTTCCGCGCGACGATGTGGTGCGAGAAGCTGATGGTCTTGACCTCGTCGTCGGGCCGGTCGGGCGAGCCGCCGAAGGCGCCGGCCGGAATTTCGGAGGCTTCATACATCGGATGGTTCTGCGCGATCGCCTCCGCCGTATCGATGCCGAGGAAGGTCGGCGTGCCGCCGTCGCGCATCGATGCGTTGATCGCATCCGTGGTGATCTTGCTGTTGACGGGACCCGCGGCGAGATAGGCATCCGCCTTCTGGTTCCTGATGGCATCCACCGCCTCGGAGGCCGGGAACTGGACGATCTCGACCTTGGCGGGATCAACGCCATATTGTTGCAGGATCACCTTCAGCAAATTGACGTTGGCCGGTGTGCGGCCGACGACGCCGATCTTGCGCCCGGCGAGTTGCGATATCTTCGTGATCTTCGGTCCGGATTTCTTGCCCTTGCCCTTCGCTGGCGGCGGCACCCACAGCACCGCGACGTTCTTGCGCAGCGTCGCCACGGCCTGGGCGTTCTTCGGCACGTCGAGATCGCCGCGGATGATGGCAAGATCGACGCTGCCGTTTTCAAGCGCCTTGGCGCTCTCGGTCGCGCCGTCGGTCTGGATCGGGCGCAAGCGGACATAGCCGTGTTTCTGGGCAAAGGCCTGGGTCAACGCCTGGACCACCTTGAGGTCATCGCTGTTGGCCGGCCCAACCGCGATCCGCAGGGTCACCGGCCGCATCGCAAAATAATAGGCGCCCGCGACGGCGCCTATGATGGCGAGGATGCCGGCCAGTATGACGAACATCGTCTGCTGCCTGGGCGAGCGCGCCGACGCTGGCGCCGGCTGTGCCGGCGCTCCGGCCGGCTCAAAGCCGCCGGTCATCGATCTGGCAAATAATCGTTTGAGGTCCAATTTCATATTGCCAAGGCGGTTAGAGCAATATTGTAGCAAATTTCCTGCCAGCGCGGAGTTACATCTCCGTCATGGTTACCGGCGGCCATGGCTCCCTCTGGGTCATGGCGCGATGCCGCCGGCTGGTTCGGTGCTAGGGTGGGGTGGAACAGGAGGTTGACATGGTGGAGCGGCTGACGGCGGAAGCGCGAAAATCGGCGCTTAAGGGGTTGCATGGCTGGGTCGAGACGCCCGGCCGCGAGGCCATCGCGCGGACCTTCGTTTTCAAGGATTTCAACGAGGCCTTCGGATTCATGGCGCGGGCCGCGCTGGTGGCCGAAAAGAATGACCATCACCCGGAATGGCGCAACGTTTACAAGACGGTGGAGGTCGTGCTCGCGACCCACGATGCCGGCGGCGTCACCCTGCGCGACATCGAGCTTGCGAAGGCGATGAACGCCATCGCGGGCCAGCTCGGGGTTTCCTGATCCAGGAGAAGCTTTTACCTCTCCCGCTTGCGGGGGAGCATAGGCCGCCGTCGGCGGCCGTCCTTAGAGCAGAACGCCGAAGCGGAGCTTCGCCTATGGCGCTCGGCAGAGCGCGGCGGGTGGGGGAATGCAACGGACACCGTCCCAGCGGAGACACCCCCACCATAGCCGATGCTTCGCATCGGCGTCCTTCTCTCAAAAACGGCGCCCGTAGGGCGCCTATGCCCTCCCCCGCGAAGAGCGGGAGAGGGAGATGTCGCTCAATCTTGAAGCGGCGGTAGCACGTCCCCATCTCGAGCCACGTCTGCCGCGACGATTCACCGCGCGGGTCCCAAGGGGCTTATGATGGCGACCGAACATACCGTCGGATTTGAGCCGGCCGACCGGCTGGCGGAAGATCCCGAAAACCTGCGCCGGCGCTTCTGGATCAAGCTGAAGCGGGTGATCGCAAAAATTCCCTTCGCCGAGGATTTGCTCGCCGCCTATTACTGTGCCTTCGACAAGCAGACGCCGCGCCACGTCCAGGCGGCGCTGCTCGGGGCCATCGCCTATTTCATCCTGCCGTTCGATTTCATCCCGGACATGTTGCCGGTGCTCGGCTACACCGACGATGCCGCCGTGCTCGCTACCGCGATCCGACTGGTCTCGAGCCACATCACGGCGGATCATCGCGACGCCGCCCGCGCCGCGCTGAAGCGAGGGCTTGCGCCGGAGGATTGAGCGCCGTCGGCAGCTCGACCGCTACTTCTGCTTCTGCGCCGGCGCTGCCTGGGCGCGCGCGTTCTGCTCGGCTTCCCAGGCCTGGAACTGCTTGAACAGCGCTTCCTTGTCGGCATTGGCCGGCAGCTTTCCGGCCGCCGCGTTGCTCTTGAGGAATTCGTCGAACCTGACCTTCGCAACCGGTTCGATGCCGTGGCTGTCCAGCCATTGCTTGGCGGCCGGGAAGCGCTGCCAGTCCGGCAGTTGCGCCGACAACGAGACCTCCTTCCATTTCGGATGGAAGGGCGGGTTCTGGAAGGCGGGAAATTTCGTGAAGAAATTGTCCACGAACAGCGCGACCTTGCGGTAACGGTCCGTATTGGGTGCCCAGTTATAGGCGGCGAGCACCGCCGGCACCGCGATGGTGTCGACCTTCTGTTCGTCGTTCGAGATCAAATTGGGATAGTCGGCGGCGGTCAGCGTCGCCGGCAGATAGTCGCCCTGCAGCGGCTTGTCGTAGTCGACGGTGACGAGGTGAAAGCGATCGTCCTTGAAGCTGGAGACGGACTTGTACGGCTTGCCGCCGACCACGATCACGGCGTCGATTTCGCCTTTTTTCAGCTTCTCCATCGCGATGCGCTGCTCGATATAGACGACGTTCGGCTTCAGCCCGAGCCGCTCGAACACGGTCAGCGCCGTGACGAAGGTGCCGCCGTTGGGAAGGTCGACGCTGATGGTCTTGCCGTTGAGTTCCTTCAGATTATGCACCGACCTCGAGGCAATGACGTGCATCTCTTCGTTGTAGAGCTTGGTGACATAGGTGAATTGCTTCTTGATGTCCTTGGCAAAACCCTTTCGCTCCAGATAGTCGAGCGTGTCGGCGCGCACGATGCCGAGATCGACGCCCTGCAGGAACAGGATGTCGGCGACGCTCTGCACCGAGCCGCGCCCGACGATCGGCAGTACGCGCAACTTGTTGCCGTCGTCGAGCACGGAGGCGAGGTCGGCGCCGAATTGCACATAGGTGCCGCCGATGGTGCCGGATATCAGCGTCACCGTGTTGGCGTTGAGCGCCTGTTTGGTGGCGGTGGATCCGAACTGGAAGATCGCCTTGAGGCTGTCGCTGACCTTGGCCGGATCGAATTCCGTCTCCTCGGCCACGGCCGCGAAGCCAAGCGCCATCATCATGGCGAAAATCGCCATCCCGATTAATCGTCGCATTGAAGTCCCCTGCTTTTTGAAAATCAGTTCTGCATTTGCGCCAGTCGTTGTTGCGCATCCGGTGAACCGAACCGGGCTGCCTTCTGGTACCAGTCGCGCGCCATCGCCGGATCGGGCGTGATGCTCCGCATGTCCTGCGTCCCGAGCACGGCGGGGTCGTAGGTCTGCGCCAGCAATAGCGCGGCGCTGGGCTCCTGCGCGTCGGCCGCACGTTCCAGCAACAGCCGTGCCGCCGCGATGTCACCGATCTCGATCAGGCTCTTGGCCCGCTTGAGCAGGGTTGCAAGTTCGTCGGGATCGATCCGCCGTGCCGGCGCGGCCACCGGTTGCGGCGGCACGATGGGCGCCTGCACGGCTTCGGCCTGGTTCTGATGAGCGGTCTTGAGCGCGAGCGCGATATCGTCGCGTGTCGGCATGACCCTTACGGACGGTGCCGTGTCCCGATCGGTGGCTTGCGCGACCACCGGCATCGGTCGATTGTTGCTCACCAGCCGCACCGCTGGTATCGGCTGCGCCGGCTGGGTTGCGGCCGACTGATCCGCCGACGATCCGATCAGCGAAGCCTTGGCATTGGCGAACAGCGACAGCGGATTTTCCACCGATATGGCGGCAAAGGCGATCGCTGCCGCCGACGCCACGAAAATGCCGGCCTTCAGAATGCGCGGCAAAACCGGATGGTTGCCGTCCCCGCCGCTGCCAAAGCCCCGCGGCCGATATTCTTCCTCGTCATGGCTGGAGAGAAACAGCGGCATCGGATCCTCGGTAAGATATTCATCTTCCGTCGCCATCGATGGCGCCGATCCGTAAGCCATGTATTGGGCGCCATCGGCGCCTTCGTCATACTCGTCGAGTATTTGTTCGTCGTATGGTGTGAGCCTGATTTTACGCGCCATGGGTGATGCCTCCACGCTACTACGCAACATCAGGGCATCCCGGCATCCACTTCTTCTTATTCTTGTCGGCCAAGCGCCCCGCTACCGAGGCCTTAAAACGCATTTCGAATCGGACCAAAAAGCGACGATCACCGGCACGATTTGGGAGATATCTTGATTTCATTGCGGCGTGACGTACGCTGCCCACAGGCATTTCGTCGCAATAGGGGGAGAAATATGGGGAAATATGATGAGCGCTAACGCAAGAGTTGCACGCAATTTGATTTTAATTGCAGGCCTGATGTTTTCGACGCAGGCGACGGCGCAGACGGCGGTCGCCAAATTCCACATCCATTTTTCCGGCACCGTGGATTGCCAGCAGCCGGTTCAGGCCAACAACATTCCGATCAGCGGTGACGGCACCGGCGCGATCTTCACCGACGGCGGCGCCTATGCCGACGTCACCGAAACCGCCTTCATCTTCTCCAGCACGATTCACTTCGATGGAAGGCTCGGCGCGCGGCCGACGGCGGCGCCCGGCGGCAGCGCGCAGGTCCGCGTCGCCGGCCGCAACGGTCTCAAGCTGATTTGGAATCTGCCGAACAACGCGCTGGTGGTGAACATCGCCACCCACGGGCAATCCTGCTCGGCGAGTTTTGGCGCCAATCTGTTTCCCGGAAAGCGGCAATACACGCTGTTCGACGGCTCGACCATCCACTACTGCGGCCGGCCGCGGGTCGAACAGACCTCGTGCCAGGTGCAGTAGGGCGCGCGACGCGTCGGGAACGCTCAGGCCGGGACCGTCATTGCCGGGCTTGACCCCGGCAATCCATCCGCTTCGAAAAGATCTTGCGAAGATTGATGGATGCGCGGGTCACCCGTCTACGCCAACCGCCTTCGTCCGAAGGCGGACTTCGGCGCTCAAGAGGCTTCGCCGGGTCTTCGGTATTTGTCCGCCGAAGCTTCAGCGAAGGCGGAAGCCCGCGCATGACGTTCAGAGTTCGGCCCATCACGGATGCAGGATCACCTTGCCCATCGCCTTGCGGCCCGCCAGCACCTTCAGCGCATCGGCGGTTTGCGCCAGCGGAAAGGTGCGGTCGACATGCGAGGAGATCTTGCCCTCCGCCGTCCACTTCACCAGCTTTTCCAGGTTGGCGCGGTTCTTCTCCGGATTGAGCCGCGCCCAATGGCCCCAGAACACGCCGCGGATGTCGCAGCCTTTCAGGAGCGCGAGGTTGAGCGGCATCTTCGGAATGTCGCCGGCGGCGAATCCGATCACGAGAAAACGGCCCTCCCATGCGATCGAGCGCAGCGAGGCTTCGGCATAGCTGCCGCCGACGGGATCGAAGATGATGTCGACGCCCTTGCCGCCGGTGAGCTTACGCAGGCCTTCCTTCAAATCATCCCTGGCGTAGTTCAGACCGAGTTCGGCGCCGTGCTGCCTGGCGAATTCGAGTTTTTCGTCCGACGAGGCGCAGGCGATCACCTTCAGGCCCATCAGCTTGCCGAGTTCGCAGGCCGCCAGCCCCGTGCCGCCGGCCGCCCCCAGCACCGCCATGGTCTCGCCCGGCTTGAGGCTCGCGCGGTCTTCCAGCGCATGCAGCGCGGTGCCGTAGATGATGATGATTCCGGCGGCGCGGTCGAAATCCAGATTGTCGGGAATCCTCACGATCGAATTCGCCGGCAGCGCGATCTTCTCGCGCGCGCCGTTGTGCCCGCAGGAGGCCACCACGCGGTCGCCGACCTTGAGGTCGGTGACGCCAGCACCGACGCTCTCGATCACGCCGGCGACCTCGGCGGCTGGCGAAAACGGAAATGGCGGCTTGATCTGGTACTTGCCCTGGATCATCAGCAGGTCGAAGAAATTCAGCGCCGCGGATTTGATCGCGATCACGGCCTCATTGGCCGCGGGCACCGGATCGGGCACTTCGCTCAGCACGAGATCGTCGGGACCGCAATATTGCGAGCAGAGAATGGCTTTCATGGACACACCTGGTTTTCGGCCGCACAGTCGGGGCTGGCAAGCTTCTTGCCGGATTTGAGGCCGGGCGACAATCGGATTCGACACCAACGCACCACCGCCGTCATTGCGAGCGCAGCGAAGCAATCCAGCTTTCCGGATTGCGGAGCGATGGATTGCTTCGCTACGCTCGCGATGACGGTGGTAAATGAGGAATCGAACGATGTTTGAAAAGAACCTGCTTGAGGGAAAGCGCATCCTGGTCACCGGCGGCGGCTCCGGGCTTGGGGCGGCGATGGGACGCCGCTTCGTCGAGCTCGGCGCCGAACTGATCATCTGCGGCCGCAGGCTCGAATTGCTGGAGGCAACCGCGGCGCGGATGCGCGCCGACCTCGGCGGCAACGTCAGCGCGCTCCGGTGCGATATTCGCGACGGCGCCAGCGTGGACGCCATGCTGGAGGCGATCTGGCAACACGCCCCGCTCGATGTTCTCGTCAACAATGCCGCGGCGACCTTCATCGCGCAGAGCGAGCAGATGTCGTTTCGCGCCGCGGACGCGATCCTTGCGCCGACCCTGCACGGCACGATGTATTGCACGCTCGGCTCGGGCCAGCGCTGGATCGAGGGCAAGCACAAGGGCGTGGTCCTGAGCATCCTCTCGACCTCGACCATCACCGGCCGCGCCTTCACGGTGCCCTCGGCAATGGCGAAATCCGCCATTCTCGCGATGACCAGGAGCCTTGCGGTGGAGTGGGGGCCGAAGGGCGTTCGCACGGTGGCGATCGCGCCCGGCGCGTTTCCGACCCCGGGTGCTTCCGGCCAGCTTCGTCCCGAAGGCCGCGACGAAAACTGGGCATCGAGAAATCCGCTCGGCCGCGTCGGCGAACATCGCGAACTCGCCGATCTCGCCAGTTATCTCATCTCCGACGGCGCGGGCTTCATCAACGGCGAGATGGTGGTGCAGGATGGCGGCGCGCATTTGCGCAGTTCGGGTGCGGAGGATCTGCTGCAATGGACCGATGCGCAGTGGGAGAGCCAGCGGGCGGCGCGGTCGAAGGGCTCTTGATGAAATGAGCTGGACGCCCCGGTTTGCAGGCTTCCGCAACGGTCTTTCCAAAAGAGTATTTCCCCGCTACCCCGTGTGACGCTACGGTGTCGGAGCCATCATCCAGTCACAATAATGAGGGAACCAGATTCGGTCATGTCCGTGCGGCGAAATCTGACAGCTCTGGGGCTAAGCGTGCTGATGTGCGGGGCATCGGGCCTTGCGCATGCGCAGAGCGCGCCGCCGAAAGCCTCAAAGGCTGCGGCCAAGCCTGCGGTGGCCAAACCGGAAACCAAGCCTGCCGCCGCCGTGACGGGCGATGCCGAACCCACGCTGATTGGCCAGTTCGGCACCTGGGGCGCCTATACCGCGACGCCGAACGGCAAGAAGGTGTGCTTCGCGCTGGCAAAGCCCGCGTCGTCGAAAACCAATCCGCCCAACCGTCCGCGCGATCCGGCCTATGCCTTCGTCTCCACCCGTCCGGCGGAGAAGGTCACCAACGAAGTCTCGATCATGATCGGCTACACGCTGAAGCCCGGCTCGGAATCGACACTGGAGGTCGGCGGCGCCAGTTACGCGATGTATACCCAGGGCGACGGCCTCTGGATCAAGAACGCCGCCGAGGAAGAGCGGATGGTCGAAGCGATGCGCAAATCCGCCGACGTCACCGTCAAGGGCGTCTCCGCCAAGGGCACCGAGACCACGGACACCTTTTCGCTGAAGGGCCTCGCTCAGGCGCTCGACCGGCTGGCGCAGGATTGCCGGCGCTAGGCGGTTTTTGAGCTCAAATCGACGTTGTTTGGGAACCCCGGAAAGCCTATCTAAGACCGTCGTAGGGTGGGCAAAGGCGCGTCGCGCCGTGCCCACCATCGACATTCGTGGTGGGCCCGCTTCGCTTTGCCCACCCTACGTTTCAACCACTTACTCCGCGTGTGATTGATGACGCTTGCATTCACTTCGGCGCCCCTGGAAAAGATCGCGCTCGAGACCTACGTGCCGCCGGCGAAACCTTCGCTGGTCGGGCTGTCGCGCGCCGAAATCGCGGAGCGGCTGGGCGAAATCGGCGTTCAACCTTCGCAGCGCAAGATGCGCACGCAGCAGCTCTGGCACTGGATCTACGTCCGGGGCGCGGAAAACTTCGACGAGATGACCAGCATTTCCAAGGAAATGCGCGGCGAGCTCGAGGCGCATTTTACCGTCGCGCGCCCCGAGGTGGTCGCCGAGCAAATCTCCAATGACGGCACCCGCAAATGGCTGTTGCGGCTGCCGAGCGGCGATGATGTCGAAAAGGCGCATGAGGTGGAATGCGTCTATATCCCCGAGACCGATCGCGGCACGCTGTGCGTTTCCTCGCAGGTCGGCTGCACGCTGAATTGCTCGTTCTGTCACACCGGCACCCAGCGGCTGGTGCGCAACCTCACGTCAGGCGAGATCGTCGGCCAGGTCATGGTGGCGCGCGACCGCCTCAACGACTGGGCCGACCGCGAGACGCCGACCGGCAGCCGCCTCGTCACCAATGTGGTGATGATGGGCATGGGCGAGCCCCTGTACAATTTCGATGCGGTGCGCGACGCGCTGCTGATCGTGGCGGACAATGAAGGCATCGGCATCTCCCGCCGCCGCATCACGCTGTCGACCTCGGGCGTGGTGCCGAACATCATCCGCACCGGCGAGGAGATCGGCGTGATGCTGGCGATCTCGCTGCATGCGGTGCGCGACGAATTGCGCAACGAACTGGTGCCGCTGAACCGCAAATATCCGATTGCCGAATTGCTGCAGGCGTGCCGCGACTACCCCGGCGCCTCCAATGCGCGGCGCATTACCTTCGAGTATGTGATGCTCAAGGACGTCAACGATTCGCTCGACGACGCCAGGCTGCTGGTGAAGATGCTGAAGGGGATTCCCGCCAAGATCAACCTGATTCCGTTCAATCCGTGGCCGGGCACGCGCTACGAATGCTCGGACTGGGACAGAATCGAAAAATTCTCCGAATACATCTTCAACGCCGGCTACTCCTCGCCGGTGCGCACCCCGCGCGGCCGCGACATCCTCGCTGCCTGCGGCCAGTTGAAGTCGGAGACCGAGAAATTGTCGGTGCGCGAGCGCCAGGCGCTGCGCGCCATGGCGATGACGGATTGAGGCACAAATAGACGTCGTCATGGCCGGGCTTGTCCCGGCCATCCACGTCTTCGGTGTCTCGACAAAGTAAGACGTGGATGCCCGGGACGGGCCCGGGCATGACGGTTGAGAGAGTTTCGGCTCGCGTTGTTGGATTTGTTAACATGGCACTGATCGGCCGCCTGTTCGTGATCCTGTTCGCCTTTTTCGCCGCTTGCCTGGTGGCGGGGATGATCGTGATCGTCGCGGTGCTGTTTCCGGAACTGAGCGATCTCGGCGCCGGCCCGGTGGATCAGGGCGCGCTCAACATCGTGCTCGGTTTCGGCTTCATCTTCATCTCCGGCTTTGCGTTGCTGCCGGCGATGCTGGTGGCCTTGATCACCGAAGCGTTCTATATCAGGGGCGCGCTGACCTATGCGATCGGCGGCGGCCTGATCGGTCTTGCCTGCTATCTCGGCCTGGTGCCGTTCGATCCCGATACGCTGCGCTTCGAGGGCATCGTCCGGCGGCATCTCGAAATCATGACCGGCGCCGGCATTGTTGCCGGCATGGTTTACTGGATGATCGCCGGCCGCAATGCCGGCGCCTGGCGCGAGCCGCCGCGCCAGCTGAGGCCGCCGCCTCCGCTGCCCTCGCAAACACCCGCGCCGCCGGCGCATTCTCCGCCGCCGCAATCACCGCCGTCATCCTGAGGTGCGAGCCTCTTCGGCGAGCCTCGAAGGATGACGAAGGGCCGGTGCCTGCTGCTCATCCTTCGAGGCTCGCAAGTGCTCGCACCTCAGGATGACGACTGCCCTTTTCATCCCCAATCGCCTCGGCTAAACCCCGCGCCATGAACCGGACTGGACTTTTCATCGCGCTCGGCCTCGCGCTCGTGGTTGGGCTATTGTTCGGGATTTTCCCCGAACTCGACCTCAAGCTCGCCGGCCTGTTCTACGACGCTACGACGCACTCGTTTCCCCTGAAACTCAATGCGCTGGCCGCGATTGCGCGCGACGGTGCGATGTGGATCGCCTGGGCGCTGGCGGCGCCGGCGCTGATCGCGCTGGTGGTGAAACTGATCCGGCCGGACCGGCCGCTGTTGATCTCCGGGCGTGCGATCGTCTTCCTGCTCGCCACCTTGCTCCTTTCGGCGGGCGTTCTCACCAATCTCACCTTCAAGAGCTATTGGGGCCGGCCGCGCCCGGTGGTGGTGAGGCAGTTCAACGGGCCGGATCAATTCGTGGCATGGTGGGATCCGCGCGGCGCCTGCGCGCGCAATTGCTCGTTCTTCTCCGGCGAAGGCGCCACCGCGTTCTGGACCTACGCGCCCGCGGCGCTGACGCCGCCGGCGTGGCGGCCGCTGGCGTTTGCGGCGGCGACTTTGTTCGGCGTCGTCACCAGCGTGCTGCGAATGGCGTTCGGCGGGCACTTCTTCACCGACGTGGCGGCCGCGGGCCTGGTGACGTTTTTGGTGATCTGGCTGGCCTATGGCTATATCTATCGCTGGCCGCAGACGCGCCTCACCGACGAGGGCATCGATGCCGCGCTGACGAAACTGGCCTGGCCGGGCTATCGCTTCTTCCAGCGCTGGTGCGGCCGCGATGTGGGGCCAAAGCCGTCCCCGTGAGCGGCATCATTACGCCAGCCATTACTAAACGCGTGCCCAAGCCTGCGAAATTTGATATTCGCGCATTCAATTCGTCAGACATCAGCCATTACGACCGATTGGAAACTCGATGAGTACGATCCTGAAAGGCCTGCCCAAAGGGGAGAAAGTCGGCATCGCCTTCTCGGGCGGTCTCGACACCAGCGCGGCGCTGCTATGGATGAAACAGAAAGGCGCCCGCGTCTTCGCCTATACCGCCAATCTCGGCCAGCCCGACGAGGCCGACTACGACGAGATTCCGCGCAAGGCGCTGGGCTTCGGCGCCGAAAAGGCCCGGCTGGTGGATTGCCGCACGCAATTGGTCCACGAAGGCATCGCCGCCATCCAGTCCGGTGCTTTCCACATCTCGACCGGCGGCACGACGTACTTCAACACCACGCCGCTCGGTCGCGCCGTGACCGGCACCATGCTGGTCGCGGCGATGAAGGAGGATGGCGTCAACATCTGGGGCGATGGCTCGACCTACAAGGGCAACGACATCGAGCGGTTCTATCGCTACGGCCTGCTGACCAATCCGAGCCTCAAGATCTACAAGCCCTGGCTCGACCAGCAGTTCATCGATGAGCTGGGTGGACGCGCGGAAATGTCGGCGTTCCTCACCGCCAATGGCTTCGACTACAAGATGAGCGCCGAGAAGGCCTATTCGACCGACAGCAATATCCTCGGCGCGACCCATGAGGCCAAGGATCTCGAGAGCCTGAATAGCGGCATCAGGATCGTCAATCCCATCATGGGCGTGCCGTTCTGGCGCGACGATTGCGTCGTCAAGTCTGAGCCGGTGACCGTGCGTTTTGAGGAAGGCCAGCCCGTCGCGCTGAACGGCCGGACGTTTGCCGATCCGGTTGCGTTGTTTCTCGAGGCCAACGCCATCGGCGGCCGGCATGGCCTTGGCATGAGCGACCAGATCGAGAACCGGATCATCGAGGCCAAGAGCCGCGGCATTTACGAAGCGCCCGCCATGGCGCTGCTGCACATCGCCTATGAGCGGCTGATCACGGGCATCCACAACGAGGACACCATCGAGCAATACCGCATCAGCGGCATGCGCCTGGGTCGTCTGCTCTACCAGGGACGGTGGTTCGATTCGCAAGCCCTGATGCTGCGCGAAACCGCGCAGCGCTGGGTGGCCCGCGCCATCACCGGCGAGGTCACGCTCGAGCTGCGACGCGGCAACGACTACTCCATCCTGAACACGGAGAGCCCCAATTTGACCTATCAGCCGGAGCGGCTGAGCATGGAGAAGGTAGACGATGCGGCGTTCACGCCGGCGGACCGCATCGGCCAGCTGACGATGCGCAACCTGGACATCACCGACACCCGCGCCAAGCTCAGTCTCTACGCGGAGGCAGGCCTGCTATCGATCGGCGATGACTCACCGATACTCAAGCTGGATGGCGACAAGAGCTGATAACGGCATAGCTGCGTAGGGTGGGCAAAGCGAAGCGTGCCCACCATCTCGTTACAACCGAGATCGTGATGGTGGGCACGGCGCGAAGGGCGCCTTTGCCCACCCTACGGCCGCATGCATCCGTCATTGCGAGCGCAGCGAAGCAATCCATCCATCGAGCAGCAAGCAAGAAAGCTGGATTGCTTCGCTGCGCTCGCAATGACGGAACAAAAATCGCCGGGATTGCTCCCGGCCATTTTCATTTCGCGATCGCCTTGCAGCTCACCTCGGCGGCGCGATGCCGGGCGGCGGTGGCGGCAGCGAGGCCGCGCCGCCGTTGAGCAGCGGCGTGATGCGGCGGATGGTGACGCGGCGGTTGATGGCACTCGGCCCTGGCGTCTGTTCCTTCAGATATTGCGAACCGTAGCCCTGCGAGGTCAGGTTTTCCGGCGGCACGTTGAATTGCTGGGTCAGCAGCTCCGCGGCCGCCTCGGCGCGGCGGTCCGACAGCGACAGATTGTCGACGTCGTTGCCGACCGCGTCGGTGTGACCCTCGATCAAAAACACCTCGCGCGGATTGCGCTGGATCGCCCGGTTCAGTCCGTCCGCGATCACCTGCAGCTTCGCCGCCTGGTCGGGGGGAATTTCCCACGACCCGGTCTCGAAGTTGATGGAGTTGAGATCGATGCTCGGCATCAACGCGCGCACCGACGGGCTGTAGCGGATTTCGTCGAGCGAATAGCGCCGGTCGATCCGTTCCACCGGCGGCGCTTCCATGGTGTCGTAGATCAGGTCCGGCGGCGCATCCCCGGCGTCGACGATATAGCGGTCATAGGGAATCCCAATCACCGGCGGCGGCAGGTCGACATAGAAGCCGCCGACATCGCGCGGATCGCGGTAGCTGTTGTCGATGATGATGATCTCGCGGCCATCCCGGTCGCGCCGAATCCGGCGCAGCAACTGGCCGTCGCCGCCGACAAAGGTGATGATCTGCGAACCGTCGGGACGGACCACGATGGTCTGTGTCTCGCCGCCGACTTGCCGGGTCTGGATGTCACGCGCGCCGAAGCGGAATCGATCCTCCTCGTTGTGACGGATGAACGACTGGCCGGAGGGATCGACGACGATGACGCGGCCGGGTTCGGTGAAGACCTTTCGGCCGCCCTGATCGCTCTCCTGCCGCGCGCCGCGGAAATCTTCCATGCGGCGCGGTCCCTGGGCGGCTGCTCCCGGCGCAATCGGGGTCATGGCCTCGCGAGGCGGCTGCGGGATCGGTGCGGTAACCGTCGGCGGCGGACGACGGGCCAGCGGCTGTCCGCCGGGCGGCAGCGCGCTCTGTCCGGGACGTCCAGGCGGCGGTGCAGCCGCGCCGGCCGGCGGCGGTGGGGCACTTGCGCCCGCGGGAGGCGGTCCGACCCGTCCTGACGGCGGCGGGGGTGGCGGCGGCGTTGGCGCACCCTTCTGCTGCTGTTGCTGTGGCTGCATGGCCGGCGCGCCGCTTGGCGGGGCCGGTGGCTTCGGCGACGCAGGCGGAGGCGCTGCCGCCGGGGGAGGAGGCGGCGCGGGACGCTGCGGCGGGGTTGGTGGCGCTGCCGGCGGCGGGACATGCGGAGGTGGCGCCACGGGCGCCGCCGGATGGGGCGGCGGCGGTGGAGGTGCCGCGGGATGCGGCGGGGGTGGCGGCGGAGCGGCGGGCCGAGGCGGTGGCGGCGGCGGAGCCGCGGGTCTGGGCGGTGGCGGCGCGGGCCGCGCGGCGGGCGGAGCCGGGCGCGGCGGCGCAGCCTTCGGCGGCTGCTTTGGCTTTCCTTCTTCTTCCTTGGCCTGGGCCATGACCTGCGGCGCGGTCTGCGCGTGCGATGGCGGGGCGATCAATTGCGTCGCCGTAAGAGCGGTCGTGGCAAGCAGCAACAGGCGAAGGTTTGTCATGATGGTCTGGATCCCCGGAAAATTCTTGGCAGGAAGGCTTGGCAGGTAAGCTTGGCAACAAGGCGTGGCGATCAACGAATAGACGTTAGGCCGGATTGTGGCGGCACTCAAAGGCGGACCTGTATTTATTTCTCGATGCGCAAAGCCCCGATTCGGTCCTGTTCATTGCGTATTCAGGGCATGCTTTCAAACCGCCATTTCACATTGTCCCTCCAAGCGCATCCGATGCACCCGGATTCAGATCGGGTCCGGAACCCATTGGACCGTCCATTCCGTCGGTCGCGGGCGAGGGCGTGCGCGGACCTTCCGGTCCTCGCACCGGCAATTCTTCCGGCGTGCGGCCCGGCAATTCGTCGGGCTGTGGCGGCTCGCCGGGCTCCCGCACCGGCGGCGGCACCTCGGGCCGAGGGTCGCCGGGCGGGCTTTCCTGCGGCGGCTCGGTCGGATTGCCCGGCGTCGCCGGCGGGATTTCGGGCGGATCGATCGGCATCTGTTGCTCTCTTTGCGGAAACGCAACCTCGTGCGTCAACGGCGCGGCGGGGGCAAGGTTCCGGGGCGGCTGTCCTACCCGCGCAGCAACAGCGTATTGCTGCGGGTCTTGCCGGCCTCGGCATAGCCGTGCCTGCACATGTCGTCGATGCAGTCGTCCTGCCATTCATCGCGCGACAGATGTTCAATCACGACCGCGCGCGGCCACAAGCGTTCTGCCGCCTCCCTGAAGAAGCCGGTCAGAACGCGGTCCTCGAAACCTTCGACATCGATCTTCAACGCGTCCACGCGGCTCACGCCGGCATCACCGAGAATGCGCTGCAGCCGCAGCGACGGCACGGCGATGGCGTTGCCGGAAGGTTCGCCAGAGGCGATGTGGCTGGCGCCGAGATTGTCGCCATCGGTCTCGATCAGGAGTTCGCCGTCGGAAGGCCCGGCGGCAGCGGCGACGAGCGCGACCTGGCTGAAGCCCGAGGCGGCGCGGTTGAACGCCAGCCGCGCATGGGTGACCGGATGCGGCTCGACCGCGATCACTTTCCCCGTAGAGCCCGTGTGGCGCGCCAGCACCATGGCATAGGTGCCGACATTGGCGCCGACATCGACGAACACGCCGCCCTGGGGCGTGTGCTCACGCAGGAAAGCCAGTTCCTCCAGATTATAGTCCGGGTTGAACAGCGCGCCGCGCTCGGTGGCGCTGGCCTGATGGTAGAAGCGGAACGATGCCCCCTGATAGGACACGTCGACGGGACCTGCGCGAAGGAGATTGACCAGCCGCGACAGCATCGGGCGAAACGCGCCGCGCCTCAGCCGCGAGCGATGCGCAAGCGCGATGACCGCGGCCTGTGCGCGCGTCGGCGCGAAGGCGCCGAACGGCGGTGCCGCCGGATCGTTGGCCGCGGCGATGCCGGAAAGAGGGACGGAGTTTGCCAAGGTTTTCTCGAAGACGCGATTGCCGCGCCTACATAGCCGGTTTTGGGGGCAGCTCCAACGTCACCTGCCGAGCCGGCGAGTCTTTCCGGGCTACGGCACTACCTGCAGCGTTCTCCGTCATGGCCGGGCTTGTCCCGGCCATCCACGTCTTACTCGCTCATGTCGCCCAAGACGTGGATGCCCGGGACGAGCCCGGGCATGACGACTTGATAAAGGCGTATCAGATCTGCCGCTCGACCAGCATCAGCTTGAGTTCGGCGATGGCTTCCGACGGATTGAGGTTTTTCGGGCAGGCCTTGGCGCAGTTCAGGATGGTGTGGCAGCGGTAGAGCCGGAACGGGTCCTCGAGATCGTCGAGCCGCTGGCCGGTGGCCTCGTCGCGGGAGTCCTTGACCCAGCGTGTTGCCTGCAGCAGCGCGGCCGGGCCGAGGAAGCGTTCGCTGTTCCACCAATAGCTCGGGCACGAGGTCGAGCAGCAGGCGCAGAGAATGCACTCATAGAGGCCGTCGAGCTTCTCGCGATCCTCGTGGCTCTGCCGCCATTCCTTCTGCGGCGTCGGCGACGTCGTCTTCAGCCACGGCTCGATCGAGGCATACTGCGCGTAGAAATTGGTCAGGTCCGGCACCAAATCCTTGATCACGGGTTGATGCGGCAGCGGATTGATCTTCACCGCGCCGTCCTTGACGTCGTCCATCGCCTTGGTGCAGGCCAGCGTGTTCTGGCCGTCGATATTCATGGCGCAGGAGCCGCAGACGCCTTCGCGGCAGGAGCGGCGGAAGGTCAGCGTCGGGTCGATGTGGTTCTTGATCCAGATCAGCGCGTCCAGCACCATCGGGCCGCAATCATTGGTGTCGATGGTGTAGGTATCGACGCTCGGATTCTTGCCGTCGTCCGGATTCCAGCGATAAATCTTGAACTCGCGCGTCGCGGTGGCACCGGCCGGCTTCGGCCAGGTCTTGCCGCCCGTGATTCTCGAATTTTTCGGCAGTGCGAATTCAACCATTATTCTAACCTTTCGTCATTCCGGGATGGTCCGAAGGACCAGACCCGGAATCTCGAGATTCTCTGATGTGCAATTGCACATCATAGTTCGATGCTTCGCATCGCCCCGGAATGACGGGCTGTTTGTGGTCGCTCAATACACCCGCGCCTTCGGCGGGATGTACTGCACGTCATTGGTCATGGTGTAGTCGTGCACCGGGCGGTAGTCGATCGAGGTGTTGCCGCCCTGGTCGATCCACGCCAGCGTGTGCTTCATCCAGTTCTTGTCGTCGCGGTCCGGAAAATCCTCGCGCGCGTGGGCGCCGCGGCTTTCACTGCGGTTGGTGGCCGAATCCATCGTCACCACCGCCTGCACGATCAGATTGTCGAATTCCAGCGTCTCGACCAGGTCGGAATTCCAGATCAGCGAGCGGTCGCTGACGGCGATGTCGGTGATGCCGCCATGCACCTTGTGGATCAAATTGTGGCCTTCGTTCAGGATCTCGCCGGTGCGGAACACCGCGCAATTATTCGTCATGACATGCTGCATGCTGTCGCGCAGTTTCGCGGTCGGCGTGCCGCCGGCGGCGTGGCGATAATGATCGAGCCGCCCGAGCGCCTTGTCGGCGGAGCCCGCCGGCAGTTCCGCCTGACTGCCGTTAGGCGTCAGCTTTTCCGCGCAGCGCAACGCAGCGGCCCGGCCGAACACCACGAGATCGATCAGCGAATTGGAGCCGAGACGGTTGGCGCCGTGCACCGAGACGCAGGCCGCTTCGCCGAGCGCCATCAGGCCGGGAACGATCGCATTGTCGTCACCGTTGACCTTGGTCAGTACTTCGCCGTGATAATTGGTGGGAATGCCGCCCATATTGTAGTGCACCGTCGGCACGATCGGGATCGGCTCCCGCGTGACGTCGACATTGGCGAAAATCCGCACCGATTCGGAAATGCCGGGCAGGCGTTCGTGCAGCACCTTGGGATCGAGATGGTCGAGGTGCAGGTAGATGTGATCCTTCTTCTTGCCGACGCCGCGGCCCTCGCGGATTTCGATGGTCATCGCGCGCGAGACCACGTCGCGCGACGCGAGATCCTTGGCCGACGGCGCATAGCGCTCCATGAAGCGCTCGCCCTCGGAATTGACGAGATAGCCGCCTTCGCCGCGCGCGCCTTCGGTGACGAGGCAGCCGGCACCATAGATGCCGGTCGGATGGAACTGGACGAATTCCATGTCCTGCAGCGGCAGACCGGCCCGCAGCGCCATGGCGCCGCCGTCGCCGGTGCAGGTATGCGCCGAGGTGCAGGAGGCGTAGGCGCGGCCATAGCCGCCGGTCGCCAGGATGGTGGTCTGGGCGCGGAAACGATGCAGCGTGCCGTCGTCGAGCTTCAGCGCGATCACGCCGCGGCAGGTGCCCTGGTCGTCCATGATCAGGTCGATGGCGAAAAACTCGATGAAGAATTCCGCGGCGTGGCGCAGCGCCTGGCCGTACATGGTGTGCAGCATGGCATGGCCGGTGCGGTCGGCGGCAGCACAGGTGCGCTGCGCCTGGCCCTTGCCGTAGTCCAGCGTCATGCCGCCGAACGGCCGCTGATAGATCTTGCCGTCCTCGGTGCGCGAGAACGGCACGCCCCAATGCTCGAGCTCGTAGACCGCTTCCGGCGCGTTGCGCACCATGTATTCGATGGCGTCCTGGTCGCCGAGCCAGTCCGAGCCCTTGACGGTGTCGTACATGTGCCAGCGCCAGTCGTCCGGGTGCATGTTGCCGAGCGCCGCCGAAATGCCGCCCTGGGCCGCGACCGTATGCGAGCGCGTCGGAAATACCTTGGTGATGCAGGCGGTGCGCAGGCCCGCCTCGCCGCAGCCGACCACGGCGCGCAGCCCGGCGCCGCCGGCGCCGACCACGACCACGTCATAGCTGTGGTCTTCGATCGGATAGGCTTTTCCATTGCTGGCGGGACCGCCATTGGGGGCCTTGCCGTTGCCATCAGCAGCCATGGGCTACACTCCGGATGACAGTTTGAGGATGGCGTAGATCGAGGCCAGCGCCACCGCGACCGAGAAGAAATTGTTGGCCATGATGGCGGCGAGTTTCGTCATGTCGCCATGGATATAGTCCTCGATCACCACCTGCATGCCGATCTTCATGTGCCAGACGCTGGCGACGATGAACAACAGCATCACGATCGCGACCAGCGGCGAGCCGAGAATCTGCGCGGCGCCGGCCTGGTTGCGGCCGAGCAGCATCATGACCACGATGATGACGGGCAGGATCAAGAGCACCATCGCGACCGCGGTGAGCCGCTGGCGCCAGAAGTCGCCGGTGCCGGAATGCGAAGCGCCGAGCGCGCGGACGCGGCTGAGCGGCGTGCGCATCGATCGGGGAGCCGCCGAATCAGGTCCGCTCATCGTCCGCCTCCGATCGCGTAAGCGGCGATCCACACCAGGACCGTCAGCGTAATGCCGCCGATCAGCGCGCCCCAGGTCAGCGCCTCGCGCTCGTTCGGCTTGAAGCCATAGCCGAGGTCCCAGACGAAATGCCTGACGCCGCTGAGCAGATGATGCAGCAGCGCCCAGGTATAGCCGAACACGATCAGCCGGCCGATGAAGCTCGACGTGAAGGCCTGCACGTTGGCATAGGCGCCAGGCCCCGAAGCCGCCGCGATCAGCCACCACGCCAGCAACAGCGTGCCGAAATACAGCGCGATGCCGGTGACGCGATGGACGATGGAAAGCGCCATCGTCAGGGTCCAACGATAGGTCTGCAAGTGCGGCGAGAGCGGTCGTTCGATCCTGGCGGTCATTGGCGGCTTTGACGGTTTTTAAGGCCCACGCACGGACCCCTTGAGGGGGCGCGCTGGACGAAGCTTATTTACGAAGTCGAAACAGCCAGCGCAACGACGAAATCCGACGTTTCCGAACGAATGTTCATCCTTTCAGATGAGCCTTGCAAATGAGCCGTGCATTGCCGGGGATTGACAGCGACCGGGCATCGCTGATGGCTGGTATACCTGAAGCACGATTCATGAACGCGCACCGCTTCGACGCGACGACAGGACAAAGGCCGGCATGGCGGGACTGGACCTCCGTGAGCTTCTTCAATTGGCGGCGCTGCTGGTTGCGGTCGGCGCGCTGTCCGGTTTTCTGGCCGGGCTGTTCGGAATCGGCGGCGGCGCCGTCCTGGTGCCGGTGTTTTATGAATGCTTCCGGCTCGCCGGTGTGCCGCTGGAAGTGCGGATGCCGCTGTGCATAGGCACCTCGCTTGCCATCATCATTCCGACCGCGATCAGTTCCTATCGCGCCCATCATGCCCGCGGCGCGGTGGATATGGAGATTCTCAGGGCGTGGTGGCTGCCGGTCCTGGTCGGCGTGATCGCGGGCAGCGTGATTGCGCGCTATGCGCCGGAGCGGCTGTTCAAGATCGTGTTCGTGGCGGTGGCGTATTCGGCAGCGGTACGATTGTTGTTTTCGCGCGAGACCTGGAAGTTCGGCGCCGACTTTCCTAGAGGCGTGTTGATGAATGCGTATGGTTTCATCGTCGGGCTGCTCTCGACCTTGATGGGCATCGGCGGCGGACTTTTTTCGAACCTGCTGATGACGTTTTACGGCCGTCCGATCCATCAGGCGGTCGCGACTTCCTCCGCCTTGGCGGTGCTGATCTCGATTCCCGGGGCGATCGGCTATGTCTATGCCGGCTGGCCCGCGGCGGCGCGCTTTCCGGAAGTGGCGGCGCTGCAATGGCCATTCGCGCTCGGCTATATCTCGCTGATCGGCGCCGTGCTGGTGATGCCGACCGGCCTGTTGACCGCGCCGCTCGGCGTGCGCGCCGCGCATGCGATGTCCAAACGCGCGCTGGAGATGGCGTATGGGGCGTATCTGGTTATCGTCGGCAGCCGCTTTGCGATCAGCCTGATGTAGCCAGAGCGCAGAACAAAAGTTCCATCGATTGCAACTAACGGACGCCGCTTCGCATCGTTGCCATCCACCGCGATTTGGATGATGGTCGCGAGCGGCGAGATCGCTCGGGGCGGGGGACATCCATGAAGCGGCGCGAGTTCGTAACATTGGTTGCCGGCGCGGCGGCAAGTTTGCCGCTCGGCGCACGCGCGCAGCAAGCGGACAAGCTGCCAACCATCGGCATTCTTGGCTCAAGCTCCGCCGGTTGGAGCCATTGGCTCGGTGCATTTGTACAACGCTTGCACGAGCTTGGCTGGATCGAGAATCGCACTGTCACGATTGAATATCGCTGGACCGAAGGACGCAATGAACGCTATGCGGAATTTGGCGCCGAGTTCGCCCGCCGGAAAGTCGACATCATTCTGCCGCTCGGAACGCCGGCAACCATCGCCGCGAAAAACGCGACATCAGTCATTCCCATCGTCTTCCCGATCGCCTCCGACCCGGTCGGCGAGGGCCTGGTCGCCTCCCTCGCGCACCCGGGTGGCAACATCACCGGACTATCAAACCAGCAGCCCGATCTTGCCGGCAAGCGACTCGGGATTCTGCGCGACATCATTCCCGGCCTCAGCCTGTTGGCAGTCCTGAACAATGCTAACAATCGCACTGTCTCGTTGTCGGTGGCCGAAGTTCAGCAGGCGGCGCACAAATTTGGTCTCGACATCGTGTCCGCGGGCGTCAAGCGTGCGGACGATATCGCCCCCGCGATCGAGAGCGTCAAGGGCCGCGCCCAAGCGCTCTATGTCGTTGGCGATCCATTGGTCGCTGACAACCAAATTCAGATCAATACGTTGGCGCTGGCCGCACGGCTGCCGACGATGCATGGCTCGCGAGGATATGTCGATACCGGAGATCTCTTGTCCTACGGTCCGGACTTCTCGGCCTTATTCCGCCATGCCGGCGATTACGTCGACAAGATTCTCAAGGGCGCCAAACCGGCCGACCTTCCGGTCGAAGAGCCCACCAAGATCGAACTGGTCGTCAATCTCAAGACCGCGAAGGCGCTCGCACTGACGATTCCGGAACCTTTCCTGCTGCTCGCCGACGAGGTGATCGAGTGAGGCGGCGCGAATTCATCGCGCTGCTCGGCGGCGCGGCGGCAAGTATGCCGCTCGCGGCGCGCGCGCAGCAGAAGACGGTCCCGGTGATCGGCCTCCTCAGCCCCGGTCCGCCGGGCGCGGGTGGACCACTGATGGACGGGTTCCGCCTGGGACTGCGCGAAGCCGGCTACATCGAGGGACAAAACGTCACCATCGAATATCATTGGGTGGAGGCGAATGACCGGCTGTCAGCGATGGCCGCCGATCTCGTCGGCAGCAAGGTCGATTTGATCCTGGCCATCACCGACCCCGTGGCGCTCGCGGCGAAAGGCGCCTCCTCGACGGTACCGATGGTTTTCTTCATCGGTGGAGACCCCGTGGCCAATGGCCTCGTCGCCAGCCTGGCTCGACCCGGCGGCAATCTCACCGGCGTCACGCTGTTCGGCGACGAACTCAATCCCAAGCGGTTGGAGCTGCTGTCGGAGTTGGTTCCCGAGGCCAGGGCGATCGCGCTGCTCGTGAACCCCAACAATCCATTGGGCGGGCGCGCGCCGATCATATCCAGCAAGATGCAGGAAGCGGCGCGCGCGAAGGGAGTGCAGCTTCGTATCGTGAACGCGGCGTCCGAAAGCGAGATCGACGCTGCCTTTGCCGCACTGCCCGGACAGCAAGTACGCGCGGTCATTATCGATACCGATCTGTTCTTCTTTGGCCAGCGTCAACAGATCGCAGCATTGGCGGCACGCCATTCCGTTCCTGCGATCTATTACCGGCGCGAATTCGTCGCGGCCGGCGGCCTCATCAGCTATGGACCGAGCTTTGCAACGGCCTACCAGCAAGCCGGCGTGTACGCAGGAAAGGTCCTGGGGGGCGTCAAGCCGTCCGATCTGCCCGTGCTGCAGCCGGCCAAGTTCGAACTGGTCATCAATGCCAAAGCCGCCAAGGCGCTCGGCCTTAACGTGCCGCCGACGCTGCTCGCGACCGCCGACGAGGTGATCGAATGAGGCGGCGGGAGTTTATCACCCTTCTCGGCGCGGCGGCGAGTTTGCCGCTCGCGGCGCGCGCGCAGCAGAAGGCGATGCCGGTGATCGGCTATTTTCACTTTGCGACGCCGGAATACACGCCGATGGCGGCTTCGTTCCTGCAGGGACTGAAAGAAGCAGGCTACGTCGCGGGACAAAACGTCGCGATCGAATATCGCTGGGCGGAGGGTCAGTATGATCGGCTGCCGGCCATGGCCGCCGAGCTCGTCGGCCGCAAGGTCGATTTGATCGCCGCCTTCGGTCCTCCTCTCGCCCGCGCGGCGAAAAACGCTACCGCGACGATCCCGATCGTTTTCGAGGTCGGTAACGACGCGGTCGCGGCCGGATTGGTCGCCAGTCTCGCCCGGCCGGGTGGAAACGCCACCGGCCTGAGCATTCTCTTCACCCAGTTGACGCCGAAGCGGCTTGAGTTGCTGTGCGAGCTGGTTCCTCAGGCCAGGACGATTGCCCTGCTTGTGAATCCGAACAGCCCGACCGCCGAGCCCTCGATCCAGGGCACTCAGGAAGCGGCGCGCGCGAAGGGCGTGCAGCTTTCGGTACTGAACGCGAGCACCGACGGCCAGATCGACGCCGCCTTCGCGACATTCGCGACGACGCCAGCCGACGGGCTCGTTATCGCCGCCGATCCATTCTTCGATACGCGGCGCGAACGGCTCATCGGGCCGGCGGCGCGCAGCAGGATGCCGACCATCTACTTTTCGCGCGAGTCGGTCGCGGCTGGCGGCCTTATCAGCTATGGAAGCAGCCTTGGCGATGTTTATCGCCAGATGGGCATCTACGCGGCAAGGATTCTCAAGGGCGAAAAGCCCGCCGATCTGCCGGTCGAACAGCCCACCAAGTTCGAGATGGCGATCAATCTCAAGACCGCCAATGCGCTGGGATTAAGGGTGCCGCCGAAGCTGATATTCACCGCCGACGAGGTGATCGAATGAGGCGGCGCGAATTCATCACGCTTGTTGGCGGCGCGGCGGCGACGTGGCCGCTAGCGGCGCGTGCCCAGCATGCCGGAAAGATCTGGCGCATCGGCGTTCTCTCCGGCAATGCCCGACCGGCCGCGATCGAAACAAGCTTTTTGGGCGGGCTTGCGGAGGGAATGCGGGCACTCGGATATGTCGAGGGCCGGGATTTTGTCATCGAATGGCGTTTTGCCGAGGCAAAGCCGGAACGCTACGCGGAATTTGCCGAAGAGCTGGCTCGGTTGAACGCCGATATCTTCGTTGCCGGCGCACCCGAGGCGGTGCGCTACTTTCAAAAGGCCGCGCCGCAAACTCCCATTGTCATGGCGCTTTCCACCGATCCCGTCGGTAATGGTTTTGCAACCAGTCTCGCGCATCCCGGCGGCAACATCACCGGTCTGGCGACCTCGCTCGACGACACCGCGTCCAAGCAACTCGAATTGCTCATGGAAGCCGTGCCGCATCTCGCCAGCATCGGCATCCTCGCCAATTCCAGCAGTCCGAACTACGCTTCGGTGGCGAGAAACCTGTTCGCGGCGACCCAGGCCAGGGGCTTGAACGTCGCGATGGCCGATGTCCGCACCGCGGAAGAGTTCGACACGGCCTTCGCGCGGCTAAAGGGGGAAAACGTTCAGGCGCTGATGTTGGGATCGAACGTCCTGTTCAATCTCAATCGAGTGCGGATCGCGGAATTTGCGATCAAAAACCGGCTGCCGTCCGTGTTCGGCGTCCGCGAATATGTCGAAGCGGGCGGCTTGATGAGCTACGGGGAAAGCTTTCGCGATTTCTTTCGGCGCTCGGCCGGCTATGTGGACAAGATCATCAAGGGAGCGAGGGCCGGCGATCTGCCGATCGAGCAACCCAATCGTTTCTATTTCACCATCAATTTGAAGACCGCCAAGGCGATCGGACTGGAGCTGCCTGCCGCCCTGGTTCTGCGCGCTGACGAAGTGATGGAGTGAAGTGGCGGGACTTCATCGCGTACCCTCAGTACGGGAGCGGTCCTTGCAATGGAATCGGCCCATCCTCGTCGTCATTGCGAGGAGCGCAAGCGACGAAGCAATCCAGCTTTCTCACGATGAGATGGATTGCTTCGCTTCGCTCGCAATGACGGTAAATGCGCAGTGCATAGGGGTAGGCAAAGCGCAGCGTGCCCACCATTTCAAGCAAGATGGTGGGCACGGCGCAACCGCGCCTTTTGCCCACCCTACGCGATCCCGCTAGATGGTTTTGCTGCGCGCCAGTTCCTCGACTTCGCTTTTGCTGTAGCCGAGCAGGCCGGTCAGGATCTCGCTGGTATGCTCGCCGAGCCGGGGCGGGGCTGCATAGGTATCGAGCGGTGTGTCGCTGAGATGCATCGGATTCTTGATGTTCTTGACGATGCCGACTCCCTTTCCGGCATGTGGCATCTCGGCGATCATGTCGCGCGACTTCAACAGCTCGCTCTCGCAGACTTCGCCGACGGTGCGGATCGCGCCGCTCGGAATCCCCGCTTCATCCATCAGCGGCAGCCACTCGTCGCGCTTGCGCTGCCGGATGATGTCCTTGACGATCGGGACCAGGATGTCGCGATTGCGCACGCGGTCGGCGGCCTTGGCGAAACGCGGATCGTCGGTCAGCTCGGGCCGCTCGACCAGCTTGCAAAAACGCTTCCATAATTCGTCATTGGCAACGCCTAGGCTGATCCAGCCATCGCTCGCTTCAAAGGTTTCATAGGGCACGATCGTGGCGTGCGCATTGCCGCGCCGCTTCGGGGATTCGCCGGTCGCGAAATAGATGCTGGCATTGAAGCTGAGCAGGCCTGCGACCGCTTCATACATCGAAACCGAAACATGCTGGCCGCGGCCGGTGGTCTTGGCGGCATAGAGCGCCGCCAGAATCGCCTGCGATCCGTTCAATCCGGAAACGAGGTCGGCGATCGAGGTGCCGACCTTGTAGGGCGCGCCGTCGGCCGGCCCGGTGATATCCTGGATGCCGGCCTCGCCCTGCACGATGACGTCGTAGCCGGGGCGGTCCTTCATCAGGCCGGTATTGCCGAATCCGGAAATCGAGCAATACACCAGGGTGGGCCGGCGCTTGCTGACGTCGGCGTAGCCGAAGCCGAGGCGGTCCATCGCACCGGGCCGGAAATTTTCCACCAGCACGTCCGACTTGTCGATCAGCCGCCACAGCACCTCGCGGCCGCGCTCGCTCTTCATATCGAGCGTGATGCTTTTCTTGTTGCGGTTGACGGACAGGAAATAGGCCGCTTCGTCGCCTTGATAGGGCGGGGCGAATGCGCGGGTGTCGTCGCCCTCGCCGGGCCGCTCGACCTTGATCACCTCGGCGCCGAGATCGCCGAGCTGCATGGTGCAGTACGGCCCCGACAACACCCGGGTGAGATCGACGACGCGTAATCCTTCAAGCGGGCGCATGCGCTTCTTGCCTCATGTTGCTGCGTGAGAAATTTTCGGAAAACCGGTCGGCTGCAGTACCATGCCCCCGACCTGAATTTCAAATCGAGCGGAAAACAGCTTGGCGTTCGGCGGGGCGTTCATGCATCATTGCGGGGTGGCCATTTCCGATCGGGCCCTATCATCTCAAGGCGTTCCATAGCAAAAACGCCCTTCACAAAGCAACGGAGACAGTTTGCATGTCAAATAACGGGAAACGCGTGGCCTGGGTGACCGGCGGCGGCAGCGGCATCGGCGAGGCCGGCGCCGAAGCGCTGGCCGCGGATGGCTGGATTGTCGTGGTTTCGGGGCGGCGCAAGGATGCGCTGGATGCGGTGGTGGCGAAGATTACCAAGGCCGGCGGCAAGGCCGAGGCGATCCCGCTGGACGTCAGCAACGCCGCCGAGGTCAACAAGGCCGCCGAACAGATCGTCGCAAAACACGGTCGCATCGATCTGCTCGTCAACAGCGCCGGCGTCAACGTGCCGAAACGCAGCTGGGCCGACATGGAGCTGGAAGGTTGGAACCAGCTGGTCGACATCAATCTCAACGGCGTGCTGTATTGCATGCGCGCGGTGCTGCCGGCGATGCGGGCGCAAAAGGACGGCTGCATCATCAACGTCGCCTCCTGGGCCGGCCGTCACGTGTCGAAGATGCCGGGCCCGGCCTATACCACCACCAAGCATGCGGTGCTGGCACTGACCCATTCGTTCAACATGGACGAATGCGTCAACGGATTGCGGGCCTGCTGCCTGTCACCGGGCGAGGTTGCGACGCCGATCCTGAAATTGCGCCCGGTGGTGCCGAGCGAGAAGGAGCAGGCGCGAATGCTGCAATCGGAGGACCTCGGGCGAACCATCGCGTTTGTCGCCAGCATGCCGCCGCGGGTATGCATCAACGAGATTCTGATCAGCCCGACCTGGAACAGGGGATTTGTGCAGACACCGGCCAATCGGGATTAGCGGCACGATCTCGCGCCCTCATCCTGAGAGGGCGTGAAGCAATGTGTCTCGTGTCCCGGACGCGGTGCAGCGTTCTTCACGCTGCTCCGCAGA
>NZ_DATHOP010000165.1:0-16777 GCF_035484855.1 Bradyrhizobium sp.
AACCATTTGAAATTATACAATAAATTTTAGTAGATCGATTTTCAGGCCGGCGGTCGGAGCCTGTGAATTGTGCAGCGGAAGGAATCAAAAACTCTTGCGCTTTGTGCAGCGCGGTCGCATATTGTTGCGGTGCGGTAGCGCCTTGCGCTATCGCTGCCCTCCTTGGGCGTTTCCTCCCTAGACTTGGGCCGCTTGCCATCGCAAGCGGCCCTTTTTTCTTTGGACACGTTTTTTCTAGAAAGTCATTCCGACGCGCACGCGACCGCAAACCTCAGATGCCCAATTGCGCATCTGGGATTCTCGAGATTTCCCGGTCCGAAATTGCGCATCTGGCGCGCATCCGAATCATAATGAAACAGAGCGAGCGCGCTTTTATTCCGCAGCCGTCTGGAACGGCCCGAGATCGCCGAGCGGAACGGTGGCGAGCGCATCCGCCAGCTTGGCGAAATCGGCGGCGACCTGGGCAAATCGCGGACCCTTCTCGCGCCTGCGCTCGTCCATATAGATCGCCCGGTTGAGCTCGAGCTGGATCGCATGCAGGCCGCTTGCCGGATTGCCGTAATGCTCGGTGATGAAACCCCCCGCATAGGGCTTGTTGCGGCCGACCGAATAGCCGAGCCGGCTCATGGTCGCTTCCACCATGTCCGGCAGCAGCGCCGCGCAACTGGTGCCGTAACGGTCGCCGATCACCACGTCCGGCCGCCGCGGCTCGTCACGCGACACCCCGATCGAGGGCATCGAGTGGCAATCCACCACGACCACCGTGCCGAACGCCTGATGCGTCTTGTTGATCAGCCGCCGCAGCGCGCGGTGATAGGGCTTGTAGAGCGCCTCGATCCGCGCCAGCGCGTCGTCGACCGAAAGCCGCTCGCGATAAATCTCCTGGCCGTCGCCGACCACCCGCGGGATGGTGCCGAGCCCGCCGGCCACCCGCATCGACCTTGTATTGGCGAAACTCGGCAGCCGCCCGGTGAACATGCGCGGATCGAGCTCGTAGGGCTCGCGGTTGACGTCGACATAGGAGCGCGGAAAATTCACCCGGACGGTCGGGAAGCCGCGCGCGCTGAGGCCTCCGATCAACTCGTCCATGAACGAATCCTCGGACCGGCGCAGCGCCGGAAGGTCGATCCGCGAGGCGTCGAGGAAATCGCTGGGATAGGCCGAGCCGGAATGCGGCGAGTTGAAGATGATCGGGGCCCGCCATTCGGCCGGCTCGACGATCTCGAACGGAAGCCGCTCCTCGCCATTAAACTGGGTCATCGTCGGGCGCCGTCCCTGGCATCCGTTTGATCCGGACAGATTGATTCTATCGGAAAAACGGAGCTTTCATGAAGATATATTGTCGGTAATCATAACCGGTCTGCCAAGTGAAAAAATTCGCAAACGCACTGGAACGTATCCAGAGCGCGAAAATGCCCGGCTTCATTGCGTTAACGCCCGTTCCGGTCCAGAAATAGCGCCGCAAGCCGTCCGCCCAGGCCTCGAGCCCTTTCACCCGAAATTTACCCTCTGTCGGGCTTAGTGGGCGGGACAGATCCTCCAATCCGGATTCGACGATCAGCCATGCACAAGATCCTCCTCGCCGAAGACGACAACGACATGCGCCGCTTCCTGGTCAAGGCGCTGGAGAACGCCGGATTTCAGGTCTCCCCCCACGACAACGGCATGTCGGCCTATCAGCGGCTGCGCGAGGAGCCGTTCGAGATGCTGCTGACCGACATCGTGATGCCCGAGATGGACGGCATCGAGCTGGCGCGCCGGGCCTCGGAACTCGACCCCGACATCAAGATCATGTTCATCACCGGCTTTGCCGCAGTCGCCCTGAACTCGGATTCCGACGCGCCGAAAAACGCAAAAGTGCTGTCGAAGCCGGTTCACCTTCGCGAATTGGTCAGCGAAGTGAACAAGATGCTGGCGGCCTGATTCGGTTCATCATGGAAGCCGGGACCAAGGCTAGCTTTTTGTTTTGACGCGTTTTCTTGACGTGAACCGGTACCCACTCCGCTTGAAAACGCCATGGGTTGCCTGCCCGCTTTGGAGCCGATATACGGACCCAACCCGTCAATTGACGTCTTTAGGGCGCGTAGCTCAGCGGGAGAGCACCTCGTTGACATCGAGGGGGTCACAGGTTCGATCCCTGTCGCGCCCACCACGCTTCGCCCTGGCGGGCTACGCGTGGCGCAGCCACGCAGAGACCGCCATGGCGCAGCGTGTCCGGCGTAGCTTGAACGCAGTGAAAGCGGAGACGGACTGATTCAGGTAATCCCGATCCAGGAGCGCCGATGATAACCGCCATTGTCCTCTACGATCTGCCGCCATCGATCGGTCTCGAGGAATGCCGCGCGCATTTCACCAAAATCGCGCCGGACTTCCTGAAAGCCAAGGGTTTCCTCCGCAAGCAATTCATCTGCCACAGGGAAGGCGGCGTCGCCGGCGGCGTCTACATGTGGGAAACGCAAGGCGACGCCGAGGCCTTCTACACCGGCCCCTGGCGCGACGGCATTCGCGCGCGTTATGGCAACGATCCGAAGATCCAGTATTTCGAGACCGTCGCGCTGACCGACAAGGCAACCGGCAAGGCCGGTGCGATCTAGCAGCTACGGCCGGCCACCTCCACGCTGAACAATCACGCGACCAATGTCGGTGCGTTGACCGCAGTCGCCGCTCACGCGGGGATGGTGCCGTGCAGGCGCTACTGAGTCGAAGCCAAAATGAATCCCGCGCCGCGGACATTGCAAATCATCGGGGTTTCGTTTGCCCCGTCGACCTTGCGACGCAGCCGGCCCATGTGAACATCGACGAGGTTCGATTCCGGAACGAATTTGTAGTTCCATACGTCCCTGAACAGGGCCGCGCGCGTCACCAATTCGCCGCTCCGCTGCATCATGTATTTGAGCAGCTGGAATTCACGCGGCCGCAGATCGATCGGTCGGTCGCCACGCTTTGCCGTTCGATCGATCAGATCGAGCTCCAGCGGTCCAACGCGGAGCCTGGTCTCGGCGGGCTCTGCCGACAGCCGAGCCAGAGCTGCCATGTTCGATATCAGGTCGACGATGGCCGGCGATCGTCGGACCGGATCGTCGCTCCGCCGTGACGACCCATGCATCTGATCAGCGATCATCAACAGCAGCGGTTCAATGTCTGCTTCCCGGAAGTGGTATCCCATTGCCGTGCTCCTTTGCTGGCAGACCGTACTGGCCGCAATGCCGTCGCGGCGCGGATACTCCTGCAACGATGTCATGATCTCATGGATGGCCTGATGCCTCTTGGAGCGGTTTGATGTGGTCCGGAGACTTTTGCTGTTTTTGAGGGGGTCCCCCCGGGCCGAAGCCCGTCTGGACCGGCATCCTCGGAACCCTGGCACCGCTCTCCTCTTGAGCGGGGGTTTCGGGGGGAATAATCTAAAATGCGTGCTCCACAACGGGCGGGAGCAAGCAGTCGCGATGCCCCTATCGGTTGCATCACCTCCGAGCGCGCTCGATATGCTGACGCCGGTGCCGGATGCGACAGTCCGGCTGGCTTGGGACGTGTCCATCTTGGCGGTGCTGTCATGGGAAGGTCGCTGCACCCGACAAGTTCAATCCGCGCTTTCGCGCAGCACGCCGAATTCGCCTATTCGGTGGCGGAGGGAGCGGCGCCTGCCGCAGACATCGAGCCGCTTTCAACCTCGTGGCGGCGCTCCGCGACCAGCGTCGATCCCGCCGATGGCGGCGCTCCGCGCATCCTGACCTCCGGTGAGCTGAAGGAGCTCCGCGAACCGCTTGGCAAGCTGATCTTCAGCGCGCAGGAGGAGATCGACCGGCTCTACAAGGTGGTTCGCGAGGCGGGCTATACCATTCTGTTCTGCGACACGGCGGGTGTCGCCGTCGAGCATCGCGGTGAAGACGTGGAGGCGGACGGGTTCGAATATTGGGGAACCTGGCTCGGCGGCGTCTGGTCCGAGGAGATCGAGGGCACCAACGGTATCGGCACGTGCATCGCCGAGGAGCGCCCCGTCACTGTTCATCGCAGCCAGCACTTCAGATCGCGACATATCGACCTGAGCTGCTCCGGCGCGCCGATATTCGGCGTCGACGGCAGGCTGATGGCGGTGCTGGACGTATCGGCCATCGATCCCGATCGGTCCGAACGGGCGCACGCGCTGACCGGCGCGCTCACGGTAAATTCCGCGCGCGCCATCGAGGAGCGGTTTTTTCGCGAGCATTTCCACCGCGAGTGGATCGTGGCGATCGCGCCGCAAGCCGGGTCCGGATCCGGCATGTTGCTCGCCGTGGACGGCCATCAGCGCATCGTCGGCGCAAACCGGCACGCGCGCACCTCGCTGCTGCTCGACGATCGCGGGCTGCAGGTGGGCGTCAGCCTGTGGACGATCTTCGAACCGGACGTCGAGCTGTTCCGACGCAGGGACAGGACCGGCATCGGCGCGCGACTGGTGATCGCTGGCAGCAACGACAGCCGGTCCGCTATGGTGACGCCGCCGGTCCGGGGCTTCGCGCGCAACGCAACGAATCTGGCGCTGCATATCAGCCCGCGCCCCGAGGCGATCTATTCGCCGGAAAAGAATTCGCCGGCGCCGCCGGTCCAGGGCGGCTTGTCGCCCGGCGCGATTCGCAGGATCCGGGAATATGTCGAGGCCCATCTCGGCGAAAGCATGGATCTGGCAACGCTGGCCGCGGTGGCGGGACTATCGATCCATCATTTCGCCAGGGGATTCAAGCAATCGACCGGGCTCACGCCGCACTCCTATCTCACCCAGAAGCGGGTCGAACGGGCCCAGGAGATGTTGGCTCACACCGCGCTCTCGTTGTCGGAGATTGCCTACGCCGTCGGCTTTTCCGACCAAAGCCATCTCGCGCGTCATTTCCGCCAGATACTGGGCATCACGCCGGGAAAATTTCGGTGGTCGCAGTCATAGCACGCGATGATCACCGCTTACGGCAGGCCCCGCGTCTCGATTTCGCGCACCAGTTCCAGCGTCGGCTCGGCCAGGCCGCCGCCCGATGTATCGACCCCGAAGATATCGGCGAGACTTTCGCGTGTCCTCAGCACCGTCGTGTGCGGACAATGGGTGGCGGAGTTGCACAGGCGATGTTTCAGCTCTTCGCCCGCGGTGACGAGGCGCGGCGGATCCTGCGCCGACCAGGCGAGCAGCAGCGGCGTCTCGATGTTGAGGATGCCGGGGAACGCCGATCGCTGGTCGTATTGGTTCGCATCCGCGCCGAAATAGGATTTTTCCGCTGCCGTGGCGTCGGCGCCGGCGTGGTAGATGCCGGACACCAGCACCGCGGCGGCGAGCTCGGAATCGGTGTCCTGAAATTCGGGATGGGCCAGCAGGCTTGCGACGTGAAACGCGCCGACCGCGTAGCCGACGGCCACGATCTCGTCGCGGCTGCCGCCGAACAGGTCGGCGTTCTCATGCACCCATGAGGCCGCCGCCGCGACATCCCTGGCGCCCGTCGGCCAGGGATTTGCCGGTGCAAGCCGGTAGCTCACGCTCACGCCGACCAATCCGTTGCGCGCGGCAAAGCACATCGCCGCGTCCCGCATCGGGTCCTGCGCATCGGGCGCGGGGTTGTCGGCGGCAAAACTTTCGCCGGCCACGAACAGCAGCACCGGACGCGGAGACGGCGGGGCTGTGTCAGCGGCGCTGGTGGCGACGTCGAGCACGTTCTGCTCGCTCTCGCCATATTTCAGGCTGCGCAGAAACGATACGCCCTCGCAGGCTTTGGTCAGGTCCGCCGTTGCGGCCGGCGGAACAGGATCGTCGCCGGCGAGGCCGACCTTCACCAGATAGGCCGGCTTCCCGGGCCAGGGTTCGGCGCCCTGGACGGATGCGCCCGCCAAATCCGTCAGCAGCAGGCAAAGCAAGAGATATCTCGTCATCGCGCACCACCCGCTTTGCACGGATTTTTCCAGCCGTCGTCCTATTTGAGCAGCCGGGCCGGAAATTCAACTGGCGAGGTGATTTTTGTCTATGGAGGCAGGCCATCGGGAAAAGGCTGCGCCTGCCGCGGGAACCGGCATTTGCGCTTCTCACTTCCCCGCGCGCTTGCGCGCCGCCATCTGGCGAATCAGGCGGGCGACGATGTTCGCGGCCTCCGATGGCGGATGATGCGAACTCACCGACATCCAGGTGGTCTGCAGGATTTTTGGCCGCACGATCGGGATCGCGCAGAGTTCGCCGCTGGAGATCTCGCGCGCAAACACGGCGCGAGGCGAGATGGTGGCAAGGCCGGAAGCCAGCATCACGTCCTTGATCAGGGGTGTCGAGCCGGCCTCGATCCGGACGTCGAGCTCGAAATGTTGCGAGGCGGCCAGTCCCGTCAGCACACTGGTCAGGCTGTTGGGGCGGACCGGCAGCGCCAGCGGGATTTCGGCCAATGAGCGCACCGCCACTTCGCGCCGGCGCGCCATCGGGTGGTCGCGCCGGAGGATCAACTCCACCTCGGTGCGCGACAGCGCTTCGGCGTTGGCGACACGGCCGCGGCGGTAGCGGTTATAGATCGCGATCTCGACGCGGCCCGAGGCCAGCCATTCCTCGACCTGGCCGCTATAGCCTTCCAGCGCGCGCAGCTTGATGCCCGGAAAACTGTTGCGCAACTCGCCGGCGATCGCCGCGATCAGCGAGCGCGAGGCGACCGGCACCGCGCCTAGCGTGACCTCGCCATGCGGCTCGGTGCTCTCGCCGCGCGCCGCCTCCTGCCAGGCGGCGGCGTCGGCGACCAGCGCACGGGCGCGCGGCAGCATGCGCTCGCCGAGCTCGGTCAGCACCACGCCGCGCCCGGTGCGATGAAACAGCCTTCCGCCGATGCCGCGCTCCAGCGCCGACATCTGCCGGCTCAGCGCCGATTGCGCGACGCCGATGATCGCAGCCGTCCGGGCGTAGCTGCCATTGGCCGCGACCTCGACGAAAGTGGTGAGCTGCCGGATGTCCATGCGATTCCCGCATATGCTAAAAGCGTAATTCTGATTTATCTGAAATGACTATATCGCATAGCGGCTGACGCGGCTAGCATCCGGCAATGCCCAATCCATCCGAACCATCGGCACCGACCGGCCCGCTTGCGGGCCTGCGCGTGCTCGACATTTCCACCGTGGTCGCCGGCCCCTTTGCTTCCACCATGCTCGCCGACCTCGGCGCCGAGGTGCTGAAGGCGGAAATGCCGGGCGAGGGCGACGCGCTGCGCAGGCTCGCCCCGCACAAGGACGGCGTGCCGCTGTGGTGGAAGGTCACCAACCGCAACAAGCGTGGCATCACGCTCGACCTGCGCAAGCCCGAAGGCAAGGCGCTGCTGGGACGGCTGGTCGCCGAACACGACGTGCTGGTGGAGAATTTCCGCACCGGCACGCTCGACGAATGGGGCATCACGCGCGACTGGCTGCAGGGCATCAACCCGCGGCTGACCATCCTGCGCGTCACAGGTTTTGGCCAGACCGGGCCCTATCGCCGCAAGCCGGGTTTTGCCCGCGTGTTCGAGGCGATGAGCGGATTTACGCGAATGTGCGGCGAGGAGGGCGGCACGCCGCTGCATCTCGGCTACCCCATTTCGGACGCGGTCGGCGGATTGTTCGGCGCGATCGGCATCCTCGCCGAACTCTACCGGCTGAAGCACGATCCAACCGCGCGCGGCCAGGAGATCGATTGCGCGGTCACCGAGGCGATGATGCGCACGCTCGACTTCCTCGCCATCGAATACGACCAGCTCGGCACCGTGCGCACCCAGAGCGGCAACCGCAGCCAGTATGCCGCGCCCGGCAACATCTACGCGACCGCCGACGGCAAATGGGCCTCGATCGCGGCCTCGACGCAGAGCATTTATGAGAGGTTCTGCGCAGCCCTCGATCTGGCGCATCTCGTTTCCGACCCGCGCTTTGCCGACAACCCATCGCGGGTGAAGAACTGGCGCGAGATCGACGAAATCGTCGGTGACGCCATCTCCCGCCTGACGCTCGACGAACTCGGCGCCCGCCTGATGAAAGCCCAGGTCGGCTTCTCGCCGATCTATGACGCCGCTGACATTTTTGCCGATCCGCATTTCGTCGAACGCGGCACCATCGTGAAGGTTGCCGACGACGAGCTCGGCGAGGTCCGCATGCAATGCGTTGTGCCGCGGTTTTCCGAGACGCCGGTCTCGGTGCGCCGCACCGGGCCTGCGCTCGGCCAGCACAATGACGAGGTGTTTGGCGCGCTCGGGCTTTCGGGCGAAGAGATCGCGCGGCTGCGCGCAGCGAAAGCGATTTGAACAAAAGCGTTTCACAAAAACGCATCGGAACGAAAGCCAAGGAGGAAACGCCATGCGGCAGCTGTTGATGGCGATTGCGCTGCTGGTACTGGGGCTCGGCGATGCGCGCAGCGCCGAGGTCACCCGCATCATGATCGGGTTTCCGCCGGGCCAGGCCACCGACATGGTGGCGCGGCTGCTGGCCGACCGGCTCGCGCCGCTGCTCGGCGAGAACGTGATCGTGGAAAACCGCCCCGGTCAGGGCGGCAGCATCGCTCTCGGCTCGTTGGCGCAGGCGGCGGCGGATGGGCACACCATGGTGCTGGCGCCGCTGGCCTCGATGGTCGTCAACCCGCATATGTACAAGTCGATCAGCTACGACATCTTCAGGGATTTCGCGCCCGTAGCCCAGGTCGCCGACCTGCCGCTGCTACTAGTGACCAATCCATCGCTGCCGGTGAAGACGGTTCCCGAGCTGATCGCCTACGCGAAAGCGAACCCGGGCAAGTTGTCGAATCCCTCCTCGGGCAACGGCACGCTGTCGCATCTCGGCATGGAGTTGTTCAAGCAGCAGGCCGGCATCAAGATCGTGCACGTGCCCTATCGCGGCAGCCCGCAGGCGATGACCGACCTGATGGGCGGCCTCGTCGACGTCGCCATGGATACGGTGCCCGTCACCGAGCCGTTCATCCGCGACGGCAAGATGCGCCTGATCGCGAGCGCCTACGGCAAGCGCGTGCCGGCGTTCCCGGATACGCCGACGATCGCGGAGCAGGGCTTTCCGGAAATCAACCTCTCGGCCTGGCTCGGCGTTGTCGTTCCCATTGCGACCCCGAAGGCGCGGGTCGACCAGCTGGCGGCAGCGCTGAACAAGATCACGCAGTCGCCCGACATCGTCGAGAAATTCGAGCATCTGGGCGCCATCCCGCGCGCGCTGGGTCCTGCCGAGTTCGGCGCGTTCCTCAAGACCGAGGACGCGCGCTGGGGCGCGTTGGTGAAAGCGTCGGGCGTGACGATCGAGTAGGGGGCTTTGGACAACGCCGGCTACTTTGCCGGCGTCGCGAGGCTCCTGAAATCCACGTCCGATGCCGCGGCAAGATAGGTGAAGACCGACCACACGGCGACCGCCTGGTTGAGCTGTCTCGGGTCGATCTTGTCGAGGGTGTCGTCGGCGGTATGGTGGATGTCGAAATAATCCATTCCATCCTGGCGCAGCGAGATCGCCGGCACGCCGGCCTTCTGCAGGTCGCGGATGTCGTCGCCGCCGCCTAGCGCCGCCCGGCGATCGAGGATTGCGCCGAGCGGCGCGATCGCCCGTTGCAGCAATTGGCCGAAGTCGCTGGGGGCGGCGCCGGGCGGAAGCTGGATGGCGTAGACGTTGCGCGCGCCGAAATCCGCCTCGCCGGCGACCACGATCCCAGCCGTTTCAGCCTGGTGCGCGCCGGCGTAGGCGGCGCCGCTGAAATCCATCTCCTCGGCGCCGAACAGCACCAGACGGATGGTGCGGCGGGGGCGCTGCGGCAGGGCGGCGATTAACCGCGCGGCGCCGAAGGCGATGGCGACGCCGGCGCCGTCGTCGGTGGCGCCAGTGCCGAGGTCCCAGGAATCCAGATGTCCGCCGATCAGAACGATCTCATCCGGACGCTCGCTGCCCCTGACCTCGCCGACTACGTTCCAGGACGGCGCATTGTCCGCAACTGTCGGCGTCAGCACCAGCTTGATCCGCACCGGACCCAGCGCCGCCAGCCGTTCGAGCTGCTCGGCGTCCGGAATGGCCAGCGCCGCCGCCGGAATCCGCGGCGCGTTGTCCATGTAGTTGAGGGCGCCGGTGTGCGGCAGACGGTGGCTGTCGGTGCCGAGCGAGCGCAAGAGATAGGCGACGGCGCCGCGCTTCGCCGCCTCGGACGGACCTGCGCGCCGGATCGCGTTGGCGGCGCCGTAGCCGCTGCCATCCTGCGCCCGCACCATGCGCTGGGTTACCACCGCGATCTTGCCGGTGAGCGATCCAGGCGCCGCCGCCAGGAGTTCGTCGTAGCTGTGGAACAGCGCGATCTCCGCCTCGATGCCTTCCGCATCGGTCGCGACCGAGCCGCCGAGCGTGGTGATGGCGAGATGCTGCGGCACTGGCGCCACGATGTCGGCGCTCTCGGTGCCGCGGATCCAGGCGCGCAGGGTGAACGGCTCGGAATGGACGTTGTCGAAGCCCGCCGCTTTCAGCCGGGCCTCGGCCCACGTGACCGCGCGGCGATGGGCGTCGGTTCCGGCCAGGCGTTGGCCGATCTCGGTGGTCAGCGATGCCACGAAGTCGAAGGCGGCGGGATCGTTGAGCGCCTTTTGTCCGAGGCCTGATGCGGCAGCCGCCAGCGCTTCCGGAGGCGGTCCATCGGCGGTGGCCATCGTGGCTGCGGCGCTGGCCGCCAACGCGGCCGCCACGGCGAAAAGGCGCAAGAGTTTGACCATCCGGATGGCTCCTTTGCCGATTCGGCAGGGGCTCAATCGGCCCTTAATGCGCTCAGTATCCAGACTTGATCATTCGCAGACAAGCCCTGCGGCAATCGAGTAGCGCCCGCTGTCGTCGTACCCGGCATCCACGTCTTTGCCGGACCTGAGCAAGAAAGACGTGGATGGCCGGGACGAAGCCCGGCCATGACGGGCGGAAGCACCTTCGCCCGATCAAGGATTCGAGCAGAGTGTAGGGTGGACAAAGGCGCTCTTCGCGCCGTGCCCACCACTAAATCCACGAGCCTCTGTGATCATGGTGGGCACGGCGCTCAGGGGCGCCTTTGCCCACCCTACGACTTAACGCAAGGTCAAAGATTCGAGCAGACCGACACGATACCGGTTCGCGTGCACCACAAACCCTGATCGGGGTCGAAATACTTCACGGTGCCCTGCGGCGGCTCGCAGATCGCCGCGCCGCCCTGGTTGTGGCAGCTCATGCCGGAATCGGGATCGATATAGCTCTTCTCGCGCGCCGTGCTCTGATAGCGCCAGCCCTGCTGCAGCATGCAGTGCTTGTAGGGCGCGGAGGTGATCGCGCCGTTCTGGACGACACCATATTGCTGATCGCAAACCTGGGCTGCTGCCTGCAACATCGCGTCGTTCCACGGCTCCTTGCGCTGCCAGACATAGGTTGAGGTATCGGCGCGGGCGCCGGCAACCGCGCTCACGGCCAATGCGAGAGCGAGAATGATTCGTTTCATGGCGGCCTCCAGCCGAAGTTTCATGGCTTGGTCGGCGCCGCAGAACGTGTCGTTCATCGATGCAGATTAAGGTTTGGCAAGGCGGCGGAGGTCGCCTTTTTGGCCCTGTTTCGCCGTGGAACCCTTGCGTTGACGCGCCGACGGCGGCACATTCACGGTCGCGGCGCCGGCGCGCCGCCAACAACGATATCTCTTCAGGGAACACGCATGGCGGCGACGCGGATCGACTGCGATATCCATCCCGCGGTGGGCGGCACCCGCACCACGCTGCTGCCCTATCTCGACGATCACTGGAAGGAGCAGGTGGTGAGCCGGGCGATCGACGGACTCGATCTCACCAGCTATCCGCCCAACATGCCGCTGTCCGGCCGCGCCGACTGGCGGCCGGCCAATGGCAAGCCCGGCAGCGATCTCGCGATGGTCCAGCGCGGGGCGTTCGACCAGCTCGGCTCAAGCCACGCGATCTGCAACGTGCTCTACGGCGCGCAGGCCGTGTACGATCCCTATATGGCGTCCGCCTTCTGCAAGGCGATCAACGACTGGATCGCGGCCGAATGGCTCGCCAAGGATTCACGGCTGCGCGCCTCGATCGTGATTCCGCTGCAGGCGCCCGATCTCGCCATCGAGGAGATCGAGCGCCGCGCCGCCGACCACCGCTTCGTCTCTGTGCTGGTGCTGGCGCAGGGCGAGATGCTGCTCGGGCGGCGGCATTACTGGCCGGTCTGGCAGGCCGCCGAAAAACACAGACTGCCGATCGCGGTTCACGCCGGCAGCCAGTATCGGCAGGCGCCGAGTTCGGTCGGCTGGCCGTCCTATCGCTATGAATATTATCTCGCCGAGGCGCAGGCGTTCCAGTCGCAGATCCTGAGCCTGATCTATGAGGGCGTGTTCGTGAAATTCCCGGAGCTGAAGGTGGTGCTGATGGAATCCGGCATCAGCTGGCTGCCGGCCTTCATGTGGCGCGCCAACAAGACCTGGCGCGGCGTGCGCGTCGAGGTGCCCTGGGTCGACCGCGAGCCGGCCGCCATCATGCGCGACCACTTCCGCCTCACCACCCAGCCGTTCGACAGCCCGCCCGACGCCAAGGGCGTCGCCGAGATCATCGACATGATCGGCTCCGACAAGATGTTCTTGTTCTCGTCCGATTATCCGCACTGGCAATTCGACGGCGACGACGCGATCCCGCCGCATCTGCCCGCCAGTCTCGTTTCGCGCATGTGTGAAGACAATCCGCTTGAAACCTTTCCGCGGCTGAAGCTCGCCGCATAGACCTGATCCCAGGGAGAACCGCATGAGCGACGTCATCGACCGCCCGGTACTTGAACAGGAAGTCACCGCCAAGACTCGGCTTCGCATCATCGATTGCGACGTGCATCCGAGCCTGCATTCGCGCGCCGACCTCAACCCGTTCCTGTCGAAGCGCTGGCAGGAACACATGAAGACCTACGGCGACCATCTGCGCACGCCCTATATCGGAACCACGCCCTATCCGCGCTCCTCGCCCTTGATCGCGCGCCGCGACGCCTGGCCGCCGACCGGCGGCCCGCCCGGATCGGATTTGGCCTTCATGCGCAAGCAGCATCTCGATCCGCTCGACATCGAGTTCGGCCTGTTGCAGGTGCTCGACCTCTTCATCTTCTCACAGCAAAATCTCGATTTCGGCGCCGCGATCCAGCGCGCCATCAACGAGTGGCAGTTGGCCCACTGGACCCACCGCGAGCCGCGTCTGAAGGCGTCGATTCTGGTGGGCCAGGACGACACGCAGGCGGCGATTGCCGAAATCGAGCGCTGCGCCAAGCTGGGCGAATATGTCCAGGTCAACGTCTCGCCGCGAGCCAACGAGCCGCTCGGCCGTCATCGCTACTGGCCGATCTATGCGCGCTGCGAGGAACTCGGCCTGCCGCTCGGCATCCACGTCGGCGGCTATGGCGGCCACGCGCCGGCCGGCGGCGGCTGGCCGTCCTATTATGCCGAGGAGCACCAGTCGAACGCGCATACCATGGCGGCGACGCTGACGAGTTTCGTGCTCGAAGGCGTGCCGGAGCGTTTTCCGAAACTGAAGATCGTGTTCATCGAGGGCGGCTTCGGCTGGATCTCATCGACCATGTGGCGGATGGACCAGCATTTCGAAAAATTCCGCAGCGAGGTGCCGCATTTGAAACGCCGGCCGTCGGAATATGTGAAGGAGCATTTCTGGTTCACCACCCAGCCGATCGACGAGCCCGACGAAGCAAAACATCTGCGCTCGCTGATCGAATGGGTCGGCATCGACCGCTTGCTGTTCTCGTCGGACTATCCGCATTGGGATTTCGACGATCCGCGCTTTGCCTTCCGGACGCCGCTGTCGGACATCGAGCGGCAGAAGATCTTCAACGGCAACGCGCGCGCGCTCTACAAGCTCTGACCGCAAGAACAAGAACAAGAAAAAATGGCCCGTCACATCGTCGCGCGCGCATCCGAGATTCCGCCCGGCGGCAACAAGGTGGTCGACGTCGAAGGCCGCGACATCGTCGTGTTCCATGTCAACGGCGAGTTCTTTGCGCTATTGAACCGCTGCCCGCATGCCGGCGCCCCGCTCGACCAGGCCGCCTGCGTAGCGCGGCTGACCTCGCCGGAGCCCGGCGTCTACGTCCGCTCCCGTATCGGCGAACTCTTGCGCTGCGCCTGGCACGGCTGGGAATTCGACATGCGCACCGGCCAATCCTGGTTCGACCCGAAGCGGCTGAAGGTGCGGACCTATCCGGTCGTGATCGAGGACGGCGAGACGCTGGCGAAGGGGCCGTATGTCGCGGAGACGTTTCCGGTGCATGTCGAGGACAGTTACGTCGTGATCGAGACCAATACATAAAAAACTCGTCATGCCCGGGCTTGACCCGGGCATCCACGACTTACCAGGTACACGGCGAGAAAAGACGTGGATGGCCGGGTCAAGCCCGGCCATGACGGGAGGAAGGGACACAATGCAGTTCGGTATCTTCGACCAAAACGACCGCGGCCCCTACGACCTCACCGAGCAATACGAACACCGCCTGAAGCTGATCGAGTTTTACGACCAAGCCGGCTTCCGCACCTACCATATGAGCGAGCATCATCAGACGCCGCTGAGCCAGACGCCGTCGCCCGGCGTCTTCCTCGCCGCGGTCGCGCAGCGGACCAAAAATATTCGGCTCGGGCCGCTGGTCTATGTGTTGCCCGCGCATCATCCGCTGCGGCTCGCCGAAGAAATCTGCATGCTCGATCATCTGAGCCGCGGCCGGCTCGAGGTCGGCATCGGCCGCGGCGCGTCGCCGCATGAGCTTGCCTATTTCGGCACCGATCCGGAGCAGGCGCCGGCGATGTATGTCGAGGCCTACAACGTCATCAAGCAGGCGCTGACGCGGCCTTCGGTCAATTTCACCGGCAAATATTATCACTTCGAGGACGTGCCGGTTGAAATGAAACCGGCGCAGTTGCCGCACCCGCCGCTCTGGTATGCCGTGCCGGTGCCGGAGGGCGCGGCGTGGCCGGCGCAGAATGCCATCAACATCGTCTGCGCCGGGCCGGTTGCAAAAGTCCGCGAGATCACCGACCGCTATCGCGCCGAATGGGGGGCGGCCGGGAATTCGCCGGAGGCGATCCCGCTGATCGGCATCAACCGCTTTGTCATCGCGGCCGATACCGACGGCGAGGCGATGGCGCTCGGACGCCGCGCCTGGCCGGTGTTCTGGGCGAGTTTCATGAAGCTGTGGAAGAAGCACGGCACCCAGCCGCGCTATGCGAGGATGCCGGAGGATTTCGACACCATGGTCGCCGGTGGCGGCGCGATCGCGGGTTCGCCCGCGACCATCCGCGACCAGGTCCGCGCCATGGCGGAGGCGGCCGGCGCCAGCTATTTCATTTCGCAATTTTCCTTCGGCGACCTCTCGCAAGAGGAAGTCCTGCATTCCGCAGGGATATTCGCCCGCGAGCTGATTCCGGCGTCGCGGGAACGGGTGGCGCGCGCGATCTGAAGAAACCCCGGCGCGAGCGAAGGTGCGTCGAGGTCATCTTCAGGCCGGCGGCACTCAATCCGCCGGCCGAACGCTCGCGATTGCCATCACGTCAGGATGGTTCATCAACCGCACACCTGGACGGGCTGAATGCGCCAGCCATGCGTCGTGTGCACGCGGCGCTGAGCCACATAGCAACTGCCGTTGTCATAATAGGAATCGCCATAGGCATACGGATCGTCATAGGCGTAGTCGTCGTAATAATCGTACGGGTAATAGCCGCCAACGCCGAATCCGAAACGATGTCCGAAGTCGCGACCATGACCGAAGTCGTGACCGCGGAAACCGCCGCCAGTCCTGAATCCTCCGGCCATCGCGCCGCCGCGGGCTGCTGCGGCGAAGCCGCCACCGCCCATGGCGCCAGCATGAAAACCGCCGCCGCCAAAGCCACCGCCGTGGCCACCGCCAAAGCCGCCACCGCCGCCGCCATGGCCGCCTCCACCACCACCACCACCGCCGCCTCTCGCCAACGCCATCGTTGGCGCAGCCAAGCCGAGCGACACAACCGCCAACAACGCCACAACCGTCTTGCGCAACATCGCCATTCTCCGTCCGAGATATCGCTCCCAGCCGCGACACCCCCTGCAGCTGGCTATCGCGCCGGAAAATCGCTAGCGGCTTCGAAGTCACCGTTGCTCAACTCTGCGAGAGCCGCCTGATTAAATTTAAATTCAGGGAACGGGCGGCAAAGGTCGCAAGCCGCGATGCCGGTGCTATAAGGCTTCCATCGGCGGTCAGCACAGGTGCGGTTCGGATGTCGAAGGAACAGATGCGGGAGGAGGCCGAGCGCCTGATCCGCGAAGCCATGGCGAAGAAGCCCATCGTGGTGAAGCAGGGCAATACCAGGATCGAGACGTTGTGCGGCAAATGCGGCGCACCGAACCGCGTCTCGGCGGAAAAAGGCGCAACCCGGGTGAAATTCGCCTGCAAGCAATGCGGCCACAAGCAGGAAACGCTGTAACGGATCGTCCCGACTGCCTGTCGGGCAAATCACCTGACTTGCCCCTGGACTGGCCGCCTCATTCCGTCAAGCCCCGCATGCAAAAATATTCTGCTTTACCGAATATTCTGATTATCCTATATTGCGTCCCGTCCCGCCCCACCAAAGGGGCGTTGCGCAACGTCAACAACGCGGGGCGGGATGCGGTGGACGCGGATGGTGCCTTTGACGAATGGCGCAGACCGCGGACGGAAAAGACGCGTGGTCCTGGCACCTCGACGCTGGTGTCAAGTTCTTGAGAAGCAAGCTTCTCAGGGGTGACGGTGGCCAAAGAGCCCGAGCACCGGGGAGAGCGCGCCCATAATCCGTAAACCATTGCGTGGG
>NZ_DATHOP010000166.1:0-16525 GCF_035484855.1 Bradyrhizobium sp.
CGGAGAGCGGGATTTCCCTCACGCTGGGTTTCCGAATCGAGCCAGCCATGTTGCGGCCTCCGACTTGTTTACTATCGTTATACTATCGTGAATTTGGAAAAGTAGCCGGATAGATCGAAGCCAACACGGGTATGTCCGGGACGCCGTCCCCGGATTTCGCTTCCGCTCAATCCGGGCTACGCTCGCCGCCGGCATACAGGCTCCGGAGCAACCCCCATCGACTTCGCGCTCACAGACCTGCAGCAATCGGTGCGTGCGGCGATCGAGAAGATTTGCGCGCGCTTTGGCGACGATTATTGGCTCGAGCGCGACCGCGACGGCAAATTCCCCGACGCGTTTCATCGCGCGCTGGCGGATGACGGCTGGCTCGGCATCTGCATTCCGGAGGCTTACGGCGGCTCGGGCCTCGGCATCACCGAGGCCGCGGTGATGATGCAAACCATCGCGGCGTCGGGCGCCGGATTTTCCGGCGCCTCGGCGGTGCACATGAACATCTTCGGCCTCAATCCGATCGTGGTCTATGGCAGCGAGGAGCAGAAGCGCCGCATGTTGCCGCCGATCGTCGCCGGCAAGGAGAAGGCGTGCTTTGCGGTGACGGAGCCGAATGCCGGCTTGGAAACCGCCAAGCTGCAGACCCGCGCCGAGCGCCGCGGCGACCGTTATGTCATCACCGGCGCGAAAATCTGGATCACCACGGCGCAGGTCGCCGACAAAATGCTGATCCTCACCCGCAGCGCGCCGATCGAGAGCGGGCGCCGCCCGACCGACGGCCTCACCTTGTTCTTCACCGCGCTCGACCACCGCTTCGTCGAGGTGCGCGAGATCGAGAAGATGGGGAGGAAAGCGGTCGACTCCAACCAGGTGTTCATCGACGGCCTGGAAGTGCCGGTCGAGGATCGCATCGGCGAGGAAGGCCGCGGCTTTGAATACATCCTCGACGGCTTCAATCCGGAGCGCATCCTGGTCGGCGCCGAAGCGGTCGGGCTCGGCCGCGCCGCGCTGCGGCGCGCGGCGGCCTACGCCAAAGAGCGCACCGTGTTCGGGCGGCCGATCGGCCAGAACCAGGCGATCCAGCATCCGCTCGCCGAATGCTGGATGGAGCTGGAAGCCGCCGAACTGATGGCGTTCAAGGCGGCCTGGCAATACGACAGCGGCCTGCCGTGCGGCCCGGCGGCGAACGCCGCAAAATATCTCGGCGCCGAGGCCGGCTTCAAAGCCTGCCAGACCGCGGTCATGACCCACGGCGGCTACGGCTATGCCAAGGAATATCACGTCGAGCGCTATTTCCGCGAAAGCATGATCCCGCGCATCGCGCCGGTGACGCCGCACCTCATTCTCTGCTTCATCGCCGAAAAAGTTTTGGGACTGCCCAAATCCTACTAAGACAAGTCCTACTAAGACAGGTCCTACTACTAAGACTTGGATTGCCGAAGTCCTACCAAGAGATGTACTTATAGATCGAGGTCGACGGGCGACGGTCAGTCAATGTCCGCCAGGTCACCTTGGTTTGGGGGAAGCAATGCGTCGAAGACTCAGCGCTATTGCACTACTGGCGAGTCTGGCACTCGCCGCGACAGCGCAGATTTGCGCCGCCGCACCGCTGCCGGCCGCGCAAGGCGAAAACCAAAACGCTCTCGTGGCCAAGGCGCAGGCGGCGCTTGACGCCAAGCAGTGGCCGGACGCGGAAGCGGCTCTGAAGCAACTGTCAGCATCCGAGCCGCGCTGGGAATATTTTGAGGCGCTGGGCGCCGCGCAATTCAACCAGGGTCACTACGCGGACTCGCTCAACTCTTATCAACGGGCGATCGATCTGGCGGGGAAGAGCGCCAGTCCGGCAGCTATCGGCCAAATGTATACGACGATCGGCAACGCCAACTTGAAACTGAAGAAGAACGACGCGGCCATTGCCGCGTACAACAAGGCGGCGGCGCTCAGCCCCAATCCGGCCATTGCCTATTTCAATCTCTGCGCGACCATGTTCAACATGGGCCAGCCGGCGGCAAAGACCGTTCCCGCTTGCGACAAGGCAATCGCCGCCGATCCGAAAAAGGCGGATGCCTATTTCGTCAAAGGCTCGGTCATGCTTGGCCAGGCGACCGCGGGCAAGAACGGCAAGCTGACGGCGCCGCCCGGCACCGTGGAAACGCTCAAGCAATATCTGGTTCTCGCTCCCGACGGAGCACATGCCAAGGACGTAAAGGAGATGCTGGATTTCCTGAAATGACCGGGCCGATGCATCCGATCACGGCCAGCCATGATTAGGCGGCGCGCCGAACGAGCCGGAATCACCAGATGCCGCGAAACCGGGAATCGTAAGATAAGCTCGAGTCGTAACAGCAGTCGTCATTGACGAGCAATTGCCGCCACGGGCCCTCCGCCCGGCGGCCCTTGGTGCTCCGCACCCCCGGAAACATACACGGCACCGGTCCCGGCGAGACCGCTGATCAGTCCGCCGACCGCGGCGCGGGCGTGTCGGGTGGCGCCGATGTCGGAGTCGTCCAGCATGGTATGGCGAAATCCGCGCACGCTTCCGTCAGGAGATGCTTCTGCCTTGGCAAAAATATTAACTAAACGGCTTTGCGCGCGCGGATCGGATATCTCTCCGAGGCCGAGCCCGACGCTCTTCAGCGCCGCGATCACGGCGGCAGAATCAATGGAGTCGCGCATCACCCCATGCCCGATGACAAAAGGGCTCGCCGACGCGTTCGAATTGCCAAGGACAATCACCACATTGTGCATGAGCTCGATGCCGGCCGAAGTGGAGGCCACCGACGAAAACAGATTCCAGTTCTTCAGAATGTGCTCATCGCGGATGTCGCAATCGATTTCGCCGAGCGCCGACGCGACGCCGAGTGCCGATGCGCCGCGTGAGTAGCCCATCGACCCGTGCGGGCTGTTGGTTACGACCCTTTTTCCCCTCTCGTGCGCTGCCTCGATACGGTCGCTCGTCAGCAGGGGGCATTTGATCTGCACAAAATGCACGTCTTGAGGGTCCTCGATGCCGGCATCTGCCATCGCTACGTGGACGGCCCTTGCCGTCTCCTCGATCTGCAAGCAGCGGCCAAGTTCTTCCGGCATGAAGTCGCGGGTATGGGCAATGCCGATGCTCAAGCGCTTGCCCGCGATCCCGGTTTGAGAATCGCCCGATACCGCACTGCGCGCGAAGACCGTGATATGCGGACTGAGAACGCCTTCCGTGCCGCCCGACATCACGAAGGCGATCTTTTGTTCGACGTCATGCGGGGCCAGCCCAACGTAAGGCGCGAGCGCAAAGCTCAGCGCCGACACGGCGTATTCCCGAGTGAAATCATTTACGCCGCCATTGCCCTCCGTCTTGCCCAGGATTGCCAGGATCGATGTCGGCTCAAGCTTGCCTGCCTCGATCAGGTTCATCAGGCCGGATACATCGCCGGGGCTTTTGGTGGGTATCTGGATCACGTCGACGGTGGTGGTGCGCATGGTCATTCCATATTGCCGCTATGCCAGAAGATGACACGCTCCTCCGTCCATCCGATGATGTAAAACATCAAGATTCCCGCCATTGCCGCCGCGGCGATCGCAGCGAACAGCGTTGCAGTTTCCAGATGCGCCGACGAAACCATGATGAGATAGCCAAGCCCTTGCGTGGCGCCGACGAACTCGCCGACGATGGCGCCCACGATGGCAAGCGAGGATGATATTTTCAGCGCCGAGAACAGGTAGGGAAGACAGTAGGGGATGCGCAGCTTGCGGAATTCCTGTGATCTGGTCGCGCCGAGCGTCTGAAACAGCTCGCGGTATTCCGCGTCCGCGGCCTTGAGACCTTTGACCGCATTCACCAGCACGGGAAAGAAACATATCAGGATCACTGCGACGATCTTGGACCACCATCCCGTCCCCAGCCAGATCACCAGCAGCGGAGCGACCGCGACGATCGGTGTGGTCTTGACCGCGATGGCGATCGGAAACAGCCCTTCTTCGAGCGTATTGAATCGGACGAACATGATGGCGCAGCCGAACGCCAGCACGCTGGCGATCAGGAAGCCGATCAGCGCCTCGATGAACGTTACCGCGAGTTGAACGCCGAGGGTGCGGTCGATATTGGCAAAAATTGCAGTCGGCGCCGGCAGCAGATATTCCGGAATATCAGCCGCCATGACGATTGCCTGCCAGGCGGCGAGTACAAGCAAGGCGAATATCAGCGGCGTTCGGATGCGCGATATCATCGGTGGCCTCTTACCATCGCCCGGATCGTTTTCATGACGGAAACCGCTTCCGGATCGTCCGGCGTGCGAGGCCGCTGACATCCGACCCGGACATCTTCGACCAGCCGCGCCGGCCGGCCGGTCAAGACGATCACACGATCGGACATGGTCACAGCCTCCGGTATCGAATGAGTGACCATGATAATGGTCTGTAATCGCGTGGCATTGCTTTGCCAGATACGGATCAATTCCTCGTTGAGGACTTCACGCGTGAGTTCGTCAAGCGCACCGAAGGGTTCGTCGAGCAGAAGCACGTCGGGATCGCTCATCAGCGCGCGTGCGAGCGCGGCGCGTTGCTGCATTCCGCCCGATAACTGATGTGGATAGGCGTCGGCGAAGTCGCCGAGTTGAACCATGTCGAGCATCCGGCGGGCTCGGCTGTAGTCGGTTTGATCGACCACGCTGCCGCCAAGCTGTATCTCCACCGGCAACAGTGCGTTATCCAGCGCGGTCCGCCAGGGCAACAGCAATGGCTTCTGAAACATGAAGCCGATGCGCAATCTGGGATCGCGCAGCACGATCTTGCCGCTTGCGACCGGAACCAGTCGCGCGATGGCTCTCAGCAAGGTCGACTTGCCGCATCCACTGGGCCCGAGCAGTGAGACGAACTCGCCCCGCCGCACGGCGAAGTCCAGGTTCTCAATGGCGACCACACTGCCGAAGCGGACCTGGAGGTTCTCGATGGTAACCAGAGGCTCGGGCCGGGACAGTGTCGTCGCCTCCAACTTGGTCGTAAGCGTAATCGCATTCATTTGAGAAATTCGACCGTGAAGGCCTTGCTGATATCGACCGGTGCCTTCTGGAATCCGGCGTCGACCAGCAGCTTTTGCGCGGCGCTCCAGTTCGCGGCATCCATCCAGCCTACCGGCTGGGCATCGGGTTGCAGCAATGGCAGGCTCGCCTTCATCATCGCCAGCTCGTGATCGTAGGTCAGCTTGGACCCGTACTTCACCGTAATCTGCGCCGCCTCTTCAGGCGCCGCAATGGCGCTGGTCCAGCCTTTCAGCGTGGCGGTCACGAAGTTGCGGACAACGTCCGGCTTCTCCCTTAGCATTTTCTCGGTCGTGAACAGGGTGTCGGCATAGAGATCGATGCCATAGTCCGGTGGGGATACGACGTTGACGTCAAAGCCCTTTTCCCTGGCCGCGAGAACCTCGTTGATGAGGTATCCCGGCCACACATCGACCGCACCGGCAAGCAGCGGGGTGATGTCGAACTTAACGGGAATTTCGTTGAGTTTGGCTTTGTCGACGCCGGCCTTGGCAAGCACCGCACGATAGATCAGCTCCTCGTTGCCGCCGATCTTCACGCCGACATTCTTTCCGAGATAGTCGGTCGGTGCCTTGATGCCGGACTTTGCCAGTGAAAACAGAACGAAGGGGTTGCGGCGGAAGATCACCGCGATCGCCACCACCGGAACGCCCTTGCTGCGCGCGATCAGGATCTGGTCGGCGCCGGTGACGCCGAATTGCTCGCTCCCGCCGGTTACCATCTGGATCGCCGGAAAATCCGGCCCGCCGGGCTGGATATCGACGTTCAGGCCGGCGGATTTGTAGAAGCCCTTTTCCTTGGCGACGTAGAAGCCGGCAAACTGCGCCTGGTGAAACCATTTCAATCTCAGCGTCACCGATTCCTCGGCTTGCGCAGCGGTGAGCATTGCACTCAAGGCTAACGCGACGGCGGACGTGACGAGACGGTAAAACATGACGATGCCCTCCCTTGGGATGATCGGCTCCCCGAGAGATCATCCCTTTCCAGCGAGCGCTGCTAGAAGCAAAAACAGGCTGCACCGAGCGCAAAAACAGCTCACTTCCTAATCATCCTGCCTGATCCGGGGGCACAGATCGGCGGCACCCCTATCGTTTTATTGGGCTTTTGGACGGCACAGACCTTGCTGCTCGTCGCGGCAACCGGACCGAGGGAGCCGCGCGAAAATGCGAAAAAGTGAGCTGCGCGCAAAGCCTGTACCGCGAGCGGCCGCGCCGCCGCCGCGAACAGTCGATCGCGGCAAGACGACATCACGCAGCCGGCTCCGACCGCCGCGGCTGCTGACCTACGTTGATGCCGTTGCCCGTTACGGCTCCATTCGGAAAGCGGCCGACGCCCTCAACATCGCGTCGTCGGCCTTAAATCGCCAGATCCTTGATCTCGAAATGGATCTTGGGGCGCTCCTGTTCGAACGCTTGCCGCGGGGCGTTCGCGTCACCTCCGCCGGCGAAGCCTTTCTGGTCTATGCCCGCCTGGTGATTTCCGAGTTGAAGGCGGTCGAATCGCGGATCGAGCAGCTTCGCGGCCTCGTGCGCGGCCAGGTGAGCGTCGCCGCCGCAGAATCCGTGGCCGGCGAACTTTTGCCGTCCGCCATCACCCAGTTCCAGGCAACCCATCCCTATGTTCGCTTCCATGTCCGGATCGGCGCGCCCGGCGAACTGGTCGAGGCCCTGGTCGCGGACCAGGTCGATCTGATTTTGACGCATGATGCGCCGCGCAAGAAGGACGTCGCCATCGTCGCCGTAGCACGACAGGCTCTCTGTGCCATGGTGGTTCCTGACCACCCACTCGCCAGTCGTGATGAGCTTCGCCTGCGCGATTGCCTGGCATTTCCGCTGGCCCTCGCCGACACGACGCTGGCCGGGCGTGGCCTTATCGAGCAGGTCCTTGCACTTGCTTCGTTTGATCTTGATCCCCGTCTGGTTTCAAACTCCGTCGAAGCGATGAAGGCTTTCGCTCACATGAATCGCGGCGTCTGCTTTCAGTTCCGCAGTCCGGGCAAGTCGCTGATCCCGCCAGGCGACATGGTGGCTCTGCCATTGATCGATCCACCTTTGCTGCAAGCGCGATTGCTGCTCGCGACGCGGCGAAGTCGCGTTCTTCCGGTGGCGGCAGCTGCGTTCGTAGAACAGCTGAAAGGCGTGTTCGCATGAGTGTCGGAAGTTGGTATTCGTGTTACCGGCCCGGTTACCAGATGCGCCGAAACTGGGAATCGTAGACGCTGACAATGTGGTCGCGGCGGGCAATCAGCCGCTCCGCCTCATCCGCGAGCCCGGCGCGGATCGCAATGCCGATCGCTTTGGCGAAGAAGCCGCGCGCATCGTCGAAGCAATCCTTCGCCGATGCCGGGCTTGCCTCGTACATGGCGTCATAAGCGGCCTCGGCGAGCTTCTCGTTCCGCTCGATTTCGGCGATGCTGGTTTCCAGTTCGACCCTGGGCCGGAGCGGTCCGGGCGACAGTCGTATCTCCCCCCGCCCCAGTTTCTCGATCACTCCTTCCAGCAGCGCTCGAACGACCGGGAAGGGATCGCCGCGACGGAATTCCAGCAGCATCAGATTGTGCCCCTCGAGACAATCGATGACCGACAGGATTTCGTCCCAGCCCTCCGCCTTTGCGACCCGCGTCCTCGTGTCCTCCAGCGACTGCGGCCAGCAGGCCTCGCAGCGAAAGGTCGTGACAAATCTTCCCACCCCCTCGTTGAAATGCGGGAGGATGTGGATCTGCGATTCCGGAAAGGGCTGGAGGCAGCCCGAGCAAAGGTACTGGAGTTCTTCCTCTTCGTCTGTTTCCATTTCTGGTCTCCAGCGGCCTTCGTCCCTATCCAACCGTGCACGGCACCCTCAGAAATCCGCGAAACCGCACGCGGCCGCCGCGCACCGGCTCGCCGCGCAATGCGTAATCCGGAAACCGCACCAGAAACCGCGAGATCGCGATCGCGCCTTCGAGCCGCGCCAGGGCCATCCCGGCACATTGATGCGCGCCGGTGGCAAACGCCAGATGCCGGTTCGGGGTGCGGCCGACATCAAACGTCTCGGGATCGGGGAATTGGCCGGGGTCGCGGTTGGCGGCGCCGATGCACAGGGTAATCGGCGTGCCGGACGGCATCGCGACGCCGCCAAGTTCGACCTGTTCCGTCGTCATGCGGTTGCCGAGCTGGTTCGAGCTTTCGTAGCGCAGGATTTCCTCGACCGCGGTCTTGATCAGATCGGGTTGACCGATCAGGTGCTGTTTCTGCGTCGGATGATTGGACAGCGCCACCAACCCATTGCCGATCAAATTGGTGGTGGTCTCGTGGCCGGCATTGAGCAGGAAGATGCAGTTGTGAAGCAATTCCTTTTCGCTGAGCCGCTCGCCATTGTCCTCGCCCTGGATCAGCCGGGTCAGCACGTCGCGCTCGGGATTGCCGGGCTTGGCGCGGCGCCGTTCGACGAGAACTTCAAGATAAGCGAGAAAATCCTTTACCGCTTTGTTGCCGCGGGCAAAGGCTTCCGGCGAGATCACCGGCTCCAGCGCGCCCAGGATCGAAAGCGACCAGTCGCGCAAGGGACCGCGCTCCTCGCGCGGCACGTCGAGCAGGTTGCCGATCACTTCAATGGGGATCGCGGCGGCAAAATCCTCGATCAGGTCGACCTTGCCTCTTGCGGCGAGGCCATCGAGCAGGTGCTCGACCAGCAGGGTCAGGTCGCCTTCCATCGCTGATATCGCACGCGGCGACAGCGCGCCCATGATCAGCCGCCGCACCCTGGTATGCGCCGGCGGGTCGTTGAAGACGAGGCTCGTGGTGTGGTGCTCGTAGAGCAGCGAATCCCCGTATTTGGGGAAGAACTCGCGCTTCTTGTCGGAGGAGAACGCTTTGGTGTTCTTGTAGGCGGTGACGAGGTCGTCGTAGCGGGTCAGGAAATAGGCCCCGTTCGGCATGCGCTTGACCGGCTCGTGCTCCCGCAGTGCACGATAAACCGGATAGGGGTCGGCATAGAATTCGCCCGTCAGCTTCTCGATGTCGAAATCGGCCGCCAACTCTCGCGCCTTCGCATTCATGCTGTCATACTCTCCGGCCGACACCGATATGCCGTTTTGGCGCTTCCGCAAATCCCGCCGGCCATTAAAGTCCCACGCCGGAAGGTAGTCTCGCCTAACCGACTGGAAATGAAAATGCACGCCCGTAGTGACGCCGCATCCGAAGTCATGCCCTCCTGGCCGGAGGACATCTTTGCGATTTTACAGCGTTTCGACGTTCGCCAGGTGCCCTACGTGCCGGATGCCGGGCATTCGCAGCTGATCGAGCGCGTACTCGGCTCGTCGGCGATGCGCGCGATCCCGCTGACGACCGAAGAGGAGGGCGTGGCGCTTCTGACCGGTGCCTGGGCCGGCGGCCAGCGCGGTGTGCTCTTGATGCAATCCAGCGGCGTCGGCAATTGCGTCAACATGCTGTCGCTGACGCAGGTCTTCCGCTTTCCGTTCCTCACTTTGGTGACGATGCGCGGCGAATGGGGCGAGTTCAATCCGTGGCAGGTGCCGATGGGCTCAGTGACCCAGGGCGTCTTCGAATTGTGCGGCATCAAGGTGCTGCGCGCCTCGCATCCGGGCGAGGTGCGCGAGGTCGTCGAGGCCGCCGCCGGCCAGGCCTATAACGCCTGCACGCCGACCGCCGTATTGTTGTCGCAGCGCCTGATCGGAGCAAAGGTCTTCACCAAATGAGCAAGGCAAATCTTCTCGACCGGCGCGAGGTGGTGGCGAGCCTATTGGCGGACCGCAAGGGTTCGATCGTGGTCGGCGGCCTCGGCGCCTCGACCTATGACATCGCGGCGGCCGGCGACAGCGACCGCAATCTTTATCTGTGGGGCGCGATGGGCGGCGCGGTCATGATCGGGCTCGGCATCGCGCTGGCGCAGCCGGAACTGCCGGTGGTCGTGATCACCGGCGACGGCGACATGCTGATGGGGATGGGGAGCCTTGCTACCGTCGGCCTGCAGGCGCCGAAGAATCTCAGCATCGTCGTGCTCGACAACGAGGTCTATGGCGAGGCCGGCGGGCAGGCGAGCCATACGGCGCGCAATGTCGACTTCGTCGGCGTTGCGAGGTCTTGCGGGATCGGCGATAGCCGCGCGCTCTCCACCATGGCCGAGATCGAGGCCTACGGGGCCGGCCTGCAGGACGTCTCCAGCGGCCCGCGCTTTGCCAACGTCAAGATCGACAACGCTAATCTGGAGCGCGTGCTCTCCAGCCGCGACGGCCAGTACACGGTGACCCGCATCCGCGGCTCGCTGGGATTTGCGCCGATTTAGGGCGCGTACTCATCAATCGAGCTTGATTGCTGCGGCTTCCTCGATATCCGCTATGCCCCGATAGCGACCAGATTTCGCAGCGCGGCGAGATGACCCTATGGCCCCAACAACGGACTCATGCGCCGCAGCTAAGGGGGCGGCCGAGGCTTATTGACCCATTGTTGGACCGACTGACGCTGCCATTGCTGCGTTGCGTAGGCAACTAGGTTGTCGGGTACGGGGTCACCGTGAACGACGAGCCGTTTCAGCATCATTGCCAGATCGACGTCCGCTATACACCAATCGCCGAATAGGTTGCCAGATCGACCGTCGAGCAAGGCGTTTGCGGCGGAAAACAGCTTTTTGGCCGAACCACGTGCAGCCGCCGACAGTGGTGGCTTTTTTGCTCCATAGAACACGACGATCGTTGGTCGTTCATCTCTAATCGGCACGAGGTCACTGCGAAGCCAGGCCTGTACTTGCCGCGCCCTTGCGCGACAACGTGGGTCGGTAGGGTATAGACGTGCGCCGGGGAAGGTTTCGTCAATGTATTCAGAGATCGCCGACGACTCGGACAGTGCAAAACTATCGTGAATCAAAGTGGGTACCCGCCAAGTGATAGATGTCGCCGCGAAAGCGGGCTCTTGATTGGCGTTGGCGGTGAGGTCGACGGATTCAATTTCGAACGCCAACTTTTTTTCCAGAAGGCTGACAAATACCGACATCGCGTACGGACTGACAAATTGAGAATCAGCGTATAGCAGCATGTGCATCCCAAGGTATGTGGACACTTTACGTTAGAGCCCGCCTCCCGTAACCCTAGATACCGGCGTCCCAGGCGATGCAACCAAATATGTTTGAGGTCGCCGCTGTCAGCTTTGGGTTCATTCGCGACCGGTTCGAGCCAGCAGCAAGTCCGTCCGTTTTGCGCCCGAAAGCGGAAGTAATTTCAGAGCAATAGCGGCTTCACGACGGCCCCGTTGCGAGTTGATGCCATCGCGGCCTTAATTGCCGGGCAGCTGGGTGACGACAGCAAGAGCAACCAGCGAAGATAAGAATATTAGCATCGTAATATTCCTGATCCGATAATAGTCCCGCTCCCCTGCCTCCTTAACGAGCGCCGAGAGAAGCAGCGGTGGAACGAGCCAAGGTCGTTTATAAAGTTCTCGTGGGCCGCCTCGGATAGTGTGTGAGCTTGCCCATGCTCCGACAGCCCAGGCAGCAAGGGCAAGCAGCAGGATGATGGCCAAGAGCAGCCCGCGCACACGTCATCGTAGCTTTGAAATCAGGCCCGTACAAAATTCACACCAAGCCGCTAGGGCTAAGGGCGGAATCTGGTCAAAGAAAGGGTAGTGCACCGCAGCAAAACCTTGACAATTGTTAAGGTGAGTGCTTACTCACAAGAATGAGCACGCTGCGCATGACCGGGGACTTGCGCCGGCAGCTGATCCTGTCAGCCGCCAAGCGCTGCTTTGCGCGCCACGGCTTTGCGGGAACCACCACCAAGAGCGTCGCGGCGGCGGCTGCGATTTCCGAAGGCTTGCTGTTCAAGCATTTTCCGACCAAATCGGCGCTTTATGCCGAAATCCTCGCCGAAGAATGCGAGGCCGATCCGGCGCTGCACCGGCTGTTGGAACTTGCGCCGTCGACCGAGACACTGGTGATTCTGATCCGTGAAATGGTCCGCCATTTCCAAGGGGTTGCCGACGCGCCGGACCAGCAGGAAGCGCAGCGGCTGCGGCTGATGGTGACGAGCCATCTCGACGACGGCGAATTTGCCCGGCTGATCTATGAGAAGATCGGCAAGCTGATCGGCTCGATTTTCACCGCCTCGCTTGCGCGCGCGATCGAGACCGGGGACGCCTCGCGAATTGGGCGCGAGCCGCTCAATCTGTTCTGGTTTGCGCACCACACGGTGGTGATGGCGACGCTGGCGGGGCTGCCGGCGGTTCCCTGCCTCACTTACGGCAATGCTGCGGACCTCGAACGGCAGCTTTGCGAATTCATTCTACGTGGCATTGGATTGAACGAAAACGCGATTGTCGCCCAGCTGGATCGCGAATGGACGCCGGCTCCGGCGCTGAAGCTCGACGCAGAAGGTGGATGAGATGAATATTATCACCGAACCCAAAATCTCGGGCAAGCCGATCGCGGAGCCGGCGCACAAGCGTCCGGTCCGGATGGTGCGCTGGTTTGCCATCGTCGGCCTGCTGCTGATGCTTCTGGTCGGCAGCCTCGTCTGGTTCAATTACTTCCGCAGCCACGCGATCGCGCAGTTCTTCGCCAACAACAAGCCGCCGCCGGCGACCGTGACCGTGTCCGAGGCCAAGTCCGAAGTGATCCCGAACCTGTTGATCGCGGTCGGCGATCTCGCCGCCGTGCATCAGGTCAACGTCACATCAGATGTATCGGGGCGCATCACCGACATCATGTTCACGCCGGGATCGAGCGTGAAGGCGGGGACGCCGCTGGTGCAATTGTTCGACAGCCCCGACCAGGGCGACCTCGCAAGCTTCAAGGCGCAGGCGACCGGCGCGCAGCTCGCGCTCGATCGCGCCAAGCAGCTCGCCTCCCGCCAGTTCGGTCCGCAGTCGACCGTGGACGCCGCGCAGGCGACCTATGACCAGGCCATGGCAGGCATCGCCAAGACCGAGGCGCTGATTTCGCAGAAGCTGGTGCGCGCCCCCTTCGACGGCGAACTCGGCGTCCGCCATGTCGAGGTCGGCCAGTACCTCACCGCGGGCACCCAGATCGTGTCGCTGACCGACCTGTCGCAGCTCTACGCCAACTTCACCCTGACGGAGAAGGACTCCGCGCAGCTCAAGGTCGGGCAGGTCGTCCGCGTCGCGGTCGACGCCTATCCCGGCCGCACCTTCGAGGGCAAGATCAACGCGATCGAACCGCAGATCGCCACCGACACCCGCAACATTCATGTGCAGGCGACGCTGGACAATCCGGATCACATCCTCAAGCCCGGCATGTTCACGACCACGACCGTGGTGCTGCCGGACAGGCCGGCGGTCGTCACCGTGCCTGAAACCGCCGTCGACTATACGCTCTACGGCGATTCGGTTTTCCTGATCACCGAGAAGACCGCCGATGACGGCAAGACCAGCCTGACCGCGGTCCGCACCTTCGTGCGCACCGGCGACCGGATCGACGGACGCGCCGAAATCCTCTCAGGGCTGAAGGCGGGCGATCGCGTGGTCGCCGTCGGCCAGCTCAAGCTGCAATCGGGCACGGCGGTAGCGATCTCGACCGATGCGCCACCGCCAATTCCGGCCAATCCGCCCCGTTACTGATCCCACTCGTCGGAGCTTCATCGCGATGGCCTGGACCGATATTTTCATCAAGCGACCCGTGCTGTCGGTCGTCGTCAGCCTCTTGATCCTGCTGATCGGCTTCCGGGCGGCGACCACGCTGCCGATCCGGCAATACCCGAAATTGTCGAATACGGTGGTCAACGTCACGACCATCTATCCCGGCGCCTCGGCCGACCTGATCCAGGGCTTCATCACCACGCCGATCGAGCAGGCGGTGGCTTCCGCCGAGGGCGTCGACTACATGACCTCGTCCTCGGTGCTCGGCACCTCGACCATCCAGGTCTACATCAAGCTGAACTTCGATCCGAACCAGGCGCTGACCGAGGTGCTGGCCAAGGTCAATTCGGTCAAATACCTGATTCCGAAAGAATCGAACGATCCCGTCGTGACCAAGACCACCGGCCAGACCACGGCGGTGATGTATCTCGGCTTTTCTTCCGAGGTGCTGTCGGGATCGGCGATCTCCGACTACCTGACGCGGGTGGTGCAGCCGGTGCTGTCGACCGTGGACGGCGTCGCGTCCGCCGACATCCTCGGCGGCCAGACCTTTGCGATGCGGCTGTGGCTCGATCCCGTGCGCATGGCCGGCCGCAATGTGTCGCCGGCGGACGTATCGGCGGCGATCGCCGCCAACAATTTCCAGGCCGCCGCTGGCCAGTCCAAGGGCTATTTCATCGTCTCCAACGTCTCCACCAACACCGACCTGACCAATCTCAGCCAGTTCAAGCGGATGATCATCAGGTCGAAGGACGGCGGCTTCGTGCGGATGGAGGACATCGCGACCGTCGAACTCGCGGCGCAAAGCAGCGACGCCAGCGTTGCCTTCAACGCCGAGCACGCGATCTTCATCGGCGTGCAGGCCACCCCACAGGGTAACCCGCTGACGCTGGTCCAGGGCGTCCGCGCGCTGTTCCCGGAGCTTGAGCGCAATTTGCCGCCGTCGATGAAGATGAAGGTGGCCTACGATTCCACCAAATTCATTCAATCCTCGATCGACGAGGTCGAGAAGACGCTCGGTGAAGCCGTCATCATCGTGGTGGTGGTGATTTTCATGTTCCTCGCCTCGTTCCGCTCGGTGATCATCCCTGTGGTGACGATCCCGCTGTCGCTGATCGGCGTCTGCACCCTGATGCTGATCGCGGGCTTCAGCTTCAACCTGCTGACGCTATTGGCGATGGTGCTGGCGATCGGGCTCGTGGTCGACGACGCCATCGTGGTGGTGGAAAACATCCACCGCCATCTGGAGGAGGGCAAGCCGCCGGTGCAGGCGGCGATGCAGGGCGCGCGCGAGATCGTCGGCCCCGTCATCTCCATGACCATCACGCTCGCCGCCGTGTACGCGCCGATCGGCTTCCTCGGCGGTCTCACCGGATCGCTGTTCCGCGAATTCGCCTTCACGCTGGCGGGCTCGGTGATCGTCTCCGGCGTGATCGCGCTGACGCTGTCGCCGATGATGTGCTCGGTGTTCCTCAAAAACGCCGAGGAGGGACGGTTTGCGAAGATCGTCAACCGGGTGTTCGGCGCGATGACGCGCTGGTATGGCCGCCGGCTCGATCGCTCGCTCGACTACCGTCCGATCACGACGCTGTTTGCGCTGACCATTCTCGGCCTGGTCGGTTTCCTCTATCTGCACACCTCGAAGGAGCTGGCGCCCGAGGAAGACCAGGGCATCGTGTTCGCGGTGACCAAGGCGCCGAAATACGCCAACATCGACTATGCCGATTTCTACGGCGAGAAGCTCGACAAGGTGTTTGCGAGCTTCCCCGAGACCGATCTGCGCTTCGTGCTGAACGGCATCAACGGCCCGCAGAACGGCATCGCCGGCATGCTGCTCAAGCCATGGGACGAGCGCAAGCGCTCCTCGATCGCGCTCAAGCCGCTGGTGCAGGCGCAGCTCTCCAAGATCGAGGGCGTCAACGCCTTCGCCTTCAACCTGCCGCCTCTGCCCGGCGGTCCCGGAGGCTTGCCGGTGCAGATGGTGATCTCTTCGACCAACGGCTTCCAGTCGGTCTATGAGCAGATGCTCAAGGTGAAAGACGCCGCGCGCAAGAGCGGGCTGTTCATCGTCTCCGACAGCGATCTCGACTTCAACCAGCCGGTGGTGCGGGTCAACGTCGACCGCTCGAAGGCGAGCGATCTCGGCATCACCATGGGAAATATCGGCGGCACGCTGGCGACGTTGCTCGGCGGAAACTACGTCAACCGGTTCAACCTCGAGGGACGGTCGTATCAGGTCATTCCGCAGGTGCCGCGCGACCAGAGGCTGTCGCCCGAGGCGCTCGGCGGATATTACGTGCCGACCGCGACCGGCCAGCAGGTGCCGCTCTCGACGGTGGTCTCGATCGAGACGGCGACCGATCCGAACGCGCTGTCGCATTACAACCAGCTGAACTCCGCGACCTTCCAGGCGGTGCCGATGCCCGGCGTGACCGTCGGCCAGGCGGTCGACTTCCTCGAAGGCGAGGCCGGCAAACTCCCGGCCGGGTTCAGCCACGACTATCTCTCGGATTCCCGGCAATACGTCCAGGAAGGCAACCAGCTCGCGATCACCTTCGGCTTCGCGCTGATCATCATCTTCCTGGTGCTGGCGGCGCAATTCGAGAGTTTGCGGGATCCGCTGGTGATCATGATCAGCGTTCCCATGGCGATATCAGGCGCGCTTATTCCGCTGTTCTTCGGCGCCGCCACCATGAACATCTACACCCAGGTAGGCCTGCTCACCCTGGTCGGCCTGATCAGCAAGCACGGCATCCTGATGGTCGAATTCGCCAACGAGTTGCAGCTCAACGAGGGCCTCGACCGTCGCTCGGCGATTGAAATGGCAGCGCGGGTCCGGCTGCGGCCGATCCTGATGACGACCGCGGCGATGGTCACCGGCCTGTTTCCGCTGCTGACCGCGACCGGGGCGGGCGCGGCGAGCCGGTT
>NZ_DATHOP010000167.1:0-16386 GCF_035484855.1 Bradyrhizobium sp.
GAGACGAGTGCCCCGAGCCGAATGAAGAATGGCGATATCATCGGCATAGCCTACGCTCTCAGGCAGCAAAGCTTGAAGTACCCTCACTAGGTTGCAAGGGCCAATTGCGTCAACCGAAAACCCGCCGAATGCTCAATTTTGAATGAAGCACGTGCGACTTCCGGTATGGGTCCAATCGCAACCAAATTGGGCGGTCCGTGTGAGGTCGGCTCTACCCCCATGACCGGACATGCCGCGACTACTTGGGCATGTCAGTTTCGTGCCAGAAGGCGACCTTGTAGTGACGGTGGGTTCAGCGCAAGCGCGCTCACCGAAGCATCAAGGACCGTTGATGGGTGTTCCACGAACGGCGCAGTCATGTGGCAGTGTTTTCCGTGCTGTCTTCGATACGAACGACCGATCCTATGAACGTGTAGCCTCTTCCTCTAACGTTGGCGATATATCGGTTGCCGAATTGGTCATCCCAGAGTGCCTTGCGGATGGCGGCCACGTGGACCCGGAGGCTGCCCTCCTCCACGATGACGTTCGGCCAGATGTGATCAATGAGCTCCTTTTTTCCGATGACCTCGCCTGGACGTTCGGCGAGATAGACCAAAATATCGAACGCCCGACTGCCAAGCGGAAGCGCGACACCGTCGCGCCGCAGCATCCTCTTGCTACCCGAAAGCTCAAACCGACCAAATCTCAACGTTCTGTTGCGTGCTGTCGCGATTGGCTGCTTGATTTCATGGGTAATCGATGCGGTGAGTTGCCCGATCGTTGCGACGCGGTTGGCATGCGCCAGCTCGCTCTTTATCTCGCGATATTGCCGCTCGCGACGGGTGCTCTCCAGCGCAACGGTCGCCTGCGCGGCGAAGTCCGTGATCAAGTCAATCTGCGCGTCCGTGAACGGCTGTACCTGGGTGCGGGCAATACCGATTGCACCGATCAGCTGATCTTCCTTGAGCATAGGCACGAGGAGTAATGTCCGAGCGCCGAACGATTTGGCCCGAGAGAACTCACGATAAGCCGGCTCTGCTGCCATGTCGGCGACGTGGACCGGCGATCTGCTTTCGACGAGTCGAGCCCTAGGACTGCTTGGAAGCACGGGAAAAACGCGCCCTTGGTCCCAACCGGCATAGTACGGAACTGGCGCAGCTCTTAGCGAAACAACACGATAGTCGTTTCCCTTGAAGAGCGTTAAGCTGCTCAACTCTGCGCGACAAAGGCGCGTCGCGTTCGCGACGATCGTGTCGAAGATGGGCTGCAAGTCCTGCGGCGAGTTCGCAATGGCGCGCAGTACTTCCGAGATCGCCGTCTGTTGCTCGATGAGTTCGGTCACCCGATCTTGCAGCTCAGAAGCGGTCCTTTCTCCGTGGATACTCTCGTGCATGCGAAGTAGTTCCTCGGCTTAGATGGTGCGCGCAGCATACCAGCTCCAGCCGCAGTTCGCGATAGCTCCCATGGCTGTCTGGGCCATGCGAACCGAATGTCCGAGGTCCGCACCGGGTCAACAACAGAAGTGGCTCAGCCTGAATAGTATGTCGGTTTCTGCCCTCAACAGCGGACATGCGGCGACTGCATCGGAATGTCGGTTTCGTGCCAAAACCAGACGTGGTCTCTGTACGATAAACCCGGTTAGCTCAGATTGCGCCGTTCGATCACCGGGGATATGCCGGGGTCTTCCTATGTGACCCGCTTCATCGGCGGCGCGATCCACTTTCCTTCCAATGCTTCGGGCTTCGGCCAGTAAAGTCGCATGACAACGAGGAACGGTCCCTCGGGCGCAGGCAGCCAGTTCGTCTCCTTATCGGCACCAGGGGATTTGTTTTGGAAGTAGAGTGTAAACCCACCATCGGCATCCTTCTTGAATTGCGGGATCATCGGCGAGTTGAGCAGGTACCGATTCAGCGGATTATCCACCATCAATTGCGCGGGGAAATCGTACATGGTCATTGACCAAAATGCGTTGACGGGCGGCAACTGGTCCGGCGTGAAGCGAATGCTGTAGCGGTTGGCGCCGTCCAGCTTCTGCCCGTCAGCATCGACGGCATACGATGGATACATGGCCTCCTGCTGCGAATTGCCGTAAATTCCATATACGGCACCCGCCATCCGATAGAGGTAGTTGTTCTTTAAAAACTCCCGCGTGCCGAAAAATTTGCCGGTGCTCACTTCGCGCGCGTCAATTTGTTTCTGCAAGGCCGCATGTTCAGCCCATGCGTCAGCCATTCCTTGTTCAATGGCAATCTTCATGTCGGGCGCGAGCTTCGCGACGTCGAAGGTCTTACCTGCGCCAACGCCGATCTTGGCAAATCGCTCCATCAGCGCGGTTTCCGAAGGAACGGTAGGGCAAACCCGCAGGACGAAGTTCAGGATGTTGAAGAACTCCGCCGACGTTCTTTGCTCTGCCGGTGTAAGCGGCTTGATGAAATCAATGGCCGGCGCGGCGTTGGGCGCGGGCTGGCCGAGAAAGTCTGAGAGCGTCTGCACCTTATAGCCGGCCTGCACCTTCTTCACATTGTCGAGGTCGGCCGGGCTGAACAGTTGCGTGCGATACCCGGGGAACGCAAGTTCGGTCTCCGAGCGAAACACCTTGTCGATGCCCTTGGGGGTCTCGCCTTTCCAATCCGGTCCGGCAAGAAGGAATGTCCCGCCTCCGTTGCCGCTCGTGCGAGTGCCAATGTAATCGAAGTTTTGCGTGTAGTAGTCGATGAGCTGGACGCTGAAATAGCGATCCTTCTCCATCGCCGGCACGGTGAGCACGAGGGGTTCGGCACGCAGGTCGGCGCCGACCATGGAGTAAAGGGTGTCCGAGTTCGCCGTTTGGATCGCCTTGTCTGCTGCGGTGAACAGTCGCGCGCTGTTCCAAATCCGGTTCCAAGGCGCTTTGTACTCGCGATTCTTGGTGTCCACGAAGTAGGCATATTGGACGCGATAATTATCCACGACCGGGAAGCCATAAATGTATGCCTCCTTGGCAATGGCGCGGGCTTCCGCGGGGCTTATTGTGGTTTGAGCGAGCGCCGGTACGAAACGGAGCGCCGGAACTAGAGCGATGCCGCCAGCAAAGGATCTTCGTGTGATGGATTTCATGGTTCTGGACCTTGTTTGGCTCGTGGCGAGTGTAATGAAGTCGCTAAGCGAGTGCAGCCCGAAGCGTCATGCAACCTTTCTCAGCGGCGGTTTCTCCCACTTGCCATCCAGCGCTTCGGCCTTTGGCCAGTAGAGCCGCAAATACATGCGGAAAGGTCCGCTCGGTGCGGGAAGCCAGTTGGCCTCCTTGTCCTTGCCGGGATTTTCGTTCTGGATCAGCAACGTCAGGCCTCCGTCTGAATCCTTTGCAAACTGCGGCATCATCGGCGAGTTGAGCAGGTAGCGGTTGATCGGGTTGTCGACCAACAGGCTTTCCGGCATTTTATACATGGTCAGCGACCAGAACGCGTTGACCGGCGGCAATTCGCCCGGTGCGAAGCGCAACCTGTATTTATTGGCGCCGTTCAGCTTCTGGTTCGCATCATCCAAGCCGTAAAATGGATAGATGGCCTCCACTTTCGAATTGCCGTAGATGCCAAGCACAGCGGCGCTCATGCGGTAGAGATAGTTGTTCCCCAGGAATTTCCGCGTGCCGAATACGTCACCTGACGTCAATTTACCTGCGTCAAACTTTTGCAGCAGCGCGGCGAAGTCGGCCCAGGCATCGGTCCTGCCGTCCTCGATAGCCTTGGTCATTTCGGGCGATAGCTTGCTTGCGTCGAAAGTCTTTCCTCCGCCGACGCCGATCCTGGCGAAGCGCTTCATCAATTCCACTTCCGACGGGTCTGTCGGGCAGTAGCGCAGCACGAAGTTTAGAATGCTGAAGAACTCCAGGGACGTCTTCTGCGTCTCTACGGTAAGCGGCGTGACGAAATCGATCGCGGGGGCGGCCTTGGACGCCGGCTTTCCGAGAAAGGAGGACAGGGGTTGGACTTTGAAACCGGCCTGCACTTTCTTCACGTTGTCGATGTCATCAGGATCGAAAAGCTGGACGCGATAGATCGGCATCAGGAGGTCGGTCTCGGAACGAATGACCTTCTTGATGCCCTTGGGGGTTTCGCCCTTCCAGCCCGGGCCCACGACCAGCAGGTTTGCCGCATCGTTTCCTGTCGTGCTGGTGCCGGCGTAATCGATATTGAATGTATAGGCATCCGTGAACTGGATGCTGTAGTAACGGTTCTTCTCGACCTCGGGCACGGTGAGCACATAAGGCTCGGTGCGCAGATCGAGCCCCAGCCAGGAATAGGGCGTGTCCGAGTTGGGAGTTTGAATGGCCGTGTCCGCCGGCGTGTAGACGCGGGGCGTGTTGGCAATCTGACCCCATGGCGCCTTGAACTCGGGACCTTTGCTGTCCACGAAATATTTGTACTGGATGCGGTAGCTATCCACCAAGGGGAAGCCGTAGACATAAGCCTCCTTGGCGATGGCGCGCGCTTCCGCGGGCGAGATGCCGGTTTGCGCCCATACCGCCGGGAAGCTGAGTGTGGGGAGTACAGCAATGCCTCCGGCAAAGCTCCGTCGCGTAATGCTGGTCATTCCTATTCCCTTTCCCCGACGCTGATCGTCAAAAAACTGAGAGAAGGCGGTTGCCCGCGCTTTGTGGTCGTACAGCAGTCTGAGTGGCGTCTGTCAGCGCCGGCCGACTCGATTGACCGGACCCCCCCGGTTCATGGCATGTCCATGCCGTACCACGGCGCGCGCGACCGGCCGCGGCCGCAACACGACGCCGGGCCTTACGATGCATCCGGTTGGGTATGCGACGTATTGGCAGTAAATGACGGCGCTGGCCTGTTCAGTGCTTGCAGCCATAAACCCCGTTATCAGCAGCGCCGATAGCGCAATTGAAAGTTTCATTTTGATCTCCTCCACGTTCGACGTTGTTGTTGGTTGAAGGGCTATCAAACGGCCGCGTGGCAAACTATTGGCCCGGGGGACAATGGCCGACCGAAGGTCGTCGGCACTCCTGCCGGGTTCGTCGGCATCAACCGGCGCAATTTTGCTTGAATTTTATTCTTTCGACGGCGGATTCAAATCTCGCTGTCCGGCAACGCGACGTGAAAAACGGCGCCACGGGGATGGTTGTCCGATACCCTGATGTGACCACCATGGGCCTCGACGATGGATTGGCAAATGGCCAGTCCTATTCCTGTTCCGGTAGGTTTCGTCGAAAAGAATGGCTCCAGAATGCGCTTCTTGTCCTTCGAATCTATTCCCGGCCCGGAATCCTCGACGGTGATCAGGATACCGGAATGCTCCTGAATGAAATCCGATTTGATCCGCAGCAGACGGACCCCGTCGGTGACGGTTCGCATCGCTTCAATGGCGTTCATGAACAAATTCAGGAAAACCTGCTGCAATTGCGCTCGATCTGCAAAGAGTTGGGGAAGCCCCGCACGCAGTTCAGTCGATACCGTTACCTGTCGAGACCGCAAATCGGCGTCAACCAGTTTGAGCACCTCCTGAAGGAGGTTGTTTGCGTCGATGCGCGCCCTCTGGTTGGTCTCGCGCTTGAACATCGCCCGAAGGCTGGTGATCACCGCACTCGCACGATCGCCGTCACTGACAATGGCGTCTAGTGCGGCGCGCGCTTCCTCGATATTTGGTGGTGTTCCCGCAAGCAAGATAAGTGCGGCATGGCTGTTGTTGGTCATGGCGGCGATCGGCTGGGTCACTTCATGGGCGATGGAAGCCGCCATCGCGTCCATCGCGATCTTTCGCCCCTCCTGGTTGCTGCGTCGCCTCAATGTCGAATAGACGAGATTCGAATAGAGCGCCATGGTTTCGGAAAGCAGAACGAGCAGAACCGAAAACACGGCGACGAAAGCATAAAGCCGGCTGGCATAGTATCCAAAGGTGAAGCGGCCCGTGACGGAAGCTGTCACCACGGTTTCCGCCAGCCACGCGCAACACATGACCATCAGCCATAGATCGAGCACGGAACGCCGGCGAACCCACAACAACGCGAGCGCGCCGGCGTTGAACGCGGCGGTCAAGGCGCCGATCAGCAGGAGGATCGATCGGTTCGCCTTCACGGCGCCGTCCATGATTGCCGGCAGGAACCCATCCCCTTCGATGGCAACCCAGGTCAGAACGCAGACCACCAGTGTTACCAGCGCGACGCTCCAGCCGATGACGGTTGCTGGCGAGCGCTCGGAGCCGTTGGGGGCGTTGTGCTCGTCCTTCAGCAATACGTAGCCGATTACGGCCACCGGCGATCCAATGTGCCAAAAGTAATAGAGCCAGGCGGTGGTCTGCACTCCGGCGCCCAGCAGGCCCGTCGGTGCGAAGGCGCCCGGAAAGGTCAAGGCATGTGGAATGACAATCAAGGCCGTATACAGAAAGCCAATCGCAAGCACCAAAAGAGCCCGCGACCGCATGATGGAAAATTGTGCGAACAGCAGAGCTGCAGTGACGAGGTCGTTGAAAATGATGGCTGTCTCGAAGGCCGGAATGAATGCGTCCACCCTCGGTAACTGGACGTTCGTAAACGGTATGGTCAGGAGGAATGCGACAAAAAGGGCCGCGACGCCGCCGATCGCCAGTCGGGTCTGTCCCCTCGACGGCGGCAAAGTCGCCAGGAGTAGCTGCTGCTCGTCATGCTCCCTGTACAACGCCATGATCCTGCATGCGGTAACTGGATGAGCCGTAGAGGTCGCGTTCAGGCGCCTTATTTCACGCCGGTTCATCTCTGCAGATGGCACATCCATCCACGTCGTTGACGATCATGGCGCGCGCAAGTTACTGTTGCAAGGCGGCTTATGACCTATGCTGCATTGCTGATATCGCCGCTAAAGCATCCTTACTTGAAGAGGCTGAGTCGATCGGATTTCCATAGCGGGCTTGAAAAAATGACCGGCGTACCGGTGATACATATCGTGGACGACGACGCATCGTTTCGCGGCTCGATGTCACGGTTGTTGCGGGCATCCGGCTACCAGACGGAGCTTTATGAATCCGGCGATGCATTGCTGCAGAAGTTACCGATCGTTGAATCCGGCTGTATTCTTCTGGACCTGCGGATGTCCGGCTTGCAGGGCTTCGAACTGCAGGAGCGCCTCGCGAAATCAGGCAATATCCTGCCGATCATTTTCCTGACAGGGCATGGCGATATTGAAGCCGGTGTCCGGGCCATGAAGGCGGGAGCGGAAGACTTTCTTACCAAGCCGGTGTCTCGAGAAGCGCTGTTCGAATGCGTCGAACGCGCGCTCGCACGCAACGTTCAACAGCGCCAGCAGCAGGACCGGATGAACGCCATGCGCAGGCTTGTGGCGAACCTCACGCCACGCGAGGCAGAGGTGTTTGCGCTTGTCGTCCGGGGCAAGCTTAACAAGCAGATCGCCCATGAACTGGGGACGACGGTGCGCACCATCAAAGCCCACAGGCAGGCAGCCATGGAAAAACTCCACGTTGCCTCCTTTGCGGAGGCCGTGTCGATAGCCGAGCGTTTGGGCATGCTCGCACCATAGGTTGACCGGTTTTCAAGCCTGATGGATCGTGCGATCTCAGTCGGTATTGGACCCAGGGACAATATCCTGAGGAACCGTTAGGTCTAAATGTGCCGGACAGGGCAACTGATCGGGCATCGAGCTGGGAAAAGGCATGGCAACTCAGCCAAGGGGCGTGATCGTGGTCGATGACGACCCGGGATTCTTAAGCAGCGTAGTCCGCCTGCTGTCCGTCCACGGCTTCCAAGTCCGCACCTTCAATTCGGCCGAGGCGCTGCTCGACAGCGACGCCGCCACGACCGCGAACCCCATGCTGCTCGATATCCATCTCGGAGGGATTTCGGGCATCGAGCTGCAGCGGCGGCTCGCGGCGTCGGGATCCAGTTGCCCGGTCATCTTCATGACGGCAATCGACGATGATGCCACGCGCAAAGAGGCGATGAACGCCGGCTGCATCGCCTATTTGAAAAAACCCTTTGCACCGAATCTCTTGTTGGACGCCCTGAACAAGGCAGGGGCTTAGCGGGAAGCGGAGAACTCTGATTTTCTTGCCCTGGTTGACCCAAGGGACAATAGCGCCGGAACCCCGGCTATGGCCTGTTCATCCGACCAGACCTTCTCGCCATGTTTCTTGCGATTTGCAGGTGGAGGCGTTTGTTGTCCAAGGATCCCAATCGCGGTGGTGCGCTGTCGGTGAAATCATCGACCGTCGTGCTGTTTCCCCAGCAGCCCGCCCTGCAGCTGATCTACGATACGGCGCCGATCGGCCTTGCGTTCCTTTCTCCCGACTGCCGCTATCTGCAGATCAATCAGCGCCTGACGGAAATATGTGGCATCTCGGTCGAGGACCATCTCGGGCGCTCGGTCAGGGATTGCGTGCCGGCGCTGGCCGATGCGGTTGAGGGAATTGTCGGTTCGATCATGAAGACCGGCGAACCGGTGATTGGCGTCGAAGTCGCCGGCCAGCGTGCCGACCAGGCTGACGAACGATTCTGGATCACCTATTGGCATCCGTTGCGCAGCCCGAGCGGTGAAGTTGTCGGCGTCAATGTCGCGGCTGAAGAGATCACCGAGCGCAAGCGCGCGGAAGCTGCGCTGCTGGCCGGCGAACGGGAGATACGCGCCGCCCGGGATGCGGCCGAAGCCGCGCTTCGAAATTTGCGGGAGACTCAAAACTCGCTGATCGAAGCGGAAAAGCTCGCCGCGCTCGGCCGGTTGGTGGCGGGCATTGCGCACGAGATCAACAATCCCGTCGGAACGAGCCTGACCGTGGCCTCCACGCTGGAACGCAAGGCCGCCATGATCGCGAAGGAGATGGAGCAGGGCACGTTGCGACGATCGAGCCTGAACGAGTTCATCGGGATCAGCCGCGAGGCATCATCGCAACTGGTTGCCAACCTCGACCATGCGGCCGCGCTGATCCAATCGTTCAAGCAGGTTGCCACCGACCGGAATTACTCAAATCAGCGCGTCTTCGATCTCCGCGACCTGACCGAGCAGGTCGCCATGAGTCTGCGGCCCGGCCTGGGAAAGAAAAATCTGATTTTCAACGTCGAGTGCGAAACCGATCTGATCATGAACAGCTATCCGGGACCATACGGGCAGGTCCTGACCAACCTCTTTCACAACTCGGTCGCGCACGCCTTTCCCGCCGCCGGCGGCGGCGCCATCGACATCAAGGTGCAGGCATTCGGGAGCGACCATGTCGAAATCATTTTTTCCGATGATGGTTGCGGCATGAGTCCCGAGGTCAGACGCAAGGCGTTCGATCCGTTCTTCACGACACGCCGCGATCAAGGCCACACCGGCCTCGGCCTCCATATTGTCCACACCATCGTCGCGAATTGTCTGGGGGGCCGTCTCACCCTCGATAGCGCGCCCGGCAAGGGAACGAAGATCCAGCTGATTTTGCCGCGAAGCGCATCCTTGGCGCCGGCCGCCCCGTAACCGGATCGCATCGCAGGCTTCTTCGGCCCGATCTCCGATTTGCCCGTCGGGTCGTTTTGTCGCAGGGTTGTCAAGCTTTTTTAGCAAGATTCTGCTTTGCAGAAGATTCGGATTATCCTATATTGCTCCCGTCCCGTCCCACCAAAGGGGCGTTTCGCGGTCGTCACTAAACGCGGGGCGGGATGCGGTGGACGTGGATGTGCCTTTGACGAATGGCGCAGACCGCGGACGGAAAAGACGCGTGGTCCTGGCACCTCGACGCTGGTGTCAAGTTCGTGAAGGGAAACTTTCACGGGTGACGGTGGCCAAAAAGCCCGAGCACCGGGGAGAGCGCGCCCATAATCCGTAAACCATTGCGTGGGGAATGCCGGTGATTCCGGTGTGACCTGACAACGCGTGTGCGCTCTACCACTACTCATTGCACACGTGGCTATCGGGCGCATCGGCCGCCCGGCATTCCCTGCGCCCTTTCTTCCGAGAGGGCGGAACGAAAAGCAATACCTCGCGCAACCACATGCGGCGAGATCGCGAAGTCATGTCTTGCCGTCATTGCGAGCACAGCGAAGCAATCCATCGAGCAGCAAGCAAGAAAGATGGATTGCTTCGCTTACGCTCGCAATGACGATGTGAAGCGAAATCGCGAACCAATGCACAGTGCGCTCCCCTCCCTCCATCCGCCGAAACCTCTGGCGAAGGCGGATGGCGGGGAGAGGTCGTGGGGGGTCTATCGGGGTTCAACCGGCATGATTATCGACATTTCGGACCGGCATGATTCCCGACAGTTTCCGTTGAGCGGGCTGTTCACCCGGTCCGCGGAGCCGCTCACGAAGCGGAGCGAACGGGGTGAACAGACCGCGGCGGCGCTGCCGAGCAGCGCAATGAACTCGCGTCTTTTCATCCGGTTCGTTCCCCCGGCCGGACTGTCATCCAATCCCTGCCATTGCGCCGCTCCCCTGCATCATCCCAGCTTGCCGACCTCGGCCTCGACCAGCGACCAGCATTTCGAGCCGAGCTTTTCTTTCCAGATCGCGTAAACGGCCGGAAGCCTGGCGCGGAAGGCGGCCTGGTCGACCTCGTTGAACACCAGGCCGCGTCTTGCAAAATCCTCGCGCAGGCCGGCGTTGAGCGCGGCCTGGTCCTGGCGCTGCTGGCGGACATATTTGGTGACGTTGCGCTCGATCGTGCTCTTGATGTCGTCGGGCAGCGCTTTCCAGGTGGCGGGGTGGGCCATCGCGTTGAAGCCGGACCACATGTGATTGGTGAGGCTTACATACTTCACCAGTTCGTAGAGCTTGAATCCTTCCACGATCGCCAGCGGATTTTCCTGCGCGTCGACCTTGCCGGTCTTCAGCGCGTCGTAGATATGGTTGGCCGACGTCGTTACCGGCTGGGCGCCGAACGCGGCAAAGGTGTCGAGCATCATCTGTCCCGGCGGAACACGGATTTTCATGCCGGCGAAGTCTTCCGGCGTCGTGACCGGGCGAGTGATCGACGCCACCTCCCGCATGCCGTTGTCGAAGCCCGCCACCGGAAACAAATACATGCCTTTGGCCGCCATCTCCTCGCCGATATATCTTCCGAGCGGGCCGTCGATCGCCTTGTGCGCTTCCGAGGCCTGCTTGAACGCGAACGGCAGTTGCTGGGCTTCGGCGACCGGAACCACCGTGCCGATGATGCCGCCCATCAGGGTGAAGAACTGGATTTCGCCGGCGATCAGCATTTTCAGCGCGTCGGGATCGCCGCCTGGCAGCTTGTTGTTCTCAGGATAGACCGTGGTCTCGACCCGGCCGTTGGTCTCGGCGGCAATAGCCTGCCACATTGCGGTAAGGTTCTTGTGCAGCGGGCCGGAGGCCGCCTGATTGTGATATTGCGAAAACCTGTATTCGGCGGCCAGCGTCGGCCTGACGATCAGGGTCGTTCCCGCCGCCACCGCGCCCGACAATATCGATCGTCGTGTCCATTTGCTGCGCATCAAATCCTCCCGGTCCCGCCTTGTGCCGGGCGGGTTTGTTTTGCGGCGGAACAGTCGTCGAAATCAGGTCGCTTCGCCACGAAAATCCGACCAGGACAGCCGCAAAGCTTAAGATTTCTTAAGGGCTGTTGGCCCTATTGGTGGAGGACGCGCGTCCCGTCCGCGCGCAAGGGATTTTGCATGGCCGACCAAGCCCCGACGATCGCTCCGAACGCAAGCGCGATCCCCGCGGCGCTTGTCAACGTCTGCTTCGTGCTGGCCGTCATCAACATCGTCTATTTCCCGATCGCCTATCTCTCGCATTGGTGGATCTACGATCCGCAAGGCCTGGGCATCCCGACCGATTTCGTCAACGTCTGGGCCGCAGGCCGGCTGGCGATCGAGGGCCATCCGGCGCAGGCCTGGGATTGGGATATCCAGCGGCAGGTTGAACTTGCGCTGCTGCGTCAGGAGTTCCCCGGCTATTTCGCCTGGCACTATCCGCCGCCGTTCCTGTTCGTCGCCGCTCTGCTCGGACATTTTCCCTACAGCGTAGCCTTCATCGGCTGGGTCTCGGCGAGTTTTGTGCCCTACCTCGTGATGATGCGCGCGATCGTCGGCCGCAGTTTTGGTTTGCTGCTCGCGATTGCGTTTCCGATGGTGTTCAACAACACCCTGGTTGGACAAAACGGCTTTCTCACCGCCGCCCTGATCGGCGGCACGCTGTATCTGATACCGGTGCGGCCGATGCTGGCCGGCATCTGCCTCGGGCTGTTGAGCTACAAGCCGCAATACGGATTGTTGTTTCCGCTGGTGCTGATCGCGGCCTCGCAGTGGACGGTGTTCTTCGCGGCCGGCGTGACCGCGGTTGCGATGGCCTTTGTCTCCTGGCTCGCCTTCGGCACCGAAAGTTGGCAGGCCTTCTTCCACTGGATGCCGATGTTCTCGCAGGCCTTCCTGACCGAGGGCAAGGCGACCTGGTGGAAGCTGCAGAGCCTGTTCTCGCTGGTCCGTTATCTCGGCGGCACCGAAGCTCTCGCCTGGTCGTTCCAGTGGGTGCTGACAGCCTCCGTCGCCGTCGTGCTGGTGCTGATGTGGCGCAGCCGCATTCCCTATTCGTTGAAGGCTTCCGCACTCGCGATCGGTACCTTGCTGACCACGCCCTATCTGTTCATGTACGACATGATGGTGCTGGCGGTGCCGGTCGCCTTCCTGGTTCGCATCGGGCTCAGAAGCGGCTTTCGCCCCTATGAGCTTCCGGCGCTGGGGTGCGCGGTGGCGCTGTTCCTGACCTTTACGTTCACCGGGGAGCCGGTCGGGCTCGGCATCATCCTGATCGTGGCAGCCCTCGTGTTGTGCCGCGCCGGCCCGTGGTGGCGGCGCGAGCCGGCAACACCGGCGATGGCCGCGGCCAGCGCATAGCGCCCTCCAAATCATCCTAAATGGCGGCTTGTCAGACCGTCTGAATAGGTGTTCAGTTCTTCAGAGCGATTGGCAACAAATCGCGAGCGAAAGACTGAACGACCGCGCCCAGTGATTCCCGTGGGGCGCGTCAGGGACGAGAAACGCGCCATGGTCTATCGGCGGACCCATCAAGTCGTAAAGCGCCTCGCAGCGCGGCGCAGCGCCATCCTGGCGGCGGCACGCGATGCGGCTGCCGACGGCGGCATGGCCGCGGTGCAGATTGCCCCGGTCGCGATTCGCGCCAACGTCGCCGCCGGCACCGTCTATCGCTATTTTCCCTCCAAGGCCGACCTGATTTCCGAACTGATCGCCGACGTCTCGCGCGACGAACTGGCCGCGATCCGCCGTGCGGCGGATGCGGCGCCCGGGCCGTCCTCGGCGCTGGCGGCCGCCGTCACCACGGTTGCGGTGCATGTGCTGTCGCAGCGCAAGCTAGCCTGGGGCATTCTGGCCGAGCCGGTCGATGTCGATGTCACGGCGTCGCGGCTGGCGAGCCGCCGCGAGATCGCCGGCGAAATCGCTTCACGAATCGACGCCGCGGTGCGCGCCGGACATCTGCCCGCGCAGGACACCGCATTGGCCGCAACCGCACTGCTCGGCGCGCTGCACGAATCGCTGGTCGGGCCGCTCGCGCCGGATCATCTCGACGATCCGGCCAAGACGCGCGACGCTGTGCAAACCGTGACGCTATTGGCGTTGCGCGCCGTCGGGGTGATGGACGCGCGCGCCCGTGGCCTCGTGGTGCAGGCGGTCGTGCCGGCGAAGACGCTGGTCGGCGCATAGCTCCATCGACGCAGTGTCATGCGCCGGTATCGGGGCGGACATATTCTGCCGCAATGGCGGATTAGGGAATTCGATCCGTGCAACCATCTCCAGGGAGCATCCCATGACGACGACATTCGGCTCGGCCAAATGGCAGGGCGGCATCAAGGACGGCAAGGGCGCGATCTCGACCAAGAGCGGCGCGCTGAGCGATTACCCCTATGGCTTCGCCAGCCGCTTCGAGGGCAAGCCGGGCTCCAATCCGGAAGAGCTGATCGGCGCCGCGCACTCCGCCTGCTTCACCATGGCGCTGTCGCTGATATTGGGCGAGGCCAAGCTCACCGCCGAGCATATGGAGACCAAGGCCGACGTCACGCTGGAAAAGGTCGGCAACGGTTTTGCCATCACCTCGGTGCACCTGACGCTGACCGCAAAAATCCCCGGTGCTAACAAGGCAAAATTCGAGGAGCTGGCAGGGATGGCCAAGGCCGGCTGTCCGGTGTCGAAGCTGCTCAACACCAAGATCACGCTGGACGCGACGCTGCTCTAACCGTCATTCCGGGGCGCGCGATAGCGCGAACCCGGAATCTCGAGATTCCCCGATGCGCAATTGCGCATCTGAGGTCTGGTCCTTCGGACCATCCCGGAACGACAGCGCCTCACATCTCCGCGTCGCCGTCGGGGCCGACGGAGGCGATGCGCAGCATGTTGGTGGTGCCGGGCGCGCGCAGGGGCACGCCGGCGACGATGATGACGCGTTGGCCTGCCCGTGCAAAACCGTCGCGGAACGCAATCGAGCCGGCGCGGCTGACCATGTCGTCGAGGTCCTTGCAGTCTTCCGCGACCACGCAGTGCACGCCCCAGACCGCCGACAGCTTGCGCCCGGTGGCGAGGTTGGGCGTGATCGCTACCACCGGCGGCTTCGGCCGTTCGCGCGCCACCCGCAGCGCGGTCGATCCGGAACTGGTCCAGCAGATGATCGCCGACAGATCGAGCGTCTCGGCGATCTGCCGCGCGGCGTCCGCGATCGCGTCGCCGACGGTCGGCTCCGGTTCCGCGCGCTGCGCGTTGAGGACGCCGCGATAGGTCGGGTCGCGTTCCACTTCCTCGCCGATCCGGTTCATGGTCGAGACCGCTTCGACGGGAAATTTTCCGGCGGCCGATTCGGCCGACAGCATAATGGCGTCGGCGCCTTCATAGACGGCGGTCGCGACGTCGGAGACTTCGGCGCGGGTCGGTACCGGCGACTGGATCATCGATTCCAGCATCTGGGTGGCCACCACCACCGGCTTGCCGGCACGGCGCGCCAGCCGCGTCATCTGCTTTTGCAGGCTCGGCACCCGCTCCAGCGGCAATTCGACGCCGAGATCGCCGCGCGCCACCATCAGCGCGTCGGATGCCTCGAGAATCTCAGGAAGCCGATCGATCGCCTGCGGCTTCTCGATCTTGGACATCACTGCGGCGCGGCCGCGGATGAACTTCTTGGCCTCGATGACGTCCTCGGCGCGCTGCACGAACGACAGCGCGATCCAGTCGACGCCCGTCACCAATGCGGCTTCGAGGTCGGCGCGGTCCTTCGGCGTCATGGCGGACACCGGCAGATCGGTATCGGGCAGGCTGACGCCCTTGCGGTCCGACATCTTGCCGCCGATCACTACCCGCGTGACGGCGCGATCGGGCGAGGCCTCCTCGACGATCAGGCGCACCTTGCCGTCGTCGAGCAGCAGCGCATGACCGGGCTTCAGCGCGGCGAGAATTTCCGGATGCGGCAGCTGGACGCGGGTCCTGTCGCCCGGCGTCTTGTCGGAATCGAGCACGAAGCTTTCGCCGTTGTTGAGCTGGATCGCGCCGTCGGCGAACGAGCCCAGCCGCAGTTTCGGCCCCTGCAGATCGACCAGGATGCCGATCGGCCGACCGTAGCTGGACTCGACATTGCGGATGGTTTTCACCAGCTCGCGCATCTTGTCGTGCGAGGTGTGGCTCATATTGATGCGGAATACGTCGGCGCCGGCCTCGAACAGCCGGCGAATCATCGCGCTGTCGGAGGAGGCGGGGCCAAGGGTAGCGAGGATCTTGATACGGCGTAGGCGTCTCATGGCTTGGTCCCGGGCGCTGCTGGCGGCAGACCAGTCGCACCCGGAGCCGTCCCGCCCGGCGGATTGGGCAGGCCGGGCGGGGAGCCCGGTGGATTGGAGAGACCCGGAACGTTTCCACCGGGGCCGACCGTTCCCGGCATCCCCGGCACCCGCTGCGCGGCCGGCTGCTCGTTGGATTCGGTCAGCTGCACGGTCCAGGCGCGTTGCTCGCCGGTGTCGACCTCGAAGAAGCCGGTGCGGTCGAAGCCGCGCGCCAGACAATTCTCGGTGCCCTTGATGGTGAATTCCTTGTCGCGCGAGCACATGAAAGCCTGTCCCGACCACTCGCCGCCGCGGTCGTAATCGAGCGCGTAGATATAATAATACCGCGCGACCAGCGTTCCCTTCAGGAGCGTCTCACAGCTGCGCGAGGACACGTTCCACCAGCCCTCGGTGGTCCAGCCCTCGGCATCCTTGTAGCCGAGCGCGATGCCCACCCGGCTCGATGTGTTGTTGCAGAGGCGGAAGTCTGCTGCCGCTGAACTGCTCCACAGGCACACCGCTGCGAACGCCAGCGCCGGCAGCAAACCGGCGGTCATGCGCGGGGCGAATCGGTTGGGGTGATGTGGATTTTCCGGGATCATTCAGGTGAAGCTATATCAACTTATTGACGATTTCGCGTGGACGACGCGGCGCTGTCAACGGGGATGGAGATGTTTTCAGGCCG
>NZ_DATHOP010000168.1:0-7173 GCF_035484855.1 Bradyrhizobium sp.
ACGCCGGTTCCATCGCTTTTGACGCGGACCTTGACGTTGTAATCGACCACTCGCTTGACCGGCACCAGGACCTTCATCGACCCTCTTTCGCTGGAACATCTTGGTTTTGAAGCTTAGGGCTGCGGAACCTAAAGCGCCCGCACACCCCGGTCAACGCTAGTGGAGTGGATTTGACATTCGCTACCCACCGGGCCGCCACCAAGGGCCAAAAATTGCCCTTTCGGGTCAGCGGTTCTGGCCGGGCACCCACAGCACGTCGCCGGCGCCGTTGTGGTTGGCGGTGCGGCTGGCGATAAACAGGAAATCCGACAGCCGGTTTACATACTGAATGGCCGCGTCTCCCACGGGCTCGTCCGGATTGGCGGCCAGTTCCACCATGATCCGTTCCGCTCTGCGGCATACGGTGCGCGCCAGGTGCAGATAGGCGGCGGCAGGCGTGCCGCCCGGCAGCACAAACGAGTTCAAGGGGGCAAGATCGGCGTTCAAGCGGTCGATGTCGCGTTCGAGGCGCTGGACCTGGCTGGACAGCACGCGCAGGCGCTCGGCCTTGCCTTCGCGCTGGGGCACCGCCAAGTCAGCGCCGAGATCGAACAGATCGTTTTGAATGAGCCCCAGCATCGCATCGAGTTCCGGCGTCGCGGCCAGATGCAGCCGCACTACCCCGATGACGGCATTGGTCTCGTCGATCGTACCGTAGGCGGCGATCCGCAAATCGTATTTCGGACGACGCTCGCCGCTGCCAAGCGCCGTGGTTCCGTCATCGCCGGTTCGCGTATAGATGCGGTTGAGGACGACCATGACGAGAGCTCCGATTCCGCTAGCGATGATCCATCGCCCAGACCGTGATCATGATGATGACGATGGCAACGAACTGAAGCAACACCCGCCACCGCATCAATTTCTGCGAGGTGCTCGGCGATCCGCCCCGCATCATGTTGATGAGACCGAGCAGCAGCACCAACGCAACCGCGGCTATCGCAAGGGGAACGATGAACGTACTAAGAAATGAGGCCATTTTCCCTACATAACACCGCGATTGCCGATCCGCCATCAACACGACCGCACGGCAACGATCTCGTGTCCCGATTCCGAAGTCCGTATGGTTGTGCGGCCCCACGCTGACGGACTTCTGAACTGCCGCACTGGCTTTTGACGGAATAATATCCGAAGGTAGTCTCTATCAAAAGGTCGACTCTCCCAAGCTCCACATCAGGGTCCGCTGTGCGGCAGATTCGCTACATCTTTCATGTCGGCCTCGACGCCTTCTACACGTTTCTGGCGGACGACGGCTGGGCGATCGCGAGCCATATCGCGCTGTCGACCTTGATGGCGCTGTTTCCGTTTCTGATCGTGCTGACCTCGCTCGCCGGCTTCTTCGGTTCAAAGGAACTCGCCGATCAGGCCGCAAGCCTTCTGCTTCAGGTCTGGCCAAGGCAGGTCTCGGATTCGCTGTCGGTCGACATCCACGACGTCCTGACCACGACCCGCGGCGACATCCTGACCATTGGCGCCGTGCTTGCGGTCTATTTCGCCTCGAACGGCGTCGAGGCGCTGCGTGTCGCACTCAACCGCGCCTATGCGGTGATCGAACCGCGCCGATGGTATTGGCTGCGGCTGGAGTCGATCGGATATACCCTGGTCGCCGCCTTCACCGCGCTGGCGATGGCCTTCCTGATCGTGCTCGGCCCCCTGATCCTGGAAGCAACCCGTCGCCACATTCCGCTGATCGTCGACAGCAACGAGAATCTGCTCAACATCGCGCGCTACAGCATCACGGTCCTGGCGATGATCGTTGCGCTGTTTGTTCTGCATGCCTGGCTTCCTGCGGGCCGCAGGGGTTTCTCGCAGATCCTGCCGGGTATCGTCTTTACCCTGCTGGCTTCGCTGATATCGGGCACCGTGTTCGGGCAATATCTGGCGCGTTTTGCCAATAACTATGTCACCATGTACGCCGGACTCGCGTCGGTCATCATCGCGCTGGTGTTTCTTTATTTCCTGGCGGCGATCTTCGTCTACGGCGGCGAGCTCAATGCGGCGATCATCAAGTCGCGGCTGCCGCACGGCGTGTCGCTTCAAGCAGCACAATCGCTAAAGCCCTCGGAGACACAGGCTTGACGAGGAAGGCGTTGGCCCCCGCCCCGCGCGCGGCGGCCTCGTCATCGCTGCGGCCGGATACGCCGATGATCGGGATGGCGCCGAACGGCGGGCCCAGCGTGCGAATCCGTTTGATGGCTTCAATGCCGTCAATGCCTGGAAGCACCATATCCATCAACACCGCATCGAAGCTGCCTTGCAGGATACGATCCGGTGCATCCTCGCCCCCGCCGACGAATTCCGCCTGATGGCCGAGTTCAGTCAAGACCGCGTTGAGCACGACACGACCGAACGGATTGTCCTCGACGCTGAGAACGTGCAGGCCTCGCGGGTAATCCTGTGGGGGATCGTCGTGATCCGAACCCGCCAACGAGGCCTCGGCGCGGTCCAACACCACCGTCAGCGTGAACGTCGTCCCGCCACCGCGACGCGGCGTCACCGCAATATCGCCGCCCATCGCGCGGGCAAGTTGTTTTACCGACGACAGCCCGAGCCCGGCGCCACCGAAGCGGGCGGCAATTTTCACATTGGCCTGCGAAAAGGGGCGGAACAGCCGCTTGATCTCGGCCAGTGTAAGGCCGATGCCGCTGTCCGAAACCGCAAAGGCCACGCCGACCTTGCCCGTCCCTTTGACTTTCGCCTCACCGGTCGGCCGCACGGTGAGCGCAACGCCGCCTTGTTCGGTGAACTTGGTGGCATTGTCGATCAGGTTTTCGAGCGCCGCCCGCAAACGAACGCGGTCGCCGGTGACGAAAGCGGGCAGCTTCTCGGAAATCTCGACCCGCGACTGCAAGCCCTTGGCGGTGGCCCTTCCGGCCAGCGAGTCGCCGACGCTGTGGGCAAGCGTGCGCAGATCGAAAAAGTCCCGCCGGACACCAAAGCCCGAGCGCCCGCTTCTGGCGGCATCGACGAACAAGGTCGCAAGGCTCGCCAGATGTTCGGCGCCGGCCTTGATGGTATCGACCCAGCGCCGCTCGCGTTCGTCGAGATCGGAGGTTGCCAGGAGATCGCTGATCGCGAGAATGCCGGTGAGCGGCGTGCGCACCTCGTGCGCAAAGGCGGCCAGCGCGACCTCGACCACGCCCGGCCCGGCAGCAACGGCGGCGCGCTTCTTCGCCTTGCCGGCGGCAAGGCTGGAGGCGCGTTTTTTTCGCGGCCGCTTTTTCGGCGGCCGCCTGCTGCGCGGTGAGCGCGATGTTGGCGCCATGATTCCCCCGGCCCGGCCGTCCCCAGCATGCCACGGCAGGCTGCGGCGAGTCACGCCGGAGCGGGCTTTTCCACCAGAGCGGGATGACTTTTCTTCGAATCGTCGTCCCGCTCTGGCTTTTCGATTGAGCATGCTCTCCGCGCAAACGCGTTCCGCGTTTGTCGCGAGGGAAAACCGGTGTCCACTTTCCGGATCACGCTCCGGCGATCGGCTGGCCGAAATCAAGCCAGGCCGACCAGGCGGCGGATATCGGCCGGCGTTGCACCCTCGGCGCGGAGCTCGCGCAAGCCGGTCGAGGCGGTCGACTTCGACAATTTCCGGCCCGAGGCGTCGGGAATGAGACCATGGTGGCGGTAAGCGGGCGACGGCAGGCCGAGCAGCTGCTGCAGCAGGCGATGGACGCCAGTCGCATGGAACAGGTCCTGGCCCCGCACCACCTCGGTCACGCCTTGCAGGGCGTCGTCGACCACGACCGCGAGATGATAGCTGGTCGGCGTTTCCTTGCGCGCGAGGATGACGTCACCCCAGGCTTCAGGTCGTGCGGCGACGCGGCCGGTCTCGCCATCCGGGCCTGCGCCGCGCTCGAGCCAGCCGAGTTCGCCACAACGTGCACAGGCCGCTGTCATGTCGAGGCGCAGCGCATACGGCACGCCGGATTCGATCAGCCCCGCCCGCGCATCAGGCGACAGCAGCTTTGCCGTGCCGGGATAGAGCGGCGCGCCATCGGGGTCGCGCGGCCACGGCGCGTGCGCCTCCCGCTGCGCCACCAGGCTTGCGATCTCGGCGCGGCTTTCGAAACTCGGATAGATCAGCCCTTGGGCGGAGAGCTTTTCCAGCGCCTGGCGATAGTCCGCGAGATGTTCGGATTGGCGACGCACCGGGCTTTCCCAGGCGATGCCGAGCCAGCCGAGGTCCTCGTCTATCGCGGCCTCGAACTCCGGCCGGCAGCGGGCGGTATCGATATCCTCGATGCGCAGCAGCAAGCGCCCGCCGCTCATCCGCGCGAGATCGAAATTCAACAGCGCCGAATAGGCGTGGCCGAGATGCAGGTAGCCGTTCGGGCTCGGCGCGAAGCGGAAGACGGGGGGCATTTGTATTTTCGACAGTCGTCACGCCGGGCTTGTCCCGGCCATCCACGCCTTTGCATCGGCAGGATACAGTGGTCACCACGTTTACATTCTTCAGTATATCGTAGGAATACGTGGATGGCCGGGACATAGGCAAGCGGAAGCGACGCCGTCCTTCGGACGGCTATGCCCGGCCATGACGAAGAATCGCAAAAAATGCCCCACCACCTCCACACCCAGGCCGACCTCGAAGCGGCCATCCACGCGCTGGTCAGGCAGGACCCCCGGCTAAAGCCTATCTTCGAGATCGCCGGCATGCCGGCGCTGCGGCGGCGCGAGCCCGGCTTTGCGGGCCTTGCCGCCATCGTCTGTGGCCAGCAATTGTCGATCGCGAGCGCAGCCGCGATCTGGGGCCGGCTTGCGGCCGCGTTCGATCCGTTCCACCACGATGCCTTGCGCAAGGCGCGCGCCGATCGGCTGGGCCGGCTCGGCCTGTCGGCGGCGAAGATCAAGACCTTGCGCGGTCTCGCCCGCGAGATCGCCGCCGAGCGCCTCAATCTCGACGTGCTGGCGAACGAGGACGCCGACGCCGCGCACAACACGCTGACCTCGCTGCACGGCATCGGCCCGTGGACCGCCGACGTCTATCTGTTGTTCTGCCTCGGCCATGGCGATGCCTGGCCGGCGGGTGATCTCGCGGTGCAGGAAGCGGTCAGAATAGGACTCAGCCTGAAGACGCGCCCGACCGCCAAACAAATGGTGCCGCTGGCGGAGCCTTGGCGGCCCTGGCGCGGCGCCGCGGCGCATCTGTGGTGGAGCTATTATCGTGCGCTTAGGAAGCGTGAGGGCGTGATCGGCGGGCAGGTCCCGCGGCGCTGAGGCATGGCTGCCGTGCCCTTTCTGTGTTGACCCAAACGGTATAGGTTTTGGCCAGTTGGGAAACGCCGCACAGACGGCGCCAAACGAGAAACGCCGATGCTGGACAGAACCGACGACATTTCGACATCAGCGGAAAACTGGCTGGCGCTATTCGAGAGCGCGCTTGCCAAGCCCGACGGCGCCTCGCTGAAATCCCTGTTTCATCAAGACAGCTACTGGCGCGACGTATTGGCGCTGAGCTGGAACCTGCAGACGCTCAAGGGCGCGGACGCGATCCTGCGCGAACTGAAAGCGCGTGCCGGAAGTGCCGCGCCATCCGGCTTTCGGATCGATCCCGACCGCGCCGCACCGCGCCGGGTGACGCGCGCCGGAACGTCCTCGATCGAGGCGATCTTCAAATTTGAAACCGCGCAAGGCCGCGGCAGCGGGATCATCCGCCTGATCCCGGATGCCGCCGACGGCAACCGGCCGAAGGCCTGGACGGTGCTCACCGCGCTCGACGAGTTGAAGGGCTTTGAGGAGCAGCTGGAATCGTCGCGGCCGCGCGGCCAATCCTATTCGCGCGATTTTCGCGGACCGAACTGGCTCGATCTGCGGAAGGCTTCGAGCGAATATGCCGACCGCGATCCCGACGTGCTGGTGGTCGGCGGCGGCCATGCCGGGCTTTCGGTCGCCGCGCGCCTGAAGCAGTTGCAGATCGACACGCTGATCGTCGACCGCTGGCCGCGCATCGGCGACAACTGGCGCCAGCGCTACCACGCGCTAACCTTGCATAATCAAGTGCAGGTCAATCACCTTCCCTACATGCCGTTCCCGCCGAACTGGCCGGTCTATATCCCCAAGGACAAGCTCGCCAACTGGTTCGAGGCCTATGTCGATGCGATGGAGCTGAACTACTGGACCGGCACGGAATTCGAGAGCGGCGCCTATGACGAGGCGGCCGGGCGCTGGTCGGTGGTGCTGCGCCGCGCCGACGGCGCGACGCGCGTGCTGCATCCGCGCCATGTCGTGATGGCGACCGGCGTCAGCGGCATTCCCAACCAGCCGGACATTCCGTCGCTGAAAGACTTCGCCGGAAAGGTCCAGCATTCCAGCCGGTACGACGACGGCGAGGCGTGGCAGGGCAGGCGCGCGATCGTGATCGGCACCGGCAATAGCGGCCACGATGTCGCGCAGGATCTCCATTCCAGCGGCGCCGAGGTCACGCTGGTGCAGCGCAGCCCGACGCTGATCACCAATATCGAACCCTCGGCGCAGCTCGCCTATGCCGCGTACAACGAGGGCACGCTGGAAGATAACGACCTGATCGCGACCTCGATGCCGCTTGCCCTGGCGAGGAAGAGCCATGTCATGATCACCGAGCAATCGAAGAAGCTCGATCAGGATCTGCTCGATCGCCTCACCCGCAAGGGTTTCAGGCTCGACTACGGCGAGGGCAATACCGGCTGGCAGTTCAAATATCTCACCCGCGGCGGCGGCTATTATTTCAATGTCGGCTGCTCCGATCTCGTCGCCGACGGCAAGATCGCGCTGAGGCAGTTTTCCGATATCGAACGCTTCGTCGCCGAGGGCGCGCGGATGAAGAATGGCGAGGTGCTCGCCGCGGACCTCATCGTGCTCGCGACCGGCTACAAGCCGCAGGAAGTGCTGGTCGGCCGGCTGTTCGGCGAAGCGGTCGTGGCGCGCATCGGCCCGATCTGGGGATTCGGCGACGGCCAGGAGCTGCGCAACATGTACGCCCGCACGCCGCAACCGGGCCTCTGGTTCATCGCCGGCAGCCTCGCGCAATGCCGCATCAATTCGAAATTCTTAGGCCTGCAGATCAAGGCGATCGAGGAAGGGCTGCTGCCGCGGGCCCGCTGACCGTCGCCTGCCGACATTCGCCAAGGAGAGAAAAACACATGCCGACCATTCTCGGCTCGGGTG
>NZ_DATHOP010000169.1:0-39258 GCF_035484855.1 Bradyrhizobium sp.
CTAGCAGAGCCTGCCCAACAGTTCCAGTAGCGCGGTTTGGCTCCGCCAGTGGTTGCGACGGAGCTGTTGCCACTTTATGATGCGTTATCAATTCGGTTGCGCTCGTTTGCGATATCGGCTTTGAGGCGCAAGCCGCTTCCCCTCCTACAAAAACCAAGTTGGACCCATGCTTCGAGGATTACGCAAAGCCTCATCAAACTGGCTCGGCAAGACCATTATGGCCGTGGTGATGGGCGTCCTGATTGTCAGTTTCGGGTTTTGGGGCATCGCCGACATCTTCAGGGGATACGGTCAATCGACGCTCGCCACCATCGGCCACACCGAGATATCGACCAACGAGTTCCGCCAGCTCTATACCGACAAGCTGCAGCAGATCAGCCGTCAATTCGGCCGTCCATTGACCCCCGATCAGGCCCGCGCTTTCGGCCTTGACCGTCAGGTACTGCAGCAGACCATCGCGGAAGCAGCGCTTGACGAGGAAGCGCGGCGGCTCGGGCTCGGACAGTCCGACGCCGAGACCATGCGCACAATCCTGTCCGATCCCAATTTCAAGAGCGTCGGCGGCACATTCGATCCGGCCCGCTTCCAGTCGGTGATCCGGCAGTTCGGCTTCACGGAGCAACGCTATATCGCCGACCAGCGGCGGGTATCGTTGCGGCGGCAGATCGCAGGCGCCATCTCCGCGGGCACCGAACCGCCGAAGACGATGATCGAGGCGCTCAGCCGCTTCCAGAACGAACAGCGCTCCATCGAATACGTCAAACTCGACGCCGCCCAGGCCGGCACCATCGATCCGCCGTCGCGGGAAGCGCTGGCGGGCTATTTCGACGATCACAAGACCCTGTTCCGCGCTCCCGAATATCGCAAGATCGCCTTCGTCGTGGTGACGCCGGAGGAGATCGGCAAATGGTCCGAGGTTTCCGACGAGGACGCCAAGAAGCTGTTCGAACAGCGCCGCGACAAGCTCGGAAAGCCGGAACAGCGCGAGGTTTCGCAGATCGTGTTTCCGAACGCGGACGAGGCCGCCGCGGCGCGCGCGCGGATCGCCTCCGGATTGTCGTTCGACGATCTCGCCAAGGAGCGTGGGCTGAGTGCTTCCGACGTCGACCTCGGCATGGTGGCGAAATCCGCCATCCTCGACCCCGCCGTCGCGGACGCCGCCTTTTCGCTGCCTTCCGGCGAGGTCAGCCAGCCGGTGCAGGGCAAGTTCGGCGTGGCGCTCGTCAAGATCGGCAAGATCGAGCCCGGCGTCGAACCCGCCTATGAGAATTACGCCGCGAGCCTCCGGAAGGAGATCGCCATCGAGCGCGCGCGCAACAAGGTTGCGGAATTGCGCGACAAGATGGAGGACGAACGCGGCGGCGGTGCGAGCGTCATCGAAGCCGCCAGCAAGCTGGGGCTCGCCGCCGTCACCATCGACGCCGTCGACCGCTCCGGCCGTCTGCCGAACGGTCAGCTGGCCAGCAACATTCCCCCCGGCCTCGACGTCGTCTCGCAGGCCTTCAACAGCGACGTCGGCGTCGACAACGACCCGATTTCGTTCAAGGGCGGCTATGTCTGGTACGACGTGCTCGGTATCACCCCGTCGCGCGAGCGCAATCTCGACGAGGTCAAGGACCAGGTCGAGGCGCGCTGGCGCGCCGACCAGATCACGAGCCGGCTAAGGACCAAGGCAACCGAGATGGTCGAAAAGCTCGGTCAGGGCGGCAAGCTTGCGGACGAAGCCGCAGCCGCCGGGTTGAAGGTCGAAACCGCCAGCGGTTTCCGGCGCGACGCCTCGCTGCCCGGCGTACCCTCCGGCGCGATCAGCGCGGCTTTTGCCACCGCCAAGGATGGCGTCGGGCAAACCTCGGGCAGCGGCGCCAATGAATGGGTGGTCTTCCGCGTTACCGACATCACCGATCCCCCCGTCGATTTTGCTTCGGACGATATCCAGAAGCTGAAGGAAACCCTCGTGCGCGGACTGACCGATGAACAGCTCGCGCAATACGTCAACAAGCTTGAATCCGACATCGGCACGACGATCAACCAGGCCGCCTTCGCGCAGGTGACCGGCGTGAATAACTAGTTCGAAGGCACACGATGGACGATCTCAAATCTATCATCGGAAAGGTCGCCACCGGCGCCACATTGTCGCGCGAGGAGGCGGCATCCGCCTTCGACAGCCTGATGTCCGGCGAAGCCACGCCCTCGCAGATGGGCGGGCTGTTGATGGCGCTTCGGGTCCGCGGCGAAACCGTCGAGGAGATCACCGGCGCGGTGTCCGCGATGCGCGCCAAGATGCTGCGCGTCACCGCGCCTGCGAACGCGGTCGACGTGGTCGGTACCGGCGGCGACGGCTCGGGTTCGGTCAACGTTTCGACCTGCGCCTCGTTCATCGTGGCGGGCGCGGGCGTTCCCGTCGCCAAGCACGGCAACCGGGCGCTGTCGTCGCGTTCGGGCGCCGCTGACGTGTTGTCTGCGCTCAGGGTCAAGATCGATATCAAGCCCGAGCAGGTCGGCCGCTGCGTCCATGAAGCCGGTATCGGCTTCATGTTCGCGCCGTCGCACCATCCCGCCATGAAGAACGTCGGCCCGACGCGTGCCGAACTGGCGACCCGCACGATCTTCAATCTTCTGGGGCCGCTGTCCAATCCGGCCGGCGTCACCCGGCAAATGGTCGGGGTGTTTTCGCGGCAATGGGTGCAGCCGCTGGCCCAGGTGCTGAAAAACCTCGGCGCGGAATCCGTCTGGGTGGTGCACGGTTCCGACGGCCTCGACGAAATCACCCTCACCGGCCCGACCTTTGTCGCCGCACTCGAGAACGGCAATATCCGCACCTTCGAGGTGACGCCGGAGGAAGCCGGCCTGTCGCGCGTCGGCGGCGACGCGCTGAAAGGCGGCGATGCCGACGCCAACGCGGTCGCCTTGCAGAGCGTGCTCGACGGGACGCCGAGCCCTTTTCGCGATGTCGCCCTCTTGAACGCGGCCGCCGCGCTGGTCGTGGCCGGCCGCGCCAAAACCCTGAAGGAAGGTGTGGCGCTCGGCACCAAATCGCTCGACACGGGCGCAGCGGCGGCGCGCCTGAAGCATCTGATCGCCGTCTCGAACAGCTGACGCGGGTTGCCTTGCGATGTCCGACATCCTGACCGAGATCGAGACCTACAAGCGCGAGGAGATCGCAGCAGCCAAGCGCGCGCAGCCCTTGGCGAGCCTTGAAGCCCGCGCCAAGGCCGCTTCCCCGCCGCGCGGTTTTGTCAGCGCCATCCGCGAGAAGCTCAGCCGTGGCGACTATGCCCTGATTGCCGAGGTGAAGAAGGCCTCACCGTCGAAGGGGCTGATCCGCGCCGACTTCGATCCGCCGGCGCTGGCCACGGCCTATGAGGCCGGCGGGGCGGCCTGTCTGTCGGTGCTGACCGACACCCCCTCGTTCCAGGGCCATCTCGATTTCATGGTGGCGGCGCGCGAAGCGACCCGATTGCCGGTGCTGCGCAAGGATTTCATCTACGACACCTATCAGGTGGTCGAAGCCCGTGCCTTCGGTGCCGACTGCATCCTGATCATCATGGCCGCACTCGACGACGCCGCGGCAAAGGACATCGAGGATGCCGCGATCGCGCAGGGCATGGACGTGCTGCTCGAGATCCATGAACGCGCGGAGCTCGACCGCGCGCTAAAACTTCGTTCGCCGATGATCGGCGTCAATAACCGCAACTTGCGCACCTTCGAGACAACGCTTGCCACCAGCGAGGCGCTGGCGCCGCTGATCCCCCGGGATCGCCTGATGGTCGGCGAAAGCGGCATCTTCGAGCCCGCCGATCTCGCTCGGCTTGCACGCGTGGGCATGTCGACCTTCCTGGTCGGCGAAAGCCTGATGCGGCAGGCCGATGTCGCCGCCGCCACCCGCGCGCTGCTCGCACGCGGCGATCTGTCCCGCGCCACCGGCACGCGCTGACCCATGGCGCGCAAATCCTCGACTGGCAAACCCGCCCTCACCCATATCGACGCCAGCGGTGAGGCGCGGATGGTCGACGTCTCGGCCAAGCCCGCCACCGAACGCACCGCCGTCGCCGAGGGCCGCGTCGTCATGAGCAAGGCGACCTTGCAGCTGATCGTTTCCGGCAATGCCAGGAAGGGCGATGTACTGGGCACGGCGCGGCTCGCCGGCATCATGGCTGCGAAGCGCACCTCGGAATTGATACCGCTGTGCCATCCGCTGGCGTTGTCGAAAGTGAGTCTCGATATTACAGCGGACAACAAGCTGCCGGGCTGCGTCGTGCGCGCCACCGTGAAGGTCACGGGTCCGACCGGCGTCGAGATGGAAGCGCTGACGGCGGTGTCAGTCGCGTGCCTGACGATCTACGACATGGTCAAGGCGGCGGAGCGCGGCGTGCGCATCGAGGCCATTCATCTCGTTGAAAAAAAGGGCGGCAAGTCCGGGCATTATCGCGCTGGCAACTGAGCCGCGATCTGAACACCATGCTGCCGAATTGGCGCTGGCGAACGATAATCTTCGCTGCAACGTCCTGCGCCGGGTTCCCTTGGGCCCCTTCGGTTCGTCGTGCGCGGGCCAATAGACAGCACTACAACCTTTATGCGAGTGTTACGCCCGGAGGAGTCGGCCATGAGCAGCGCGACCATGCCCAGTTCACGCATCTTCTATGGCTGGTTCGTCGTCGCCGCCGCCTTCGCCGTGACCTTCGTCGGCTTCGGTTGCGCCTTTTCGTTCTCGGCATTCGTCGAGCCGCTGCAGCGCGAATTCGGCGCCTCGCGCGGCTCGGTATCACTGGTGTTTTCGCTGGCGGGCTTTCTCTATTTCGGTCTCGGGGCGGTCAGCGGCCCTCTTGCCGATCGCCTCGGCTCGCGTCGACTCGTGGTTGCCGGCATGGTGCTGACGGGCCTTGGTCTTGCGGCCGCGGGCGCGGCACGCAGTCTCGCGGCAGTCTATGCGGCCTATGGACTGGGTGTCGGTTTCGGGATCGGCTTTGCCTATGTACCGGCGATCGGCGTGGTGCAGCGCTGGTTTTTCCGTCGTCGCGGATTTGCCTCGGGTCTGGCCGTCAGCGGCATCGGCGTCGGTACGCTGGCGATGCCGCCCTTGGCCACACTTCTCATCAGCACGATCGGATGGCGCGGCGCCTATTTCACGCTCGGCGCACTCGTCGCCGTCGTCGGTGGTGGACTGGCGCTTTTGATCGAGAACGATCCGCGCGACCGCGGCCTTGGTCCCGATGGCGATCCGCCACCGTCGGGAGTCCAGCCTGCGCGGCGCGAAGGCGCAACCGTCGGCGAGGCGATCCGGTCGCCACGCTTCATCAGCCTGTATGCGGCCTGCCTGATCGCCTCATTCGGAGGGTTCGTTCCGTTCGTCCATCTGGTGCCTTACGCGCGGGACCACGGCATTGCGCCGGCATCGGCCGTATTGCTGCTGAGCACGATCGGCATCGGCTCTACCGCCGGGCGCTTCACGCTGGGCGGCCTTGCCGACCGGATCGGACGCCAGTCCTCGCTGTTGTTGATGATCTCGGGTATGACGCTCGCACTCGCGATCTGGGTGGTCGCGACGAGCTTCTGGTCGCTGACGGTCTTCGCGCTGGTCTTTGGCTTGTTCTACGGCGGGTGGGTCGCGATCCTACCGGCCGTGGTGATGGATTCATTCGGTAGCCGCAATGTCAGCGGCATCATCGGCATTCTGTATTCCAGTGTGGCGCTCGGCACCCTGATCGGCCCGAGCGCCGCCGGTTTCGCTTTCGACCTCAGCCATACCTATACGCTGCCTATCCTGGCCAGCGCCGGCACCAACATTGTGGCCGCGATCATCCTGGTGGCGATGTCGAGGACCAATCGGGTCACGAACGAAGCAGGCGGTCGGGCCTAGTCCGGTCTGGCTGTCTGCGTTGTCGAGCGCTGCCCGTTAACCCATCGTTAACTCCACTTGCTAACTTCACTTCCATTTCGGCATCGTATCTTTCCGCCGGGCTGGGGCATGACGAAGCTGCCGGCATGCAAGCTTGGCAGCGATCCAGAACGATGACGGCAAACGGCACCGCCTCCCCCAACGCCAAGGCGTCCCTGGGCGACAATCCGATCCGCTGGCTTATCGTCGGCGGGGGGCTGCTGATCGCCGCGATCGTGATCGGCACCACGATCATGGCCGGCAGCTTCCGCGACCGCGCGCTCGACAACAGCAAGCGCGAGCTGGAAAACACCGTGTTGCTGCTGTCGCGTCATTTCGACCAGCAGCTCGAAGACTTCGGCGCGGTGCAGAACGACCTGATCGCCTATATGCGGGCGAGCGCGATCGACAGCCCCGAACACTTCAAACGGCGGATGTCGACCCCCGAAATCCACCTGATGCTCAACTCCAAGCTGAGCGCCATGTCCTATGTCGGCGGCGTCAACGTTTTCGACGCCGACGGGATGCTGATCAACTCCTCCTCGGCCTGGCCGGTTCCGTCGGTCAGTGTCGCGGACCGGTCCTATTTCCAGGCCTTCAAGAATGATCCGCAATCGCCCGGCATGATCGTCGAACCGGTGCACAGCCGGATCACCGGCGTCTGGACCACCGTGATCGCACGCAAGATGACGGGCCCGCACGGGGAATTCCTGGGCGTCATCGGCAGGGGTATCGAGCCGACCAATTTCGAGCAGTTCTTCGAGAGCCTGGCGCTCGGCGACGAGGCGGCGATCTCGATGTTCCATCGCGACGGGACGCTGCTGGCACGTTATCCTCACGCCGACGCGATGATCGGACAGAACTTCGGCGACGGTCCGATGTTCCAGCGCCTGCTCTCCGGGACCAAGAAGAGTGTCACGCTGCGCATGGTCAGTCCGGTCGACGGCGTGGACCGGTTGGGTTCGGCGCGCCTATCGGATGATTTTCCGCTGGTCATCATCGCAACCACGCCGGTATCGGCGGCGCTGGCGGATTGGCGCGCGCAAATCCGCTTCATGATTGCCGTCGCCGGCTTTTCGGCGATGGTGATCGCGGCTTTGCTGTTTCTCGTGGTGCGCAAGCTGTCGCACCAGCACCGGTTGGCGGAGCAACGTTTGCGGCTGGAGAAGCAGCGCCTCGACAGGGCCGTTAACAACATGACGCAGGGCCTGCTGCTGTTCGATTCCTCGCGCCGGCTCGTGGTATGCAACCATCGCTATATCGAGATGTACGGCTTGTCGGCGGACGTCGTGAAGCCGGGTTGCACTTTCCGCGAGATCATCACGCATCGCAAGGCCACCGGATCGTTCGCGGGCGACGTCGACGCCTATTGCGCCCGCATCCTGCGCGACATCGGGCTGCGGCAGGCCATGACCATCACGATCCCGGACGGACGTTCGGTCCAGATCGTCAACGAGCCGCTGACGGATGGCGGATGGGTCGCGACCCACGAGGACATCACCGCGCGCACGCGAGCCGAGGCGCAGATCACCCATCTGGCGCATTACGACGCGTTGACCGACCTGCCGAACCGCGCGCTGTTTCACGAGCGGCTGAAACTGGAGCTGGCACGCATCGCTCCCGGCGAGCAGCTGGCGGTGCACTACATCGACATCGACGAATTCAAGAGCGTCAACGACTCGCTCGGCCATCTGATCGGCGATGAATTGCTGAAGGCGGTGGCGGCGAGCCTGACCCGCTGCATGACCGCTTCCGGCTTCGTCGCACGGCTCGGCGGCGACGAATTCGCCATCGTTCAGACCGCGGTCGGCCATTCCGCCGATGTCACCGATCTCGTGGAACGGGTGTTCGTCGCGATCCGCGAGCCCTTTGAATGTCTCGGTCATCAGCTGACCACCGACGCCAGCATCGGCATTGCGCTGGCGCCCGAGCACGGCACCGATCTCGACCAGATCCTCAAGAACGCGGATCTGGCGATGTACGCCGCCAAGGCGGCGGGACGCCGGACCTGGCGTTTCTTCGAACCCGACATGGACGCGCAGGTCAAGGCGCGCCGCAAGCTCGAGACCGACCTGCGCCAGGCGATCGCCGAGGAGGCATTGGAGGTCTACTATCAGCCCTGCGTCAGCCTCGCCGACGACAAGATCACCGGCTGCGAGGCGCTGTTGCGCTGGCGCCATCCCGAGCGCGGCATGATCTCGCCCGCCGAATTCATCCCGATCGCCGAAGAGACCGGCCTGATCAACGCGCTCGGCGAATGGGTGCTGACGACGGCCTGCACGGAAGCCGCCCTCTGGCCCGACGACATCAGGATCGCGGTCAACGTCTCGCCGGTGCAGTTCAAGAGCGGGACGCTGGCGCTGAAGATCGTGGCGGCGCTGGCGGCCTCAGGCCTGCCGGCGGGACGGCTGGAACTGGAGATCACCGAGGCGGTATTGATCCGCGATGACGAGGCGGCGCTCGCCATCCTGCATCAGCTGCGCCAGATCGGCGTACGGATCGCGCTCGACGATTTCGGCACCGGCTATTCCTCGCTGAGCTACCTGCAGCGCTTTCCGTTCGACAAGATCAAGATCGATCGCTGCTTCGTCAAGGATATCGCCGAGCCCGGCGGCTCCTCCTGCATCGTGCAGGCGGTGGTCAATATCGCCGCCGAGCGCAACATGACGACGACGGCGGAGGGCGTGGAGACCGAGCAGCAGCGGCAATTGCTGGCCGAACTCGGCTGCTCGGAGATGCAAGGCTATTTGTTCAGCCCGCCGAAACCGGCGGCCGCGATCAGGGAGCTGTGCTTCGGGGACCGCGGGCCGTCCCCGAACTACGGCCCGCCGCGAAAACGCCGGCCCCGCAGCGCCAGCGTTTAGTTCGGCACGGCGGCCTTGGGCTGCGACGGCACGTCGGCATTGACGGTAACCCCGCGCAGGAAATTGTAGGCCGCCGCCAGCGCCTTGTCGTCCTTCTCATTCGGCGGAACGTAGGACTGCGAACCGGTCGCCTCCGCGCCCTCGGCCGACAGATGGCCGCGCATCGACGCCTCGCCCTGCAATTCGGGCCGATCCTTCAGCTCGTCGGGCACCGCCTGCAGCACCTCGATATCGGGCTTGATGCCCTGCGCCTGGATCGAATGGCCCGACGGCGTAAAATAGCGCGCGGTGGTCAGCGCCAATGCGCCGTTGCCGGCGCCGAGCGGAATGATGGTCTGCACCGAGCCCTTGCCGAACGAGCGGGTGCCGATCAGGGTGGCACGCTTGTGATCGTGAAGTGCGCCGGCCACGATCTCGGAAGCCGAGGCCGATCCGCCGTTGATCAGCATCACCACCGGCTTGCCCTTGGTGAGATCGCCGCCACGGGCGCTGAAACGCTGGGTTTCCTCGGGCGTGCGGCCGCGTGTCGAGACCACCTCGCCGCGCGGCAGGAACGCGCTCGACACCGACACCGCCTGGTCGAGCAGGCCGCCGGGATTGTTACGGAGGTCGACGACATAGCCGGCGAGCTTGTCCTGCGGGATCTGTTTCGAAATCTCCGCGATCGCCTTCTTCAGGCCATCGGTGGTCTGCTCGTTGAACGAGGCGATCCGGATATAACCGATGTCGCCGCTCTCGGTGCGGAAGGTGACCGGACGCACCCGGATGATCTCGCGGGTGATCGTCACGTCGATCGGCTTGTCGACGTCCTTGCGCATGATCTTGAGGTGGGTCTTGGTGTCGACCGGACCCTTCATCTTGTTCACGGCCTGCTCGAGCGTTAACCCCTGAACCGCGTCGCCATCGATGTCGGTAATCAGGTCGCCCGAGAGGATGCCGGCCTTCGCCGCCGGCGTGTCGTCCATCGGGGAGACCACCTTGACCAGGCCGTTCTCCATGGTGACCTCGATGCCGAGCCCGCCGAACTCGCCCTGGGTCGTCTCCTGCATGTCGCGCCAGGCCTTGTCGTTCATGTAGCGCGAATGCGGGTCGAGCGAGGAGACCATGCCGTTGATCGCGCCTTCGATCAGCTTGCTGTCGTCGGGCTTCTCGACGTAGTCGCTGCGGACCCGCTCGAACACCTCGCCGAACAGATTGAGCGACGAATAGGTATTGGGGCCGCCATCGGCGCGCGCCGCCTGGGTCCATTGCGGGCCATGCGGCGAGGTGACGAGAAGGGTCAGGCACGCACCTGCCGCGGCGCCGAGGAAAAACAGGACATTCTTGCGCATGGGATGGCGGACCTTCTCGCTTTCGATTTTGACCGGCTGCCGGCCTCGCCCGGATAGCATTTATCTGGGCCGGTCCGACAGACTCAACAACACCGTTTTCACATCACCTTTCCGGTATCTTTGAGGCCGTTTTGCCAGGTTGACGGCATTGTGCCGAATCCGCGCTTGGCGCGGGACCCTAACCACCAGCCGAATTGCGGGGGTACGCCGCGGAACGCCCCCTCGATGCCCAGTTTCAGGGCAGCATCCATTGGCCAGTTCGGATTATTGAGGATTTCGCGCCCGACCGCGATCAAATCGGCCTGCCCCGCCTCCAGGATCTGCTCGGCCTGATCGCCGTGGATGATGAGGCCAACCGCCATGGTCATGATATCGGCGTTGCGGCGGACATATTCCGACAGCGGAACCTGGTAGTTATATCTGATCTCCTTGCCCAGGATCGGGGCCGCATCGGTGATGCCGCCGGAGGAGCAGTCGATCACGTCGACCCCTTTGGGTTTGAGGATTTTCCCCAGCCGCGCGCTTTGTTCCGGGCCCCATCCGGCGTTGTCCTGCACCGACAGCCGCACGAACAGCGGCTTGTGCTCGGGCCAATGCGTGCGCACGGCTTCGGTGACCTCGGTGATGAAGCGCATCCGGTTTAGTTCCGAACCGCCATATTCGTCGCTGCGCTGGTTGGAGCGTTCCGACAGGAATTCGTGCACGAGATAGCCGTGCGCGCCATGCAGTTCGAGCACGTCGAAGCCGGCCTCCTGCGCTCGCCGCGCCGCCTGCCCCCAGGCCTGCACCAGGTCCTTCACCTCGGAGCGCTCCAGCGCCCGCGGCACCGGCCATTTCTCGCTATGGGCGATCGCGCTTGGCGCCACCGGCGACCACGCCTCCCAGTCGTCGATCTCCGGCGTCCGTTTCAGCGGCCCGTCGCCTTCCCAGGGACGGTTGGCGCGCGCCTTGCGGCCGGAATGGCCGAGCTGGATGCCGGCGGCCGCGTTCTGCTGCTTGATGAATTTCACGAGGCGAGCGAGCGGCTCGACAAAGGCGTCCTCCCAGATCCCGAGGTCGCCGATGGTGCCGCAGCCGCGCCGCTCGACCTTGGTCGATTCCACCACGACGAGGCCGGCGCCGCCGGCGGCGAATTTGCCGGCGTTCATCAGATGCCAGTCGGTCGGAAACCCTTTGATGGCCGAATACTGGTGCATCGGCGGCACCACGATGCGGTTCTTCAGCTCGACGCCCCGGATCGTCAGCGGCGAAAACAGCTTCATCCCGGACATGCCTGATTTCCCCGTATGGCGGCCGACATCGTCATGCCGGCAGCGCGCCGAGCGGTCTTGTTCGGATGCGGTGACGATATACGGGCTTTGGCACCGCGGCAAAGCCGGAATTTCCGAAGTTCGATGCCGAATAAAGTCGTCGTTGAGGCGACGGATGAGGATTCAAGTTCAGCGGCCAAAGACCGTCATTGCGAGCGTTAGCGAAGCAATCCATCTTTCTTGCTTGTTGCTTCATGGATTGCTTCGCGGAGCCTGTCATCGGGCGCGCATTCGCGCGACCCGTTGGCTCGCAATGACGGAGACATACGTTCGCGATCTCGCCGCATGTGGTTGCGCGAGGTATTCGTTTATTTTCGGCCCTTTCCAAACAAAGGGCGCAGGGAATGCCGGGCGCTCGATGCGCCCGATAGCCACGTGTGCGATGGTAGTGGGTAGAATGCACACGCGTTAACAGGTCACACCGGAATCACCCGGCATTCCCCACGCAATGGTTTACGGATTATAGCGCGCTCTCCCCGGTGCTCCGGGCCTTTTGGCCGCCGTCATCCGCGTCACTTCACGCGAACTTAGCACCAGCGTCGGGGTGCCAGGACCACACGCTTTTTCCATCCGCCTCAAGTGCCCTCGTCAGATGCACCCTCGGCGTCCACCGCATCCCGCCCCGCGTTCGCGACGATCATGATACGCCCCTTTTGGTGGGGCGGGACGGAGGGGAATATAGAGGTGATTTGGGTGGGCCGCAAGCGATACTTCTATAATTCGGAAGTTTATTTCTATGTTACAGCATGCGGCAAATTGGCACGACGGGCAAATTTCGGCCGCGGGCAGTACGTAGCTGCCGTAGCCCGGATGGAGCCCGCGGGTGGAGCGAAGCCCCACCCACGGGCGCAATCCGGGAACGCGACATCGCCCGTGGAGGCCCCGGATTTCGCCATCGGCCGCGCATTCGCGCGACCGGCTGGCTGCATCCGGGCTACAGGCCCCGCATCAGCGGCCGTACAACCCGGTCAGCGTCGCCTTCGCCAGCGTATGGAAATGCAGGTCGAAGCCGACCAGGGCGGCGGAGGCCATGTCGTTCTTGGCGTCGGGCAGCTTGTCGACGTCAACGGCGAATACCGTGATCTGGTAGTGGTGCGGCTTGTCGCCGGCGGGCGGGCACGGGCCGCCATAGCCGTCGGCGCCAAAATCAGTCCGGCTCTGGATCGCACCCTTCGGCATCCCCTTCTTCTTCACGTCGCCCGCGCCCTTCGGCAGCGAGGTCGTGGCGGCGGGAATGTTGAACACCACCCAGTGCCACCAGCCCGAGCCGGTCGGCGCGTCCGGATCGTAGATCGAGACCGCAAAGCTCTTGGTCGCCGCCGGCGCCCCGCTCCAGCTCAAGCTCGGCGACACATTATCGCCGGTGCAGCCAAAGCCCTTGAACACCTGCTCGTTGGCGATGGTGGCGCCTTCCTTGATCTCGGCGCTGGTCACGGTCATGCTCTGCGCGTTGGCGGCGGTTGCCCCGACAAGGCTCAGGCCCAGCACCGCCCATAGTGCCAATTTCGTCATGTTCGTCCCCTCCCTTTGGTCGCCGGGATGTCCTGCTCTGCTCCCGCTGCCGACAGCCATAGCAATTTTCGGGATGGTGCGGAAGCGCAGGACGCGATAGGCGAATAACCAAGGCGAAGCCAACAAGCATTTTCGGGGAGGACACCATGAACGAGGCGCCACGCATTCCGCCGCAGCAAGTCGAACTCGGCGCCAGCGGCGAGGAGTTCCAGAACCTGCACGAGTTCGTGCGCAGAGCCCGCGCCAACCTCAACCAGAATTGCTGGGACTATATCGTCGGCGCCGCCGAGACCGAGACCACGATGCGCCGCAACCGCATGGCGCTCGACGAGATCGCGTTCCGGCCGCGCGTGCTGCGCAATGTCGCCAGGGTCGACGCCTCGGTGGAGGTGTTCGGCCGCCGGCTGCGTATCCCCGTCATGATCGCCCCGGTCGGCGCGCTCGAACTGTTTCGACCCCGGCGCGGGTGCGGCAGTGTCGCGCGGCGCGGGCACCTTCGGCGCGGCGCACATGCTGAGCTCGGTGTCGGAGCCGGGCCTGGAGAAGACTGCCGAAGCCGCGCCCGATGCGTTGCGGATGTACCAGCTCTATGTCCGCGGCGACGACGCCTTCGTCGAGGATCGCGTCGAGCGCGCGATCAAGCATGGCTACGCCGCGTTTTGCCTCACCGTCGACACCGCCCATTACAGCCGCCGGGAGCGCGACATCGCCAAGCGTTACGTGCGCTTAAGCCGCGTGCGCGCCACCGGCGGCGATTTCCAGAAGGGGCTGGAATGGCGCACGGTGAAACTGATCAAGGACAAATATAAAATCCCGCTGGTGATAAAAGGCATCGCCACCGCGGAGGACGCCCAGATCGCGCTCGATCACGGCGTCGACTGGATCTACGTCTCCAACCATGGCGGCCGCCAGCTCGACCACGGCCGCGGCGCCATGCATGTGCTCCCCGAGATCGTCGCCGCCGTAAAAGGCCGCGCGAAAATCATGGTCGACGGCGGCTTCTGCCGCGGCAGTGACATCGTCAAGGGAATAGCGCTCGGCGCCGACCTCGTCGGCATCGGCCGCATGCACTGCTACGCGCTGGCGGCCAAGGGCGAACAGGGCATCGTGCGGATGCTGGAGCTGATGGAAGACGAGGTGATCCGCAGTCTGGGGCTGCTCGGCGTGACGAAATTCGCCGAGCTCGACAAGAGCTATCTGCATCCGGCTCAGCCGACCAACATGCCGCATGCGCTCAGCGCGTTTCCGCTACTGGAGATCGAGCCGTATCGGTATTGAGGAGCACACAAGCCACCAATCGCGAATTCCGTCATGCCCGGCCTTGTGCCGGGCATCCACGTCTCGGCTCCATTAGACTGGAAAGACGTGGATGACCGGGACCAAGCCCGGCCATGACGAGATAGTTAGCTTCCTTGCCGGACGAGGCATGCCCGGTTGTATCGCCGCGAAGAAGGCTAGTATAGGTTTAGGCGCAAGAGCCCGCCCCAAAGCTGCCTGCAATGCCGAAACTGATTTATACTACGCCGCCGCCATCTCTGATGATCGAACTGCGCGAAGTCGCGGCGGACGCGCGTGCCTTAGCAAACGCGCTTGTTAAATTTAAGCAGTCCTTGTCCTCAGATTTTCCTGTGGAACAACTGCAAGAATTGCTCGACGAATTACAATCGCTCCCAGACGGCACCGCCGAGGGCTGCCGCCAGCCGTTGGAATACGTGCGCGTGAGGTTGCCCGCCATTCGGCGGAGATTCATTCAAACCGAAGAGCAATCCCGTCAGCCGCGCGAGAACAAGGATCAGCGGCCGCCACCTACTCGCGGCATGGCCATCGACCAACATATCGGTGTCCTCCTGAGTTCAGTAGCAACCGCACTCGACGAATACCGCGAACTGGCATCCGTCGACGTTCACGATCCCGCTGATGGCGCACCATCGCGCGAAATAGACGCAACCTCACGCGACGCTATCCAGGCTATGGCGGCATCAGAAGGTGCTGAGAAGAGGCTTAGCCTAGGGGTCGAACAGGTCGAAAAAATTGCTGAGGCGACGTCTGCCACGGCGGATAGTCTCAAACGACAAATGCGCGACGCGCGCGGTCTACTGCGGATCGCGAGAATCGAATTGCGCATGCCCGGTTTTGTTCCGCGCTGGTACCGAAACACGATCGACATCGTCAGAGATTATCCCAAGCTCCTGCAAAAAACTGCTCGAGCCATACGAATTGGTGTCGATGTCGCTCGGCCACTGGCGGACGCCTGGAGTCATTTCGAGCATGGCTTCAAACATTTGGTCCTCGATAGCATCGAACATGCAGCGATGGGGCTTGAAGCCGTTGGAAAAAAGTGGGCGGCCGATCGAGACAACGTGAAAGTTCCGCCAGCAAAAGCCGCTGTTGAACTGGATGCGCCGCCACCCGGTTTTAGTATCTCTAAGATCCACCAAATGATTATATCAGGACAAGCGCCTCCGCCCTCGTGGCGGCCATGGATTAAACAGCTCAATTTTTTGGAGCCAGATCTTAGAGGTTTGAAGGACCTCGCGCCCATCGCCGGCCTCACCGCCTTACAGACGCTCTCCCTTACCGGCACGCAAGTGGGCGACCTCGCGCCGATCGCCGGACTCACCGCCTTGCAGGCGCTCTACCTTGACAACACGCAAGTCGGCGACCTCGCGCCCATCTCCGGACTCGGCACCTTGCAGAGGCTAGACCTTGACGGCACACAAGTCGGTGACCTCGCGCCCATCGCCGGCCTTACCGCCTTGCAGACGCTCTACCTTACCGGTACGCGAGTCAGCGACCTCGCGCCCCTCGCAAGGCTCTACGGCTTGCAGAGGCTTTCCATTTCCGGCACGCAAGTCGGCGACATCGCTCCTCTCGCCGGCCTTGCCGCCTTGCGCACGCTTTTTCTTAATAACACTCAAGTTAACGACCTCGCAGCCCTCGCAGGTCTCTCCGCCTTGCAGAGGCTCTATCTTGATCGCATCCGAATCATCGATCTCGCGCCTCTTGCGGACCTTGCCGCCCTGGAGACGCTCTCGCTTGAAGACACCAAAGTCATCGATATTGCGCCTCTTTCGGGCCTTCGCTCACTGCAGACGCTGTATCTATCCCGTACCCAAGTCAGCGACCTCGCGCCCCTCGACCGTCTCAGTGGCTGGCGCTTCGTCGTTACGGTCGAGAGCGAAAAGCGTCGGGAAGCGCTGCAACGGACCTTGCGGCCCGAGGTTGTGCGCGTGAAACCCTAAGAGCCGACTTCAAACCGCTTCAACTATTCGACGTCAAAGGCAAACACGCCTACCGTTACCCTCTTCCGGTTTTCGTACATCCTATCGCCGCGCCCACGAGCTAATCGCATAAATCGGGTGTCAAATAGCGGTACCATTTTGTACCTTGGCTTGAGTCCGCAACTTTCGTCAGACACACTGCATGGCTGCTTCCTTCGGTAGCTTTCGTAGGTCTCCGCCATGACACTCTCCCCCGGCTCGGCCGATGCGCTGTTGTTCGATCTCGGCCGCGTCGTGCTCGATATCGATTTTTCCAGGGCGTTCGCCTGCTGGGGGCGTCATGCGGCTTGCGCGCCGGAACAACTGGTCGGGCGGCTGTCGCTCGGCGAGCTCAACCACCGGCATGAGCGGGGCGAGATCAGCGATGCCGAATATTTTGCCGGCCAGTGCGCGGCGATGGGGATTGCGCTGTCGGACGCCCAGTTCCTGGAGGGGTGGAACGCAATCTTTGCCGGCGAGATGCCGGGCATTGCGCAGGCGCTGGCGCGCGCGGCGAAAAAACTGCCGCTCTATGCCTTCTCCAATACCAACAATGCCCATGTCGCGCATTTCTCGGTGGTGCATGCCGACGTGCTCGGCCATTTCCGCGAAATTTTTCTGTCCTCCTCGATCGGGCTGCGGAAGCCGGATGCGGCGGCCTATGATCACGTGGTCAACGCAATCGGGGTTCCGGCGGAACGCATCGTGTTCTTCGACGATTCCGCTGATAATATTGCGGGGGCGCGGGCGCGGGGGCTGATCGGGGTGCATGTGAGGTCGCCGGATGATGTCGCGCAGGCGCTGGCCGCGCTCGGGATTTAGATTATAACGGCAGCGGCTGTCATTGCGAGCGCAGCGAAGCAATCCAACGGCCGTCATTCCGGGGCGATGCGAAGCATCGAACCCGGAATCTCGAGATTCCGGGTCCGGTCCTTTGGACCATCCCGGAATGACGAAGGAAGAATGGATCGCTTCGCTGCGCTCGCAATGACGGTGGGTGATTGAGACCTGAGCCTTTCGGGAGTTTCGCCGTGGCGCTGATGCCGGTTACCGACGCGCTTGCCGCGATCCTCGCGGGCGCCGTGCCGCTGCCCGAAGAGACGGTCGCGCTGGATGCCGCCTATCATCGCGTGCTGGCGCACGACGTCACCGCGCGGCGCACGCAGCCGCCGCAGGCGATGTCGGCGATGGACGGCTATGCGGTGCGCGCGACGGACGCCGCTGCCATCGGCGCGCGGCTCACGGTGATCGGCGAGGTCGCGGCTGGCCGTCCCTTCGAAAAGGCGATCGCCGCCGGCGAAGCGGTGCGGATTTTCACCGGCGGGGTGATCCCCGCCGGTGCCGACGCCGTCGTCATCCAGGAAGACACCACGGTCAGCGGCAGCACCGTCACCGTCACCGAAGCCGCGCGCGCCGGACGGCACATCCGGCCGGCCGGCATCGATTTCCGCAAAGGCGATGCGCTGCTGGCGGCGGGAAGCCGCCTCACCGACCGCGACCTGTCGCTCGCCGCCGGCATGAACTACCCGGAATTGCCGGTGCGTCGGCGGCCGAAGGTCGCGCTGCTCGCGACCGGCGACGAACTGGTGATGCCCGGGCAAACCCCTGGCCCCGGACAGATCGTCTATTCCAACGGCTACGCGCTGCGGGCGCTGGCCCGCAGCCAGGGTGCGGAGATCATCGATCTCGGCATTGCCGCCGACACGGTCGAAGCCACGACCTCCGGCGTCCGCCGCGCCCGCGACTCTGCCGCCGACATCCTGATCACGACCGGTGGCGCCTCGGTCGGCGACCACGACCTGGTGAAACGGTCGCTGGAGGCCGAGGGCGTCGAAATGGCGTTCTGGAAGATCGCGATGCGGCCGGGCAAGCCGATGATGCACGGCAGACTCGGGGGCATGCGGGTGATCGGCCTGCCCGGCAATCCCGTCTCCTCCTATGTCTGCGGCTTCCTGTTTTTGGTGCCGCTGATTCGCGCGCTGTCGGGGCGCGCGGACGTCCATCATGTCCGCGAGAGCGCGCTGCTCGGGCGCGATGTCGGCGAGAACGACCAGCGCGAAGACTATCTTCGCGCCCGCCTCGAGCGGCGCACCGATGGCGCGCTGATCGCTATCCCAGTCGACCATCAGGATTCCTCGCTGCTTGCAAATCTCGCTGCGGCACGGGCGCTTGTGATCCGCCCGCCCTTCGCAAAAGCCGCCGCCACGGGCTCGGTTTGCGAGATCCTGCGGCTTCCCGTGTGAGCCGGCGATAGCGGTTCCAACAAAGCGGGGCCGCGTTGACGGGAAATTAAGTGGTTGCGGAACACATATGGAACATATAGTGTTCGTTCATGATTTGTTTCGAGTGCTGGTGTCTGTTGAACACCTCGGAATCTGACGGCACGTATCAAACTGGGGATTGGTCGAGATGCTCACGCGCAAACAATATGAACTCCTGCGATTCATCAGCGAGCGCCTGAAGGAAAGCGGCGTTCCGCCCTCCTTTGACGAGATGAAGGACGCGCTCGATCTGCGCTCCAAATCCGGCATCCACCGCCTGATCACTGCGCTGGAAGAGCGCGGCTTCATCCGCCGCCTGCCCAACCGCGCCCGCGCCATCGAGGTCATCAAATTGCCGGAGCTTTCGGGCGGCGGCAACGGACGGCGCGGCTTCACGCCGAGCGTCATCGAAGGCACGCTCGGAAAGGTCCGCTCGGCCAGCGTCTCCGCCGACGACGATGGCAACCGCCCGGTCGCGGTCCCCGTGATGGGCCGGATCGCCGCGGGCACGCCGATCGAGGCGCTGCAGACCCGCAGCCACACCATCAGCGTGCCGCCGGACATGTTAGGCGCCGGCGAACATTACGCCCTCGAAGTGCGCGGCGATTCCATGGTGGATGCCGGCATCCTCGACGGCGACATGGCGCTGATCCAGCGCAACGAAACGGCCGAGACCGGCGATATCGTGGTCGCCCTGATCGACGAGGAAGAGGCGACGCTAAAACGCTTCCGCCGCCGCGGCGCCTCGATCGCCCTGGAACCCGCCAATACCTCCTACGAGGTCCGCATCCTGCCGCCGAACCGGGTCAAGATTCAGGGCAAGCTGATCGGGCTTTACCGGAAGTATTGAATTCGAACGGCGCGGCAGCGGAAGTCCGCTCCCTCGCCCCGCTCTTGCGGGGAGAGGGTTGGGGTGAGGGGCTGTCTCGGCATCGGGACTCGCTGAGAGTCCCCCTCACCCGGCGCTTCGCGCCGACCTCTCCCCGCAAGCGGGGCGAGGTGAGAACGGTCCTGCGCCGATTCCGCCGCGCGCGTCAGGCCACAGTCGCAAATCCAAAAACGAATTTGTGATCGGCCACCTCCACCCGCCGTCGCAGAATTGCCTGCAACCGGGCAGACCTTTGTTTCCTACTGTCCACTCTGATAGAGGCCTGCGCCTCTCGCAGCGGCGCGGGTTCGCTATCTCGAACGAGGAGCAATCCGATGTGTGACTATAGCCTGCATGCCGTCGCGACCCGCCCCGCTGAGGTCGGAGAGACGCTGATCACGACGATGTTCCGCGGCACGGCGACCCGCGGCTTTGCGTCAGAAACCGACCCCACCGTCGCGGTCTGCATGCTTCCGGGTACCGAACTCGCCTTCGCCGAGAATGTCCGCTACGACAATCGTTGGATCTGGACGCGGGAAATCAATTTCCGGGTCGGCAAGTTCGGCGAGATCGACCGGCACATTCCCGATCGCCATCATGACGCGATCGAATTTCCGGACGGTAGCCACGTGCTGGTGACGCTGCTCTGCGAGGGCCAGCGCGCCACCGTGCTGCAATTGCCGGTGAGCCAGCAACCCGCGGAACGGGCACGGCCGGTCAGCGAACAAAGAGCCACCCCGCTCTCCGCCGGCTGACATATCTTTCGCCCTCCCGCCGGCTCCGGCCGGCGGGATCGGCGCGGGCGCCGGGTCGGACGCGATTCTCCTGAAGGGATCGCGGACAGGGTGTGTGTGCCGACGAAATGAATGGGACGGGATTGGCGCGAGGCGGCTGGCGGCGCTTGGTCGTGTGGCCGATCGGACGAAGGAGACGGCACGATTGGGCGTCAATAAGGTCAGCTGGCAGCAAGTCGGACACGTCACCGAACCCGGCCGCTACATGTTCCGGTTCGGCTGGCTCACGGTTGCGCCGGAAGATCTCGCCGTCTGGCAGCAATTCCCGGACGCGATGTTCGCCCTGGTCAAGACCGCGGGGGCCGCAGCGACGGACGCCAATGAAGAGTTTCATCTCGGCGCCTTCGAACTGCGGCAGGCCTCCGTATCGCCGGAGAAATAAGTTGAACGTCGTTCCGGGGCAGCCCATGGGGCTGAACCCGGAACCTCGAGATTCCGGGTTCGTGCTTCGCACGCCCCGGAATGACGGAGAGAAAATCACTCCTCCCCTTGCAGATCGGCCTCCGCCGGCGTCGCATCCACCGCGCGCGCTGGTTTGGTGCGCGATACCAGCGTTGGTTCCGTCTCCGGCTCGTCGCCCGCCGCCGGCGACCACGGCCGGTCGACGCCGCGCGGCTTGTTGGCGCTGAGCCTGAAGGCGGAGGCGTTGCGCCACAGCGCCATTGCGCCATGGCTGGTCCAGAGATCCCGGCCGATCACCGCCGACGCGCATGACGGCGGCGCCTGCCTCGCCGTCACCAACAGCGCCGCGTGCGCGCAATCGTCCGCCAGCGCCTCGGGCTTCAGCGTCAGTGCGACGAGACCGCCCGCTTCCATCTCGGTGACGCAGCCCTCGCCATCGCAGGAGACGCCGTCGGTGAGCGTGGGATCAGTGGGCAACCTCGGATCGGCGTCGGCGGCGAGCCACTCTTTCAGCAGAAACGCATCCTTCGCCGTGCGCATCAGATGCAGCCGGCCATCCCTGCCGCGGACGCCGACATTGTGGCCGTCGGCGGAGATCAGGATATCCGGCTGCGGCACCATCAGCGCCCACACCACCGAAAGCGCCAGCACCGCCGCGCCCGACCAGCGCAACGGCGTCCGCAACAGTCCCAACAGCACGATCCCGATCGAGGCCGCGATCAGCGGCCCGATGCCGAATGCCGCCATCCGCCCGATCGCGCCGGGGAGTGCTGCGACCCATCGCGTCACCGCGATCATCCAGTCGATGCCGATCCCCATCAGCCACCAGAACACGCCGTCGAAGCCGAACGGCATCGCGGCCAGGCCCAGCAAGCCGGCCGGCATCACCAACGCCGACACCACCGGCATCGCCGCCAGGTTGGCGAGCACGCCATAGGGCGTGATGCGATGGAAATGGAAGGCGGCGTAGGGCGTGGTCGCAAGCCCCGCCACCAGCGAGGCCAGCGTCAGCGTCATCAGCTCGCGCCCACCCCACAGCGCGACCTTCGCGGTCGCCGAATGATCGGGCGAAGCAAACAGGCGGGGCATGCCGATCTGCACCAGCGCCACGAGACCGAGAGTGGCCGCAAACGACATCTGAAAACTCGGATGCACCAGCGCTTCCGGCGCCATCAAAAGCACGATCATCGCGGACACCGCGAGCGTTCGGAAGGTGATGGCGCGGCGGTCGACCATGATTGCGATCAGCACCACCGCCGTCATGAAGAACGACCGTTGGGTGGCGACTTCAGCGCCCGACAGCAGCAGATAAAACAGCGCCGCGGCGAGCGCTGCGGCCGCCGACCATTTCTTGATCGGAAAGCCGGTGGCAAGCTGCGGGATCAGCGCCAGCAGCGCGCGCACCGCAAAAAACACCACGCCGGCGACGACAGCCATGTGATAGCCCGAGATCGACAGCACATGGCCGAGGCCGGAGATGAACATGGCATCGTTGACCGGGGTGGTGATGGCGTCGCGGCGGCCGGTCAGAAGGGCAGTTGCGATCGCGCGCCTGTCGCCGTCGAGCGTGGTGCGGATCCGCGCGTCGATGGAGTCGCGCAAGCTTTGCATCAGGGCGGCGTAGCGCAGCGAGAGCCCGCCGCTGACCGGCGCCTGCACGGTCTTGATCGAACCGGTAACGAAACCGGAGGCGCCGATGCCCTGAAAGAACATGTCGCGGCCGAAATCGTAGGAGCCGGGACGCATCGGGGCAAGCGGCGGCTGCAGCCGCGCCTTCAATTCGACAAAGCTGCCGACGTCGGGCGCGGTGCCCTTGCGCACCGACAACCGCACCCGCTCCAGTTTTATCGCCGCGCGCGGACTATCCATCGCGACCACGTGCAGCACGAAGCGGTCGGTGCGCTCGCGGATGTCGCGGGTCTCGACAAAGCCCGACAGCGTGACGCCATAGAGGGGACGTGCCAGCACGCCATGGCCGATCCACGCGGTCCTGAGGGTTGCCGTGGCAAAGCCCGCCGCAATGGCCGCGACCATCACCGCGACCGGGAAGGCCTTCTGCCGGCGCAGCAGGAACGCGGCGAGGCAAAACACCGTCGCCGTAACGGCTGCGACCGATGCGACCGGCTCATGATCGGCGGCGAAATAGAACGCGATGCCGGTGCCGAAGGCGATCGGCACCCAGGGCAGCAGCCGGCCGGCGCCGGCCTCGGCCAGAATCCATTCGCGCAGTTTGGCGGCGAGCTGCGGCCATGTGTCGAAACTGGAAGGCGCGATGGGGCCTGCCGCCTCGCGCGGCGGCCATGTGCCGGCGACCCCCTGCGTCCGGATCCTGCGCCCCTGCGCCATCCAGGCCTCACCCCACGCAACCTGCTCAGGGTTCAAATGCTACCGTAGGCTGTCGGCGCCGGGCTAGTGGAACGGATGTGGAATATCGGGGAAAGCGCTACCCACGCAGGGGGCGCGGAGTTCCGCCGTTTACCATGTCGCCGAACGCTCCCTTAAGGGAATTCGGCCTACCAAGAAGGCGGGGTATGGAGCCTTGGCCGACGGTATTTTGCCTTGAAGCCGATGCTCCCGTTGCATGCTTGGGGAGTTTTGCATGACAAATTCAAAACCGGTGCTTTCAGCCGCCGCGGCGATCGGCGTCATCATCAGCGTCAGCGCGGCATCCGCGGCCGATCTCGGCGCCGTGCCCTACGCCAAGGCGCCGCCGCTGGTGGCGATCGATCCCGTGATCAGCTGGGCGGGCTTTTACGCCGGCCTGAACGCGGGCGGTGTGTGGGCCCATTCCGATATCACCGACATCAACGGCTACGCCGCGGCGGCGCTCCCGGCAACGGTGACCTCCATCAACACCAATGGTTTCCTCGCCGGCGGTCAGGCCGGCTATAACTGGCAGGCCAGCAACTTTCTGTTCGGCCTCGAAGCCGACGGCGGCTACATGGATCTGGGCGGCACCACCCCGCTGACGGGTACCGCATCCGGAACCCGCGTCGGCCTGCGGAGCGGCGCCTATATCGATTTCACCGGCCGGCTCGGCATCACCTATGATCGCGCGCTGTTTTACGTCAAGGGCGGCTACGCCCTGCTGGATGACGCATCGAGCTTCAGCACCGTCACCGGTTCCTTCTCGTCGCTGACCCGGCACTCGACCGATTCCGGATACACGATCGGCGCCGGCGCCGAATACAAGTTTGCGCCGAACTGGAGCGCCAAGGTCGAGTATCTGCACTACGACTTCGGCAATGTGCTCGGCTACACCGTCTTCTCCGCGGGCGGGGCGCCGTTCCTGTTCAATCAGAACCTGCGCATCGACACCGTCAAGGCCGGGTTGAACTATTCGTTCGGCAGCCCGATCCTCGCACGCTATTGATCGCTGCTCGCGGCGGCGGAACGAATTCCGCCGCCGCGGCTTCTACAAGGTCCATGACCGACAATCCCACACCATTCGTCCAATTCAGCCTCGAGAAAGCCATCGCGCTACGCTGGACGCTTCGCGACATCAAGGCCAACCGGCTGAAACTCTCGCCGGTCAGCGCGAGCGACCTTGCCACGCTGACCGAACTCGGCCTGATCGAAATGCGCGACGATGTGCCGGTATTGACACAGGCCGGCCACGACGCCCTCGATTGACGACAGCCAATCAAACGCCAAGGTTTGAAGGCGGATATCAAACCCTTTTCTGAGACAGGTTCATCGCCGGGTCCGTGCCCGTTAACCATTACTAACAGCCTCGCGACTAGGATTCCCGAATCAACCGGGGATCAGGCCATGCCGCGCAGGATCGTGCTGTCTGTTTTTGCAACCTTGCTCACCGCAATGACCGCTGCCGCCGCCGATCTGCCGACCCAGAGCCGGCTCGGCGCGATTTTCGCCGACGAGCCGCCCGCGGTCCGCCTCGAGGCGCGGCGAACGCGCGAGACCGTCGCGCCGATCATCCCCTACAACCTCTTGCCGAACCCGCTGTGGAACCGCGGCAACTATAACTACGGCTCGTCGTGGGACTTCTACTATCCCGGCGCGTATTACGGCGGACCCTATGTTTCCTACGCCGTCCGCCTGCCCTATGTCTGCGGGCTCTACGGCTACTGCCCGTAGCTGCATCAGGCTACTGCTCGATGAGCGGGGTCGTCGACGAGACGTGATGGCTGGCTATCTTCCAGATGCCGTCCTCGCGAACGATGACCCAGGTAATCTTGACCAATAGCGGCGGCGTCCCTTCCTCGACGACAAAAGACGCCGTGGCCGCGGAATTGATCAGGTCGGGATTGACCAGCGTCGCTGCTCGATCGGTGAAGCGAACGGTGGGCGATGCCCACCTCGGCAAGCCGTTGAAATAGGCCTTGACGCCGTCCCTGCCGCGATAGAGCCGCGGGTTCGACCCGAAGAAGAATGCATGCTTCGAGTAAAACGAGGAAAGCGCATCCGCGTCGAGCCTGCGGAACGCAGTCGACCATTTCTCGATGATCGCTGACACCGTGTCGTCGGCCACGTCTCGCATCGGATCGCTCATGCCTTGCCGCCGACTTCCTTCGCAAAGGTATCGCGCAGGCCGATGGTGCGGTTGAATACGAGCCGGTCCGGCGCCGAGTCCCTGTCGCGGGCGAAATAGCCCTGGCGCTCGAACTGCATCACCTCGTTCGAATTGGCCTGCGCGACCGCGGGCTCGATGCGGGCGTCGGGCAAAACCTCCAGCGACTGCGGGTTGAGGTCGGCGGCGAAATTGGCGGCATCCGGCGAAGGCTTTGCAAACAACTGGCTGTAGATTCGGATTTCCGCCGGCACCGACTGCCTGGCCGGCAGCCAGTGCATGGTGGCCTTGACCTTGCGGCCGTCGGGCGCGTTGCCGCCGCGGGTTGTGGGATCGTAGGTGCAGCGCAGCTCGATCACCTCGCCGGCATCGTTCTTGATGACGCCGGTGCATTTGATGAAATAAGCGTAGCGCAGCCGCACCTCGGTGCCAGGCGAGAGCCGGAAAAACTTCTTCGGCGGATTCTCCATGAAGTCGTCGCGCTCGATATAGAGCTCGCGGCCGAAGGCGATGCGGCGGGTGCCGGCCGTGGGATCGTCGGGATGGTTGATCGCCTCGATCTCCTCGGTTTCGCCTTCCGGATAATTCTCGATCACGACCTTCAGCGGCCGCAGCACCGCCATGCGGCGCAGGGACGTCCGGTTCAGCTCCTCGCGAATGCAAAACTCCAGCATGCCGACATCGACCACGCTGTTGGCTTTCGCAACCCCGATCCGCTTGATGAATTCGCGGATCGCGGCCGGCGGCACGCCGCGCCGCTTCAATCCCGCAATCGTCGGCATCCGCGGATCGTCCCAGTCCGAGACATGGCCGTCGCGCACGAGCTGGGTCAGCACACGCTTCGACAGCAGCGTATAGCTCAGATTGAGGCGGGCGAATTCGTACTGATGCGGTTTTGACGGCACCGGCAGCTTGTCCAGGAACCAGTCATAGAGCGGCCGGTGGTCCTCGAATTCCAGCGTGCAGATCGAATGCGTGATGCCCTCGATCGCGTCCGACTGGCCATGGGCGTAGTCGTAGCTGGGATAGATCGACCATTTGTCGCCGGTGCGCGGATGGGTGGCGTGCAGGATGCGATAGAGCACGGGATCGCGCAGGTTGATGTTGCCCGCGGCCATGTCGATCTTCGCGCGCAACACCCGCGCGCCGTTGGGAAACTCGCCGGCCTTCATGCGACGAAACAGATCGAGGTTTTCCGCAACCGTCCGCTCGCGGAACGGGCTGTTCCTGCCCGGCTCGGTCAGGGTGCCGCGGGCGTGGCGGATGTCCGCCTGCGACTGGTCGTCGACATAGGCGAGACCTGCGCGGATCAGGTCCTCCGCCCATTGGTAGAGACGATCGAAATAGTCCGAGGCATAGAACAGGTACTTGCCCCAGTCGTAGCCGAGCCAGTGCACGTCGGCCTGGATCGAATCGATATATTCCTGCTCTTCCCGGGTCGGATTGGTGTCGTCGAAGCGCAGGTGGCAGCGTCCTCCAAATTCCTCGGCGATGCCGAAATTGAGGGCGATCGATTTGGCGTGGCCGATATGCAGATAGCCGTTCGGCTCCGGCGGGAACCGGGTCACGATCAGCCTGTGTTTGTCGAGGTCGGCCTGGACGATGTCGCGAATGAAATCGCGCCCTGCCTCCGCGGCCACCGGTTCTGCTGCTGTCATTGCTGTTTCCTGTTCGGGAATCAACGGAGGTTCTGCCAAATCCGCTCGCCCCAAGGAAGGCTTTAGTTATGCACCGTTCCTGCTATACACCAGCGCGCTTTCCGCATGCCCACCTTGTTTCCGGCCCGCTCCTGGTATGACTGACTCCTCCATCGTCACGCGCTTTGCGCCCTCCCCGACCGGCTTCCTCCATATCGGCGGCGCCCGCACCGCGCTGTTCAATTGGCTCTATGCGCGCAAGCACGGCGGCAGGATGTTGCTGCGAATCGAGGACACCGATCGCGAGCGCTCGACCGAGCCGGCCATCGCGGCCATCCTCGACGGGCTGAAATGGCTCGAGCTCGATTGGGACGGCGACGTCGTCTACCAGTTCACCCGGGCCGCGCGGCACCGCGAGGTCGCCGAGCAGCTGTTGGCCGAAGGCCATGCCTATCGCTGCTACGCCACGCCTGAAGAGCTCGCCGAGATGCGCGCCAAGGCCCGCGCCGAGGGCCGCACCCGCCTCTATGACGGGCTATGGCGCGATCGCGACCCCTCGCAAGCACGCAACGACATCAAGCCGACGATCCGGCTCAGATCGCCCTTGACCGGCGAGACCGTGATCGAGGATCAGGTGCAGGGCCGCGTGGTCTGGCAGAACGAGAACCTCGACGACCTCGTGCTGCTGCGCGGCGACGGCAACCCGACCTACATGCTGGCGGTGGTGGTCGACGACCACGACATGGGCGTCACCCACATCATCCGCGGCGACGATCACCTCATCAACGCCGCGCGCCAGAAGCAGATCTACGATGCGCTGGCGTGGGGCGTCCCCTCGATGTCGCACATCCCCCTGATCCATGGCCCCGACGGCTCGAAACTGTCAAAACGCCATGGCGCGCTGGGGATCGATGCCTACCGCGCCATGGGATACCTGCCGGCGGCGCTGCGCAATTACCTGGTCCGGCTCGGCTGGAGCCACGGCGACCAGGAAATCTTCTCCACCGAGGAGATGATTAGGGCATTCGACTTGTCCGGTATCGGCCGCTCAGCCGCCCGCTTCGACTTCGCCAAGCTGGAGAACCTGAACGGCCACTATATCCGCCACTCCGACGATCGATCCCTCGTGACCCAATTCGAGCGCGTGCTGGACTATGTGCCTGATGGCACCGAGCTGAAGGCCAAGCTCAACGATGCCACGCGCGCGCAACTGCTGGCGGCGATGCCGAGCCTGAAGGAGCGCGCCAAGACGCTGATCGAGCTGATCGACGCCTCGTATTTCATCTTCGCCGACCGGCCGCTCGAGATCGAACCCAGGGCCGAAGCCCTGCTGACGCCGGAAACGCGCGAGCTGATCGGCCGGCTGCGCGCCGCGCTGGCGGCGGTCGACCCGTGGACCGCGGAAACCACCGAAGCCGCAATGCGGGCGTTCGCCGAAGCCAACAACCTCAAGCTCGGCGCGGTGGCCCAGCCGCTCCGCGTGGCGCTGACCGGGAAAACCACCTCGCCCGGCATCTTCGAGGTGCTTTCGGTACTTGGAAAACAGGAATGCCTAGCCCGGCTCGGCGATCAAGCCCCGTCATAAGATGGTAGCGCAGGCCAGCCGTGCCCATCTTGCAGTGCAAACAGCAATAAGATACCCATCTAATAAGTGCTTCCGGAATAGCCGGCTTCCTGTCGCCATCGCTTCGGCATGGCGCCCGCGGCCGCCGCCTTCTGCAACGATCTCATCGGGGACTTCACGATGGACGCAACATCCAACACCAAAACCGCAACACTGACGGTCGGCAACAAGACTTACGATTTCCCGATCCTGAGCGGCACCGTCGGGCCCGATGTCGTCGACATCGCCAAACTCTACGCCCAGTCCGGGATGTTCACCTACGATCCCGGATTTACCTCCACCGCCAGCTGCCAGTCCAAGATCACCTATATCGACGGCGACGCCGGCATCCTGGAATACCGCGGCTATCCGATCGAGCAGCTCGCCGAACACGGCGACTTCCTCGAGACCTGCTACCTCCTGCTTTACGGTGAGCTTCCGACCCCTGCGCAGAAGAAGGACTTCGACAACCGCGTGATCCACCACACCATGGTTCACGAACAGATGGCCCGCTTCTACCAGGGTTTTCGCCGCGACGCCCATCCGATGGCGATCATGGTGGCCGCGGTCGGCGCGCTGGCGGCGTTCTATCACGACTCCACCGACATCAATGACCCGCAGCAGCGCATGATCGCCTCGATGCGCATGATCGCGAAGATCCCGACCCTGGCCGCGATGGCGTTCAAATACACCATCGGCCAGCCCTTCATGTATCCGAAGAACTCGCTCTCCTTCGCCGAGAACTTCCTGCATATGTGCTTTGCGGTGCCGTGCGAGGAATACAAGATCAATCCGGTGCTGGCGGACGCGCTCGACAAGATCTTCATCCTGCACGCCGACCACGAGCAGAACGCCTCGACCTCGACGGTGCGCATCGCCGGCTCTTCCGGCGCCAATCCGTTCGCCTGTATCGCCGCCGGCATTGCCTGCCTGTGGGGCCCGGCGCATGGCGGCGCCAACGAGGCGGCGCTGGCGATGCTGTCCGGCATCGGCACGGTCGACAAGATTCCAGACTTCATCAAGCGGGTGAAGGACAAGAACAGCGAAGTCCGCCTGATGGGCTTTGGCCACCGGGTCTACAAGAACTACGATCCACGCGCCAAGATCATGCAGAAGATGACCCACGCAGTGCTGGCGGAAACCGGCCACGGCGACGATCCGATGCTCAAGGTCGCGCTGGAACTGGAAAAGATCGCGCTCAACGATCCCTATTTCATCGACCGCAAGCTCTATCCGAACGTCGACTTCTATTCGGGCATCACGCTAAAGGCGATGGGTTTTCCGACCTCGATGTTCACCGTGCTGTTCGCGGTCGCGCGCACCGTCGGCTGGATCAGCCAGTGGAGCGAGATGATCGAGGACCCGCAGCAGAAGATCGGCCGCCCGCGTCAGCTTTACACCGGCGTCACCCGGCGCGACTACGTGGATATCGGCAAGCGGAAGTAGGAAAGATTTCCGAACTCGCAGGGTGGGCAAAGGCGCGCTTGCGCCGTGCCCACCATCTTTGCCAGAGCATCTCCAATGGTGGGCACGCTACGCTTTGCCCACCCTACGCGATTGGGTTATCCGTCTCCTGAGGCGCTCGCGCAGCGAGCCTCGAAGGATGAACGGCCACGGTGGCCGTTGTCCTTCGAGACGCCATGCTGCGCATGGCTCCTCAGGATGACGGACAACTAAACCGGCCGTCTCGCCTTTCGCATTGTCGCCAGCACGATGTCGGCGGCACGTGCGCTCGGCGATTGGTTGCCGGTGGCCATGATGCCGTCGATCCCTGCGAAAGCCGCGAGTTGTCGTTGGCGCATCGGTGAATCCGTCAGCACGTCGCGCAGCGCGGGCAAGAGCTTTTCCGCCGTGCAATCGTGCTGGATGAATTCCGGAATCACGTTCTCACCCAGGACGAGGTTGGCCAGGATGACCGAATTCACCCGGATCATCTTGAGCATGATCCAGGCCTCGGCGGCGCCCACCCGGTAGGCCGTGACCATCGGCACCGCCGATATCGCAAGCTCGAGCGTCACGGTGCCGGATTTCGCGAGCGCCGCCCGCGCGATCCGGAACGCCGCCCGCCTCTCCGGTTCGCCGAGCACGATCCTGGGCGCGACCTTCCAGGCCTTGGCGGCATCAGTGACCGCTTGCTGCAGATGCGGCATGGTCGGCAGGAGCAGTTCGAACGCCACGCCCTCGTCCGCGAGCCGCGCCAGCGTTTCGCCGAACACCGCCATATGGTGCCTGATCTCGCCGCGCCGGCTCCCCGGTAGCACCAGCAGCACCGGTGGGGCGGCCTCGCGGCGCTTCTGTTCGGCTGTGTCCGGCCGGAGCGAGCCGAGCTGCTCGGCCAGGGGATGGCCGACATAGCTGCAGGGCGGCCCGCGCAGCCGGCGGTAGGCCTCCGGCTCGAACGGCAGCAGCGCCAGCACGTGATCGACATAGGAGACCATGGCGCGTGCCCGGCCCGGCCGCCAGGCCCATACCGAGGGTGAGACGTAATCGATGATCGGGATCGAGGGATCGCGCGCCCGCACGCGCCGTGCCACCCGATGGGTGAAATCCGGACTGTCGATGATCACGAGGATGTCGGGTGCGCTCTCGGTGACGGCTTCGGCGGTTTGCCGGATCAGCCGCAGCAGCTTCGGCAGCTGCTTGACGACCGCCGCCAATCCCATGATCGACAGCTGCTCGATCGGGAAGCGCGAGATCAGCCCCTCGCGCGCCATCTGTTGCCCGCCGACGCCATCGAACCGGACGGCGTCGCCGAGACGCTGGCGCAGCACCTTCATCAGATTGGCGCCGAGCCGGTCGCCGGATTCTTCCGTCGCGATCAAAAAGATTTTTCGCGCGACGCTGGTGGCTGGTCGCGCCGCCATCACGCGGCAAGGCCGGTCACGAACAGCGCGGCCGCGTCGGCCTTTTCGATCATCGCCTGCGGCTCGACCACGAGCGTGTTGCCGGCCACGATCGCCACCCCTGCAAGCTTCGCCGCAGCCGCACCTTCGACGGTTTGCGGTCCGATCGTCGGCAGGTCGAAACGCAGATCCTGGCCGCTTTTCGGCGCCTTCACCAGGACCCCGTGGCCGGCTTCGGCGCGAATTCGTCGCTCGCCGCGCAGCCGCGCCACCCGCGCCAGCAGGCCGTCGGTGCCTTCGATATCTTCCACCGCCACCACATGACCGTCGATGACGACCGCGGCCTGCCCGATATCGAAGGGACTGAGGGCAGCCAGCACCTCGCGGCCCCTGGCGATGTCGGCCTGGGCATTGGCATCGGGCGCCGACCGGGTCAGGCATCCCTGCGGCATCAGCAGGTCCGGGGCGACGTCCCTGATGCCCACCATGCGAAAGCCGTCCTGCTCGAGGATGCGGCCGATGCTGGACAACAGATGGTCGTCGCCGCCCCGGAATGCCGCCCATACCCGCCCGAGGATACGAAGCGTGGTCCAGTCCAGCGGGATTTCCGACAACGCCGGCCGCACCAGCGTGCCGATAAAGACCAGATCCCGGCAGTTTTCGGCGCGAAACAGTTTGACGGCCCGGCCGACCTGGCCGACCGAAATCCAGTAATGGCGGTAGCGCTCGACCGCCACCGGATCGCAAGCGCCCTTCAACGCGAACAGCACCGGCGGAAGGCCGCGCGCAACCATCGAATCGGCAACCGCGAACGGCATGACGCCGCCGCCGGCGATCAACCCGACCGGAGAAGAGATTTCCAGCGCCGCTGTTGTCATGGCTCTGATGTCATCAATGCCGCTTGCCGTCGTCGGACGGCAGGCACAAGGCACGATGCTTGTTGTCGCGGATGAAGGCCAGGATTTCGGCGATCGCGGGGTCCTCGGCCGCCATCGGCTGCACCGCGTCCAGCCGTTCGGCGAAGATGCCGGGCCCGTGGAACAGTTTTTGATAAAACGTCCGCACGGTCGCGAGCCGCGCGCGGGTGAACTTGCGCCTGCGCATGCCGACGATGTTGAGCCCTTCCAGAGTGGCGTATTGGCCGTTGACTAGGCCGAACGGGATCACGTCGCTGCGGACGCCGCAGACGCCGCCGACCATCACCTGCGGCCCGATCCGCGTGAACTGGTGCACCGCCGACAGGCCGCCGATGAAGACAAAATCGCCGATCTCGCAATGGCCGCCGAGGGTGGCCGAGGTCGCGAAGATGACGTCGTTGCCGACCCGGCAGTCGTGACCGACATGGCTGCAATTCATGAAATAACCGCGCTCGCCGACGCGGGTGACGCCGCCGCCGCCGACGGTGCCGGCGTTCATCGTGACCTGCTCGCGGATGGTGCAGCCCTGGCCGATCTCAAGCCGGGTCAGCTCGCCGCGCCAGCTCAGCGATTGTGGCGGGGTGCCGAGCGAGACGAAGGGATAGATCGTGCAGTTGTCGCCGATCGTGGTCTGCGCCGTGATGTGGACATGCGCCAGCAGCTTGCAATCGACGCCGATCGTGACGTTCGGACCGATGACGCAATAGGGGCCGATGGTGGTGCCCTCGCCGATGACGGCGCCGTCTTCAATCCGCGCGGTGGGATCGATGGTATTCCTGGTCAGGTTATGCGCCAAAATCGCCGTGCAAAAGTCGCCGTGGATGTGCCTGAGTTTGCTGGTGGTTAGCGCGACATGCCGGGACTGTCCAGTGACGTCCGGTTACGCCGTGTTTCACTTCCGAGCCCCGATCCGGCCGTGTCGCAGCCTCCATTCAGGAGTGCCGGCGTGCTCGCTCCCTCAATCCGTCAGCATCGCGCCGATGTCGGCTTCGGCCACCGTCGTGCCGTTGACCCTGGCGTCGCCGTGAAACCACCACATGGTCTTGCGGCGACCGATCGAGCGCATGTGATATTCGATGGTGTCGCCGGGCATCACCGGCTTGCGGAATTTGCATTTGTCGATGGTGAGAAAATACACCGCGCGCGGCCGCTCGGTGCCCTCGACCGATTTGATGCCGATCACGCCCGCGGTCTGCGCCATCGCCTCGATCATCATCACGCCGGGATAGACCGGCCGATCCGGGAAATGCCCCTGGAACGGCGGCTCGTTGAAGGTGACGTTCTTGACCCCGACGCCGCTGTAATCGGTGCGGATATTGATCACGCGGTCGATCAGCAGCATCGGATAGCGATGCGGCAGCGTCATGAGGATCTCGTTGATGTCCACGAGCGCAAATCTGACCGCGGCGTCCTCCATCACTCCCCCTCGCCCTTCGGATCGGCCGCGCTGTCGCGCACCAGACGCTCCACCGCCAGGATTTCCCGGAACCACTGCCTGGTCGGCTTGGCAAAGTGGCCGCCCCAGCGCCCGCCCGCCGGAATGTCGTCCTTGACCGCGCTCATCGCCGTGACCTGGGCGCCGTCGCCGATGTGAAGATGGTTGTTGATGCCGACCTTGGCCCCCAGCGCCACATTGTCCCCGATCGTCAGGCTGCCGGCGAGCCCGATCTGGGCCGCCAGCAGGCAGTGCCTGCCGATGGTCACATTGTGACCGATCTGGACCTGATTGTCGATTTTGGTGCCCTCGCCGATCACGGTGTCGCGCAGGCTGCCGCGATCGATGGTGGTGCCGGCCCCGATTTCCACGTCGTTCTGGATCAGGACCCGGCCGGTCTGCGGCACCTTCAGATGGCCGTCCGGCCCGAAGAAGACAAAGCCGTAGCCGTCCTGCCCGATGCTGCAGCCGGGGTGGATCAGGACATTGTTGCCGATCAGCGCGAACTGGATGGCGGTGCGCGCGCCGACATTGCAATCCCGCCCGATCCGGACATTGGCGCCGATCACGGCGCCGGCCCCGACAATGGTGCCGCTGCCGATTTCGACGTTGGGGCCGATCACGGCCAGCGGATCGACGATCACGCCGTCTTCCAGATGCGCGCTTTCGTCGATGACGGCGGAGGGCGCAATCCCGGCATTGCCGAACCAGGATTGCGGACGCAGCGCGTCACGGTGAAATTCGCGCGCCACCTTGACGAAGTCGCGGAACGGCTGGGCGGCGCGCAATACCGCGACGTGGGCGGGCACCTCGGCCTCGAAACGCGCGTGCACCAGGCACGCGCCGGCCCTGGTGGAAGCGAGTTGGCCCTTGTATTTGAGATTGTCGAAAAACGTCAGATGCATCGGGCCGGCTTCGTCGAGCGAAGCCAGCCCCCGTACCTGTTGGCCGCCCCGGGACGAATCGACCAAGCGCGCCTTGGTCAACGCGGCGATTTCAGCCAGCGTCGACGCAGGTGGTTGCTCGAAAAATGTCGGCTGCGCCATTCCCCTCGTCGCGGTCCGGCCGGTGATCGAACTCAGAACGATGTCCCGCCGCCAAACTTGAATTGCTGCACAATGTCGTACTTGCCCTTGGTCAACGGGATCGCATAATCGAAGCGCAGCGGTCCGAACGGCGACGCCCAGATCAGGCCTACGCCGACGGAGCTGCGAACCGTATTGCCGCTGTCATACTGCAATCCCAGACAGGTTCCGGACGCGGGCGCCTTGGTTGGACTGTTGGTCGGAGGAATACAGCCGGGCACGTTGACCTCGCCGGTGGCCGCCCAGTTGGTCGGCCCCTGGTAGTCGTACAGGCCGCCGGCGTCGGCATAGAGCGCGCCCTTCAAGCCCACTTCCTTCGGCAGGAACCAGAACGGCATCTGCAGCTCGTAGGAGGCGCCCCAATATTTGGTGCCGCCGATCGCGTCCATCGTGCCGAAGGGGTTGATGTCGCGCGGACCGATGCCGTTGGGGGCGAAGCCGCGGACCAGGTTCGGGCCCATCTGGAACTGATCGAGCATCCGCAGCTCGTTGCTACCGACATGGTTGAGAATGCCGGCCTGGATGTGGGCCAGTCCGACGATATCGGCGACCAGCGGCGAGTAGTATTTGCCGTCGATCGCGCTCTTCAGATAGGCCACGTCGCCCCCGACGCCGGCGAAGTCCTGCTTCCAGTCGATCAAGAGACCGTCGGTCGGGTTCTTGTTGTTATCAAGCGTATTGTAATCCAGCGAGTAGCCGACCGAGGACGTCAGCGCGGCGCCACCCGCCAGTTCCTTGCGGATCGGCAACGAGGCCTCGCCGTCGCTGTAGCACCACAGGCCCATGCCTGATGCATCGGTTGCCCCCGTTGTATCGCCGCCCCCAGCAACGAAAGCCGGCGACGGGTTGAAGGCCAGCAACGGATTGTTCGTGGTGTTGTTACAATTGTCGAGATAATACGGCAGCGAAACCGTCTGCTGATAGAGCGAATACCGAACCTGCAGCGAAAGGTCTTCACGCAACTGGAATCCGAGCCGCGGACTGAAGCCGATGGTCTTGGTGCCGTATGCAATATAGCTGTTCGGCAGCTGCTCGCGGTAGAAGACGTCGATGCCCATCGCGACGCGGTAGTCGAGCAGATAGGGATCGACATACGACAGCGAGAGGCCGCGGGCGTACTGGCCGTAGGTCACCGAAGCCTTGGCGAACAGGCCTCGCCCGAGGAAGTTGCGCTCGGAAACGCTGACCTCGGCGAGCGCGCCGTCGGTGGTCGAGTAGCCGCCCGACACCGAGAAGTCGCCGGTGGATTTCTCTTCGAGATCGACCAACAGAATCACGCGATCGCTGGAGGACCCGGGCTCGGCGGTGATCTTCACGCTCTTGAAGTAATCGAGGTTCTTCAGGCGGCGCTCGGCGCGGTCGACCAGCGCGCGGTTGTAGGCGTCGCCCTCCGAGATATCGAATTCGCGGCGTAGCACGTAGTCGCGGGTGCGGGTGTTGCCGCGAATATTGATTCGCTCGATGTAGGTCCGCGGTCCCTCGTCGATCGCATAGGTGATGGAGACGGTATGGGCGTCGAAATTGCGGTCGCCGCGCGGGCGCACGATCGCAAAGGCATAGCCGCGCCGCGAGGCCTCGATCTGCATTTCCTCGACGGATTTCTCCAGCGCCTCGGCATTGTAGAGCGAGCCGACATAGACGCGCGAGAAACTCTTCAGCGAATTTCCGTCAAGCGTTGCGATGCTGGACTCGAAATTGACCGCCGCCACCCGATATTGCTGGCCCTCTTCGATCTTGAAGCTGACCAGAAAACCCTTGCGCTCCGGATCGTACTCGGTCAGCGCCGCCACCACCTGCACGTCGGCATAGCCATTTTTCAGATAGAAGCGGCGAATCAGGTCGCGATCCGCCTCGACCCGGTCCGGATCGTAGACGTCGCCACCGCCCAAGAAGCTCAGCAGGTTGGATTCGTGCGTCTTGATGATGTCCTTGAGACGGTAGGACGAATAAGCCCTGTTGCCGATGAATTCGACTTCCTTGACGCCGGTCTTCTGGCCCTCGACGATCGTGAAGATCAGATCGACGCGGTTGTTCGGCTGCTCGATGATTTCGGGTGTGACGCGAATATCGTAGCGGCCGGAGTGGCGATAGATATCGGCGATGCGCTGGGCGTCGGATTGCACCATCGGGCGCGACAGCGTGCCGCGCGGCTTGGACTGGACTTCGGCCGAAAGCTGCTCGTCCTTGATCTTCTTGTTGCCCTCGAAGGCGACTTTGCCGATCACCGGGTTTTCGATCACGCTCACCACCAGATGGCCGCCGACCGTGTTGATCCTGACGTCCTGGAACAGGCCGGTCTCGATCAGCGCCTTCAGACCGTCGTCCATCGCGGCCTGATCCAGCTTTCCCCCGGGGCCCGGCTTGAAGTAGGAGCGGATGGTCTCGATCTCGACGCGACGGTTACCCTGGACCTCGATCGTATTGACGTTCTGGGCAGCGGCCGGCGAGGACACGAGCAAACCTGCCAGCGTGGCGGCGGCCGGCATGGCGAACATAATCAGGGCGGCCAACAAGCCCCCCCGGACTCGCATTCCAACATTCATGCGCAACGCGCCCTTGTCATTCCAGTGCTGGCCCGCACCCCTACGCGCCCGCAGATTCCCATTCGTTGCCCTGCTTGTAGCCAACTTTGCCGGGGCGGCAAACGTCCTATCGCAGGGCAATTCCATTTTCATTCCAAGACGTTGCCTATTGGTCACGTCACAAAAAAGCCGTTTCACGATGCAGCCAGATGCAGGATGTCGTTATAGGTGGCAAACACCATCAACATCAGCACCAAACCGAGCCCGATCCTAAATCCCATCTCCTGGGCGCGGTCCGACAGCGGGCGTCCGCGCGCAGCCTCGACCGAATAGAACAAAAGATGACCGCCATCGAGCAGCGGCACCGGAAACAGGTTCAACAGCCCGATCGACACCGAAAGCGCCGCGCAAAGCTGCAGCACGAACTGGAAGCCGAGGCTGGCTGCCTGGCCCGAAAGCTGGGCTATCCGCAGAGGTCCGCCGACATCGCCTGAGCTGCCGGCGCCCACGAACAACGACCCCACGAACTTGAACGTGCCTGAAATGATGAACCAGACCTGGTCGACACCTATTTTCAGCGATTCCAGGTAGCCGACCGGCGCACTCTTGGGATCGCTGGGCTGGGCGTTGTATTGGATGCCGAGCACGCCGATCCTGTGGTTATTGCCAAACAGATCTTTCACTTCCTTCAGCGCAGGCGTTGCTTTCAGAGTGACCAAAGCGCCGTCGCGCTTCACACGAAAAACCAGCTCGGAACCTGCGTTGGTCGAAACGATGCGCTGCATGTCGGCGAAGCTCTCGATGGAAGAGCCGTCGATCGAAACCACCACATCGCCTTCCTTGAATCCGGCGGAGGCGGCAACGCTGTCCGGCTGAACGACATCGACGCGCGGGATCGAACTCGGCTTGCCGTAGTACAGCGACATGCCGGCGAAGATCACGATCGCCAGCAGGAAATTGGCGATCGGACCGGCGGCCACGATCGCTGCGCGCGGCCCGACTTTCTTGTGATGGAAAGAACCCTCACGTTCTTCTTCGCTCATGCGGGCGAGCGCTTCGGTCGACGGCGTAGAGGCCTCGGTATCGTCGCCGAAAAACTTGACATAGCCGCCGAGCGGGACCGCGGAAACCTTCCAGCGCGTGCCGTGGCGGTCGTTGAAACCGAACAGTTCCGGTCCAAAGCCGAGCGAGAACGTTAACACTTTCACGCCGGCCCAGCGGGCCACCAGGAAATGGCCGAGCTCGTGGAAGAAAACCACGATCGTCAACACGAACAAAAAGGGAATGATGTAGCCGATCAGACCATGGCTCAAGGTATTGAAACCATGCAGAAAAAACTCGGACATCCAACTTCCCCTTCAGCAGAGCCGGAAGCCCTGTCCCCAACCTACTAGGATGCCTTTAAGGCAATTTGAGGCAAGAGGGTGGCAGCTTTATTTCGCGCATTATGGTCAACGGCGATGGCATCGTCCGCCGAGGTCAATGGCGCCAGATTGCCGGAGCGAATCCAGACATTCATGGTCGCCTCGACCAGCCGGGCGATCGCGCCAAACCGAATCTTGCCGGCAATGAACGCCGCCACCGCCACCTCGTTGGCCGCGTTGAAAACCGTGGTCGCGCCGCCACCGGCGCGCAGCGCGTCGTAAGCCAATTGAAGTCCGGGAAAACGAGCGAAATCCGGCGCCTCGAAGGTGAGCTGTCCGATCTTGGCGAGATCGAGCTTGGCGGCCGGGCCGACAATGCGATCGGGCCATCCGAGGCAATGCGCGATCGGGGTACGCATGTCGGGCGCCCCCAATTGCGCGACCACCGAACGATCTGAAAATTCGACCATGCCATGGACGATCGACTGCGGGTGCACCAGAACGTCGATCTCGTCGGGCGTCAGCGCGAACAGATACGAGGCTTCGATCACTTCGAGGCCCTTGTTCATCATCGACGCCGAATCGATGGTGATCTTCTGCCCCATGCTCCAGTTCGGATGTTTCAGGGCCTGCGCCAGCGTCGCCTGTTCGATATCGGCGCTGGCCCATGTCCGGAACGGTCCGCCCGATGCGGTGATGATCACGCGGACGAGTTCTTCCCGGTTGCCGGAGCCCAGCGCCTGAAACAGCGCATTATGTTCCGAATCGGCCGGCAGGATGCAGGCTCCGGCCTTGGCCGCGCGCTGCATGAAAAAATCACCCGCGCAAACCAGACATTCCTTGT
>NZ_DATHOP010000170.1:0-7785 GCF_035484855.1 Bradyrhizobium sp.
GCTGGTGCTGCACTTCACGCTTCCCTTCAAGACTCCCGTTAAAGTCAGGCAGCTCGCGCTCGAAATATTCGATCCGAGCTATTTCGTCGATTTTTCGATGCAAAAGAAGGATCCGATCCACCTGGTCGGCGCGCCTGCCACCTGCACCCTCGCCGTCCAGCGCCCGAACGACGGCGCCGCTGCCGCCCAGAAGCTCAACGAAGACACCTTTCTAAATGGCGAGAACGCCAATTATGGTGCGATGTTCGCCAACAAGATCTCCGTGAATTGTCCATAAGGGAACACCGGTATGACCACACGCCGACAGATTGCGTTGAGTTGCCTCGCGATCGCAGCCATCGGCCTTGTCGCCGATGGCGCCCTGCATGGCGCGCTGGCGCAAAATCCGTTCGGCGGTCCGCGCGCGGCTCCCGATGCGCAAATCGGCGGTATCGTCGGCTGGCTGATGACGAAGCAATCCGAATTCTATCGCGAGATGTCGTCGACCATTCGCGCCGCCAAGGCCGACGGCAGCGCGGTCTGGACGCTGCTGGCGATTTCATTTGCCTACGGCATATTCCACGCAGCCGGACCCGGCCACGGCAAGACCGTGATCTCGTCATACCTTGTCGCCAATGAAGAGACCGCGCGGCGCGGTATCGTGCTGTCCTTTGTCTCGGCGCTGATGCAATCGTTGATCGCGGTGCTGATCGTCGGCATCGGCGCCTGGCTGCTCAACGTCACCGCGAAGACGATGTGCGGCGCCGAACGCGTGATCGAGATCGCCAGCTACACGCTGATCGCAGCCTTCGGTGTCCGGCTGGTCTGGACCAAGGGCGGCAGTTTTGTCCGGGCGTTGCAATCATCCTGGCGAAGGTCCGGCCCGCAACTGGCGCCGGTCCTCGCGCATGCGGCGGCACCTCGTCTCGATCACGGACATCTTGCGCACGGTCACGGCGATCACGGACATCAATGTCACGGCCACGCCCCAGCGCACGCAACTGTCGTTTGTGATCCCGTGCCTGAGCACGCACATGAAGGACATCACGATCATCGCCACGTCCATGACGAGCATTGCGGCCATTCCCATGGTCCGGAGCCCACGCAATTGGCCGGTCCCGGCGGCTGGCGGCGCGGTTTCAGCGCGGTTCTGACCGTCGGCATCCGGCCCTGTTCGGGCGCCATTCTGGTTCTGGTGTTCGCGCTGGCGCAAGGATTGTTCTGGGCCGGCGTCGCCGCCACGTTCGTGATGGGACTTGGCACCGCGATCACGGTTGCGACCATTGCCATCGTTGCGGTCTCCGCAAAAGGGCTGGCCCGGCGGTTAGCGGCCGGCCGCGAGGGCGGCGGTGCCCTGCTGATGCGCGGGGTCGAGTTCGGAGCCGCCGGGCTGGTGCTGCTGTTTGGCATGGGATTGCTGCTGGGCTATGTCGCCGCCGAGCGCGTGACCTGCTTCTGAAAAACGAGTGCCGCGCTCGAGTCGATCAGCGGTATCGCGCCATGCTCCAGTCCGGGCGGATTTCGCCGGATGCCTCGGCGAAGGCGCCATCGACGAGCTCCGCCACCAACAGCCTGCTGTAGTCGACCGGCCCCGGCATGGCCGCCCGCCCCTTCGGCACCAGCTTGAAGCCGACGCGGCTGTAATAGGCCTCGTCGCCGACCAGCAGCACCAGGCGATGGCCTTTTGCCCTGGCATCCCCAAGCGCACGATCCAGCAGCGCCCGGCCGACGCCGCGGCCGCGGAACGGCGGCTCGACCGTCAGCGGCCCTAGCAGCAAGGCCTTGGTGTCGCCGACGCAGACCGGCAATTGCCGCACCGATCCCACCAGCAGCGTGCCGATCCGGGCCGTGAACGACAGGTCGAGCAAATGATCGACATGCTCGCGCAGCCGGTAGGCGCTCAGCACGAAACGGCCGGGCCCGAAGGTGCGCTCGTGCAGGCGCTCGATCGCCTGCGCGTCATTGGCGGTTTCGGGCAATATGGTCAGGGAGAGTTCGCTCATCCGGCGCGGGATAGCATCTGGCAGGGGCGCGGTCCATCGTCCCGGCCGCGCCGATGCCGAAGCGCGTCAATTGCGGTTGAAGGGGGCCTGCGACAGATAGGCCAACAGCTTCATCTCGCGGCGGCCGCGCGTCACCGTATCCAGCACCAGCCCCGACGATACCGACAGCACGGCCAGGATCATCAGGCCCATCGACAGCACCGCGGTCGGCAGGCGCGGCACGAGACCCTGTTCGAGATAGGTGATGATGACGGGGATCGCGAGCCCGATCGAGACCAGCGTCAGGAAAATCCCGATCGCCGTGAAGAAGCGCAGCGGCTTTTCCGAGCGGTAGAGCTTCAGGATGGTGCCGAGAATGCGAAAGCCGTCGCGCCAGGTGTTGAGCTTGCTGAACGATCCTTCCGGGCGCGCATAATAGGGCGTCTCGACCTCGGCGACCGGCAGCGCCAGTTCGAGCGCATGCACGGTCAGTTCGGTTTCGATCTCGAATCCGTCCGACAGCACCGGGAAGGATTTGACGAAGCGGCGCGAGAACACCCGATAGCCGGAAAGAATATCCTTGAAGGCCTGGCCGAACACCGACGACAGAAAGCTGGTCAGCATCCAGTTGCCGGTGCGGTGGCCGGGTCGATAGGCGGCCTGATCCTGGTCGACCCGGAAGCCGACCACCATGTCGAGATGATCTGACGTGAGCATCTCGATCATGCGCGGCGCGCTGGGGGCATCATAGGTCGCATCGCCGTCGACCAAGACATAGATATCGGCGTCGACGTCGGCGAACATGCGCCGCACCACATGGCCCTTGCCCTGACGGCGCTCGCTGCGCACCTCGGCGCCGGCCTGCCGCGCCACCTCGGTGGTACGGTCCGACGAATTGTTGTCGTAGACGAAGATTTCGGCCGAAGGCAGCGCTTTGCGAAAATCGGCGACGACGGTCGCAACCGCGGCTTCCTCGTTGAAGCACGGCACCAGAACCGCAATCCGCGGCTGTGCCGGCTGCGGCTGCGGAAATTCCCGCCGCGCAAACTGCTCGAGCGCCTCCGCCATGCCGGCCAGATCGCCGCGAAGATTCGGCGGTCGTTTCGACTCCGGCGCGGGGCTCATCGGGCAATCCTTAACGATCGTTAGGGTTTTGATCCCCGATCATAAGCAGCGATCGCTAACGATCTCTAACGTTATCGCCCGGGTCTTGGCCCGATGCATGCTGCCAAAACGCCGCCCTTGCTGCGGTTGGACACCGCACCGCAGGCGTGATTTTATCGCGCTCAAATGGACCACGGGCAGGACAGGGGATGAAGAGGTTGATTTTGGCGGACGCCGCAGCGCTCGCGGTCCACGATGCGCTTTCGGTCTGGTTACCAGCTGCGTGGGGTAAGCCCTCATGACAGCCGACGATCGCCGGACAATTGAAGAACTTGAACTGACGATATTGCTTCCCTGCCTCAACGAAGCGGAGACGATCGAGACCTGCATCGACAAAGCCATGTCGTACCTCGCCGGCAGCGATGTCAGGGGAGAAGTGCTTGTCGCAGACAACGGATCGACCGATGGATCGCAACAACTGGCGGCCGCGAAGGGGGCTCGTGTGGTTCAGGTCCGCGATCGAGGTTATGGATCAGCGCTCCGGAATGGCATCTCGGCGGCGCGCGGTCGCTATGTCGTCATGGGGGACGCCGATGACAGTTACGACCTGTCGGAGCTGGGGCTGTTCGTGGCGAGGCTCCGGGAAGGTTATGACATCGTCATGGGCAACCGATTTCGGGGCGGGATAGCGCCCGGCGCCATGCCATTCCTGCACCGCTATTTGGGGAACCCGGTCCTCAGCTTTCTCGGACGATTGTTCTTCGACGTGAAAGTAGGCGATTTCCATTGCGGCCTGCGGGCATTCAATCGTGAAAGGGTCCAGGCTCTCAATCTTCACACCACGGGAATGGAATTTGCGAGCGAGATGCTGATCTCCGCGGCCGTGCGATCCTACCGGATTTGCGAGGTGCCGACGGCCCTGAAAAAAGACGGCCGGTCACGTCCGCCGCATTTGCGTACCTGGCGCGATGGATGGCGGCATTTGAGCTTCCTGCTCATGCTGAGCCCGCGATGGCTTTTCATCTATCCGGGATTTGCGCTCATCCTGTTTGGTTTATGCATCGAGGCGGTGCTATTTCCGGGTCCGGTCCAGATTGCAGACGGAGTAAATCTCGAAATCAAAACGTTTCTGGTTGGCGCTATCGCAATTCTGATCGGAATTCAGAACCTGACCTTTGGCCTGATCGCGCAACGTTTCGCGGTCAGATATCAGCTGCTGCCCGAATCGAAATGGAATCATCGGCTGGTGTCATTTCTTACATTCGAACGAGGACTGATCGTCGCGATTTCAGTTATCGGGCTGGGAACGGCAGGCTTCATCTGGTCATTCCTGACCTGGGCTTCCGTCGATTTTGGGCCTCTTACAAATCCCATCGTGTTAAGGGTGCTCATCATCTCTCTGACCGGCATTGTGATCGGAGTTCAACTCGGGTTCACCGTCTTCCTGGCGGGTATCATGAGTATTCCGATCAGGCGCGACCGGACGCTCGCCGCCATGGATCAGGACTCGTCGGAAGTCACACCGGGCCGGTAGCCATAGCGTTTTCGAGCGAAGCCTGCCCCGGACGCGATCCGGGGTGGACACCGGTTTGCGTGAAGAAAACGCGTCAAAACAAGAATCTGGAACCTCAAGCCTTTGCTGGTTGCCCTATGAGGCGGTCGTCCCCGGATTCGGCCGGCCGCATCAGGGATGCAAACAGCAGACTCCACAGTGAAAGCATGCTGACGGGGATGGTGTAATATGGGTTGAAAAAGTGGGTCGTGAAGTACGCCACATTGACCGCGAGATTCAGGACCGCGAGAAGTGCGACCGACCTTGTGCCGGGTTCTCTGTACAGGCGCAAAATCAATACAACCCACGCGCCCGCAACAATCAGCAAAACGCCTTGCAGGTCTGTAACATAAGCCCAGATGACGCCGGCATCGATCCCCGGCGGTTTTAAATCGTTGGGGTCAGCCCCGTACGTGGTCGCAAAAGGACTTCCGGCATTGATCGCGTTGGCGATCAGTGTCGGTGTCAGTCCCACCAGGAATGCCACCCCGAACAGCGCACCCGGCAGGAACGCTTCCAGTTTTCGCGACCTCAAAAAGACGAAACCAAAAAACAGGAAATATCCAGCGGAGAGAAACAGATTGGCCAACCGGAAATCGACCGCAAGGCCGATCAGAAAGCCAATCAGCATCGTCAGAAGCACGGGATGGCGCTGCGGCGTTTTCACGAACAGGCGGGCCGTCAAAAAGCCCGCCAGCGCGCAGACCACCATGGTGGGCGCCATCGAATAGCTCGCCTTGGTGGGGTTGATCATCAGAGAAATGGCGAGACAGCCGAACGCGCCCGCGATCACGATCGCCGATCTCGACCGGGCGTAGTGGATCGCAAGCAGCGCAAAACCGAAGCTGATGACGGTCGCCAGCACATACATCGGAATCACCTGGAAGCCCTGCGGGAACAGCGCCAGCACGAAGCCGGTGCCCGGCGGATATTGCAGCACCCGTTTGTTCGTCGCCGCTATCAGGGTGTGGCAGGGAAATCTCGACGGATCGCTCCATTCCGAAAAACCGATCTCGCGCAGTTTGGACGCCATGTGATGATCGTCGTCCCGGGCCAGATTGGTATCCAGCCCGTCAAGCCCAAATCGCTGGAACAGATGAGCCTGCCGCAGATAGCAGATATCATCATAGACGCCGCGGGATTCGCTCCAATGCGACATCGACCACACATTGCTGGCCAGCACCAGAAAACACAATACGCCGCAGGCGGCCTTGAGATAGTTCATCGCTGTTGTCCTGCCGCGTGGCGCTCTCACGGGTTGTCGCCAAATTCGTCGGCGCTCGCAAGGGCTGGCTAGCGCCAGGTCGCGATCGGCAGCTTGCCTTCCAGCGCCTCCGCTATCCGCAGCCGCGTGCCCTCCGTGGTCTCCTCCGGCAGTTCGGCCGGCGCAAAGAAACCGCAGGCGATGATTTCGCGGTTCGGCTCGGGCAGGCGATCCTGCCGGAACCGCCTGATGAGATAGACCGCGACATGGTCCCGGCGCGACACATGGCTGTTGAAGAACACGCCAAGCAGCGCCGGCTCGCCCACGATCTCGATCCGCCCCTCCTCGGCGAGTTCGCGCCGCAGCGCCTCGCCAAGGGTTTCGCCGACCTCGACGCCGCCGCCCGGTAGATGCCAGCCCGCGACATAGCTGTGCTTGACCAGGAACACCCGGTTGTCGCCGTCCACGACCACGCCGCGGACCCCGAGCGTCATGCCGCGGGCGAAGCGCCAATAGAGATGGAAGAGCCGGCGCAGCAGCGGCTCCAGGCTTTTTCGCAGGGCTTGCAGGGTCATTGCGGCGTAAATCCAACGGTTACGAACATCACGCTTGATCCTTGCATCGCTTGTCGCCGCTTGCCATTACATTCGAGATGCTCACAGGATATCACGGGATGATCGCTCCGCTCCCTCTCGCAGGCCGCCCGGCTGGGTCGGCGTGATGGCGGCATTCACGCTTGCCCATCTGTCCGATCCGCACCTGCCGCCGCTGCCCAAGGTGCGGCTTGCGGAGCTCGCGGGCAAGCGCGCGCTCGGCTACCTGAACTGGACGCGCAACCGCCATAAATATCATCGGCGCGACGTGCTCGATGCGCTGGTGTCGGACCTGCGGGGGCTGCGGCCGGATCACATCGCCGTCACCGGCGATCTCGTCAACCTCGCGCTTGAGGCGGAATTTCCACCATCGCGGATGTGGCTGGAGAGTGTCGGCGCGGCGGATCGGGTCACCGTGATTCCCGGCAATCACGATGCCTATGTTCGCACCACAAGGCATCGCTTTACTGAGGCCTGGGGCCGATATCTCGATGGCGATGAGGCGGCTGCCGACGGCGTCAGATTCCCTTTCCTGCGCCGCCGCGGCCCGCTGGCGCTGATCGGCCTCTCCACGGCGGTGCCGACGCCGCCGCTGATGGCGACGGGCACGCTCGGCGCCGCGCAACTGGAAGCGCTCGAGCGCCTGCTGGCGCGGCTATCGGCCGAGCCGGCGTTTCGCGTGCTGCTGATCCACCATCCGCTGCGTTCGGATTCGCGCCTGAAGCGGCTGACCGATGCGCGGGAGCTGCTCGCGCTGCTGAAACGGCATGGCGTGGAGCTGGTGCTGCACGGGCACGATCACGTGCATTCCACGATCTGGATCGAGGGACCGAACGGCGCGATCCCCGCGGTCGGCGTGCCCTCGGCCTCCGCGGTCGCGCATGGCCGCTATCCCGATGCCGCCTATAATCTGTTTTCAATCGAGCGCGATGGCGCGGCATGGCGCTGCGAACAGACCGTCCGGGGCATCGACGGCATCGACGACAAGTTGCACGTCGATGAGCTGCGGCGGACCCGGTTGATCTAGATACTGCGCAACGCCGTGAACAGCGCGAAGCCGAACAGCGCGGCGGCGCCGACGATGAAGCCGAGCACGAAAATCCAGAACCCGCCGCGGCGCTTTTTTTCGATGACGACCGGCTCCGGCTGCGGCGTTGCGACCAGCGCGTGCTCGCGCTCGATGATGCGGCGGGCGACGTAGTCGGTGACGGCCGCGACGATTGCAGCGGCGTCGTGGGATTCGGCGAGCACGATGCGGCCGAAACGGCTGTCCTGCACGAAGCGATAGATCCGCTTGTCGCGCCCCATCAGCACATGGGCGACCACATCGATCCACAGCCGCGGCGTATCGCCCTGGCTGATGCCGCGGTC
>NZ_DATHOP010000171.1:0-50550 GCF_035484855.1 Bradyrhizobium sp.
ACGGGCGGCCTGCTAGCAAAGATGCAAACAGGTCAGGAAATGACCGCGCATTTGAACACCACCGGGAGGAAAGCGATGAAGCGTCGCGATTTCATGAAGTTGAGCGCAGGGTTTGGCGCGGCGGGTTTGACGGCTGGTCTGGCGACGCCCTCGCCTGTCGCTGCGCAAACCAAGGCGGTCTTCAAGGCATCCGACGTTCAGCCTCCGGGTTATCCGACGGTGGCAGCGACGGAAAATCTCGGCAAGAAACTCAGCGCGGCTACCGACGGCCGGCTCTCGGTGCAGATGTATCCGTCGATGCAACTCGGCGGCGAGAAGGAAACCATCGAGCAGACGCAGATCGGCGCGATCCAGCTGTTGCGCGTCAGCGTGGGATCGATGGGGCCGATCGTCGACGACATCAACGTCGTCAATATGCCGTTCCTGTTCAAGAACACGGCGCATGCGCAAAGAATGATGGATGGACCGATCGGTCAGGAGTTGCTCGATAAGGTCACGGCGGCGCCCAATGCCGGACTGGTCGCGTTGTGCTGGATGGATTCCGGCGCCCGCAGCCTTTACAATACCAAGAAGCCGATCAAGACCATCGAAGACCTCAAGGGCTTGAAGTTTCGCGTCATCGGCAACCCGATCTTCATCGACATGATGAACGCGCTCGGCGGCAACGGCGTTGCGATGGGCTACGATCAGGTGTTCAGCGCCTTGCAGACCGGCGTCATCGACGGCGCCGAGAACAATCCGCCGAGCTATGTCTTTTCCAATCACTACACGGCGGCAAAATATTTCTCGCTCACCGAGCACCTGATCATTCCCGAAGTGCTGGTGTTCTCCAAGAGGGCATGGAGCCAGCTCTCCGCCGACGATCAGGGCCTGATCAAGAAGTTCGCCCGCGAGGCGCAACTGGAAGAACGCGAACTCTGGAATCAGTATCAGCAGAAGGCGATGGACAAGGCCAAGGCGGCCGGCTGCGAGATCGTCGACATCGCCGACAAGGCGCCGTTCCAGAACGCGGTCAAGCCGGTATGGGACAAGTATGGCCCGAAATACCAGGACATGATCAAGCGCATCCAGGCCATCGCCTGACGCGCGCGGTCGGCTTTGCGGGGCGTCGACGACGCCCTGCAAACGCCCGGCCGACCATCGAAAGATCCAAAGCATGGCCGCACTGTATCGACGAACGATGGACGCGCTCTACCTGGTTTGCGTCATCGTCGGCTGCACCGCGCTGGTGCTGATTTCGGCCGTGATCCCGTGGGCGGTCTTTACCCGCTACGTGCTCAACAGCGCCGCGTCCTGGCCGGAACCGATGGCCGTGCTGCTGACCATCGTGCTGACCTTCGTAGGCGCTGCCGCGGCCTATCGGCTCAATCTGCACATGAATGTTTCCTACTTCGCCGACCAGTTGCCGGGGAGATGGCGCCGCCTGCTCGATCTCGTGGTTCAGTTGCTGATGGGGCTGATCGCGACCTTCATGATCGTGTGGGGCGCGCGCCTGGTCGAAGTGACCTGGTACAACACGATCGCGGATTTCCCGTTCCTGTCGGTGGGCGTCACCTATCTGCCGATCCCGGTCGGCGGCGCCTGCCTGCTGCTGTTCATCATCGAGCGGATTTTTTTGGGCGCACCTCCCGATCCGCTTTCACAAGATCATGAAGTCGTGCCGTTCGACTGACCCGGGGCAAGCGATCCAATGGATATCTTCGTTCTGCTTGCCACCATGCTGGTCTGCTTCGTCATCGGCATGCCGATCGCCTATTCGCTGGCGCTGGCCGCGATCGCCGGCGCCTGGTCGATCGGAATTCCGCTGGAAGCGGTGATGCTGAAAATCTCCGACGGCGTCAGCAAGGTGGCGATGCTGACGATCCCGTTCTTCGTGCTCGCCGGCGCGATCATGGCCGAAGGCGGCATGGCGCGGCGCCTGGTCGCATTCGCCGATGTGCTGGTCGGCTTCACCCGGGTGCGCGGCGGTCTTTCCATCGTCAACGTGCTGGCGACGACATTCCTGAGCGGCATTTCCGGCTCGGCGGTGGCCGATACCTCCGCGATCGGTTCGGTGATGATTCCGCAGATGGAGAAGACCGGCTTTCCCCGGGTGTTCGCCACCAATCTGACCATCACCTCGTCGGTGCAGGCGCTGCTGGTGCCGCCGAGCCACAATGCGGTGCTGTATTCGCTGGCGACCGGCGGCACGATCTCGATCAGCGCGCTGTTCATGGCCGGCGTCTTTCCGGGGCTCCTGCTCGGCTTCTCGCTGATCGTGCTCTGTCTGGTCGTCGCCTACCGTGACGGGCATCCACGCGGCCAGACGGTGCCGGCGAAAGACGCGCTCAGGATCACCATCGACGCCGCCTGGGGCATGGTGACGCTGCTCATCATCCTCGGCGGCATTTTGGGCGGCATCTTCACCGCCATCGAGGCCGGCGCGGTGGCTTGCGTCTGGGCGTTTTTCGTCACAATGTTCATCTACCGCGACTATCGCTGGCGTGACCTGCCGGTGCTGCTGCACCGGACGTTGCGTACGGTCGCGATGGTATTGACGCTGATCGCCTGTGCTTCCAGCGTCGGCTATGTGATGGCGCTGACGCAGATGCCGGCCAAAATGACGGCGTTCTTCCTGTCGATCTCCAGCAATAAATACGTCATCCTGTTCCTGATCAACATCCTGCTATTGGTGCTCGGCACGCTGGTCGACATGGCGCCGTCGATTTTGATCGCAACCCCGATCCTTCTGCCCGTGACGCAGAACTTCGGCGTCGATCCCGTTCATTTCGGCATGATCATGCTGCTCAACCTCGGCATCGGACTATGCCATCCGCCGGTCGGATCGATCCTGTTCGTCGGCTGCGCGGTCGGCAAGGTCACGATCGAGCAGGTGATGCGGAAAATCTGGCCGTTCTACGCGGTGATGTTCGTGGTGCTGATGTGCGTCACCTATATTCCGGAAGTGTCGCTGTGGCTGCCGCGGCATGTGCTGCGCTGAGACGGCGGGCTATGCTACGCTCTGATCTGAGCGAGGTCACCGGCCCTATCGTCCGTCGGCGCAGGCCGCGGTGCGCAACTGGCAGCGGCCCTGCGATCGTTCATCCGAATTGCATCTTGTCATCGCTGCGTTTTGCGCTTCCGGGTAGGTTTCGCCTCCCGCCGTGAAGGACAGGTCCCAGCGCCGCCGCCTGTAGGATCCGATAAACGTCGCCAGCGCCGCGCATTGCTTTCCGGAAAAGCTGACGACCTGACAGCCGCCACGACCGAATGCCGCGCATTTCTTGGCGACCTCCGCCTCGGCTTCCGGTTTCGAGGGCACCTTCCAAATCGAGGAATAGGAGCCGTCCGCGGTAAAGCCGATGGCGCCCCACAACTCCGACGGCTGCTGGTCCGGTTCGTCCGGAGCGGACTGGCTGGGCTGGAGACTTGGCGGAATATAATCGGCCTTTGGCGGCGGCAGAGGCGCGGCCGGCGCCAGCGGCGGCGCGTGGGGATCATGTGAGCCCATGGGCGCCTGCGCGATAATCAGACGGCGCGGCATATCCTGCACGGCTTCGCCGGCGACCGCGTAAGACAGCTGCGGCAGCGCGATCTGAAACGCCGTAATGGCCGCCGCAATCGATGTGACAATGAGTCGAACGGCTCGCATCTTTCGGGATTCCGAACCAGGAAAATCTATAGGGTGCCGATAATGTCCCAAGAATCCCGCTCCCGGACAAGAGCCGAACCCGGCAGCGCGGCGAGATTTTCCCAATGCTTTCCAGGAAGCTCGACACGGCACTGGCCATGGTCAGCTGACTGTCGCATCGAGAAGATCCTCGGTTGTGATCCGTGACAGGTCGGCAACCGCGTCCGTCGAGATGCGGATGGCTTGCGCCTCGCGCGCCTTTTCCAGCAGCGTGCGCATCGACCGTGCATTACCCCAATCGGGCAACCTCGATCGCCCTTCAATCCATGCCGTCAAGGCGCTCGCGAAATCGCCGGGAAGCGTGAAGTGTTGACGTTCCGCCATGCGCTTGAGGATTTCGCAGAGATCGCCGGTTCCATAGGCGGGAAAATCAATCGTCTTGGTGAAGCGGCTGCTCAGGCCCGGATTGCTCTCGATAAACCGCCGCATGTCGTTGGGGTATCCCGCGACGATGACGACGATGCGATCCCGGTTGTCCTCCATGAACTTCAAAAGCGTGTCGATGGCTTCCTTGCCGAAATCATGACCGACGCCGAAACCGGCGTTCGCCGCCAGCGTATAGGCCTCGTCGATGAACAGGATGCCATCGAGCGCCTCGCGGCATTTGTCGAGCGTTTTTGTCGCGGTCTGCCCGACATAGCCGGCCACCAGGCCCGAACGGTCGGTCTCCACGATCTGTCCCTTGCGCAGAACCTTCAGCGCCCGGAAAATCTCGCCGATCACGCGCGCGACCTCGGTCTTGCCGACGCCGGGCGGTCCGGTGAACACCATGTGCTGGCTGAGGGCGACGATCGGAAGCCCCTGCGCGCGGCGTTTCTGCTCGACTTCGAGCCGCGCCGAGAGCCGTTTGACTTCCTGCTTCACCGGCGCAAGACCAACCATGGCGTCGAGTTTCCCGAGCGCGGCGGCAATCGAGACTTCGTTATCTTCCTGCTGCTGGCCGGTTGCCAGAACGACATCCTCGATCGTGACCTTTGAAACATCGGCTGACGGATCGGTCGCGAGCCGCAAGGCCTGTGATTCCCGCGTTTTCTCCAGCAGGGTCCGCATTTCGCGGGCATTGGCCCAGTCTTCCGCTTTCGAGCGGCCCTCGATCCAGGGCCTGAGCTTGGCCTCGAACCCATCGGGCAGAGCGAATTGCTGATGCGCGGCCATGCGCCGGAAGATTTCGCAAAGCTCGCTGGAATCGTAGGAGGGGAACTCGATGGTCTTGCTGAAGCGGCTGTTCAGGCCGGGATTGCTGTCGATGAAGCGCCGCATCTCGTTGCGGTAGCCCGCGACGATCACGACGATGCGCTCGCGATTGTCCTCCATGAATTTCAGCAGCGTCTCGATCGCTTCCTTGCCGAAGTCATGACCTATGGTGATGCCGGCCGGCGTACCCAGCGTGTAGGCCTCGTCGATGAACAGGATGCCGTCGAGCGCCTCGCGGCATTTGTCGAGCGTTTTTGTCGCGGTCTGCCCGACATAGCCTGCCACCAGGCCGGCCCGGTCGGTTTCCACGATATGTCCCTTGCGCAGCACCTTCAGGGCCCGGAAAATCTCGCCGATCAGGCGCGCGACTTCGGTCTTGCCGACGCCCGGCGGACCGGTGAAGACCATGTGCTGGCTCAGCGCGGCGACGGAAAGTCCCTGCTCGCGGCGCTTCTGCTCGACCTGCATGCGTGCGACCAGTCCCTTCATCTCCTGTTTCACGGGGACGAGACCGACCATGGCGTCGAGCTTCTCCAGCGCAGCGGCAATTTGAGCTTCGTTGTCCTCGCTCTGCTGGCCGGTCGCCACGACGACGTCCTCGATCGTGACCTTTGAAACATCGGCCGATGGGTCACTGGCAAGGCGCAATGCCTGGGCCTCCCGCGTTTTCTCCAGCAGGGTTCGCATTTCGCGGGCATTGGCCCAGTCCTCGGCCTTCGAACGGCTTTCGACCCAGGGCCTGAGCTTGGCCTCGAAGCCGTCGGGCAAGGCAAACTTCTGCCGGGCGGCCATGCGGCGGAAGATTTCGCAGAGTTCGCTGGAATCGTAGGAGGGAAACTCGATGGTCTTGCTGAAGCGGCTATTCAGACCCGGATTGCTGTCGATGAAGCGGCGCATTTCATTGCGGTAGCCCGCGACGATCACGACGATGCGCTCGCGATTGTCCTCCATGAATTTCAGCAGCGTCTCGATCGCTTCCTTGCCGAAATCATGAGCTATGGTGATGCCGGCCGGGGTGCCCAGCGTGTAGGCCTCGTCGATGAACAGGATGCCGTCGAGCGCCTCGCGGCATTTGTCGAGCGTCTTGATTGCAGTCTGCCCGACATAGCCCGCCACCAGGCCGGCCCGGTCGGTTTCCACGACGTGTCCCTTGCGCAGCACCTTCAGGGCCCGGAAAACCTCGCCGACGACACGCGCCACCTCGGTCTTGCCGGCGCCGGGCGGGCCGGTGAACACCATGTGCTGGCTCAGCGCCGCGACCGGGAGTCCCTGCTCGCGGCGCTTCTGCTCGACTGCCATGCGTGCGACCAGCCCCTTCATCTCCTGTTTCACGGGGACGAGTCCGACCATGGCGTCGAGTCTCTCGAGCGCGGCGGCAATTTGGGCTTCGTTGTCCTCGCCCTGCTGGCCGGTTGCCACGACGACGTCCTCGATCGTGACCTTTGAAACATCGGCAGATGGATCATTGGCAACCCGCAATGCCTGCGCCTCCCGCGTTTTCTCCAGCAGCGTTCGCATTTCGCGGGCATTGGCCCAGTCTTCGGCCTTCGAACGGCTTTCGATCCAGGGCTTGATCTTGGCCTCGAACCCATCGGGCAGCGCAAACTTCTGCTGGGCGGCCATGCGGCGGAAGATTTCGCAGAGTTCGCTGGAATCGTAGGACGGAAACTCGATGGTCTTGCTGAAGCGGCTGCTAAGCCCCGGATTGCTGTCGATGAAGCGGCGCATCTCGTTGCGGTAGCCCGCGACGATCACGACCAGCCGACCGCGATTGTCCTCCATGAATTTCAGCAGCGTCTCGATCGCTTCCTTGCCGAAGTCATGACCTATGGTGATGCCGGGTGGCGTACCCAGCGCGTAGGCCTCGTCGATGAACAGGATGCCGTCGAGCGCCTCGCGGCATTTGTCGAGCGTTTTTGTCGCGGTCTGCCCGACATAGCCTGCCACCAGGCCGGCCCGGTCGGTTTCCACGACATGTCCCTTGCGCAAAACCTTCAGTGCATGGAAAACCTGACCGACGACACGCGCGACCTCGGTCTTGCCGGCGCCGGGCGGACCGGTGAACACCATGTGCTGGCTCAGCGCGGCGACGGGAAGTCCCTGATCGCGGCGCTTCTGCTCGACTGCCATGCGTGCAACCAGTCCCTTCATCTCCTGTTTCACGGGGACGAGACCGACCATGGCGTCGAGTCTTTCGAGCGCCGCGGCGACCTGCGCTTCGTTGTCCTCGGCCTGCTGGCCGGTCGCCACAACGATGTCTTCGATCGTGATCAGCGAAAGATCCGCCGATGGGTCGAGCGAGATCCGCATCGCCTGCGCCTCGCGCGCCTTTTCCAGCAAGGTGCGCATTTCGCGGGCATTGGCCCAGTCCTCGGTGGTCGCGCGGCCCTCGATCCATGCGTTGAGCCTGACCTCGAAGCCCTCGGGCAGGTTGAACTGTTGCCGGGCCGCCATGCGCCGGAAGATTTCCGATAATTCGGCGGGACTATAGGAGGGAAACTCGACGGTCTTGCTGAAGCGGCTGTTCAGACCGGGATTGCTGTCGATGAAACGCCGCATCTGATTTCGATAGCCGGCGACGATCACGACGATGCGGTCGCGATTGTCCTCCATGAATTTCAGCAGCGTGTCGATCGCCTCCTTGCCGGGATCATAATTGTCGCCGTGCGCCGCGGCCAGGGTGTAGGCTTCGTCGATGAACAGGATGCCGTCCAGTGCCTCGCGGCATTTTTCCAGTGTTCTTGTTGCGGTCTGCCCGATGTATCCAGCCACCATGCCGGCACGGTCGGTCTCGACGACGTGCCCTTTGCGAAGCACCTTCAAGCCTCGAAAGATATCGCCGACGAGACGGGCGACTTCGGTCTTGCCGACGCCGGGCGGTCCGGTAAACACCATGTGCTGGCTGAGCGCGGAGACATCGAGACCCTGATCCCGGCGCTTCTGCTCGACCGACATGCGCGCGACCAGGCTTCTGATCTCCTGCTTGACCGGGGCGAGCCCGACCATGGCGTCGAGCCTGGTAAATGCCATCTCCAGGGGTGACGTCTCGGGCGTGTCGTCAGCGTCGACAATTGTGATGGGACGGATCAGATCGGGCGAATTCGCCATCGAGGGCTGAGCGTGCTGCTGCACCAGCCGCACGGCGATGAACGTCACGCTCAACCCTGCGGTGAGAATGAATACGATCGTGAGCGCCGTTATCGTCATATCATGCTAGCCGCGGCCCGTTGCCCGCATCAGATCCGCGATTTCGATGCGCGAAAGGTCGGCGGACGGATCCACCGAGATGCGCATCGCTTGCGCCTCCCGCGCCTTTTCCAACAGCGTGCGCATCTCCCTCGCGTTGGCCCAGTCCTGGGCGCGTGATCGCTCGCTGATCCAGGGCTTGACCCTGGACTGAAAGCCTTCTGGCAAAGTGAAATGCTGCTTCGCCGCCATGCCGCCAAAGATTTCGCAGAGATTGTTGGCACTATAGGCTGGAAAATCGATCGTCTTTGTAAACCGTCCGGCAAGGCCGGGATTGGCGTCGATGAAACGGCGCATCTCGTTGGGATAGCCGGCGACGATCACCATGATGCGGTCACGGTGGTCTTCCATGAATTTCAGCAGTGCGTCGATCGCTTCCCTGCCGAAGTCTCCGCTCGATCCGGGCGTACCTGCAAGCGTGTAGGCTTCGTCGATGAACAAAATTCCATCGAGCGCTTCCTTGCATTTATCCAGCATTTTGGGCGCGGTTTGCCCGATGAACCCTGCGACGACGTCGGCGCGCTGAACCTCGACCAGGTGTCCGACGCGTAGCGCCCGAAGCGATCGGTAGATTTGTCCAAGCGCGCGCGCGACCTCGGTCTTGCCGACGCCCGGCGGCCCGGTGAACACCATGTGCAGGCTCATCGCGGCCGTGGGTAGCCCCTGGGCGCGCCGCTTTTGCTCGACCTGCAGCCGGGCGATCAGGCCGTTGACCTCGCGCTTGACCGGCACCAGCCCCACCATGGCTTCAAGGTCCTCGATGGCCTTGTTGGGTGGCGTATCGGGAACGGTCCGCTGCGGAGCGAACAGCATTTTGATCACGTCGGACATGCCGCCGGTCGGGGCCGGCTGCAGCGCCCCGGTGCGTGCGCCGACCGACGCGGCAATTGTCAGCAGCAGGCCAACGCTGGCGAGCACCAGGACGATCATGGTGCCGCCCAAGACGGCCTGCGTCGAGGGTGACAGACCCTTGATCCATCCCGCCGGCCCCGATTGCGGATTGAAAATCCAGGCGGTGATAACCGCAGCCGCAACTCCCCCGACGATGATCGGGAGGATCGGCTGGTCCTTGAACGGGTTTTTCATCTCGGACCGCGGTTCAGCTAGCAGGGGTTCACGGGACGCCATACGACGGGGATGCTCTGAGCAGCGGGGAGGTCTATCATAACCCTTGTCGGGGTGAGACCAAGGATTGCACCGTGAGCGTTGCCTTCAACGACAATGGTGCCGACGCCTGATCCGTAAGGCGCCGGATAGGGTACCGCGACCCTCTGCATGCCCTCCGTGACGGTAAAATAGGGAGAAACGTAGCTACCCGATCGGATTCGAATTGTGCTGCCGATATCGGCTGCTCCCCTGTCGATCGTCATCGAGACCAGCGGAATCTTGCAACTCTCCGCGTCCTGCACCAGTGGTCCCGCTGCCGACGGCGTCAGCGTAGCCGCGGCGGCACGAATGTCGCGCTGGGCTACATATGAAAGCGTCGGTTGAGCCGAACTGCCCGACATCGGGCTGAGATCGGTTTTCTGCAGCACCAGCCCGACAGCCCCGGCGACAAGCAGAAAGCCCGCCACGGCGATGATTGCCGCGCGCGGACCGGGGCCGCCGCTCGCTTTGGATCGAGGAGCCGCGCTCGCCGCTTTCTCGCTTGCAGTTGCCGGCGTTTGCCCGGATTCAGACATTGCCCTCGCCCCCTGACCAACCGCCCATCAGCCGCGAATAGTCTACTCAAACCGCAAAAGGGCGCAAAGAAATTTGTCGGGCCGCCTGTCAAAAAAGCCTGTCGCCGGGCGCTTTTACGCCTCACGGTTCCGCCCGCTGACGGTCTTGTGCGAAGCTCAGCGGCGTTGCTCCGGCGCGATGCTTCGACGGCGTTTCCACTTGTTGGCGCAGGATATGCAGGATAATTTCTCGAGGCGATGCTTTAACAACGCAGGCGCAAGGCGGTTGTCGTCCATCGGGCACGCTTTCTGGCTATGAAGTAGAGGCCCTGCAAAGGACCAGGTCTATGAACGCGAGGACTTCTTCCTGGCTGCAAGATCACGGTCGGCTTTGGTATGACGACCGATGGTATCGGATGTCATGGATCATCTGGCCTCAGGCGATTGCGATGCTGGTCTTCGTTCTGGCATGGACGCATCCTGGCAGCATTCCCTGGGGCAAGCCGGCCGAGAGCGTTCCCCAAAAGCCGGCGGAGCAAGTCGATGTTGTGGGATCCGCGTGCAGATCGCAGGATTTCAACCAGCGCATCACGGCATGCTCAAGTCGAATCGCTTCGGGCGAGCTGAAAGGCAACCAACTTGCCGAGGCATACTACCTGCGGGGATATGCTCACTATTCCCTGAAGCAGGCTCAATTGGCGATGAGCGATTACAATCAGGCGCTCGCAATCGCACCTGCCAGTCCGTACTTCCTGAATGATCGAGGCGTCCTGTTTCGCGATCTTGGCGACACCGATCGCGCCATGCAGGATTTCGATCAAGCCATCTCCTTGAATCCCAACTATGCGCTCGCCCATGCCAATCGGGGTTACATGCTCAGAAGCAAGCAACGGATGGACGAAGCGATCGCGGAAACCTCCACGGCGATCAAGCTCGATCCCAAGCTGCTATGGGGCTATGAGAATCGCGCGTTCGCCCTTGAAGACAAGAAACAGTGGCGCGCGCTGTTCGACGATGCCCAAAAGATGATCGAGCTCTCTCCCGATTATCGGCTGGCCTACGAATTTCGGGGGCATGCTTATCTCGAGGTCGGCCAGTACCAGGATGCAATCACGGATTTTACAAGATGCATTTCAATGGATTCGACCACAATCTATGGCTATCGCATGAGGGGCCGTGCATACTATTTTCTCAATCAGTACGACAACGCGGCAGCGGATTTTCAGGCTGCGCTGCGCATCGATCCGAACGATCAAACGACGATTTCCTTTGTCAATGACTTGAAACGTCGGAGGCCCGCGAGTCCATCGCCGTCCAGCCCCCAGCAGTCCCAGAATTTTGCCGACGAGCTGACTGACTGGGGCGTCGCGCCGCAGAGCGAATTGAAAATGGAGGTTGGCAGCCAAACGCCGCTCATCATTCCCGGCGGCCGCCGCGTCACGACTGGCGAAATGGTCAATCTGATCAACACCGACGCGATCGTGGTGGACGTTCTGAGGGACACCACCGGCGGTCACCGCACGCTTCCCGGAGCAATCTATATGCCCGGCGCAGGCGATCCCGGCACCTTCAGGGATCGCCTTCAACGCAGATTTTCCTCGGTACTCGCCCAGTTGACCTCGCAGGACGCCAGTCGAACCTTGGTGTTCCTGTGCCAGGGTTCGAAATGCTGGGAAAGCTACAATGCCGCGCTGCGAGCCATGCAATTGGGATATCGCAACGTCTTGTGGTACCGCGGCGGGCTTAGCGCCTGGATCGCGGCAAACCAGCAGCTGCAGCAACCGGCAGCCGTTCGCGACGTGTCCAACTAGAGACGTGTCCAACTAGAGACGTGCGAACAGCGACGACGCGATGTTCGCCCGCGTCAATCGGCCTTGACGCTGCGGATTTCGCCGGCCGGCTGCGCCAGCTGGGTGGGAGCCGCATCCGGCACGATGAAGCCGGCTTCGGCCTGCGCCGCCTGCGCGATCCAGACGGACGCCTCCGGCTTGGCAATCACCAACGCGACCATGGCGACCGCGATGATGACGGGCAGTGCCAGAAATCCGATGCCTGAACCGCGGTTGCCATCGTCGTTGCGAGTTTCGCGTGACCGCTCGAACGTGCCGTGCATGAAAGCCTCCATCTTGCCGATCACCCCGGCACGACTTAACCCCAATGCAGGCAACACCACTGTGAATTGGCTCACACTGGCTGCGAATTGAAATTCCGGAACCCGCGTCCCGCCAAACGCGATGGTTGTACCGCAGCTCGTATGCAAGATTCGTGAGAGACGATGCGGACGATGCGCGGCGGACCGACCGCGCTCTAATCGTCTTCGGTTGCCGCTCCGGCTTCCGCCAGCGCCTGCAGCGGCACTTCATTCAACACCACGATGGCGCCGTGCTCGAGGCGGACCCAGTTGCGCGCCGCCCAGACCCGCAGCTGCTTGTTGATGCTCTCGCGCGTCATGCCGACCATCTCGCTGATTTCCTGTTGGGTCACGGCGATGGTGCGGCCTCCCGGCGCAAGCTTGTGCTTGTCGGTCAAACGAAGCAGCGCGCTGGCGAGCCGCCCCGGCAGGTTCTGCAGAATGATCTGTTCGACCTGGTCGCTGGTCCATCGCAGCCGCGTGCACAATAGTTCGATAAACTTCATCGCCAGCTCCGGCTGGCTGCGAACGAAGGGCAGGAATTCACGGCGGTCGATGATGAAAACCTCGCAATTGGTATTGGCAATGGCGTCGGCGGACCGCGCCTGGCTGTCGAGCACCGACATTTCCCCGAAAATCTCGCCGGGGCCGATCAGGTTGAAGATTGCGTTGCGGCCATCGGCGGAGGAGATGCTGATCTTCACCGTGCCGCTGATCACCGCAAACAGGCAGGTGCCGGCATCGCCCCTGGAGAAGATCGTGGCGCCGCGCTTCAGCGAAGCGTGCTTGGCGTAGCGGCAAAGCTGGTCGAGGGCGTCGGGATCAAGATCGCAGAAGATCGGATGCTTGCGCAGGACCGAAAGCTTGCTGCTCGGAAATGGCCGAGCGTCACCCGTCCTGTCCTGAGGCACGAAGGTCACGATTAATCAACAAGCCCGTTTTTGGCGGATCGGCTCGATGCGGCTGGAACAGAGCGATCAATCCGCTGGAGATGGAAATTATACCCCTTCGCAACCGCAACAGCAAGAAAGCCGGACCGCCTTGCAAGCCTTCAATCGATGCCCGCGCCGCGGCGTCCGGCCGCACTATTGCAACCGGCGGGGAAGGAGACCGCCACCAATGCTGGTTTTTCGATAATTTGCACCTGCGCCGGTTGCAAAACAGTCACCACCTTTACGGAACCGTCGCGCTATTCCTGCGGGATTCCGGTGTCCTTGATCACGCGCGCATATTTGGCGAGCTGATCGCGGGTCAGGACATCCAGCTCCCTGGCCGACGTCCCGCGCACCGTGAATCCCAAATCCTCCAGCTTGCGGCGAACCTCGGTATCGGCGATTGCGTTGAGAACCTCTGTATTCAGCCTGGCGACGATGTCCCTCGACGTGCCGGCGGGAGCCACGATCGCGAACCAGGAATTGAAGAAAAATCCGGGCAGGCCGGACTCAGAGACGGTGGGCACATCGGGGAATTGCGGCAAGCGCTTTTCGGTGGTCACTCCGATCAATCTGAGCTGACCGCCGCGCACCAGCGCTGCGACGGTCCCGATGCCCTGGAAGCCGACCGGAATCTGGCCAGAGGCGACGTCGGTCGCGGCCTGCGTGGCGCCCTTGTAGGGCACATGGGTCAGCGAGATGCCGGCAGCGGAGGCGAACATTGCCATCGCCAGATGCTGCGGGCTGCCGGGTCCCCCCGAGCCATAGTCGATCTTGCCCGGCGCGGCCTTGGCGGCGGCGATCAGGTCGGCTGCGGTCTTGTAGGGGGTCTTGTTGCCGGCGATCAGTCCCCACTCGACGGTTGCCACCAGCGACACCGGCTCGAAGTCCCGGATGATGTCCCAGGGCATGCTCGCATGCAGGTTGGGCACCATGGTCATGACGCTGTCGTTGAAGCCGCCGATCGTGTAGCCGTCAGGCTCGGCTTTGGCGACCTGCTCGGCGCCGATCAAGCCGGAGGCACCCGGCTGGTTGATGATGACGATTTGCTGGCCCATGTTCTCGGACATCTTCTGCGTCACGATGCGGGCTGCGACATCGACGGCGCTCGCGGCCGCCAGCGGCACGATCATCTTGATGGGCCGGTCGGGATAGACCGACTGCGCGAGCGCGGGCGAACCGACGAGCAGCGCCACCGCCGCAGCCAGCAAACGAACCAGACCCATAGCGGATTTCCCTCTATCTCTCGCCAAATTGCACGACGGCTCTCCGAATTCGGGCCGCGAACTTCTTAAGGGAATCATTGCCCTCTCGCTTCCGGCTTGGCAATGTACGCGGAAGAAATCAAGAACAGCCCGTCAGGGAAGGAACAAGAATGACCACCACCCGGAGAAACTTCCTGAAGGGCGCGGCGGCGAGCGGGATCGTCTTCTGCGGTTGCGGGCTGCAGCACGGCGCGCGAGCCCAGCCGGGCACGGCCCGCCTGCCCGTCAAGGTCGGCGGCAAGCGGGTCATGACCGTCGATGCGCACACCCACTGCTATTTTCATGAAGCTCTCAATTTGATGGGAGATGCCGCCGACAAGATCTTGCCGCCGGTCAAGGGCGTCCCGGAGCATTTCATCGTCATCGAGCAGCGCCTGAAGGAAATGGACGCGATGGCGATCGACATGGAGATATTGTCGATCAATCCGTTCTGGTACGGCAAGGACCGCGACACGGCGGCCGCGATCGTCAAGGTCAACAACGAGAAGCTCGCCGAACTATGCGCGTCGCGGCCGGACCGGTTCGGGGCTTTCGCAACGCTTTCCCTGCAATTTCCCGACCTCGCCGTGCAACAACTGGAAACGGCGATCAAGAAGCAGGGCCTGCGCGGCGCCGCCATCGGTGGCAGCGTGATGGGGGAGGATTTTTCCGATCCCAAATTCCACCCCGTCTGGGCCAAGGCCGAAGAACTCGGCGCCGTCCTGTTCATCCATCCGCAGAGCACGCCGGAACTCGCCAAGCGCTTCAAGGGCAATGGCTGGCTGTCGAACACGATCGGCAATCCGCTCGATACCACGATCGCGCTACAGCATTTGATCTTCGAGGGAACGCTCGACCGCTTCCCGGGCCTGAAAATCCTGGCCGCACACGGCGGCGGCTATCTCGGCTCGTACGCGGCGCGCGACGACCATGCCTGCTTCGTCTCGCCGCAGAACTGCAATCCCGACATCAAGCTGAAGAAGCAGCCTTCGGAATATCTCAACCAGCTGCATTTCGACGCCCTGGTGTTCACGCCGGAGGCCTTGCGCCATCTGGTGGCGCAGGTCGGCGCGAGCCAAATCGTGATGGGCACCGATCATCCGATTCCCTGGGAGCAGCACCCGGTCGATCACGTCTTCGCCACAACTACTCTGTCAGATAAGCAGAAGGTGGCGATTTTGGGCGGCAACGCGGCGCGCCTGTTCGGACTGAAGCAGGCTTGAGATGGTGCCGGGCCACCCGGCGCCAATACTGGTGGCGATCGGCGGCCTGTCCGGGACCGGAAAATCGGTGCTGGCGCGCGCGCTCGCGCCGTCCCTCCTGCCGAGGCCGGGCGCCGCGGTGCTGCGCAGCGACGTGCTGCGCAAGCAGCTGTTCCATGTCAACGAAACCGACCGCCTGCCCGAGAGCGCCTACCGGCCGGAGATTACGGCGCAGATCTACGAAATCCTGACGCAGCGTGCGATGCGGATCCTTTCGCAGGGACGTTCGGTCGTGGCCGACGCGGTATTCGCCGAGCAAGCCGAGCGAGAGGCGATTTTCGAGGCCACGCGGCGGCTCAAGGTCCGGTTTACCGGCTTCTTTCTCCGGACCGACCTTGCGACCCGGCTGAACCGGGTCGGCCGCCGCGAGAAAGATGCATCCGACGCCACGGCCGACATTGCCGGGCTTCAGGAGCGCTATAATATCGGCGCGCTCGACTGGACCATCATCGATGCTTCCGGAACGCCGGAGCAGACCCTGAAACAATGTAAGATCGCGCTCTGAGGGGCGTCACAGGCACCCCGGAAACATCGATGCCACCCTCCTCGAAACCTGCGAAAAAAGCCACCGCACGGCAGGCAGCTGGGCGCCGCAGCCCCGCGCCGCGGCTCGACGCGATGATGGCATGCGATACGGCATTCCGGATGGTGGGGCGCCGCTACCTCGGGGACTTGACCGCAAATCATGAAGCGACCTGCAAGGGCGACGCCAGTGCCCTGCATCGAATGCGCATCGCGCTCACGCGTTTGCGCACCGCCATCCTGTTCTTCTCGCCGATGGTTGCCGACATCAGGCAGACCAAAATCAGGCATGAGTTGAAGTGGCTGAACGGGCACCTCGGCCTGCTGCGCGACCTCGACGTCGCGATCGAACGGCTGAAGGCGCTCGACAAGCAGAAGCCGCGGGCCATCCCCTATTACAGATCCTGGGTGGCGAAACGGTCGGAAAGCCATCGCCAGCTGGCGCGGGCGTTACGCTCGGTTCGTTATCGGCATCTGGTCGAAAGCACCGCCGACTGGATCGAGAGCGGACCCTGGTCCACGTCGGGAGAAAGCCACGCCGCCGGACAGCGCGCTGTCCCGATCGTCGAATACAGCGCGGCGAAACTGGCGCAATGGCTCGCGAAACTGCTGCGGAAAAGCCGCAGGCTTCTGAAAATGGATGCGGAGGAACGCCATCGATTGCGGCTGCTGAACAAGAAATTGAGCTATTCGATCGAGACCTTCGAAGACCTGTTTTCGCACAAGAGATTTTCGCGGCTCGAGGCCGGGCTGAAGCATCTGCGCCGGGCGCAGCGCGCGCTCGGGCAGTTGAACGACGATACCAGGGGCCACGCCCTGGCGGCCGCGTTGCCCCAGGATGGGGCCGCAGTGTCCTTTCGATTTCTCAGCCCGAAGCGCGAAAAACGTCTGTTGCAGACCGCGGTCGAGGCCTACCGCAAGCTGGCGGCGTCGACCGAAGGGCGGGGCAAAGGCTGACTGAGGCGGACTGCCGGATCATTTCACCTCAAGCCAGCGCAATATCCAGCCAGCCGAGCGCATTGACGGCGACGCGATCGCCGTCGCCGACGATGACCGTCGTCGTCTCGGCCTCGATAACAGCAGGGCCTGCGAAAGCGTGGCCCGGCCGGAGCGCGGCGAGCGAATAGACGGGAACCTCGCGCCATCGGCCGAAGAAGGCCTGCCGTGTCGTGCGCGGTGAGCATGTCGATGTCGCGGCTGAGGGCGCGGCGCCGGCGTCGCTTCCGCGCTCCGACACTTCGCCGACCGCCGCGACGCGCGCGTTCACGAACACCACCTCCTGGTCGCGCGAGGCGTAGGTGTAGAGCTCCTCGTGGCGGCGGTGAAAGCGATCCTCGATCCGGTCCACCAGCCCGGCCGCGTCCCAGTCGATGCCATCGAGCGGGACGTCGATCTCGAAGATCTGCTCGCCGTAGCGCATTTCCGCCGATCGTTCGATGGTAAGGCGACCGCCGAACCAGGCGCGCAACCGGCCTGCCGCCTGCTGCTCCAATTGCGCAAACAGCCCGCGCACCTCGTCTGCCGAGATGCGCGAGCCCGCGCCATAATGCGTGCGGCTCACCTCGTAGCGCAAATCGCTGGTCAACATGCCCCATGCCGACAACACCGACGCGGCCGACGGCACGATGATGCGCTTGATCTCCAACTCGCGCGCGACCTCGGCCGCATGCAGGCCGGCGGCGCCGCCAAAGCTGAGCAGCGCAAAGCGGCGGGGATCGACACCGCGGCGCAGCGTCATCAGCCTGATGCCATCAGCCATCTTCAGGTTGATCATGCGATAGATGCCGGCCGCCGCCTCGAGCCGCGTCAGGCCCAGCGCCGCTGCGACCCGATCGACCGCCGCTTCCGCGGCGGCGCGGTCGAGCGGACGCTTTCCTCCCATGAAGGCGCCAGCGTCGAGGTAACCGAGAATGACATTGGCATCGGTGACGGTTGGCGCCGTACCGCCGTTGCCATAGCAGGCCGGTCCCGGGACGGCGCCGGCGCTTTCCGGACCCACATGCAGGGTACCGCCAGGATCGACGCCGGCGATGGACCCGCCTCCGGCGGCGATGCTGCCGATGTCGAGGCTGCGCAAGGCGATGCGTTGCCCGGCAAGCATGCCGTCGGCGGAAAGCGACGCGCGCCCCTCCGTAACCAGCGAGATGTCGGTGCTGGTGCCGCCCATGTCGAATGGCACGAGATCGGCAATGCCGAGAAGGTCGGCGCATCGCCTGGCGCCCGAAATGCCGCCGGCGGGCCCCGACAATACCGTACCTGCGGCAAGCCGCGTGGCTTCCTCAACCGGCGCCATGCCGCCATGCGACAGGATGACGAACAGACTACCCTTGAATCCGGACTCGACGAGCCGCCGCTGCAGGCTGGCGAGATAGTGCCGCACCAGCGGGCCGACATAGGCGTTCACGATCGTGGTCGAGACCCGCTCATATTCCTTGATCTGCGGCAGCACGTCGCTCGATGCGGAAATGCTGACGTGGGGCAGTTCGCGTGCCAGCCGCTCGACGGCTGCGATTTCGTGCACGGGGTTGAGGTAGGAGTGCAGGAAGCAAACCGCGACCGACGTCGCGCCGGAGTGTCTGACGGCAGCGATCGCCTCGCCCAGCGAGCGATCGTCGAGCGGTATCGCGATCTCGCCATTGGCCTTGAGCCGTTCGCTCACGCCAAAGCGCCGTTCGCGCGGCACCAGCGGCTCCGGCGGCGGCGAACGCAGGTCGTAGCGGTCGCCCTTGAGACCTTCGCGCATCTCGATCACATCGCGATGGCCTTCGGTCGTGATCAGCGCGACCTTCGCGCCTTTTCGCTCCAGCAGCGCATTGGTCGCCACCGTCGTGCCGTGAACCAGCCGGTCGGCTCTCGCGAGCATCTGTTCCCGCGACAGGTTCAATCTCGCGGCCAGCTCTTCCAGTCCGGCCATGACGCCGACCGACTGGTCGGCAGGAGTCGACGGCGATTTCGCGAACACGGTTCTTCCGTCCTCGGAGATCGCGACCACGTCCGTGTAGGTGCCGCCGACGTCAACTCCGATGGTGAACATCGTCAGGACGCCCGCGCGGACGTCGCGCCGTCATGCGTCAGGCCCTGCTCACGGTCGCGTTGGCGGGCGTGTCCGGACCGCAACGCCGGCGGGCCCCATCCGCCGCCGCCGGATGAGCGGACTTCGAGGCAATCACCGGGGAGAATTTCGATGCCGGTTTCCTTGGTGCGCAACACCCGAGGCGCGCGTTCAGCCGATGTTAGGCGATAATCGTGGGGAACGCCGTCCTCGCCGCCGAGCATGCCGCAGGGTCCGTAGCGCGCGCCATCGCCCGCGGTATTGCCCCGCGCCGGCTTTTCGGTTTCCAGCACCAGATCGAGCGCGACGCCGAGGCCGCCGCGAAACTGCCCGTCGCCGCCCGAACCGGCGCGATATTCGTGGTGACGGAAATGCAGCGGAAAGCGCACCTCGGCGACCTCGATGCTGCCGAACTTGATGCCGCCGACCGAATGCCATTCGCCGATCGACGACCAGCCGTCGCCGCCGGAGGAAGCGCCGCCGCCCGGTCGCGCCTGGAACATGTGCCAGATGAAATTCCGCCGCGTGCGCGGATCCTCGCCCTGGATCGCGATCCGGAAGCGGCGGCCCCATCCGGCCATGGCGCGCTCCGGGCATGAGGCCGACATCGCCTTGATGATGGCCTCGACGATTTCGTTGGACGGATGGCTGGTGCACAGCGTCACCGGCCGCCCGGGATCGGCCCAGACGATGGTGCCCTGTTTGGCGATGATGGTGAGCGGCCGCAAGGCGCCGGCATTTTTTGGAATCTCGGGATCGATCAGATAGGCAAAGGCCATCACCACAGCCGCCTGCATGTTGGCATGCGATGAATTGACGAAGCTGGTCGATTGCGGATCGGAGTCCGACAGATCGACCTCGATATCGCTGCCCTTTTTCGTCACCTTGGCCGCGATCCGGATGTCGTTGCGGCCATGGCCGTCGTCGTCGAGGAAGGCCTCGCCGTAGAACACGCCGTCCTTCCAGGTCGACACCACCGCACGCGCCTGCTGCTCGGCCGTATCCAGGATGGTTTCCACCGCGGCCTCCACGACATCAGCGCCGAATTCCGCAAACAGCCGTGACAGCCGCCGCTCGCCGAGATGCGCGGCGCCAACCATCGCCGCGAGATCGCCGCGAAACTCCCGGGGGTTGCGGATATTCAGCGCCAGCAGGTCGAGCAAATCGTCGCGCAGGCGCCCGGCTTCGTACAACTTGACCGGCGGAACGCGCAACCCCTCCTGATAGATTTCCGTCGCATCGGGATTGTAGCCGCCATGGGTGGCGCCGCCGATGTCGCTCTGATGCGCGCGCACGATGGTCCACAACAGCCGCCGCTCCCCGTCGAACACCGGCACGAAAGCGGTGAGATCGGGCAGATGGCTGCCGCCGTGATAGGGATCGTTGAGCAGGATCACGTCACCGGGCCGGACATCCTGAAACCGCGCCTCGACCGCGCGCGTCGCCCAAGGCAGCGCGCCGACGTGAACCGGGATGTGATCGGCCTGCGCGATCAGGCGCCCGCTTGTGTCGCAGATCGCCAGCGAAAAATCGCGGCTGGAATTGAGGATCTGCGAATAGGAGGTGCGGAGCATGGCTTCGCCCATTTCCTTGACGATCGAGCTCAGCCGGTGCTGGACGACGGATCGGGTGATGGGATCGATGGTGAGCGACATGGGCTCCTGGGGGATGTAGTTTGCGTCAGGAAGCGAGGTTGCCACCTTCACGGATCAACTTCCACCCCTCACAACAACTTCCCATCCTTGCCAAAAAACGGGTGCGGCCCGTCGAACTCCCCGATCGGGACCTGATGGGTCACGACGTCCCCAAATCCCTCCCCCGGCCACCAGACATGCAAATGAAACGCCGGCGGCTCGACCTTGAAGGAGGGCTCGCGCTGTTCGGCCAGATCGAGATCGACGGCGTGGTTGGGCGCGGGGCAAATCGTGGTTGCGACGCCCGCGAATGTCGCAAACGTCGCGCGGTGGACGTGGCCGGTGGCGATGCGTTGGACGCGCGGGTGGCGTCGCACAATGGCAGCGAGGTCGGCCGCGTTGCGGAGATTCTGGCGGTCCATGTGGCCGATGCCGGTCAGGAACGGTGGATGGTGCAGGAACACGAGCGCCGGCCGGTCCGATGAAGACGCCAGCACGGCCTCGAGCCATTGCAGCGTCGGCGCATCGAGCTGGCCATGCGGTTTGCCGTGGACGCTGGAATCCAGCAGCAGCAGGTCGAGCCCGCCGATTTCGATGCGCTGATCGAGCGGCCCGGATGGCGACGCGTAGGCCGCGGATGGAAGCGCGGCGCGCATCAGCTCGCGGGAATCGTGATTGCCGGGAATGCCGGCGAAGGGCAATTGCAGCGGCGCCAGCAGGCGCTGCAGATGCTGATATTCCTCCGCCACCGGCGTATCGGCCAGATCGCCGGAGATCACCACAAAATCGGGCGTTGGCCCGAACGCGTTCAGCGCCGCCACGCATCGCACCAGCGCGGCTGCCGTGTCGACGCGGCCGTAAGCCAGCGATCCCGGCGGCTTGATGTGCAGGTCGGAAATCTGCGCGATCAGGACTGGCTTTTGCGGCATCAACGTTCTCAGTTTTCCGGTGGCAATAGCCTGACGGCTTCCGGCGCGATCGAGAGCCCTACCCGTTCGCCGGCCCTGGCCAGAACCGTGTTCGGGGCATCGACGGTGAGCAATTTTGCCGATGCGCCGGAGACGATGATGCGTTGCCGGTCGCCGATGAAACTGACGCTGTCGATCATCCCCGCGAGCGGTGCGCCCTCGGCTTCGACGATGCGGATGGTCTCGGGGCGGATCATGGCGATGGCGGCCGGCACGCTGGCGTCGCCGCCGACCGGCTGCCGGCCGCCCGGCAGCACCAGATGGCCCGCCTCGAGCGGCGCCTCGATGATGTTGGCGGCGCCGATGAATTCGGCGACGAAGCGATTTTTCGACGCGAAATAGATTTCGCGCGGCGTGCCGATCTGGGCGATCGATCCCTTCTGCATCACCACGATGCGGTCGCCGAGTTCCATGGCCTCGGACTGGTCGTGCGTGACATAGATCGCGGTGATGCCGAGCGCGCGCAACAGCCGGTTGAGTTCCCCACGCAGCCGGTCGCGAAGTGCCGCGTCGAGCGCAGTCAGGGGCTCGTCGAGCAGGAGGATGCCGGGCCGGATCGCGACCGCGCGCGCGAGCGCCACGCGCTGGCGCTGGCCGCCGGAGAGCTGGTGGATGCGGCGGTTCTCCAGCCCCGAAATATTGGTGAGCCGCACCAGTTCGGCGACGCGCGCGGCGCGCTCCTTCGCCGCCATGCCGCGGATCTTCAGGCCGTAGCCGATATTGTCGGCGACGCTCATGTTGGGAAACAGCGCGTAGGACTGGAACACCATGCCGACATTGCGGCTCTCGATCGGCACCGACGTCATGTCGCGGCCGTCGAACAGCACGCGCCCGCCGGCATCCGGCAATTCCAGGCCGGCGATGATGCGCAGCATCGTGGTCTTGCCGCAGCCGGAAGGGCCGAGCAGCACCAGCGTCTCGCCGCGGGCGATGTCGAGAGTTGCGGGCGCCAGCGCACGGGTGCCGTCGGCAAACGTCTTGCCACAGTTCTCGACGCGCACCGCGGCGCCGTGTCCGATGGCCGCGTTCATCGCGCCTGCTCCCTGTCGGCAAATATCTGCATCGCCACCAGTAGCGGAATGATCATGACAAAGAAGATCAGCGTATAGGCGGAGGCCACTTCCAGCCGCATGGAGGCGTAAGCGTCGGCAAGCCCGATGGGCAGCGTTTTTGTCAATGGCGTATGCAGCATCCAGGTCAGGTTGAATTCGCCGAGCGACAGCGTCACCACCATCAGGCTGCCGGCGAGAATTCCCGGCAGCGCGTTGGGCACGATCACGTCGCGAAACCGCCGCCAGGGCGAGGCGCCGAGCGAGGCCGCGCCCTCGTCGAGCGTCCTGATGTCGACGGTCGCGAACACCGCCATCACCGAGCGCACCATGAACGGCATCGTGAAGACGACATGGCCGGTGAGGATGAACAGCCAGGAGCGGCGAAAATCACTGAAACCCTGGTAGGTGAGCAGCAGCGCCAGCGCGATCGCAAGCCCGGGGATCGCCAGCGGCAAGGTGATGATCTCCTCGACCACGCGCGACAGCCGCCCTCCCCGCACGTGCAGGGCATAGGCCGCGGGAACGCCGGCGAAAAGCGTAACCGCCAGCGTCGCAAAGGCGATCAGGAATGAGAGCAGGATGGTGCCGGCATAGAGGTCCCAGACCTGAAACACCCATTGCAGGGTGAGCCCCGACGATATGCCGCGAAAATAGTTTACGGTAACACCCGCGATGATCGACTGGATCGCCGGCACGACCAGGAAGGCTGCGACCAGCAGCGTGAAGATCAGTTGGCCGGTGAAAATCAGGCGGTCTCGCATGGTCTCATCCAGCCGCCGCGACCGCGCTGCCGCTGAAGGAGCGGGCGAGCGCCAGGATGGCCCAGGTGATGATGCCGAGCCCGATCGACAGCGCGGCCGAGGTCGCGAAATTCGCGGCCAGCGTGAACTCGGTATAGATCAGCATCGGCAGCACATCGATATTGGTCGCAAGCGTAAACGCGGTGCCGAACGCGCCCATCGCGGTGGCAAAGGCGATCGCGCCGGAGGCCACAAACGCCGGCCCCAGCGCCGGCAGCACCACGTCGCGCTGCACCGCCCAGGGGCTCGCGCCGAGCGAGCGCGCGGCTTCCTCGAGGCCGGTGTCGAGCTTCTGCACTGCCGCCATGATGGTGAGGATGACGCGGGGGATCGAGAAATAGAGATAACCCAGGAACAGCCCGTAGATCGAATAGGCAAACACCAGTTTTTCGCCGAACAGGCGGTTGGTGAGATCGCCGATCAGGCCCTGTCTCCCGGCGAGCAGGATAATGAGGAAACCGACGACGACACCGGGAAACGCCAGCGGAAAGGTCAGCATTGCGATCAGCACCGCGCGGCCGGGAAAGCGATGGCGCTGCAGGAACATCCCCGCGACGGTGGCGATGGCAAGGGTTGCGACCGTGGTCGCGGCCGCCAGCAGCACGGTGTTGATCAGGGTGGCGCGGTAGCGCGGCTCGGTCAGGATCGCGAGATATCCTGCAAGCCCTTGCGGGCCTTCGGCTCCCGTCACCACCAGCCGCGCCATCGGCAACAGAAAGAACGCCGTCGTCATCACGGCGAGCGGCAGGAGACAGAGCCAGACGAAAGATCGATGCGACATGAAGAAATGATGCCCCTGGCGCGGGGCATCATAGTGCATCAGCGGACCTCGGCGAGATAGCGGTCGACAAAACCTTTTTGCACGCCCTCCATCTGGCCCCAGTCGACGGCCTTGGCGCGGGCGTAATCGCTGTCGGGCAGGAATTTGGCTTTCACGGCTTCCGGCAATTCGATCGGGCGCGCCGGGCGCAGATAGGCGTTGGTCCAGATCGCCTGGCCCTTGTCGGACAACAGATAGTCCAGCACCTTCTCGGCCTTGGCCTTGTCGGGCGCGTTCTTGACGAGGCCGACGACATAGGGGAATACGACGGATCCCTCGCAGGGGATCACGAACTCGAAATTGCCCTTCTCCTGGTATTTCGCGCGATAGGCGTTGAAGTCGTAATCCAGCAGGATCGGCATCTCGCCCGAAACCACGCGGGCGTAAGACGTCTGCTTCGGCACGATCGGATCGTTCTTGCGCAGCTCCTTGAAGAAAGAGATGGCCGGATCGAAATTCGACGCCGAGCCGCCGAGCGCCAGATTGATCGCGACCGCGCCGACATAGCCGACAGCGGCTGATGACGGATCGAGATAGCCGACCATGCCCTTGTAGTCCGGCTTCAGCAGGTCCTTCCAGCAGGCCGGCACCGGCTTGCCGCCGAGCGCGTCCTTGTTGACGAATAGCCCGAGCGTGCCGGAATGGATCGTGGTCCAGTAGCCGTCGGGATCCTTCAGACCCGCCGGCACCTGGTCCCAATGGGCGGGCTTGTAGGGCTCGAGCGCACCCTCCGCCTTGGCCTTCATGCCAAAAGTGACGCCGAAATAGCCGATATCGCCGACCGGGTTGCTCTTCTCGGCCAGGATCTGCGCCAGCGCCTGGCCCGAATTCTTGTTGTCGTGGGGAATATCGTAGTTGAGATCGGCCTTGACCGCCTTGAGCATCGAGGCCCAGTCCGCCCATTCCGGCGGGCAGTTGTAGCAGATCACGTCGGCCGCCTTGGCGGAGTTGAGCGGCGCCAGCAACGACAGCGCCAGCAAGGCGAGGAAAAAACGGACGGTCTTCATGAAATGGGCTCCGGTTTTGAAGGAATTTCCCGGCCGATCGGGACGTCGACATCAACGGCGACCAAGTATAGGCCGCGGATGAAGGATTTGCGACGACGGGGTTTTTGCGCTGCCGCAAAGCTGTGGAGCGGCATCCATCGCTGGATTCGCGAAATAGAATCGTCAGCTTCAGCAGGCGCCGCTGCACCTCTCCCGCTTGCGGGGGAGGTCGGATCGCATCGAAGATGCGATCCGGGTGGGGGAATTCTCTCCGCTTCCGCCGGCGTTCCGGTCGGGCACCCCCACCCCAGCCCTCCCCCGCAAGTGCGCGCAAGTGCGGGAGAGGGAGCGCACCGGCCGGTGTTTGCCTCACTTTGAGGGGTGATCCGCCGACGCGCCCGCGCATTGGCGATGGCTGGGTTGCAGGGATAGAAGCGACGGCGCCTTGCGGTGCAACAGCGGTTGCAGGTATCCTGAGGTTACTGGCAGTCCTGTCGATCACCCGTCCCAACAGAGAAGCTCCATGACCCCTCCCGTCAATTCTCCCGCCATCCGAGCAGTAAAATCGGTCCGCGAACAGGTGAGCGCGGAGGAGTGGCAAACCCGCGTCGATCTCGCCGCCTGCTACCGCCTCACCGCGATGTACGGCATGACCGAGATGATCGCCAACCACATCTCCTGCCGCGTGCCCGGCACCCACGATCACTTCCTCATCAACCCCTATGGGATGCTCTATGAGGAAATCGATGCCTCCTGCCTGATCAAGATCGACCTCGACGGCAACGTGCTGTTCAACGCCTCCGACTATGGCGTCAACGCCGCCGGCTTCGTCATTCACAGCGCCATCCACATGGCCCGCCACGACGTGGATTGCGTCGCGCATACCCACACACCCGCCGGCATGGCGGTCTCGGCGATGGAATGCGGGCTGCTGCCGCTGGCGCAGACCTCGATGCGGTTCCTCCACATCGGATACCACGATTTTGAGGGCATCGCCGACGATGTCGGCGAGCGCGAGCGGCTGGTGCGAGACCTCGGCGACCACGAGGCGATGATACTGCGCAACCACGGCCTGCTGGTGGTCGGACGCACCGTCCCCGCGACTTTCAACATCCTGTATCGCATGGAGCGCGCCTGCGAGGTGCAGGTGATGGCCTTGTCCTGCAATACCAAGCTGGTCTACCCGCCGCAGGACGTACTGGAAGCCACCTTCGACAAGGTCAAGCCGCGCGCGAACCTGCCCAACCGCAACGGCGATCTGGGCTGGCCGGCGCTGTTGCGCAAGCTCGACCGTGTCGATCCGTCGTATCGGCACTAGCGCCTGAGGTCATCGAGACCGCCAACGGATGTCCGCTATCCAGAGATAGCGGACATATTTTTGTTTTTGCGGGCCGCTTCAGCGGAAATGGCAGGCGACCCAATGCCCGTCGGAACTTTGCTTGAGCGCCGGCTTCTCGCTCTTGCATAGCGGAAACTGCGCGATCGGGCAGCGGGTGTGAAAATGACAGCCCGACGGCGGGTGCGTCGGGCTCGGCACCTCGCCGCGCAACCTGACGCGCTGCCGTTTCACCTTCGGGTCGGGAATCGGAACCGCGGAAAGCAGCGCTTCCGTATAGGGGTGCAGAGGCGAGGTATAAAGCTCCCGCGCACTCGCGGTCTCGACGATGCAGCCAAGATACATCACCGCGACGCGCCTGCTGATATGCTCGACGACGGACAGGTCATGGGCGATGAAGAGATAGGCAAGCCCGAACTTCTGCTGCAGGTCTTCCAGAAGATTGATGACCTGGGCCTGGATCGATACATCGAGCGCCGACACCGGCTCATCGCAGATGATCAGCTTTGGTTCGACGGCGAGCGCGCGCGCGATGCCGATGCGCTGGCGTTGCCCCCCGGAGAACTCATGCGGATGACGGCTCAAATGATCGGCCTGCAAACCGACGGTCTCGAGCAGGCTGACGACACGCTCCTCGAACTGCCGCCTGGTGGTGGTCAATTTGTGGATGATCAGGGCTTCGCCGACGATCGCGGCGACGCTCATGCGCGGATTGAGCGACGCATAGGGGTCCTGAAATATGATCTGGATATCGCGGCGCAGGTTGCGAAGCTCGCCGGCATGCAGCGCTCGGACATCCTTGCCCTCAAACTTGATCTCCCCCGAGGTCGGTTCGATCAGGCGAAGCACGCATCGTCCGGTGGTCGATTTGCCGCAGCCGGATTCGCCGACCAGGCCAAGGGTTTCGCCGCGGTCGATATGAAAATCGACACCGCTGACCGCATGGATGCTGCCGGCGTGACCGCTGAACAGGCCGCCCTTGAGCGGGAACTGCTTGGTCAGGCCGCGGACACCGAGCAGAGGTTGATTCATTGCAAGGCCACCGCCTCCGCATGGATGCACGCCACCTTGTGGCCCGGCTCGAGTTCGCGCAACGCCGGCTGCACGCGCCCGCATTCATCCGTCGCAAACCGGCAACGCGGGGCAAAACGGCAGCCGGGAGGCGGGTCCAGCAGCCTGGGCACGACGCCGGCGATGGTTTCCAGACGAGTCTTGCGGAGGATCGTCATGTCGATGCGCGGAATCGAGCGGATCAAGCCCCGGGTATAGGGGTGGCAGGGATTTGCAAACAACCGCTCGACCGATGCCTCCTCGACGACCTTCCCGGCATACATCACCACGACGCGCTGCGCGACCTCGGCCACCACGCCCATGGCATGGGTGATCAGCATGATCGACATCCCGAAGCGGGATTTCATGTCCTGCAGCAGATCCAGGATCTGCGCCTGAATCGTGACGTCGAGCGCCGTCGTCGGTTCGTCGGCGATCAGCAGTTTTGGACGGCACGACAGTGCCATCGCGATCATCACGCGTTGCCGCATTCCCCCGGAGAACTGATGCGGATAATCGTGGACGCGGCGGGCCGGATTCGGAATCTGAACCAGCGCCAGCATGTCGATGGTCCGTTCCAGCACGGCGCGGCGGCTCAGTCCCTCGTGCAGCGCGATCACTTCGCCGATCTGGTCGCCGATGGTGTAGACCGGGTTGAGGGAAGTCATCGGCTCCTGGAACACGATGGCGATTTCGCGGGCGCGGATGCGGTTCATCTCGTCGGCCGGCAACGGCACGATGTCGCGGCCCTGCCACAGGATCTGGCCGCCGGCGATGCGTCCCGGCGGCATCGCGATCAGCTTGAGCACGGACAGTGCCGTGACAGTCTTGCCGCAGCCGGATTCTCCGACCACGCAAACCGTCTCGCCGCGTTCGACGGTGAGATCGACGCCATCCACCGCATGCACGGTGCCGTCGTCGGTCGTAAAATGTGTCTTGAGCCCCCTGATATCGAGCAGCGCGGCTTCGCTTGCGGATTTGCCGTCGAGGTCCATCGCTCGATTCACATGACTTTCCGGGGATCGAGCACATCGCGCAATCCGTCGCCGATGAAATTGATGGCAAGCACGGTCAGGAAGATGGCGCCGCCGGCAAAAAGCGCCCAATGCGGCGCGATGTCGAGATAGTCCTTGGCATCGAACAACAACCGCCCCCAGGTCGGAATATCAGGTGGAAAGCCGAGGCCAAGGAACGACAGCGTCGATTCCGCGATGATCGCCGCCGCGACGTCGATGGTCCCGGCCACGATGACCGGTCCGAGCGAATTCGGCAGGATATGCCTGATCACGAGGCGCGGCGTCGTGGCGCCGAGCGCGCGGGCCGCTTCGACGAATTCCTTCTCGCGCAGCGACAGGAACTGGGCCCGGACCAGCCGCGCCACCGGCATCCAGCGAAAGCCGCCGATCACGAGCACGATCATGATGAAGACGCCGCCCTCGGGGCCGACCAGGCTTTTGAGATAATCCCGGAACAGATAAATCACCAACAACAGCAGCGGCAATTGCGGCAGCGACAGGAACAGGTCGGTGATCCACATCAGCACGGCATCGACGCTGCCGCGGGAAATGCCCGAGATCGCGCCGATCAGCGTGCCGGCGACCATGGCAACCGCCATGGCCGCGAAACCCACCGCCAGCGAAATCCGTCCGCCATAAAGCATGCGCGCCAGCAGATCCTGACCGAGATCGTCGGTACCGAACGGGTGCTGCCATGATGGCGCACTGAGCCGTGCGGTAAAATCGATCTCGTTGATCGGCACGCGCCAGACCAGCGGGCCGAACAAGACGGCCAGGGCGATGGCCGTCAAAATCACCACGCTGGCAACGGCCATGCGATGGCGGCGAAACTTCCGCCACGCCTCGAGCCCCGGCGAAATGCGGCGCCGGCTGCCCTCGCGCGGGAGGACAACGTCAACGGTAGGAGATGCGTGGGTCAAGCCAGCCATAGATGATATCGGCCAAGAGGTTGAAGATGACGACGAGGCAGGCGAATACAAAGGTCACCGCCATGATGACGGGTGTGTCATTGGCGAGGATCGCAGTGATCAGCAGCGAGCCGATGCCCGGAATGCGGAAGATCTGTTCGGTGACGATGGCGCCGCCGAACACCGCGGGCATCTGCAGCGCGACCAGCGTCACCACCGGGATCAACGCATTGCGGACCACGTGCTTGAGGACGACCTTGCCCTCGCTCAGTCCCTTGGAGCGCGCGGTCGTGACGTAGTCGAGCCGGATGACGTCGAGCACCGCGGAGCGCACGTACCTGGTGTAGGACGCCGCCTGAAACAGCCCGAGGACCGAGACCGGCATGATCGCCTGCTTGAAATATTCCCAGTACCAGTGCCAGCCGGTGGCGTCGATATCGACGCGGTAGACGAAAGGCAGCCAGCCGAGATTGACGCTGAAGATCAGGATCAGCAGCAGTCCCGTGAAGAACGTCGGCAGCGAAAACCCGACAAAGGCGAGCGTGTTGGCGATCTGGTCGAAGATCGAATAGGGCCGCATCGCGGCATAGACGCCGACCGGCAGCGCAATCGCCAAAGCGAGGATCTGCGACGAGCCGACGATGAACAACGTGGTGGGGACGCGCTGCAGGATCAGCCGGTCGACGTCGATCCGGCTTGCAAACGAAAAGCCCCAGTCGCCGTGCAACATCGCAACGAGCCAGCGCAGGTAGCGGACGAGGATGGGATCGTCGATGCCGAATTTCACCCGCAGCGCCGCCTGGACCTCGGGCGGAATATTGGCATTGGCGGCGAGCTCGCCAAACGGATCGCCCGGAGCGAGCGCCAGCAGGACGAAAAGAATAAGACTGATGCCGAGCAGACTGGGAAGAGCGATGATCAGGCGCCTGAGAATGTATTTTCCCATCGTCGTCCCGTGATCGCCGGTTCAGATTCTGAGCATCGAAAATCTCACGTCTCTCACGCCTCCCGATACCAGCTCGCCAGCTGCCACAAATCATTGTCCCAGCCGCTGAGATGCGCAGTCAGCTTGCCATTCAGGGCCGTGACCCTGGGCCGATAGACGACGGGTTGGATATAATTGTCGTCGACCACCATGTCGTTGAGCTTGATATAGATCGCCGCCCGCTTCACCGCGTCGAGTTCGCGCTCAGCCTGACGATAGAGCTCGTCATACTCCTTGCTGGTCCAACGGGAGATATTGCGTCCTTGCCATTTATTGGCCTTGGTCGCCACTTCCGCGGTCAGGTACTGGTTCATGAAGATTTGCGGATCGGGCTGCAGCATCGTGGTAGTGAACATCTCTGCATCGCAGTAAAAATGCGTGTAGGTATCGGGATTGGCCGTATCCGACGAGAAAAATACCGATCCCACCACCGACTTGAGTTCGATTTCGATGCCTGCCTTCTGGCACGCCTGCTTGACGATGGCCTGGGTCTTCTGCCGTGGCGCATTGATCGAGGTCTGGAATACGAACTTCAGCGCTTTGCCGTCCTTGGCGCGAACGCCGTCCGTGCCCTTTTTCCAGCCGGCGGCCTCGAGAATCTCGTTGGCTTTCTCGATATTGAACTCGAATTTGGTATTCTTCGATCGGAAACGTTCCGGGTTGTTCAGGAAGTTCGCGGTAGCGACCGCGGTGCGGCCGTAGATGTATTTCTCGATCGAAGCACGATCGATCAGCAGGTTGACGGCCTGGCGCACGGCGGGGTCGCTGAACAGCGGATGTTTGGTCTTGATGCTCGAGCGCTCACCGTCGACCTCGACCGCGGGATCGGTCACGTTGAGGATCATGAACTCGATATTGCCGGTCGCGACGATGCTGACCTTGCCTTTGCCGCCGTTTTCCAACTTGGTCAGAATCTCGTCTTCCACCTGCATGTTCCAGGCGTAATCATATTCGGCGGTTTGCAGCACCGCGCGCGCGGCCGACACCGCGTCGCCGCCGCCCTTGACTTCCAGCGTATCGAAATACGGCCGGTTCGGGACGTGGTAGTCGGGATTGAGCTTGGCGAGCACCGTGTCGCCCGGCTTGAAATCGACGAATAGAAAAGCACCGGTACCGACCGGCTTCAGGTTAGTCGGCGCGTCGCGCGACTTGGCGCCGGTATAATCCGCGAACAGGTGCTTCGGGATGATCATGCCGTTCGCACTGACGAAGGCGTCGGCCCAGAACGGGGTCGGCTTGGCGAAGGTCACGCGTACGGTAAAGTCGTCGATCTTCTCGACCTTGACATCCCTGTAGCTCGCGATCGTGACCGCCGCGGTTTCGGGGTTGCGCGCGTATTCCCAGGTGAACACCACGTCGTCGGCGGTGAACGGGGTTCCGTCATGCCATTTGACGCCCCGTTTCAGCTTCCAGATCACCGAGAGGCCGTCCTCGGTGAGACCGTCGTTTTCCTTGCTCGGAACCTCGGCGGCCAGCACCGGGACCAGATTGCCATCGCCGTCCCACCCTGCCAGAGGTTCGTAGAAGATCCGGGAGCCTTCCTGATCCTTGGTTCCAACGGCGAAATGCGGGTTGAGCAGGGTCACCGCCTGCCAATACAAAAGCTTCAGCGGGCCGCCGCCGCCAGCTTTGGTCGGCTTGTACGGGATCGCGGTTGCAGCCATCGCCACCCCGGACTGGCTCAGCATCATGCCGGCCATCGGCGCCGTCAGGCCAACGGCAATCATCCGCTGGACAAACGTCCGCCGCGACAATCGGCCGGTTTTTACGTCCGCAATCAGGTCTCGAAGTTCCCGCTCTTTCATTGGATCGGCTCCTCGCTGCTGCTGAATGCTTGACTTATCTCTCGATGCCCCCGTCCGTCGCAGAGGCCTGGAGCGACGGAAAATGGATCAGGTTATGACCAGCCTGTCAAAGCAGGATCCGGGCCAACCTTAGTAGGGTTCAGAAGTGCCTGCGCCCGTACCCCGCGGCACGATCCGATAAACCGTTTGGCTCGACGAGCTTTCAGCCCTAACCTCCCAATGAAAATCCGCCGCCAAAGCGGACCCAAGAACTCCCCGGGAAGGGCGCCATGAAGGTTTTCGTCTTTGATCTGCTCGCCTACGGCGAACAACTCGACCATCTCAAGGTCGGCAGCGAGTTGCCCTACCCGCTCTCGAACCGCTATTTCAAGGCCGACGTCGCGGTTCGCACCTATGCCGAGCATCTCGAGGCCTGGGAGGAGATGGATCGGCTCGGCTACGACGGCGTCGGCTTTAACGAGCATCATTGTTCGCCTTACGGGCTGATGAATTCGCCGAACCTGATGGCGGCCGCCGCCGCGCAACGGACGAAGAAGCTGAAGCTCCTGATCTACGGCAATCTGTTGCCGTTGCACGAACCGCTGCGGCTCGCCGAAGAGCTGGCGATGCTCGACTGCCTCTCGAACGGCCGGCTGATCTCGGGCTTCGCGCGCGGCATCCCGCGCGAATACCAGGTGCACAACATTCCGCTGAACGAATCCCGCGCCCGTTACGAAGAGGCCTACGAGATCGTCACCCGAGCCTGGTCGGAGGAAGTGTTCTCCTACTCCGGAAAATTCTGGTCCTACAAGGATGTCGCACTCTGGCCGCGGCCGGTGCAGCAATCTGGCCCCGAGATCTGGATTCCGATCGTGGGCAGCAAGGAATCAATCGAGTTCGCCGGCAAGAAGAATGCGGTTATCACGCCGGGTCTCGCCCGCGGCGGCCTGCAGGAAGACATCATCCGCTTCTTCGCCAAATGCCTCGCCGCCAACGGCCACAAGATTACGCCACATCATCTCTCGATCGCGCTGTCGGCCTATGTCGCAGACAGCAAGGCCGAGGCGGTGCGCGAATTCGCGCCCTATCACCTCTATTTCAACCGCACGCTGTTCAGCCACGGCAATTTTACCGAAACCGCCAAGCAGCGCGACGCCGGTTATGTCTCGCAGACCTCGAACGACTACGTCCGCCCCGAAAACATGAAGGCGGCGGCGGGCCTACGCGAGGACTACCGCAACATGACAATGGCGGATTTCGAACGGCAGGCGGAAAACATGCCGCTCGGCACGGCGAAAGAAGTCACCGAGCGCATCATCGGCGCCGCCGAGGCGGCGGGCGCCAACCAGGTCCAGATCAGCCTCAACCGCGGCGCGCTGCCGCATGAGATGTTCATGGAGCAGATCCGCCGCTTTGCGCGCGACGTGTTGCCGGCCTTGCAGGCCCACGAGGTGCGTCGGGTGCCGCTGGCGGAGGAAGCCGTGGCCTAGCGACCGGCTCTATTTCAATCGCAAGAAGAGTGTCGGCCTTCCGGTAACGACACCACGGCAAGAAATCAGGGGGAGGACACCATGAGCGTCGAAGCGAGATCGCCTGTCGAAGAGGCGCTTGAAACCCAGCCCTTCGGCCCGTTGCAGTTGCGCGTGGTGCTGCTCTGCGCGCTGGTGCAGGCGTTCGACGGTTTCGATCTCGGCACCATCGGGATGGCGGCGCCTTCGCTGTCGAAAGCCTGGGGCGTCGCGCCGCCGCTGTTCACCACGGCGTTCGTGATGTCGAGCGTCGGCATCCTGTTCGGGGCGTTGTCATCCGGCCCGCTCGGTGACCGCTTCGGGCGCAAACCGCTGCTCATCGTCAGCGTCGGCTTCATCGCCGTATTCTCTGTGCTCAGCGCCCTCGCCTGGTCGATTCCCTCGATCACCGCGATGCGGTTCCTGACCGGACTCGGCATCGGCGGCGCGATGCCGGCGACGGTGGCGCTGACCGCGGACTACAGCCCGATCCAGCGGCGCGCCACGCTGATCATGCTGATGTTCTGCGGCAATACGCTCGGCGGTTTTCTCGGCGGGCAGCTGGTGGCGCAGATCCTTCCGATCTATGGCTGGCAGAGCATCTTTCTTGCGGGCGGCGTCCCGCCGCTGCTGCTGATTCCCATTCTGATGTTCTTTCTGCCGGAGTCGCCGCGATTCCTGATCGCCCATCACGTGGATACACCTTCCGCTCGGGAAATCCTGCGGCGGCTCAACATCAGCGCCCAGATGGTGGCATCGAAACTGGTCGATGTCGCGCGCGGCAATCCGGTGCGGCAGCTGTTCACCGGAGGGCTCGCGGTCACAACGCTACTGCTCTGGGTCTCGTTCTTTGCCAACCTGTTGAACCTGTACCTGTTCGGCTATTGGATGCCGACGGTCCTCACCCTCTCCGGCCTGAAGCCGGAGACCGCCGTGTTCTATGCCAGCATGTTCCAGCTTGGCGGAGTTCTGAGCACGCTACTGCTCGGTCCCATGATCGACCGCTTCGGCGCGCCGCGGGTATTGGCCTGCAGTTTCGCCTCGGGCGTCATCTTCATACTCGCGATCGGACTCAATACCTTGCCGGTGCCGTTCATCATGATCCCGATCTTCGGCGCGGGCGCTGCGATCATCGGCAGCCAGCTCGGCGCCAATGCGATGGCAGCAGGCCTCTACCCGGCGCGCATCCGTTCGACCGGGGTCGGCTGGGCGCTGGGCATCGGGCGGCTCGGCGGCATCGCGGGTCCGGCGATCGGCGGCGCCCTGCTGGCGTTCGGCCTGCCGCCGAAACAAATCTTCCTCTGCGCCTGCGGGCCGGCGCTGATCGCCGCCTGCGCCACGCTGCTGCTGACGGTGAAAGCGGCCTCACGTCGCGAAGTGGAGGCGCCGGCGTAAGCGGCGAACCGTCGCGCCTCGAGCGTTTCGGCACTGATATGCGGTGGCCGTCTACCCGTCGAGCCGGCATCACAGTGGACTTCCGGGCCAATCCGGTTAGCCTCCAAGGCTAGGCTGGAACCACTGAGAACACGAGGCGAACCATGAAGGTTAGCGCCGCCACACCACAGCAGCGGCAAAGCGAGGTGGAAACGGCTTTCGACGCGGTTGTCGTCGGCGCCGGTTTTGCCGGAATGTACATGCTGCATCGGCTGCGCGGACTCGGCTTTTCGGCGCGCGTGTTCGAGGCGGGCGGCGGGGTCGGCGGCACCTGGTACTGGAACCGCTATCCGGGCGCGCGTTGCGACGTCGAGAGCATGCAGTACTCGTTCTCCTTCTCGGAGGAGTTGGACCAGGAGTGGAACTGGTCGGAGAAATACGCGCCGCAACCCGAAATCCTCTCCTACGCCAACCATATTGCCGATCGCTTCGATCTTCGCCGGCATATCGTGTTCGACACCCGCGTCGTCAACGCGACGTTCGATGAAGAGGCGAGCCGCTGGCGCATCGAGACCGATCGCGGCGACCGGGTCAGCGCAAAATTCTGCATCATGGCCGTGGGCTGCCTGTCGGCGCCGAACCGCCCGGCCTTCGAGGGCCTGGCCGATTTTCGCGGGCCCGTCTATCACACCGGGCAATGGCCGCACGAAGGTGTCGATTTCACGGGACTGAGGGTCGGCGTGATCGGCACCGGCTCCTCGGCGATCCAGTCGATCCCGATCATCGCGCAGCAGGCCGCGACGCTGACGGTGTTTCAGCGCACGGCGACCTGGTCGGTGCCGGCCTGGAACGAAAAACTGACGCCGGAATATCGGCAGGCGGTCAAGGCCGACTACCCGTCGCTGCGGGCGAAGGCGCGGGCGCGGCCGACCGGCTTCTATTTTCTGTTCAACACCAAGCCCGCGCTGGAGGCCGAGCCCGCGGACCGCGAGAGGGAGTACGAGGAAGCCTGGGCGCGCGGCGGCCTGCCCTTTCTCGGCGCCTACGGCGATCTCCTGTTCGAAAAGGCCGCCAATGACACCATCGCCGACTTTGCGCGCGCCAAGATCCGCAACATCGTGAAGGATCCGGCCACAGCGGAGTTGCTGTGTCCCGAAAATGTTTTCGGCTGCAAGCGCCTCTGCGTCGATACCGGCTACTTCGAGACCTATAACCTGCCGAACGTCAAACTGGTCGACGTCTCGAAATCGCCGATCGAACGCTTCACCGCCGACGGCATCGAAGTCGCTGGCGTCGAATACAAGCTCGACGCCGTCGTTTGCGCCACCGGCTTTGCCGCCATGACCGGCTCGTTCGACAGGATTGCGATCACCGGCCGCAATGGCCTGACGCTTGCGGAAAAGTGGCGCGCCGGGCCGCGCGCCTATCTCGGCATTGCGTCGGCTGGCTTCCCCAATCTGTTCATGATCACCGGGCCCGGCAGCCCTTCCGTGCTGGCCAGCATGATCCAGGCGATCGAGCAGCATGTCGATTGGCTGGCGGACTGCATGGGCCATATGCGCGACATTGGCGCGGCGACCATCGAGCCCAAGGTCAGCGAGGAGGACGCCTGGGTCGAGCATGTCAACGACGTCTCGACGGTATCGCTGCGATCGACCTGCAGCTCCTGGTATGTCGGCACCAACATCCCGGGCCGACCGCGCGTCTTCATGCCCTATATCGGCGGTTTCCCGGTCTATGTGCAGAAATGCAACGAGGTGATGAACGGCGGCTTCGAGGGCTTTGTGCTGGATGGCGCGCAGCACAGCAACGCAGCGCCTGCGGTGCGCTATACCGAGCGCTGGCGGGTGCCGCTCGATATCGACGTCATTTCGCCGGCCGCGGTTGCCGCCCGGCGGGTCCCGATGATCTGACCGGCGGCTGCGTTCACAGCGCTGTCTCGGTGGCCTTCAGGTTCAACCGGACTTTCAGACGTTCCTCGGCGAAGACGGATTGCGCTTGCGGATCGAGATGCAAGCCCTCGGCCATTTTCTTCTCGATGAAGCTGCAGAACCGGTCGCATTCCAGATAGAAGTGCACGGTCGTGTTCGGGTAGAGCGCGGAATATTCGGTCAGCAGCGGTCCGAGACGTGCGCCGAGCGCGTTGCACAGGCCATAGAGATTTTGCGCCAGCGGCGCGAGCCGGTTCGAACGATACAGCATGCAATTCAGCGCCATGCCGGGCTGATTGACCATGTCGACGAGGCGCCGATGCTCGCGCGCCGACAGATCGTATCGCCGCATCAGCTCCTGCGGGTCGGCGCGTGCCTGCCGGCAGAAGTCCGGTGATGCGACAAGATCGGCGAGCGCCTGCTGGAATTCAAGCAACACGGCTTTGTGTCCTCGAGGCGAGCCGATCCGCCAGCTGGTGCATCCGTTCCAATTCCTCCACAATGCCCTGCATGCCGAGTTTCTCGAAATAGGATTCGTGGAATTCAAACACGATCGCGCGGAGATTTTCAAAGCGCGGTCCGAACTCGTAGGCCCATTCCCAGACTTCGGGCGGCGTCAGGCCGGAATGGGAGTCGGTATAGAAGCCGGCGAGTTCATCGCCGCCGGCGATGTGTATTTCCTCGACGCAGGCTGGATTGATCTCCTCGAGATACTGGCGCGACGACAGCACGCCATTCTGCTGGCCGACATACAGGTTATGCAGATCGAGCAGCGTGCCACAGTCGGCTTCCGAGTAAAGCCGGTTGAGGAACTGCGGTTCGCTCATGTCGCTGTCGGGCACCGGCGTGAACACGGCGGTGTTTTCCATCAGCATCCGGCAGCCGAGCATCGGCTTCAATATCACCAGCTTGCGGCGAATGATCTCGAAACTCTCTTCATCGAAGGCGACCGGCAGCCCCAGGCCGGCTTGGGCGTTGGGAACGCTGCCATGCGCCACCAGGAACATGCTCAAATGTTCGCTGAACCACTGAAACTCCAGCTCGCGCGCGAGCAAGGCGACTTCTTCGGCCATCGCGAGGTCGAGCGGGATGGCGCTCGGCAGCGACAGACCGATGCAGTGGCCGCCGAGAACGCGCCCGGCGGCGCATTGCTTGAGTTCCTCGATCGCACCGGTGACGCGCCGAAACCGCCTGCCACCGGCCTCGCCGAATTCGAAATCATACCAGAGCCGATCGGGTATGACGTCGATATATTCGACGAGATCCGGCGCATGGGCGACGACGGCCGGCACCACCGGGTTGTTGAGCAACCCGACCAGAGCTCTTTCGATTTTCATGCGGAATACGTTCGGCTGAGACTAAAGCTCGACCTGAACGGCCTCCTGAAACACGCTCTCGATCAACACGTTTATCCTGCCCGAAAGACAGGTGCAGCCGGTGTGCGGCCGAACGATATTTTGCACAATATGGTCAGTGAGCCGTGCCAATTCCGGCTCCGTGATCTTTGTCGGCAGCGACACGCGAACCAGCGTGGGCTGTTCCATGTTGTTGATATGAAGTGATGCGGTTCTTGCCATATCCGACCTCCCTGAAAATACGCGGAATGTGACGGTAAGCAGCGAGAGCTTATAGCCCGAAACCGGCATCGAGAAAAGCAAATTCCCGTACACGATGCTTTTTAATAAATTGCAACCCAATAACGATTGCAGGATTTGCCTCAACTTTCCGCGTCGATCAGGGGTTCGAAGATGCGAGAACGGCGAAATCAAGGCACGCCTTGTCGCTGATGATGTTGAAGAATCCGAAAAGCAGTTGGCCTTGCGCCGATCCTAGCGCGGCACTACCGCGGTCGCCTCGATCTCGACCCGCGCCGCCTGTTCGACCAGGCGCACCACCTGGACCAGCGCCATCGCCGGATAATGCGCGCCGAAAATGTCGCGGTAGATTTGGCCAAGCGCCTTCAGGTTCGAAAGATACTCTTCCATGTCGACGACATACCATGTCAGCCGAACCAGATGCTCGGGCCTGGCGCCGCCCTCGCCAAGGATCGCCGAAATGTTGCCGAGCGTTTGGCGAACCTGCGCCGCAAAACCGTCCGGCAGGTGTCCGTGATGATCCCAGCCGATCACGCCGCCGGTCACCACCAGCCTGCCGTCGGCGGCCATGCCGTTGGCATAACCCTTCGGCATCGGCCAGCCGCTCGGCTGCAGGACTTGCGGGGTAGAACTCTCGTCCTTGGCCTTCGGCAACACAGCAAGCGTGGGCGCAGTTGGCGTGCTCACGAACCGTTCTCCATCACGTCAGTTGCATTCATTCCGCGGCCATCCCGGCCGAGTCACCGCCTTCCTGCGCCATCTGGCGCAGCGCATATCGCTTCAACTTGCCGGTCTCGGTCTTCGGCAATTGCGCGACGAATTCGATCGCGCGCGGATATTTGTAAGGCGCGATCTCGCGCTTGACGTGGTCCTGCAATTCGGTCGCCAGCCGCTCGTCAGCCTCGATCCCGGCGGCTGCGACCACATAGGCCTTGACGATCATGCCGCGCGCCTCATCGGGCGCCCCGACCACGCCGCATTCGGCGACGGCCGGATGCGTCAGCAAGGCTGCTTCGATCTCGGGACCTGCGATATTGTAGCCGGAAGAAACGATCATGTCGTCCGAGCGGGCGACGAAAGAGAAGCGCCCCTGCTCGTCGCAAACGAAAGTATCGCCGGTCAAATTCCAGCCGTCGCGTACATAATTCGATTGCCTGCCATCGGCGAGATAGCGGCATCCGGTGGGACCGCGAACCGCAAGCCTGCCGGCGGTACCCGCCGGCAATTCATTCATGTCGGCGTCGAGGATCTTTGCCTCATAACCCGAAACCGGACGGCCGGTCTTTCCGGCAAAGGCATCGCCGACCCGATTGGTGATGAAGATATGCAGCAATTCGGTCGAGCCGATGCCGTCGAGGATCGGTTTTCCAGTCTTTCTGGTCCAGCTTTCGAACACCGGTGCCGGCAGCGTTTCGCCCGCCGAGACCGCAAGCCGCAACGATGACAAATCCGCACCCTTGTCCATCGCGGCCATCATCGCCCGATAGGCGGTCGGCGAGGTGAAGCAGATCGTCGCCTTGTAGGTCTCGATGATCCTGACCATCTCGGGAGGTGCCGCGTTTTCCAGAAGCGTCGCGGTCGCGCCGAACCGCAGCGGGAAGATCGCCAGCCCCCCAAGTCCGAACGTGAACGCCAGCGGCGGCGAGCCGACGAAGACATCGTCCGGCGTGACGTTGAGGACCTCGCGCGCGTAGCCATCGGCGACGATCAGGAGATCGCGATGGAAATGCATCGTCGCCTTCGGCTCGCCCGTGGTACCGGAGGTAAATCCCAATAGCGCGACGTCGTCGCGGCCAGTCTTGACGGCGTCAAACCGCACCGGCTTGTTCAGCGCCACCCGGTCGAGTTCGGCGTCATGGTTCGAGGTGCCGTCGAAATTCACCACCTGTTTCAGGAACCGGCTGGTTTTGGCGCAGGCGACCAGTTCGTCGGCGATCCGGCTATCGGTCAGCGCCAACGCGATTTCGGCCTTGTCGACGATTTTCGTCAGCTCGCCGGCGCGCAGCATCGGCATGGTGTTGACGACGACGGCGCCGGCCTTGGTCGCCGCAAGCCATGCCGCGACCAGCGCCGGATTGTTGCCCGAGCGGATCAGCACGCGGTTGCCGGGCTTGACGCCGTAATTCTCCACCAGCGCATGCGCCAGCCGGTTCGACCAGTCCGCCAGTTCCTTGTAGGTGCGCTGGCGGCCGTTGCCGATCAGCGCGATGCGATCGCCGAGCCCCTTCTCGACGATGCGGTCGGTCAATTCGACCGCGGCGTTGAGATATTCAGGGTACTGAAACTCAGGCCGGTCGAGCCGCAATTCCGGCCACTGATCCGGCGGCGGCAGATTCCGCCGCGAGAAATCATCGACGTGGCCCGATGGACCAAGCTTCTGGATTGCATCCGACATTTGCATTTGCCCCGGTTTTGGGATGAGGCCGCCCGGCATCGCTTTAGTCCTAAACATTTTACACTTAAAGCAATTGGACGCAAGAGCCGGGGCCGCGGCCGTTCACGCTTTTTCAGGCGCCGGCGCATGACCGAACGGTGGGGCCCGTTCGTGCCAAACCCGGAAGTCGCCACGACACGACTTCCAAGCTCATATTGGCCGAGCGGTCGATCTTACTTGTGTGATGGCGACGCCGGAGATCGCGAGCAGCCCACCGACAATCAACTTTGGGGTCATGGGATCGCCAAGGAACAACACGCTCGAAGTCAACGCGAACACCGGCAGCAGCAGGCCGAAGGGTGCGACGCGGCCCATGGAGCAGCGGGCGATCAGCCAGAACCAAAGGCCAAAGCCGACAATTCCTCCGATGAAAATTGTGTATGCGAGTGCCAGCCAACCACGTTCATCCGAGGTGACAAGGCTCGCCAGCTGTCCATGTTCGAGGAGCAACGATATCGACATGACCTGCGGCACAGTGAGCAGCGACGACCACCCCATCAACATCAGGGCATCAAAAGGGCCGTAGCGCTTCGTCAAGACGTTGGACACCGCGAACGCGAAGGCGGCCCCGACCACAAGCAGCAGCGGAAGCGCGTTTGCCGACAGGCCGGGTCCCGCCGCCAACACGACCACGCCGACGAATGCAAGCACCACTCCGGCGGACGTGGTCAGAGACGGCCTCTCCGCGAGCAGCGGCCACGCTAACAGGACGGTGAAGGGCGTGGCGAGTTGATATGCGACGGCCGACATGCTTCCCGAGCCGAGCCCCAGGCCGACATAGAAGAGCCCGAAGTTCAGTCCACCAAGGAAAGCTGAAATAACCGCGATAGGGCCGAACTGTCGACGTGCGGGACTTTTGACGAAGGGAATGAGCAGCAGCGCGATGGCGAGAAAGCGCAGTGCAAGGAAGAAGAGAGGCGGAAACTCCATCACGCCCACTTTGATGGCGACGAACTGATAACCCCAGAGCAAGGGGACAGCCACCGCGCAGATGATCTGGAGGGCAGACATGGCGTTCTTCCTTTCAAGACCATTCGGTCTAGATATCGACGCGCGAACAATCGAGGAGCCCATGGGTTGTCTACCTGATGAAGCGATCGAGAAGGGCGTCAACGGCGGCTTGCGACGTGATCCGTGTCGGTGCCGTCTTGCCGACCACTCGCAGCCCCTCGACGAAACAGACGAGAATCCGGGCGGCACTTAAGGACTCGACACCATCGGCCAGCTTGCCCGCCGCCTTCGCACGGGAAAGCGCATCAGCCACTTTGGCCTCCATGGTTTTGAAAAAGCTTCCGATGCGACGATCAACTTCAGCATCATGGCCCGCCAGTTCCATGGCTGTGGCCACCAGCAGGCATCCGCGCCGTCCATTGGCGCCGCTGGTGCGGTCGACGTAGCCGGCAAGGTAGGTCCGCAGGCCATCGACCGGCTCTTTGCCGGGGTCGAGTTCGATATCCAACCGCGTCAGGGCATCGGCAATGTAGCGATCAAGCGCGCGCAGGAAGAGCGAGTGTTTGTCACCGAAAGCGGCGTAAAGGCTGCCACGCGAGAGCTTCGTCGCACGAAGAAGGTCCGGTAGCGCCGTGGCGTGATACCCGCGCGACCAGAACACACCCATCGCACGTTCGACAGCGGCTTCCGTGTCGAAAGTCCGGGGGCGGCCGCGGGCCGACTGCATTGGGGTTTGGCGGCTCATCGTTCATATATAGACCGATTGGTCTATATTGCAAGAGGCCGCTTTGGATCATTCGCGTCGTCTTTGGGCTCGACTGGCAATTTCACTGAAGCGAAGTCGCCAGTCTCACCGCCCCGCCAATTGCTTCAGTCGCGCCACCATCGGCGAGAACGGGTCGGCCAGCGGAGCAACCGCGGTAAAATGGTTGGCGCCGGCGACGACCCCGAAGCGCGTCGCAAGACCGGCTGCGCCCCAGGCATCGACCATCGTCCGGCTCTGCCGAAAATATTCGGCAGGCTCGCTTTCGCCAACCAGCGCATCGAGACTTCCGTGCGACGGCGCGTTCCAGAACAGCGGGCTCACGGCCCGCGCCGTTGCCTGATCGAGATGCAACGCCTTGTTGATGGAGGTTTCGACCAGCGGCACGAGATCGAACAGGCCGGAAATCGTATAGGCCGCGATGACGAGATTTTCCGGCAGCGACGGATCAAATTTCCGCCAGTCGGTCGCCAGCATGCAGGCGGCGAGATGGCCGCCTGCGGAATGGCCTGACATGACGAGCGGCTGCCCGAGCCGCGCCAGTTCGCGCGTGGCTTGGCGCATCTCGCCGACGATCCCCTCGACGCTGACGTTGGGGCAGAGATCGTAGCTTGGGATCGCGACGGCTATCCCGTGCGCATTCAGGCCTGCCGCGAGATGGCTGGAAGACGAGCCGTCGAGCGCCTGCCAGTAGCCGCCGTGGATGAAGACGACGATCGGACCGTCGCTGCCGCCGGGAAACAAATCGATGACATGGCGCCCGCCCGGGCCATAGCGGATCAGGCGCGGCGGATGCTGTTCGCGATAGGCTGCCGCATCCCTCGCCCAGCCGGCCATGATTTCAGGATTTTCCGGAACCCGCGCCCGGTTGTTGTATTCGACCTCGTAGTCGACGGTGGCGCCCAAGGCTTTAGGCCCGCTTCTGCGCGGACTTTTGCGCCGAGCCCTTGGTCTTGGCGAGTAGCCGCATCAACTCGCGGACATCCTTCGGCGTCAGCTCCGAAAACAGGTCGGCGATCCAGGTCTCGTGCTCTGCCGCCATCCGGCGAAACTCGGCGCGGCCGATTTTCGTCAGCCGGATCACCTGGACGCGGCGGTCGGTATCCGAGGTGCGGCGGTCCAGATGGCCTGATTCAACCAGGCGCTCGACCAGGCCGGTAACGTTGCCGTTAGAAACCATCATCCGCTTCGAGACATCCGACAGCGTCATGCCATCGGCTACCTTGTCGAGCTGCGCCATCAGGTCGAAGCGCGGCAGCGTGACTTCGAACCGCGCGCGGAGCCGGCTGCGCACCTCGCCCTCGATCAAAGTGGTGCAGGTCAACAGCCGCAGCCACAGCCTGAGCTCGTTGCCGTGATCCTCCGGGAGTTCGACGGCCTTGGTCTCGGAATCGAGGGTCATGATGCAGTCATATCCGCTTGGAGCCGGCGACTGCCGGCTCCCGGCCGTTGTTTTGACCTTCAAATAATTCAGCTGTCGCCGCAAGTCAAAACGCCGCCGCCGGCGGGGCTCGCGGCTTTTTCCGGATTTCTTTAGGTTTCAAACAATTGGCGCGCCGCTTGCATGCCGCCGTCGCGGCGGGACAGCCGGTTTCGCCGCTTGCCTTGCGGCGACGGCCATCATCAGAATAAGCTTGAGCTCAAGATCCCCGGATTTGTCGTGCGGAGAGTGTCATGAAACAGCAGCTGAAGTTGGCCGTCCCTGCATTTTTCCTCTGCATCGCGGCCGGTCAGGCGCTTGCTGAGGAAAAACTCAAGATCGGCGTGATCGTCACCCTGTCGGGTCCGGCAGCCGCGCTCGGCCAGCAGGTCCGCGACGGCTTTGCGCTCGCCATCAAGGACCTCGGCGGCAAAATGGCGGGCCGCGAGGTCGAGGTGATCGCGGTCGATGACGAACTCAAGCCCGACGTCGCCGTCACCAAGGTCAAGGGCCTGCTCGAGCGTGACAAGGTCGATTTCGTGGTCGGGCCGATCTTCTCCAACGTGCTGCAGGCGATCCACAAGCCGGTGACCGATACGAAAACTTTTTTGATCAGCCCGAACGCCGGCCCGTCGAGCTACGCCGGCAAGAACTGCAGCCCGTTCTTCTTTGTCACCTCCTACCAGAACGATCAGGTGCACGAGATCCTCGGCAAGGTCGCCCAAGACCGCGGCTACAAGCGCGTCTATGTGATGGTGCCGAACTATCAGGCCGGCAAGGATTCGGCTGCCGGCTTCAAGCTCGACTACAAGGGCGAGATCGTCGAGGAGAGCTACGTGCCCTTGGGCACGCTGGATTTCCAGGTCGAATTGTCCAAGATCGCCTCGCTGAAGCCCGACGCCGTCTTCACCTTCATGCCGGGCGGCATGGGCGTGAGCCTGGTCAAACAGTACAAGCAGGCCGGCCTTGCCGACCAGATTCCGGTGCTGTCGGCCTTCACGGTGGATGAATCGACATTGCCGGCGCAGCAGGATGCCGCGGTCGGCATGTTCGGCGGCGCCGACTGGGCGCCCAATCTCGACAATCCCGCGAGCAAGAAATTCGTCGCCGGCTATGAGGCTGCCTACAACAGCGTGCCCGGCACCTATGCCATGCAGGCCTATGACGCGGCGCTGTTGATCGACAGCGCGGTCAAGGCGGTCAAGGGCGATCTCACCAACAAGGAAGCCGTGTCGGCCGCCCTGAAGAAGGCCGACTTCGCCTCGCTGCGCGGCGGTTTTAAATTCAACAGCAACGGCTATCCGATCCAGGATTTTTACCTGACCAAGGTCGCCAAGCGGCCGGACGGCAAATTCCAGACCGAGATCGTGCAAAAAGTGTTCGAGAATTACGGCGACCGTTATGCCAAGGAATGCACGCCGGGCAATTAAGCAATCCAGGGAAGGAGACAGGGCATGAAAGAAGAGATCGCCGGCATCACGCGCGCCAATGATGGCATCCAGGGCATCTCCTGGAACATCCTCGGCCAGACCTATGTGCCGAAGAGCCGCACCGAGCATTCGTTTTCATGGCATGCGACGTTTCCGCCCGGCACCTTCGTGCCGCCGCACATCCACCCCGACCAGGACGAATATCTCTACATTCTGGAAGGCAAGCTCGACTTCATGCTCGACGGCGCCGACGAATCGGCTACTCCCGGCGATCTCGTGCGGCTGCCGATGGGCAAGCCGCACGGCATCTTCAACAAGTCGCAGCAGAATGCGAAGACGCTGTTCTGGGTGTCGCCGACGCGAAGGCTTTACGACCTGTTCTGGGCCATCCACAACATGAAGCAGCAGAATCCCGAGGACGTGGTCCGGCTCGCCGCCGAGCACAACATCCACTTCCTGCCGCCGCCGCCGCCGTAAGCTCGCTCGCGTTCGTCGCCGTCATCCTGAGGTGCTCGCCGCCTTCGGCGAGCCTCGAAGGATGATTGGCTTGTGTGCCCGTGAATCATCCTTCGAGGCGCGCGAGAGCGCGCACCTCAGGATGACGGCGGTGCGTGACGCGGCAATTGATGGGCACGGCGCAAGGGTGCCTTATCTGCCCTATGCTTAAAGATATTGAGGAGGGTACGGCCTCATCCCGAGAACCCGCGCTCTTGCGCGGCATCTCGAACGATGAAGGCCCGGACGGAAATACAGCCTTACTGCCTCGCCACCACACGCGCGGCAAAGCCCGCCTTGGCCGCGTAGCCGCGCACGATCGCCTCGCGGGCTTCATAGTTGAGAATAGTTTCGACGTCGGTAAAGCCCTGCGGCGCGAGCTGCTCGACGGCATCGATCACGCCCTCGGGGCCGCCGCGGCGGTTGGACGCGACGATGTCGGCCGTCATCGGCAACCGCTGGCGCTCATAGGCCATCAACGCCTGGCGCGGATGTTCCGACCGCGCCAGCGCGTCCGCCAGACAGCGCGCGTCGAGGATCGCCTGCGAGGCGCCATTCGACCCCACCGGATACATCGGATGCGCGGCATCGCCGAGCAGGGTGACGCGGCCGCTGGACCAATAAGGTAGCGGATCACGGTCGCAGCAGGGATATTCCCAGAATTCCGGCGTCGCACTGACAAGGGCCGCGAAATCGACCTGGGGAATCGAGAACCCCGACACATAGGGCATCATTTCCTCGCGCCGGCCGAGGTTCGACCAGTCCTCGCGGCGCGGCGGCGGCGAGGAGCCGTCGCCGATCCGGACCAGCACCGCCCAATTGGTCAGGCGGCTTGCCGGGCTCGAGCCTTCCGCGATCGGGTAAACCACGGCCTTGGCGTTCAGGCCGCCGGCGATGATCATGGAGCGTCCGGTCAAAAATACCGGCCAGTCGGTGGCGCCGCGCCACAGCATCAGGCCGTTCCAGCAGGGCGGTCCTTCCTCGGCAAACAGCGTCTCCCGCACCTTGGAGTGGATGCCGTCGGCGCCGATCAGGATGTCGCCGCGCACGGTGTGCACATGCGCGCCGCCGCGGTCGAAGAAGTAGGCGGTGACGCCGCCCTCGTCCTGCGTGAACGAGCCGAGCCGGCAACCGGTGTGGATGGCGTCTGCGCCCAGCCGCTCGATCACGGCCTGATGAATGACGCCCTGCAGCCGGCCGCGATGGATCGAGAATTGCGGCACGTCATGACCGGCATCGAGCCCGCGCTTCTCGTGCCAGACCTGCTGGCCATGCCGGGTCAGGTAAAACAGCTCGTGGGTGCGGATCGCAACCTCATCGAGCCGGTCCAAAAGGCCGATCGCCGCCAGTTCGCGAATGGCGTGCGGCAAGGTGTTGATGCCGACGCCGAGTTCGCGAATCGTATCCGACTGTTCGAACAATTCGCTGTCGATGCCACGCGCCCGCAGCATCAGCGCGGTGGTGAGGCCACCGATACCGCCGCCGACGATAATCGCCTTCATCGTCAACTCCACTCAAACGCGACTGCCTTGGGCCTTAAACTCGCATAGGCGGTCACTCCGCCGCAAGCGGCTTTGTCGCCTCCGCCTTCAGCTCGGCCCGGGTCTTCGGTTTAGCCTTAATTCTGAGATCCTCGAAATCCTGCCGGTCGCGCACGCTGTTGCGGAAAATCTGGTCCTTGCCGGGCAGATATTGCGGCGGGCAGAACACGCCTCCCGCGCCGTACCAGGCCGCGGCCTTCAGCGTGAACGAGGGATCGACCAGATGCGGCCGTCCCAGCGCTACGAGGTCGGCGCGGCCGGCGGCGAGGATGGTGTTGACCTGATCCGCAGTGGTGATGTTGCCGACGCACATGGTGGCGACGCGCGCCTCGTTGCGGACCTGCTCGGAGAACGGCGTCTGGAACATGCGGCCGTAGACCGGCTGCGCGTCGCGCACGGTCTGCCCGGTGGAAACATCGACCAGGTCGACGCCGGCTTCGGCAAAGGCGCGCGCGATTTCCACCGCATCGTCGCCGGTGATGCCGCCCTCGGCCCAGTCGGTCGCGGAAATGCGCACCGACATCGGCTTGTGCGCGGGCCATGCGGTGCGCAAGGCTTCGAACACTTCCAGCGGAAAGCGCATCCGATTGACCAGCGATCCGCCGTATTCGTCGGTGCGCCGGTTGGTGAGCGGCGAGATGAAACTCGCCAGCAGATAGCCGTGGGCACAATGCAGCTCCAGCATGTCGAAGCCGCAGGCCTCGCCCCGCTCGGCCGCCTGGACGAACGACGCCTTGACCTTATCCATCGCCGCGTGGTCCATTTCGCGCGGCACCTGGCTGTCGGGGAAATAGGGAATCGGCGAGGCCGAGATGACGTCCCAGCCGCCCTCTTCCAGTGGACGGTCCATGCCGTCCCACATCAATTTGGTAGCGCCCTTGCGGCCGGCATGGCCGAGCTGCAGAGCGATTTTCACCGCCGAATTGGCATGGACGAAATCGACGATCCGCCGCCACGCGGCCTGCTGCTCGTCGTTCCAGAGCCCGGCGCAGCCGGGCGTGATGCGGGCAGCGCGGGAGACGCAGGTCATCTCAGTGAAGATCAGCCCGGCGCCGCCGATCGCGCGCGAACCGTAATGCACCAGATGGAAATCGCCGGGCACGCCATCCTTCGCCGAATACATGCACATCGGCGACACCACGGCGCGATTGTTCAATTCCATCTCGCGCAACCGCAGCGGCTGGAACATCGGCGCATTGGGTTTTGCGACATCGACGTCGAATCCCCTGGCGCGGACCTGTCTGGCAAAGGCCTTGTCGACCTCCGCGACGAAATCCGGCGCGCGCAGGGTCAGGTTGTCATAGGTAATCGCCTTCGCGCGGGTCATGACGCCGAAGGCGAATTGCACGGGATCGAAATCCCAGAACCGGTCGACATGCTCGAACCAGACCAGCGAGACGTCGGCGGCGTGCTGGGTTTTTTCCACCTCCTCGCGGCGGCCTTCCTCGTATTGCTTCAACGCGGCCTCGATCGTCGGCGCGCGCTGCATGGCGTCCGCCAGCGCGATCGCATCCTCCATCGCAAGCTTGGTGCCGGAACCGATCGAGAAATGCGCGGTCGCCTTGGCATCGCCCAACAGCACCATGTTATCCCTAACCCAGCGCTTGCTGCGGATCATCGGGAAATTGCGCCACATCGAGCGGTTGATCAGGAGCGGATGGCCCTCGAGGAACCAGCCGAAAATCTGCGCCATCCGGTCGGCGGACTGTTTTTCGCTCAGTCCTTCCAGTCCGGCGCGCCGGAAGGTCGCGGGATCCGTTTCAAAAATCCATGTCGAGCGCCCGGCTTCGTATTGATAGGCGTGTGCGATGAACGGGCCCCACTCGGTCTCCTGGAAGATGAAGGTGAAGGCATCGAGCGGCCGGGTCGAGCCCATCCAGGCGAACTTGTTGGAGCGAAGGTCGATCTCCGGCTGGAAGTGTTCGATATATTTCTCGCGGAAACGGCTGTTGATGCCGTCCGCCAATACCACGAGATCGGCATCGGCAAAGCGCGCTTCGTCCTCGATGTCGGCCTCGAACAGCAACGCGACGCCGAGTTCGCGCGCCCGCCCCTGCAGGATCAGCAATAACGTGCGACGCGAGCAGCCGCAGAAGCCGTTGCCGCCGACGCGGTGCACGGTGCCGCGGAAGTGCACGGCGATATCGTCCCAATAGGCGAATTGCTGGGTGATACGACGATAGCTCGGGGCGTCGTATTTCTCGAAATTGTCCAGCGTCGCGTCCGAGAACACCACGCCGAAACCAAAGGTGTCGTCGGCGCGGTTGCGCTCATAGACCGTGATCTCGGCCTCGGGGCGCTGCTTCTTCAACAGGATCGCGGCATAGAGCCCGGCCGGACCACCGCCGATGATCGCGATCTTCATGGCAAACCTCCGGCACCCCTGTCAGAGCAATCGAATTATTTTAAGCCTAAAGGATTTGCGCGGCAAGGGCCAGCTGGATTCCGTGAAGCCGTTCCGGGGAGATAGGCCATGAAATGCCGCCAAACCAGACGGGTCCCGGCCGACGCCGACCTACGGTATCCCAATACGTTAATGTTTTTTAGATTTTTTTTTCTGAATTAGAGAATTTTTGCTTGACTTGATTCTGGGCCGGCATTATCTATCCGGCATCCCGCCCCACCAAAGGGGCGTTGCGCAACGTCAACAACGCGGGGCGGGATGCGGTGGACGCGGATGGTGCTCTTGACGAAGGCACTTGAAGCGGACGGAGAAGACGTGTGGTTCTGGCACCCCGACGCTGGTGTCAAGTCTGCGAGAAGGAGCGCAGGCGACGGTGGCCAACAAGCCCGGAGCACCGGGAAGAGCACGTTATAATCCGTAAAACCATTGCGTGGGGAATGCCGGGTGATTC
>NZ_DATHOP010000172.1:0-30314 GCF_035484855.1 Bradyrhizobium sp.
AATGCCGAAGCCGGCATCGAACTCGGCCGCTCGACCCGCGTCGACGCACGGGTGCGCCCGTCCGACGAGGGCGTGCAGGCGTTGGCGCAGCGGATATTAAAGGCGCAAAACCCGGTCATCATCACCGGCGACGAGATCGTCAAGAGCGATGCGTTAAAGGAAGCCGCCGCCTTCGCGGCCGCGCTCGGCGCGCCGGCCTATCAATGCTCGACGCCCTATGGCGCGCAATTCCTGTCGGAAAGCCCGTGCTTCATGGGCGCGCTGTCGCGGCTGCAGAAGCAGGTGCGCGAGGTGCTGTCGCCCTACGATCTGATGATCGTGCTGGGCGCCGACCCCTTGCGGATGTCGGTCTATAGCGAGGTCAATCCGCTGCCGGAGGGACTGGCGATCGTGCAGGTCGGCCTCGTCGACGGCGACCTCGCCAAGAATTACGGCGCCGAGATCGCGCTCAAGGCCGACGTCAGGGAAACCTTGCGCGTGCTGGTGCCGGCGCTGAAGGCGGCCGGCGGCGCCGCGCTGCAAGCGCGCGCGAAAAAGGGCATCGCCGCACTGGCTTCGAAGAACTGGACGGCGCGGCGCGGCCCGCTGATCGAGCAGATCTCGAAGGCCAAAGATCGCTCGCCGATCGATCCGGATTATCTGACGCTGCAAGTCGTCGAGGCGATGCCGGATAACGCCATCCTGGTCGACGAGGGGCTGACCTCCGGGCGGCAGATGCTGGCGCTGCGTCCGCACCGCGACCGCTACGGCTATCATGCGCTGGCGTCGGGGGGCATCGGCTGGGGCCTGCCGGCCTCCGTCGGCGTCAGCATGGCCAACCCTGATCGGCCAGTCGTGTGCTTCTCCGGCGACGGCAGCGCGATGTATTCGATCCAGGCGCTGTGGACCGCGGCCCATCACAAGCTGCCGCTGACGGTGGTGATCTGTAACAATGGCGGCTATCGCATCATCAAGCAGCGGCTGCTCGCGTTCCACGGCGACAGCAATTACGTCGGCATGGATTTCGCCGACCCGCCGGTCGATTTCGTCGGCATCGCAAAATCGCTCGGGCTGGAGGCGATGCGGATCACGGAGGCAAAGGATTTGAAGCCGGTGCTGACGTCGGCATTCAAGCGGCCCGGTGCGAAGCTGATCGAGGTCGTGGTTGACGGCACGGTTTAACACCGTCATGGCGAGCGTAAATCGTAGGGTGGGCAAAGGCGCGCTTGCGCCGTGCCCACCGTTCTCGCACGAAATAGATGGTGGGCGCGCTTCGCTTCGCCCACCCTACAACGGAGCGTTACTCCGCCGCCTTCGCCCTCACGCCGGGCCGGTACTGCACGGCCGGATGCGGTGCGGCGAGCCGCGCGCGGCCTTCGCCGAACAGTTTTTCGCGCAGCGTGCCAGGTCGATAAGCCGACTTGTACCGCCCGCGGCGCACCAGCTCCGGCACCAGCATGTCGGCGATATCGGCGAAATCGCCGGGCGAAACCGCAAACGGCATGTTCAACCCGTCGACATCGGTCTGCTCGAACCAGGCCTCGATCTGGTCGGCGACCTTTTCCGGCGTGCCGATCGCGACCGGGCCGGCGCCGCCGATGCCGACATGCTGGGCGACCTCGCGCACGGTCCAGACCCGGTCGGGATCGGCGCGGGTGACGTTGTCCATCGCGCTGCGGCCGGCATCATTCTGGACGTGGCGCACTTCCTGGTCGAGATCGTAGGTCGAGAAGTCGACGCCGGTCCAGCCGGACATCAAAGTGAGCGCGCCTTCGGGGCTGACGTAGCTGCGATAGTCGGCGTATTTGGCTCTCGCCTCGGCTTCGGTGCGCCCGAGAATGACGGTGAACATGCTGAACATCAGTATCTCGCTCCCGTCGCGCCCGCCCTGCGCGGCTAGTTCGCGGATCGCCGAAACCCGCGGCCCGATCACCTTCGCCGACGGACCCGACATGAACACGCATTCGGCGTGCTCGGCGGCGAACTGCCGTCCGCGCGGCGAGGTGCCGGCCTGATACAGCACGGGCGTGCGTTGCGGCGACGGCTCGCTGAGATGAATGGCGTCGAGGCGATAGTTGTCGCCCTCGTGCTGCACGCGATGCACCTTCGCAGGGTCCGCAAAGATACCTCTGATACGGTCGCGCAGCGCGGCGTCGTCTTCCCAGCTGCCTTCCCAGAGCTTGTAGACCACCTCCATATACTCGTCGGCGACCGCATAGCGGTCGTCATGGCCGGTCTGCTTGTCCTTGCCGGCGCCGCGCGCGGCGCTGTCGAGATAGCCGGTCACCACATTCCAGCCGACGCGTCCCTCGGTGAGATGGTCGAGCGTCGACATCCGCCGCGCGAATGTATAGGGCGGCTCATAGGACAGGTTCGAGGTCACACCAAAGCCGAGATGTTCGGTCACCGCGGCCATCGCCGGAATCAACAGCATCGGATCGTTGCAGGGCGTCTGCGCGGCGTTGCGCAAGGCCGCATCCGGACTGCCGCCGAACACGTCGTAGACGCCGAGCACGTCGGCGAGAAACAAGCCGTCGAAACGCCCGCGCTCGAGCGTCTTCGCGAGATCGATCCAGTAGGGCAGGCGGTTATATTCCGCAGTGCGGTCGCGCGGATGGGTCCACAGCCCCGGCGACTGATGCGCCACGCAGTTCATGGCGAAGGCGTTGAGCCGGATTTCCTTTTTCATGATCGATGACCTTCAACGCGGCGCCGCCCGGCGAGGCTGCCGTGCGGCAATGGTGAATACCCGCAGATTACCGGCCGGCCTGCTTGAACGGCAATTCCGCGTCGGCGGGCGGGGAGACGTGGGCGACGTTCAGCGTCATCGACACCACGTCGTAGTAACCGTTCACGGCGACCAGATCCATGATGCCCCGTTCGCCGAATTTTTCCAGAGCCTTCGCATAGATCGCGTCGTCGACCGCGTGATCGCGCCGCAGCTGCGTGGTGAACTCCCAGACAATAGCCTCGTCGTCCTTCATGTTGTCGGGCTTTCGCCCGGCGCCGATCGCGGCGACGATGGCGGGATCGAGGCCAGCCTTGATCGCCAGCGGCGCGTGGGCGTGCCACTCATACTGCGAACCCCAGGCTTGCGCGGTCATGAGGATCGCCATCTCGTTGACGCGTCTGTCGAGCGAGCTATTGAAGCGGACATACTCGCCGACCTTCTGCAGGCGGTCCGCCAGTTCCGGGCTGCGCAGCCAGGCGTTGAACGGCCCGCCCATCCCTTTTCGCGGCCCGGACATGATGGCGTCGGCAACGCTGCGCTGCGCGGGCGACATTTTATCGAGCGGAATTTCCGCCATGCGCTCGCCGGTCAGCGCTACTGCGGAACCCGCCAACAGCAAACAAATCGCGGACGCGCGCAGGATCGTCTTCATGATCGTCCTCCCTTGTATCGGCCCGGTCGGAACGCCGGGCTGTTGGCCGAACTTGTTGCATTCGGACTGGTTTTGGCAAGGCAATTCCGGCACGCTCGCGGCAGGCTCGGCGTGTCCTTCGGACCAAGCCATGGTGGTAAGACCTGCCACCAGCCGGAATTCGTGGCCTGTTGCGTCCCGATACCATGTCTCTAGGATCAGGGTCAGGCGGAGATCATTCCATGCAAGACATATCGTTCGGCTTTCAGGCGGCGGCCGCTGATGTGGCGGGGGTTCCCGATGACCAGCTCTATCGCGATCTGATGTCGGATTGCGAACTGGGTCACCGGCTCGGCTACGACGCGGCCTGGCTGCTCGAGCATCATTTCAGCGACTACTACCCGACGCCAAGCCCGCTATTGATGATGGCGCATATCGCGGCCAAATTCCCCGATCTGTCGCTGGGGACTTCGGTGCTGGTGCTGCCCTGGTATCATCCATTGCGGCTCGCCGAGGAAATCGCCATGCTCAATTTGCTGACCAGAGGCCGGTTGCATCTGGGCATCGGGCGCGGCACGGCCAGGATGGAATATGAGGCGTACAATATCGACATGAACGAGGGCCGCGCGCGCTTTTCCGAAGTATTTCGGATCGTCGAACAGGGTCTGGCGGGAAAGCCGTTTACCTATCAAGGCAAGTTCTGGAACATCGAGCGGCCGATCCGCATCCGCCCCGAGCCATCAGACAAACCGGTTCACTTCTATGGCGCGATCGGAAGCCCGGCCAGCGCCGAAGTGATGGGTGACCTCGGCATTCCTCCCATCTGCCTTTCGACGTTCCCCGATGGCCTGTTGGTGAAGATCCTGGATCGCTGGCGGTCGCGCGCCGGCGCCAAAGCGAACGGCGCCATTCTGCCGATCTCGGTGAAAATGTTCATCGCCGACAGCGACGAGGAGGCGCGCGATCTGGGTCGTCGCTATTTCCCGCCGTATTTTGCCCTGCAGGCGGATCACTATGAAGCGGATGCCAATCCGTGGGCAGACATTCCCGAGTATACCGATTTCAGCCGGATGTTCGCAAACTTGCGCAAGTTGACGGACCCGGCGGAGCTCGGCCCGTTCCACGATTCCAACCTGATCGGCAGCGCGGAGACGATCTGCAGGCGCATCGATGCGCTGACCGCCCTCGGCTTCAACTACTTCATGGTATCCAGCGCGACACCGGGCACGCCGCTCGCCCTCCGCCAGCGGATGATGTCGCGGTTCGCCGAGGAAATCTGCCCGCGTTACTCGAGCGCGATGCGGAAGGGCCGCGCCGCATGACCGCGCCAGTTCAAGGCAGGGGCGATGCCATCGCCAACGTCCACCGGCAGTTTTCTTCCGGCGAGTTCCTGCAAACGCTGGCGCGCCGTGTCGCCTACCAGACCGAAAGCCAGCGCGGCGGCCGCGAAGCCGAGCTGCGCGCCTATCTCGAAAAGGAAATGCGCACCGCTTTTGCCGAGCTCGATTTCGAGAGCCGGCTGGTGGAATCTCCCAGCGGCAAGTCGCCGTTCCTTGTCGCGGAGCATCGCGAGAGCGACGCGTTGCCGACCGTCCTGATCTACGGCCACGGCGACGTCGTCGACGGCATGGTCGGCGAATGGCGCGGCGGGCTCGACCCGTGGAAGCTGACGACGATCGGCAACCGCGTCTATGGCCGCGGTGCTGCCGACAACAAGGGGCAGCACAGCATCAATCTCGCCGCGCTGGCTGCGGTGCGCGACGCGCGCGGCGGCAAGCTCGGGTTCAACGCCAAATTCCTGATCGAGATGGGTGAGGAGATCGGCTCGCCCGATCTGAATAAAGTCTGCGCATCGCTGCGCGACGAGCTGAAGGCCGATCTGTTGCTCGCCTCCGACGGCCCGCGGCTTGCCGCCGACCGGCCGACCATCTTCCTCGGTTGCCGCGGCGGCATCCGCATTCATCTCGACGTGAATTTGCGCGAGGGCGGTCACCATTCCGGCAATTGGGGCGGCCTGCTCGCCAATCCCGCGACCATCCTCGCCAATGCCATTGCATCGCTGGTCGACAGCCATGGACGCATGAAGCTCGAGGCGCTGAAGCCGCCGCGGCTGACCAACCAGGTCCGCAGCATGCTCGCCGATGTCGACATCAAGCCGCTGCCGGAAGAGCCCGCCCTGTCGGAGGATTGGGGCGAGGAGGGATTATCAGCCGCGGAACGGGTCTACGCCTGGAACACGCTCGAAGTGCTGGCGATGTCATCCGGCAATATCGATCACCCGGCCAATGCAATTCCCGGCCATGCCCGAGCCGTTCTGCAGCTTCGCTTCGTCGTCGGCACCAAATACGAAGGGGTCGTCGACGCCGTACGCGCTCATCTCGCAGCCAGCGGCTTTCCGATGGTCGAAGTCAGCGCCACCCAAAGCTTCATCGCTTCGCGCACCGATTTCGACAGTCCCTGGATCAAATGGGCGGCGGACTCGATCCGGCAGACCACCGGCAAGGCGCCCGCGGTGTTGCCGAATTTCGGCGGCTCGCTGCCGAACGATGTGTTCTCCGAGACGTTGGGAATGCCGACGATCTGGGTGCCGCACTCCTATCCCGGCTGCTCCCAGCATGCGCCCGACGAGCACATCCTGCTGTCGGTGACCGAAGAAGCGCTCGGCATCATGGCGGGCCTGTTCTGGGATTTGGGCGAAACGTCGCGCGCCGGGGATTTGAAATGACAACATTGGCGCCGGCGGAGGGAATACCGCAAACCGTTCCGGAGAAAAAGAACATTACCCGGCTCGTGGTCGCGACCTCGCTCGGCAATGCGCTCGAATGGTTCGATATCTCGGTCTACGCCTTTTTCGCGGTCTATCTCTCCAGGGCGTTCTTCCCCAACGACAATCCGACCACCTCGCTGTTGCTGACCTTTGGCACGTTCGGCCTGACATTCCTGGCGCGGCCGGTTGGCGGCCTGCTGCTCGGCGCCTATGCCGACCGCCATGGCCGCAAGGCGTCGCTGCTTCTGTCCATCGCGATGATGACCTTCGGCACGCTGGCGGTGGGCTGCATGCCGACCTTCGACAAGATCGGCGTATGGGCGCCGCTGCTCGTTATCGTCGCCCGCCTGGTGCAGGGTTTCTCCGCGGGCGGCGAGTTCGGCAGTTCGACCGCGTTCCTGGTCGAGCATATGCCGGGCAGGCGCGGCTTTGTCGCAAGCTGGCAATTCGCAAGCCAGGGCATCAGTTCGCTGCTCGGCTCCGGCTTCGGCGTGCTGTTGTCCTCGACCCTGACCGAAACCGAATTGCAGACCTGGGGCTGGCGTATTCCGTTCCTGTTCGGCGTGCTGATCGGGCCGATCGGCCTTTACATCCGCAACAACATCGAGGATGCGACCGCGCCGCCGGCAGCCGAACACGACACGCCGGTCCGCAATGTCTTCACGCAGCAGAAGTTTCCGGTCCTGCTGGCGGTCGGCGTGATCGCGGCCGCGACCGCGGTCAATTATCTCATCATCTACATGCCGACCTATGTGGTCAAAACGTTGAATCTGCCGCAGATCATCGGCTATCTCGCGGCCTTTGCCGCCGCCATCGCCGCCATCACCCTCAATCCCGTCGCGGGCGCAATCTCCGACCGGGTCGGACGCACGCCCTACATGATCACGATAGGTGTCCTGTTGCTGTCTGCGGTCTTCCCGCTGTATCTGCTGCTTGCCAGCAAGCCGTCGGGACCGATCATCGTGCTTGCGGTGCTGCTGCTCGGCTCGCTGAAGGCGCTCTATCTCGGCGCGGTAGCGGCGCTGATGTCCGAACTGTTTCCGGCCGGCACGCGCGCGACGGGCCTGGGGCTGAGCTACAACATTGGCGTGACCGTTTTCGGCGGGATGGGTCCGGCGACCGTGACTTGGCTCGGCACGTTCGCTGTGATCGGCGATCTCGCGCCGGGCTATTATCTCACCGTGGTGTGCCTGTTCAGCCTTTGGGCACTGATTACCATCCACAGGACCCGGGCCAACGGCCATGCCTGATCGGGCCGGGAGGCGCAAAAGCCGCCGAAAGTCACATTCTATTCCGGCCCGGATTATGCAAGCATCATGGCGGCCATCCAAACGGGGAGAGAAAGAATGAAGCATTTACGCATGATCGGGTTTGCGCTCGCTGCGGCGCTCTGTGCGGGGCAAGCCGGCGCCCAGGAACTGACGGGGACATTGAAGAACATCAAGGAAACCGGCACGATCACGCTCGGTTTTCGTGATTCCTCGATCCCGTTCTCCTACCTCGACGACAACCAGAAGCCGATCGGCTTCGCGATGGACATCTGCTACAAGATCGTCGACGCCGTGAAGAAGGAACTCAAGCTCGACAAGCTTGAGGTCAAGCTCGAGCCGGTGACGTCGTCGAACCGGATTCCGCTGCTGGCCAACGGCACCGTCGATCTCGAATGCGGCTCGACCACCAACAATGCCGAGCGCGAGAAGCAGGTCTCGTTCACCAACACCCATTTCCTGACCGCCAGCCGTTTCGTGTCGAAGAAGGCCAACAAGCTCGACAAGATCGACGATCTCAAGGGCAAGTCGGTGGTCTCGACCGCCGGCACCACCAACATCAAGCAGCTCACCGAAGCCAATGCCGCCCGCAACCTCGGCGTCAACATCATTCCGGCCAAGGATCACGCCGAGGCGTTCCTGATGGTCGAGACCGATCGCGCCGTGGCGTTCGTGATGGACGATGTCCTGCTGGCCAGCCTGATCGCCGGCTCGAAGGACCCGAGTTCCTATGCGATCTCCTCGGACGCCTTCTCGAAGCCCGAGCCCTACGGCATCATGCTGCGCAAGGACGACGTGCCATTCAAGAAGATGGTCGATGCCGCGACCGCAGTGCTCTACAAGAGCGGCGAAGGCCAGAAGCTCTACGACAAATGGTTCATGTCGAAGATTCCGCCCAAGGGCTTGAACCTCAACACGCCGATTGCCCCGGAGCTCAAGCACGAATTTGCCAATCCATCGGATTCGCCCGATCCCGCTTCCTACAAGGCGATGTGAGGCTGGCCCGGCCCATGCAATGGCTCAGCCATTGCATGGGTAGCCGGGTCGTGGGCCGCGGCCGAAAGCGGCGTTCGGCTCGATTTTTGCAAGCATTGCGGCAGTCATCCAGGCGAGGAGAGCGCTAATGAAATGCCTGCCCATGGTCGGCCTCGCGCTTGCCGCTGCACTCGCGGCCGGACAATCCAGTGCCGAGGAGCTCACGGGGACGCTGAAAAAGGTCAAGGAAACCGGCACGATCACCATCGGCTACCGCGACTCCTCGATCCCGTTCTCCTATCTGGACGACAACCAGAAGCCGATCGGCTTTGCGATCGACATCTGCGCTAAAATAGTGGACGCCGTGAAGTCCGAACTCAAGCTCGGCAAGCTCGCGGTCGAGTTCAATCCGGTGACGTCGTCGAACCGCATTCCGCTATTGGCCAACGGCACCATCGACCTCGAATGCGGCTCGACCACCAACAATGCCGAGCGCCAGAAGCAGGTCTGGTTCACCAACACCTTCTTTCTGACCGCCACCCGCTTCGTCTCGAAGAAGGCAAGCAAGCTCGACTCGATCGATGCGCTGAAGGGCAAGACGGTGGTCTCGACATCAGGCACCACCAACATCAAGCAGCTCACCGAGGCCAATGCGGCGCGCAAGCTCGACATCAACATCGTGCCGGCCAAGGAGCACGCCGAATCGTTCCTGATGGTCGAGACCGATCGCGCGGTCGCGGCCGTGCTGGACGATATCCTGCTCGCGAGTTTCGTCGCCGGCTCGAAGGATCCCGACGCTTATGTCATCTCCACCGAAGCGTTTTCCAAGCCGGAACCCTACGGCGTCATGCTGCGCAAGGATGACGTCGCCTTCAAGAAGGTAGCCGATGCCGCCACCGCCTCGCTTTTTACGAGCGGCGAGGGCGAGAAGCTCTATGACAAGTGGTTCATGCAAAAAATCCCGCCCAAGGGGTTGAACCTCAACACGCCGATCAGCGCGGAGCTGCAGCATGAGTTTGCCAATCCCTCCGATTCTCCCGATCCGGATTCGTATAAGGCGATGTGAGGCGTCTGATGAGCGGGTCGAGGCGTAGTTCTGGCGCACGGAAGTTGTCGTGAGTTATCACTGGAACTGGCACATTTTCTTCGAGCCGTCTCCGAGCGGGACCGGCACCTATCTCGACATGCTGCTGGCCGGGCTGCTGCTGACCATCGAGACCTCGCTGTTCGCCTGGATCATCGCACTGGCCTTCGGGGCGGTCGTCGGCGTCATGCGCACGCTGCCGTCGAAGACCGCTTCTCTCATCGGTTTCGTCTATGTCGAATTCTTCCGCAACATGCCGCTCCTGGTGCAGCTGTTCATCTGGTTCTTCGTGCTGCCGGAACTGCTGCCGCATGCGTGGGGGCTGTGGCTGAAGCAGATGCCGCACGCGCCGTTTTACACCGCGGCGATCGGGATTGGACTGTTCATGTCCGCGCGGGTGGCTGTACAAACCGCCGCCGGCATCAATTCGCTGCCGCGCGGCCAGAGGTTGGCCGCGACCGCGCTGGGACTGACCACGGCGCAGACCTATCGCTACGTCCTGCTGCCGATGGCGTTTCGCATCATCATGCCGCCGCTGACTTCCGAATTCCTCGCCACCATCAAGAATACGTCGGTGGCGATCACCATCGGCCTGATCGAACTGACAGGTGCCGCGCGCGCAATGCAGGAATTCTCCTTCCAGGTGTTCGAGGCCTTCACCGGCGCAACCGTGCTCTATCTCCTCGTCAATATCGTGGTCGTCGTCGCGATGCGCTTCCTCGAGCGCGCGCTGGCGGTTCCCGGCTACATCTCGGGGAAGTGAGCGCAGATGTTCGCCAGTTTCGACTTCGACGTCATCCGCCGCTCGCTTCCCTATCTGTTTCTCGACGGCATGACCTTCACGCTGATGCTGACGGGGCTCGCGGGCCTTGGCGGCCTGGTCTTCGGCACGCTGATCGCGTTGATGCGGCTGTCGGGCCTCAAACTGCTCGGGCGTATCGCCGGGCTCTATGTCGACCTGATGCGCTCGCTGCCGCTGGTGCTGGTGATCTTCTGGTTCTATTTCCTGGTGCCTTATATCGGCCAGTGGCTGACGGGAGCTTCGCGGCCAATCCACGTCGGCGCATTCGCCTCCTCGCTCATCACCTTCATCCTGTTCGAGGCGGCGTATTTCTCCGAAATCATGCGCGCCGGCATCCAGTCGATCTCGAAGGGACAACCGGCCGCGGCCCAGGCGCTCGGCCTGACCTACAGCCAGACCATGCGCTATGTCGTGCTGCCGCAGGCGTTCCGCAACATGCTGCCGGTGCTCTTGACGCAGACCATCGTGCTGTTCCAGGACACCTCGCTGGTCTATGTGGTGTCGATCACCGACTTCCTCGGCGCCGCCAGCAATGTCGCGCAGCGCGACGGGCGGCTGGTCGAAATGTACCTGTTCGCAGCCGTGATCTATTTCGTCATCTCCTGTTTCGCGTCGTTCGGCGTGCGGCGCCTGCAGGCGCGCATCGCCTACGTGCATTAGAAAGACCGCTATGATCGAGATCAGCCATGTCGACAAATGGTACGGGCCGAATTTCCAGGCGCTGAAGGACTGCTCCACCAGCGTCGCCAGGGGCGAGGTGGTGGTGGTGTGCGGCCCGTCCGGCTCGGGAAAGTCGACCTTGATCAAATGCGTCAACGCGCTGGAGCCGTTCCAGAAGGGTGAAATCGTGGTCGACGGCATCCGGGTCAACGACCCCAGGACAAACCTGCCGAAACTGCGCGCCCGCGTCGGCATGGTGTTCCAGCATTTTGAATTGTTCCCGCATCTGAAGATCATCGAAAATCTCTGCCTGGCGCAGGAGAAGGTGCTGGGGCGTTCCCATGCCGAGGCGCTGGCGAAGGCCGCAAAGCTGCTCGACCGGGTGGGCCTGAAGGACCACGCGCGCAAATATCCGGCGGAATTGTCCGGCGGCCAGCAGCAGCGCGTGGCGATCGCCCGCGCGCTGGCAATGGACCCGATCGCCATGCTGTTCGACGAGCCGACCTCGGCGCTCGATCCGGAAATGATCAGTGAGGTGCTCGACGTCATGGTCGACCTCGCCCGCGAGGGCATGACCATGATGGTGGTGACCCATGAGATGGGTTTCGCCAGCAAGGTCGCGCACCGGGTGATCTTCATGGACCAGGGCGAAATCGTCGAGGACGCGCTGAAGACCGATTTCTTCGGCAGCCCCCGCAGCGACCGCGCGCAGAAGTTCTTGTCGAAGATATTGTCGCATTAGCTCGAGAGTCATTCCGGGATGGTCCGAAGGACCAGACCCGGAATCTCGAGATTCCGGGTTCATGCTTCGCATGCCCCGGAATGACGATACGAGGGTTTCTCGGCATTAACGATTCGCGTATACCGTCCGCATCACCGCTTCGCATCCCCACCAGGAGAATTCGCTTGGACCAGATCGCCTACGTCAACGGGTCGTTCGTGCCGATGTCAGAGGCCAAGGTCTCGATACTGGACCGCGGCTTTCTGTTCGCCGACGGCATCTACGAGGTGGCCGCCGTGCTCGACGGCAAGTTGATCGACAATGCCTCGCATCTGGCGCGGCTGGAGCGCTCGGTCGGCGAGATATCGCTGGCGCTTCCGGAGACCACCGGGCGGATTCAGGAGATCCAGCGAGAGTTGGTAGCGCGCAACAACCTCGTCAACGGCATGGTCTACCTGGAGGTGACGCGCGGCGCCGATACAGGACGCGATTTTGCCTTTCCCAAGGGAGTGAAGCCGACGCTGATCATGTTCACGTCGGTGAAGGACATCGTCAACGCGGCATCGGCCAAGACCGGGATCGGCGTGATCACGGTGCCGGACATCCGCTGGACCCGACGCGACATCAAGAGCGTGGCGCTGCTCGCGCAGGTGCTGGCAAAGCAGGCCGCCGCCGAAGCCGGCGCCGGCGAGGCCTGGATGATCGAGGACGGCAAGGTCACCGAAGGGGGATCGTCGTCGGCCTTCATCCTGACCCAGGACGACGTACTGGTGACGCGGCATAACGGCAGCGAAATCCTGCCCGGCTGCACCCGCAAGGCGGTGGTCAAGCTTGCCGAGGAGCGCCAGCTTCGCGTCGAGGAGCGGCCGTTCACGGTCGACGAGGCACTGGCCGCCAAGGAAGCCTTCATCACCTCCGCCACCGTATTCGTGCAGGCGGTGGTGTCGATCGACGGCAAGACGGTCGCCAACGGCAAGCCCGGTCCGATGACCGACCGCTTGCGCGAGATCTACGTCGATTTTGCCCGCGCCACCGCGGTGTGAATCGAGGCCGCAACGGCGCGCTTACGCCGCCGCTTGGCCCCCGAGGAATTGAACGGAAGCGCACGTTTCGACAAAGCGGCGTCTGGATCGAATTGCAGCAATGCAATAATCTCATCTGCATGCGGCTCGCAAGGTCCCAGCCTCAACCCATCATTTCCGGCAATTTCGCGTCGGTCCGCCCGTATGTCGCGGCCGTGGCCGCTGCCATTTCGGCCACGGCTCCCTTGTCGGCGGCCGATCCCGCCTTTGGACCCCCACCCGGCGCCAAATTGGCGCTGGAAAAACTCGCCCCGATCGAGGATTTCGTCAACGGCGAGATCGCCGGAGGCAGGATTCCCGGCGCCATCGTCCTGATCCAGCGCCACGGCCAGCCGGTCTATTTCAAATGCTTCGGCCAACGCGACGTCGAGAAGGGCGTGCCGATGACGGCGGACACCATCTTCCCGATTCATTCGGTCACCAAAACCATCACCAGCGTGGCGGCGATGATGCTGATCGACCGGGGCAAGATCGCGCTCGACGACCCCGTCAGCAAATACATTCCCTCCTTCGCCGGCGTGAAGGTCGGCGTCGAGCGCAAGGACGAGGCCGGCAAGCCGGTGCTCGACCTGGTGCCGCCGTGGCGGCCGATCAACATCGAGGATTTATTGCTGCAGACCTCCGGCATCACCTACGGCTTCTATGGCGAGGGGCTGGTCAAGGCCGCCTATGCCGGCATCTATCTCGGCGATTTCGACAACGCCGGATTCGCCGAGCGGATCGCCAAGCTGCCGCTGGCCGAACAGCCGCGCACGCTGTGGGACTACGGGCATTCGACCGACATTGTCGGCCGCGTGATCGAGGTTGCCTCTGGACAGTCGCTCTATCAATTCGAGAAGACGCACCTGCTCGATCCGCTCGGGATGAAGACCACCAAGTTCTTCCTGACCGATCCGGCCGAGCGCGCGCGCTATGCCTACCCGCTTGCCAAGGACCGGCATGTCGAGCGAAACTCGCTTCAAATCACGCGATGGGAATCCGGCGGCGGCGGGATGGTCTCGACCATCGCCGATTTTGCGCGCTACGGGCAGATGCTGCTCAATGGTGGGACGCTGGACGGCACGACCTATCTCAGCCCAAAGACCTTCGCCGCGATGACCACCGATCACATCGGCCCGGGGTCGGGGGTCGCACGCGACTATTTCTATTATCCCGGCGACGGATTCGGATTCGGCTATGGGTTTGGGATCCGCACCGATCCCGGCAATGCGGTGCCGCCGCCGCCGGGCTCGCTCGGGGAAATCAAGTGGGATGGCGCCACCGGCGTCTACATCGTGGTAGACCGTGCCGAGGACATGTTTTTCGTCGTCATGCAGGATTCGCCTTCCGGGCGGATGCACGTCATAACGACGATCAAGAAGATCATCTACGACGCCTTCGAGAAATGATTTTCGGATGAAGCCGATGCAGCGTAGCACCAGCGAAAGCGCCACCCCCGCGAAACAGACGGCCCGCATTGTCGCGCTCGACCGGGCGCGCACGTTCACGACGCTGTTGGTGGTGATCCACCATTCCGTCGTCAATTTTACCTGGTTCGGCAATGGCGACCGGATGCGCTGGCTCGGCTTCGACCTGGTCGTCCTGTTCAACGACAGCTTCTTCATGGCCTTCATGTTCCTGATCTCGGGACTGTTCGTCCATGACAGCCTGACCCGGCGGGGAGCGGCGGGATATTTGCGCGCCCGCGCCTGGCGGCTGGGCGTGCCGCTGCTGGTGTCGATCTTCGTGCTGATCCCGATCGCCTATTACGCCTCATTCCTGCGCTATCATTTCCCGGGCACGACCGACTTCAACTTCTTCCATTTCTGGTGGCACACCATAACGATCGGGCCGTGGCCCTCGGGACAGGCCTGGTTTCTATGGGTGCTGCTTGCGCTCGACATCATCGCTGCAGCGGTCTGGTCGACCGCGCCGCAGATATTTGCGGCCTTTGGCCGGTTGATCGATGGCTTGCGCAACCGGCCGATGACGGCCTTTGTCGCCTTCCTGGCCGTCTCCATTGCATCCTATCTGCCGTTGCATCTGGCGTTTGGCGACGGAAGCTGGTTCGAGCCGGGCCATTATCCGTTCCCGATACAGACCAGCCGCATCCTGCTCTATCCCGCCTGCTTCTTTACCGGCGTCGGCATCGGCGTCGTCAGCCTGAGAACGGGCATCCTTGCGGAGCATGGCGAGATCGCCAAACGCTGGCCGGTCTGGCTTGCCTTCGCGGTGCTGTTCTATGGCGCCATCCTGCTGCTGGTCTATGCCCACCACAATTGGATCGCGAATTTCGCATCTCCTGCGCTGTGGTGGAGAACGGCCTATGGCATAGCTTTCGCGTCATTCAGTGCCGCGATGGCATTCACGGTGCCGGCGACGTCGTTGCGGTTGGCGCACTCCAGCCTAAAACTGCTCGACGCCATGCAGCCATCGGCCTACGGCATCTATCTCGTGCACTACATCTTCATCATCTGGCTGCAATATGTCGTCTACGATCCGGCGTTTCCCGCCGGAGTCAAAGCTGCGATCGTGTTTATCGGCACGCTGTCCGGAAGCTGGATACTCACGCTAATGTTGCGCAGGATTCCGGTGGTGGCGCGAATGATTTAGGGCGCCTTCTCATAAATTTCGGAAGGTCCGCTTCACCCCAAAAACGACCAAGACCCTGCGGCGGTGCAATAAGTCGCGATCAGGGCATCAACGCAAACTATTCGATCACCTCGTCGGCGCGAGCAACCACTGAAGCGGGCACTGTTATGCCGAGCGACTTGGCTGTCTTGAGATTGATGGAGAGGTGGAAACGTGTAGGTTGCTCGAATGGCAGGTCCGCCGGGTTGGCTCCCTTAAAAATGCGATCAATCAAAGAGGTCGCGCGATCGTAGATTTCATCCAAGTCCGGGCTATAGGACGACAGGCCGCCTTCGCGCACATAGTTTGCCCGCTCGTAGGTGGCCGGCAGCCGATGTTTTTCGGCAAATTCGTAGACCCGTCGGCGATTCAAGCGAGTGAGTGCATCCGAGACCAAGAGAATTGCATCCGGCGGGTCGCGCACCATGCTTGCGAAAGCTTCGTCAAAATCGTCCGGTTCACGCACGGCGAGTGCTTGCACCCGAGCTCCAATTGCCCGCGCGGCGTCCGCCGCCCCCTGGTATCGCAGCGTCATGCCCAGATCGCGCGCATTCCAGAGCATTGCGACCGTGCGCACCGAAGGCACCATGTCTTTGATCAGTTCGAGACGCTTGGGAGCAAGTTCGATGGCCATATCAGAGACGCCGGTTACGTTGCCGCCTGGCCGCGACAGACTTTTGACCAAGCCGGTCGCAACGGGATCTCCGCCCGCTTCGGTCGACACGATTGGAATGGTTGTCGTGGCGTCCTTGGCGGCCATGGCCGCGGGAAAGCTGAAGGTAAGGATCACGTCTACATTGCTCGCGACAAGATCCTTGGCAAGCTCTGGCAGCTGTTCAGTGTGGATCCCGCTAGCGCGGATTTCGAGCGCGATATTGCGATCGGGTGTGTAGCCGTGACTCGCCAAAGCGTGGAGCATCGCGTCAAAAATGCTCTTGGCGTCCGCGGGTCCATCGGTACTGAGGATCCCGATGCGGTAGACCTTTGACGCAGTCTGAGCGAGCCCCGCAAACGGCCATGCGGTGATTGCGCTCACGATGGACGCAATGAATTCCCTCCGCCGCATCGGATTTCCCCTGGGCCAAGCGCCTTACGCTATCACATTACGGAACGAGGGCCGCATTCGCGCGGACCCGTTGGCATCGCCCCGGAATGACGGCCATTGCTACGGCTTCAAAATCAGCTTCTGCACCCGCCAGTTCAACAACTCGGCCGCCCAGAGCACGTTCTCCGACGGGCATGCCATGGCGTGGATCCAGCCGAACTGCTTCAGTTGCTTGCCGGATTTGCCGAGCACCCCCAGCACCTTGCCCTCGAGGCTGAGCTTGTAGATGCGGCCGGGCCAGGAGTCGGAGCTGTATAGCACCTGGTTGGGCGGTGGCGTAATGCAGATCGACCATGGCGAGCCCGGCGCGAAGGTGCCGCCTGCCATCATCGCCTCATCGGGGATCTTGCCGATCGCAGGTTTCGCGTCCGGCGGCACCGGCACGTCGATTGTGAACTGGCGCAGGAACTTGCCGTCGCCGTCGAACACCTGGATGCGGTGGTTGCCGCGGTCGGCGACATAGACATTGCCCTTGGCGTCGGTCGCGATCGAATGCGGGGTGTTGAACTGGCCGTGTTCCTTGCCGCGCTCGCCCCAGGATTTCAGCCAGTTGCCGTCCTTGTCGACTTTGGCGACGCGCGAATTGATATAGCCGTCGCTGATGAAGGTGTTGCCCTCCTTGTCCCAGGCGACATCGGTGACCTGGCGAAAGCGGCCGTCATCGGCCGGCAGCGGCGGCTTCGGATGTTTTAATGGGGCGGTATCTTCATCGGAGGCTTCCTGCTTGCGGCCGAACACCATGACGACACGGCCCTCGGGATCGAACTTGATCACCATGTCGGAGCCCTTGTCGGTGACCCAGATGTTGTCCTGGGGATCGATCTTCACCGTGTGCGCGAACGACCAGGCATAGAGGTTCTTGCCGATTTCGCGGACGAACGCGCCCTTGGCGTCGAATTCCAGCAGTTGCGTCGCCGCCGCCGCGTAGGCCGGCCCCGACGTATTGCCGCGCGACAGCGCGAAGACGTGGCCCTTGGAATTGACCGCGACGCCCGACACTTCGCCGAAATACATGTTGGTCGGCAATTTGAGCGGATTGGCAACCGACTCGAAGGCGATTTGCGGCACCGCCTGCTGCGCAAGGGCCGGTGGTCCAACCAACAGCAACAATCCGGCCAGCCAGTGCTTCATGAGTTCCTCCCGAAAATATTCTTGTCGTTGCGATTGACGCTAGTCCATCCGGGGTCCCGACGTCCATCCTCGCGCGCCGCATCAGCCGTCATGACGGTTCGTCTTCTGGCGCATGGCGCTGCGTCGGATGCCGTGATCTGCTATGGCAGTCGGAGACTTCAGTGAAAACTTCAATTGTGAGTGGATGCGCATGCCGTTTGGGCCAAAGACAAAAACCGCCTCCGTTCTGTTCGCGCTTGCAGCATTCTGGCTCTCGGCATTTTCGGTTAGTCCCGCGCTGGCCGGTTATCCCGACAGGATCGTCCGGATCGTCGTTCCCTTTGCTCCGGGCGGCGGCACCGATGTGGTGGCGCGCACGCTGGCGCAGGAGCTGGCGAAGGATCTGGGTGTCTCCGTCGTCGTCGAGAACAAGCCGGGCGCGGGGACCATCATCGGCACCCAGGCGGTGGCGACCAGCGAGCCGGACGGCTACACGCTCTTGATGGGGACCTTTGCCAATGCCGTCAATCCAAGCCTCAAGGCGAGCCTGCCCTACGATCCGCACAAGGATTTCGCAGCGGTCGCGCTGGTGGCGCGGTCCTTCAATATCGTCGTGGTCAATCCCAAATCTCCGATCAGATCGATCGCCGACCTGATCGCGGCGGCGAAGGCCGATCCTGGGAAACTATCGTACGGCACCTATGGCACCGGCACTTCGGCGCATCTGGCGGGCGAACTTTTCAAGAACCTCGCCAAGGTCGATCTGACGACGGTACCCTACAAGGGCGCGGCGCCCGGGATTACCGACCTGATCGGCGGCCAGATCCAGGTGATGTTCACGACGGTGGCCAGCGCCGCATCGTTGATCCAGGCCGGACAGCTGCGTGCGCTCGCCGTAACCTCGGCGCAACGCTCGCCCGCGTTTCCCGATCTGCCGACTGTCGCCGAGGCCGGCGTTCCCGGCTATGAGGCCGAGAGTTGGTACGGCCTGTTTGCGCCGGCTAAGACGCCAAAAGACGTCATCGATCGCCTCAACAAGTCGGCCGCAGCAGCGGTTCAATCGGAGGTCTTCAAAAAGCTCGCCGTCAACGAGGGTCTTGTGATGGTCGCGAGTCCGCCGGAGGAGCTGGATCGCTACTTTAGCAGCGAGGAGGAACGCTGGCGCAAGGTGATCCGGGACGCGGGCGTCAAGGAAGACTAGCGGGCGCCTTTGGCCGTTCTCCAGAGATCGATTTGTTTCGGAATATTACAAGGCCCGAGGGGTTGCAGGGGAGGCATCCGCAGCATCAAACGCTGCGCCGTGAGCCGTTAACTCGAGGAGTACCACTATGTCCGGCATGATCCAGCGCGTTCTGGCAGCCCTTAGCTTTGCTCTTGTCTACGTGATCGTGCCGGCTTCGGCCCAGGACACCGTCCGTATTCGCGGCACCATCGAAAAGGTCGACGGCCCGGTATACGTCGTCAAGAACCGCGACGGCGCGGAGTTGAAGCTGACGGTCACCGACAAGCCGCTGTTCGTCGCGATCGTGAAGTCGACGATGGCCGACATCAAGCCTGGCATGTATGTGGGGTCGACGGGCGTGACCCAGCCCGACGGCAGCCAGAAGGCCATCGAGGTGCACATCTTTCCGGAATCAATGCGTGGCGTCGGCGAAGGCCATTACGATTGGGATCTCAAGCCGAACACCAAGATGACCAACGCCAATGTCGAGCAGACCGTTGCCGGGGTGGATGGACCGGTGCTCTCAGTCAAATACAAGGATGGTGAGAAGAAGGTGATGGTGACGCCGGAGACCGCGGTGGTGACTTTCGTCAACGGGGACAGCAGCGACCTCAAGCCCGGGACCAAGATCTTTGTCGCCGCCGCGAAGAAGCAAGCGGATGGCACCCTGCAGACCCCGCGCATCACCTACGGCAAGGATGGCTTGACGCCGCCGATGTAAATGTTTGTATTCGATGACTTGCAACAAATAAGAACTTCAACTGGGAGGTTAGTATGCGTTTTATCGTTTCGACGATTCTGGCGGCTTCGGCCCTGGCGTTCCTGAGTCCGGCGGCCGTTGCACAGACGCCAACCCCGGCAACGCCGCCGGCGCAGCCCGCGGCGGGCGGCACGCCTGATGCGATGCCGTTCGATATTCCCTATGGCCAATCGATCGGGCTGGAGCGGGCCAAGCAGGTGGTGGCCGCGGCTGAAGCCGAGGCCAAGAAGCGGAACTGGAAGATGAACATCGCCGTGGTCGACACCAATGGCGAGATCGTCATGTTCGAGCGGATGGAAGGCGCGCAGATCGCATCCGGTCCGATCTCAATCGGCAAGGCCCGCACCTCAGCCCGCTTCCGGCGGGAGTCGCGGGTGTTCTACAACGTGTTTGAAGGCGGCCATGGCTATGTCAGCACGCTCGATCCCGGCCTGGTCGCGAGCCCCGGCGGGTATCCGCTGGTCGAGGGCGGTAAGCTGATCGGCGCGGTCGGCTGCAGCGGCGGCACCGGTGATCAGGACGCCGCCATCTGCAAGGTCGGCTCCGAGATCGTGAAATAACCGGCGTATTCCGCGCGGGGCGGAGCCTGCGCCTTGTCTTCGTTGGCGCCGCGGCGAGACATCGTCCGCGGCGCCAAGGTGTTTGTGCACGCGATCACGCAATTGCGTTCCGATCATCGCATTGCAACATCGGAAAATCGGCTGGCGCCGCGACAATTCATCCCCCAGATTGTTCCTTCGAGGGAACGCCGGCGAAGTCGCCGGCCAGAGCCGGAGGTCACCGATGCGGATCCTGTTGCTCGCGCCGTTCGTCGGGCTGCTGTGGGTGCCGTTCTATAATTTCCAGGAGCCGGCGCTGTTCGGCTTTCCATTTTTCTATTGGTATCAGCTTGCATGGGTGCCGATCACCTCGGTGCTGATCTGGCTGGTCCATCGTGCGCGCCCGCGCGACGACGCCCCGTAATTTCCCGATGGCAGATTTCTGACGAGGCTTTGAGCCATGGCCAACCAGATCGACTGGGTAGCTCTTGCGGTTTTCCTGTTCTTCTTTCTGCTCGTCACCGTGATGGGATTTCTGGCCGCGCGCTGGAAGGCCGGCCCGGTCAGCGCGCATCTCGACGAATGGGGGCTCGGCGGACGGCAGTTCGGCATCTGGATCACCTGGTTCCTGATCGGCGGCGATTTCTATACCGCCTACACCGTGATCGCGGTGCCGGCGCTGGTCTATGCGGTCGGCGCCTACGGCTTCTTCGCGCTGCCCTACACCATCATCGTCTATCCCTTCGTGTTCGCGGTGATGCCGCTATTGTGGAAGGTGGCGCAGGCCAATGGCTACGTCACCGCCGCCGACGTGGTCCATGGCACTTACGGTTCGCGCGGGCTCGAGCTCGCGGTGGCGCTGACCGGCATGGTCGCGACCATGCCCTATATCGCGCTGCAGCTGATCGGCATGGGGGTAACCATCAAGGCGATGGGCCTGACCGGCGACCTGCCGATCATCGCCGCCTTCATCATCCTTGCGCTCTACACCTATAGCTCCGGCTTGCGCGCGCCGGCGCTGATCGCCTTCGTCAAGGACATCATGATCTATATCGTGGTGCTGGTGGCGGTGATCGTGGTGCCGGCGCAGCTCGGCGGCTACGGCGCGGTATTCTCGGCCGCCAGTGATGCGTTCGCGGCCAAGGGCGGCGACACCGGGCTGATCTTGAAGCCTTCGCAGATACTGCCCTATGCGACGCTTGCGCTGGGCTCGGCGCTGGCGGCGTTCATGTATCCGCACACCTTGACCGGCGTGTTCGCCTCGAAATCCGCCGACACCATCCGCAAGAACGCGATCCTGCTGCCGGCCTATACGCTGTTGCTCGGCCTGATCGCGCTGCTCGGCTACATGGCCTATGCCGCGCATATCAAGGTGACATCGCCCAACGACGTGGTGCCCGAGCTGTTCAAGGCGCTGTTCTCCTCATGGTTTGCGGGCTTTGCGTTCGCGGCGATCGCGATCGGCGCGCTGGTGCCGGCCGCGGTCATGAGCATCGGCGCCGCGAACCTGTTCACCCGCAATGTCTGGAAATCCTATGTCGACCCCGGGATCAGCCATGCCGGCGAGGCGGCGGTGGCCAAGATCGCCTCGCTCGTCGTCAAGCTCGGCGCGCTCGCCTTCATATTGTTCCTGCCGGTGCAATATGCGCTCGACCTGCAGCTGCTCGGCGGCCTCTGGATCCTGCAGACCTTTCCGGCGCTGGTGTTCGGGCTGTTCACGCGCTGGTTCCGCTCGGAAGGACTCTTGGTCGGCTGGGCGGCGGGAATCTTGTGGGGATCGTGGACGGCGTGGAGCAATGGCCTGAAGCCGCTCGCGTCGATCGATCTCGGCGGCGCGCATTATGTCTTCTATGTCGGGCTCGGCGCGCTGGTGCTCAATGTCGTCGTCGCCGCGGTCGCGACCGTCATCGCCGGGCTGATCTCGCCGAAGCCGACCGGCGCTACTGCTCGATCTTGATGTTGCGCTCCTGCGAGCGCTTCGAGCTCATTTGAGCGTATTGCCAAGGCATCCTCGTTGCGTTTTATTGAAGCCAGGATGTCCACGACCGCAAGAGGTCGTAGAAGACAGGGTTGAGGGGGAGAGCATGTTGCGAATTGTGCGCCTGGTGACGGTGGCCTCGGCCCTTGCAATGACGACAGGTGCATTGGCGCAGTCGCCCGACTTTTCCGTTCTCGAACCGTCACAGAATGCCGCCAACGCCGCGCCGGGTGCGCGCACATTGCCGGCCAGGATCGTGCCCGTGCCGCAGGACATCGGCCCGGCCGCGCAGGCGCTGGTTGCCGCGCCATACCGCAGGCCGGCATGGAACGCCAATCCCGGTTCGGCGGAAGAATGGCGCGCGCTGGTCAAGAAACTCGCCGATGCATCGCTCCCCGTGCTGGCGAAGGCCCGGGAGACGCTCGGCGTGACGATGGAGCCGACCGTGATAGGCGGCGTCAAAGGGTTCGTGTTCACGCCCAGGATCATCCCGGACGCGCACAGGAACCAGCTCATCATCAACGTTCACGGCGGCGGCTATGTTTACGGTCCCGGCGAGGCGGGTACCGCCGAAGCCATGCTGATGGCTGCGTACGGCGGCTACAAGGTGATCGAGTTCGACTACCGCATGCCGCCGGACGCGCCTTATCCGGCCGCGATGGACGATGCGATGGCGGTCTGGAAGGCCGCGCTCACCATGCAGGACCCAAGCCGCATGGCCATCGTCGGGACATCGACCGGCGGTGGCATGACGCTGGCGATGATCCTGCGCGCCAAGCAGGAAGGCCTGGCGCTGCCGGCCGCCATCGCACCCGGCACGCCATGGTCCGACCTCACCGAGACCGGAGACAGCTACAAGACCAACGAGTGGCTGGACAATGTGCTCGTCAGCTACAGCGGTTACCTGAGCCACGCCGCCGCGCTATATGCCAACGGCCACGACATGAAGGACCCGCAGCTCTCGCCGATTTACGGCGACTTCCATGGCTTCCCGCCCGCGATCCTGACCACGGGAACGCGGGACCTGTTTCTGTCGAACACCGTCCGTACCCATCGAAAACTGCGGGAGGCCGGCGTCGAGGCCTATCTGCAGGTGTTCGAGGGCTTTTCTCACGCGCAATATCTCTTCGACCCGACCGCTCCCGAAACCAAGGAGGCGTTCGAAGAGATCACCGCATTCTTCGATCGGCACCTCGCCAAATGACTCGATGACGGCCGTTCCGGTGTGCCGGCAAAAAATCGCAAAACGACCCCATGCAAAGTAGAAGGCCTCGACCGGCAAACCCGGTGCTGGCTCGCTTCCGGGCATGAGAAAATGGTCCGTCGTCGCGCCCCGGCCTGATCCCATCCCGCGCTACTGTTCCATCTTGATGTTGGCGGCCTTGGCGACCGCGCCCCACCGGGCGATATCGGCGGCGAGGATTTTGGCGAATTCGTCCGACGTGTTGCCGACGGCGTCGATCCCGATCAGCTTCAGCCGCGCAACGATGTCGGGGAGCCTCGCGACCCGCATCAACTCGCGCTCGAGCTTGTTCACGACCGCGGGCGGCGTGGCCTTTGGTGCAAAAATGCCGCTCCACAAGACCGCGTCGACGTCGACGCCGGCTTCCTTCAGCGTCGGCACGTCGGGCAGGTCCTCCATTCGCCTCGGTGAGGTGACGGCGAGTGCCCGCACCGTTGCCGCCTTCACCTGGCTGGAGACGGGACCGGCGTCCGCGATCGTCATGGTGACCTGGTCCGAAACCACGGCCATCACCGCCTCGGTCGAGCTCTTGTAGGGAATGACCTGCATCGGCGCGCCGGTCTTCTGCTTGAACAGTTCGGTCACCAGCTGAAACGAAGCCGACGAACTTGCATAATTCATCTTGTCGGGATTGGCCTTGGCGTAGGCCACGAGCTCCGCGACCGATTTGATCGGCGAGGCCGCGTTGACGATCACGATCAGCGGGTAGGAGCCGAGTTCGGAGACGGCGGTAAAATCCCCCACCGCATCATAAGGCAGCTTGGCGTAGACAGCGGGATTGATCGACAGGCCGCTGGCGCTCATCAACAGCGTGTAGCCGTCGGGTGCGGATTTCGCGACGTATTCGGTCGCGGTGATCGCCCCGGCCCCGGGCTTGTTCTCGACGATCACGGGTTGGCCGAGGCCTTCCTGCATCTTCTGCGCAAAGATGCGCGCGATGATGTCGTTGCCGCCGCCGGCCGCGAATCCGACGATGATGTGGACGGCCCGCGTCGGGTATTTCGACGGGTCTTCCTGGGCGCGCGCCGAACTCGCCGTCAGGACGGTCAATGCGAGGTAGGCGCCGATCAGGTAGTGTCGGCAGGACGTGGTCATGGTCGCTCCTCAGAGCCGCGTGACGTGAACGTGCAGCACGGCGGCCTTGCCGTCATCGAGCGCTGCGAGGCAGCGGTCGATGGCGTCCGCAAGCCCGTCCGGCTCGCTGACGCGTTCGCCGTGGGCGCCGAACGCCTTGGCAACTTCCGAAAAGCCCCGCGCCTCGCCCTGACGGCCCGACGTCAGTCGCGACTGGAACTGGTCGGTCTCGGCCGCGATGCCCTTCGGATAGACCCGCTGCACCGCCGATTTCACCGCCTGCCAGCCGCCATTGTCCACGACCACCGTCAGCACCGGAAGCTGATATTGCTGCGCCACCGCATAGACGCTGTCGGGCGAGGAGAAATGAAAGCCGCCATCGCCGATCACCTGCACGATACGGCGATCGCCCTGCGCCAGCTTCAGCCCCAGTGCCATGCCGCCGGAGAAACCAAGGCCGCCGCCGGCCAGTCCCACATAGCTTGCGGGCCGGGTGCGCCTGAGGTGCTCCTGCAGGATCGGTCCGTTGCGGATCGCTTCGTTGATGACGATATCGTCCTGCGACAGTTTTGCGCCAAGCGTTGCGAATAAGAAGGCCGGACTGAGTGCGCCCGAAACGCCCTTGTTGGCGCTTGCCGCCGCGCGGCGCTTTTCGGACGTCTCGCGTGCGTCGCTCCAGCTTGCGATGCGATCGGCGACGCGCCGGCGCCAGGCGCCATCGGCGCGCGCCTCGACGGCATCGAGCACCTGCCGCAGCACAATGGCGCAATCGCCCTGGACGCGCATGTCGGTGGCAAATCCCCACATCGGAAATTCCGCCTTCAAGGGATCGATGTCGACCTGAATCCATTTGATCGCGCTGGCGCGCTTGGTGTAGCGCGGAATGAACGGCACGTCGGAATCGAGCAACAGCCCGAGGTCGGCTTGCTCCAGCAAGGGCAGCGGATCGAAGCCGGCAAAGCACGGCGAATCCTGCGGCATGTTGAGGTCGATCGAATTGAACTCCGCGACCCGGATGCCGCAGGTTCGCGCCAAGCGGTCGAGGATTTCGACGGCGTGCGGCTTGCGGCCGAGATAGGCGGTCAGCGCGATCGGGTTCTCCGCCGCCATCAGGGCTTGCACGATCGCCTCGACCCGAGCCGGCTCGATGCCGCCCGATTGCACGCTGCCATAGCGCGCCGGCGGATAGGCCGGCATCGCGGCGTCATCCCATTCTTCCGCCAGCGTCTCGCGCGGCAACATCATGTAGACCGGGCCGGGCGGATCGCTCTGCGCGAAGGCGTTGGCGCGCGCCAAGGCCTCCTTCACCACGACGCCGGAGGGCAGCGAATATTCCCATTTGACGTAGGGCCTGACGATGCTGGCGATATCGAACGGGTCCTGCACGAAATGCACATAGGCGTCGCGCGAGCCCGTCAATTCGCCGTGCAGGGTGTGGGGCGCGCGCCCGGCGAACAGCATCACCGGCAGACGGTAGCGAAACAGATTCTGGATCGCCATGCAGGCATTGGCGGTTCCGGCATCGACATGCACCAGCACCGCCTGGGCCCGACCGGTCGCCAGCGCGTAGCCGCCGGCCATATGGACGGCGACGACCTCGTGCGGGCATAGAATAATTTCGGGATGCTTGCGCCCCTCCTTGTCCCAGCGCGCCAGCTCCTCGATCAGCGAGACGTGGTCGGTGCCGAGATTGGCGAAGATGTAGTCGACCCCGAGATCGACCAGGCCTTCGAGGAAATGATGCGCGGTGGTGTGACGGCTCATGCCTTGCTTCCGGGCGGCGTCTCCCTGACGAATTTATTGCGAAGCGTGCCGATGCCGGTGATCTCGATTTCGACCACGTCGCCACTCTTGATATCGGGGGAAGCGCCGTCGGTGCCCATCCAGATCACGTCGCCCGGCCATAGCGTGAAATATTTCGTCATTTCGACGAGGAACGGTTTGATGCCGAAGATCATGTCGTTGGTGTGGAAGCGGCCGGTTTCCTTGCCGTTGACCTTGTTGATGGTCTCCATCTTGTCGAGACTGACCTCGGTCTCGATCCACGGCCCCATCGGCTTGAAGGTGTCGGCATTCTTGGCGCGCCACAGCCCCCGATCGGCCTTCTGCCAGGTGCGTTCGCTGACATCGTTGCCGATGGTGTAGCCGAACACGCAGGACATCGCATTCGCCTCGTCGAGGTGTTTTGCCTTCTTGCCGATCACGACCACCAATTCGCCTTCGTAGTGGATTTTCTCGGTAGCGTTCGCCGGGATCACGACGTTCTCGTCATGCGCGATCAGCGCGTTCTGGGCGCGGTAGCCGATCTCGGGCCGGTCCGGAATGTTGGGGACCGTGCCGGCCTTGTCGGCCGCTTCCTTGAGGTGCTTGAGATAGTTCAGCCCGACGCAATAGAAGGTGCGCGGCATCACCGGCAGTTCGATCCTGACGTCGCCGAGCGGATGCGAGCGCTGGGTGCGCTGCCATTCGCCGAAGGGGTCGCCGCTGACCGCGGTCACGCGATCGTTTTCGAGGATGCCCCAGGAGGTCTGTCCGTTCGCAGTGAATTTCAGCCAGCGCATGTCATTTCCCTTTTTATTCCGCCGCGACCTGCGGCTTGCTTTTCCATGCGCCGGCCGCCGGGCGCGGCAACCCGAGATTTTCGCGCAAGGTCTTGCCGGCGTAGTCCTTGTGGAACAAGCCGCGGCGCTGCAATTCGGGAACGACGTAGCGCACGAAATCGGCGTAAGACCCCGGCACATAGGTGGCTGCGATGACAAAACCGTCGCAGCCGCGGCCTGCAAACATCTCTTCCAGCCGGTCCGCGATCTCCTTCGGCCCGCCGACGATGGCGTCCGCGGTCTGGCCGCGGCCGGAGAAGGTGACAAAATCGCGCGCGCTGGGATTGGTCTTGCCCGAGGTTTTGAGCACGCCGTCGCGGATGCCGAGAATACCCTGCATGCCCTGCAGCTCTTCCGTGGTCAGCGGCTCGTCGATGCCCTTGGAGGCGAAATCGTAGTTCAGCCCTTCCGACAACAGCGACAGCGCGTCGATTTCCAGCGGCAGCTTTCCGATCAGCGCCATCTTGTCCTCGGCCTGGGATTTTGTCGCGCCGGATACCGGCGTGATCAGATTGCAGAGGAACATCTGGTCGGGATCGCGGCCGGCCTTGGCGGCCTCGTTCCGGATCGCGTCATAGCCCTGTTTGGCGTTTGTAAGATTGCGCGCCGCCGTGAAGATGACTTCGCCCCATCGCCCCGCGAAACGCTGGCCGCGGCCGCTAGCACCCGCCTGGATGATGACGGGATGGCCCTGGCTGGAGCGCGGCACCGTAAACGGCCCGCGCGACTTGAAGAATTGCCCCTTGTGATCGAGGCGTTTCACCTTGCTCGGATCGGCGAAGCGGCCGCTTTTTTTGTCCATCAGGAGCGAGCCGTCCTCCCAGCTGTCCCAGTGGCCGAGCACCACTTCCATGAATTCGTCGGCGCGGTCGTAACGGAAGTCGTGATCGAGATGGGCGTCCTTGCCCATATTGTGGGCTTCGCCGTCGTTGACCGAGGTGACCACGTTCCAGGCGGCGCGGCCGCCGGTCATCAGGTCGAGGGTGGCGAAGCGGCGGGCGACATCGAACGGCTCGTAATAGGTGGTGGAGCAGGTCGAGGCGAGGCCGAGCTTTTCGGTCGCCATTCCCATCGCCGTCAGCACGATGACGGGATCCATCTTCACGCAACGGATGCCGTATTCGACGGTGTGGGCGTGATCGTCGCCGTAACGATCCGGCATCGCCAGCCGGTCGTCGAAAAACCCCATGTGGAATTTTCCGGATTCCAGGATCCGGCCGATCTCCTGGTAGTAGTCCGCCGTCATCGAATCGTCGCGCGACTCCGGATGGCGCCATGAGCTTGGCAGGTTGGTGCAGTTCTGCGCCTGCAGGAAGCCGACCATCACCATTTGCCGCGTCATGTTGCTCTCCCTGTGGCCTGCCGAATGCGACGTCACGCCAGATCGAGTTCGTCGGCCAATTTGTATTCGCCGGCCAGCCCACGCAATTTGTCCCAGGTCGCGTCTTCGACGTCGATGCCGTGCGCCTTGCGCTGCTGTTCCCGGATATATTCGACCTCGCCCGGATAGAATACGCCGGTCGAGCCTTCGGAGGGCGGCGTCGCCTTGAGATATCGCGCGAATTCGGCGACCTCTTTCTTGAAATCCTTCAGCGGGCGGAACGCGGCGACGTTGAACACCGCCATGAAACATCCGTCATTGTGCCGCCCGGTGGGCTCGACGCCAAACCCCAGGCCCGTCAACAGCCCGCAGAGGACTTCGACCATCGCGGCGAGGCCAGACCCCTTGTAGCCTTCGGTGCCGCCGAGCGGCAGCAGTGCGCCACCCTTGCGGAATTGTTTGGGATCGGTGGTCTGCCGCCCCTCGCTGTCGACGATCCAGCCGGGTGGAATTTCCTCGCCGCGCGCGGCCGCGAGCTGGATCTTTCCGGCGGCGACCGCTGATGTCGCCATGTCCAGATAGAACGGCGCCTCGAGGTCCGACGGTACGGCGATCGAGATCGGATTGGTGCCGAGCCGCGCCTCGCGGCCGCCGAACGGCGCGACGTGTTTTGGCGAGCGGCCGGAATCGGCGGTGGCAAGCCCGATCATGCCCTCCCGCATCGCCATCATTGGGTAGGCGGCAAGCCGTCCGACATGGCTTTGACGGAACACCGTGCAAGCCGCGACATTGGCGGTCTTCGCCTTCTCGATCGTCAGCGCCATCGCCTTGGCGTTGACATGGAAACCAAAACCCCAGTGGCCGTCGATCACGGTCGTGGTCGGCGTCTCCTGCACGATGGTCCACTTCGCGCCGGGCACGATATGTCCGACCTTGATGCGGTCGATATAGGTCGGGATCGCGATCACCCCGTGGGAGTCATGGCCGGCGAGGTTGGCGTTGACGCAGCCGAGCGCCACGGCATTAGCCTCCTCGTCCGACGCTCCGGCAGCCCTGAGCAGCGCCGCGCCAATGCGCGTGAGACGGTCGGCCTGCACCATCGGCATGGGGTTTCCTCGGCTCAAAGCCCGCGCGGGAGCGGGTCTTGCTTGTTGTCGCAGCCATGGTCTCAAAGCGATGGCTTGAGGGCAAGTGGCAAGATATCGAAAATCGCGGGGGGCAGCCGGCGCCGCCGCGATTTTGGCTTCCGTTACGCGGGAACGGGATCCCTTGCATGGCCCGGAAAATCGCCGGGCCACGGCAATGACGTCTGGCCGGCGAGCGAATCGAGCAACACCTGCGCGCCATCGGCGAAAGACGAGCCGACGGGCAGTTCCATGCGTGCGCACCAGTCGGGCGCCATCGGCTGCTCGACGCCGAGCACCTCGAATGCCGGGCCCCACCACCATGCCGGCGCCTGCGATCTCTGATCTTGCGGAACCGCGCGCCACCGGGCGAATTCGCGCACGACGCGTTCGAACTGCACATTTGCGGCGGGATGCATCGGCTCCTCCAAGTCATTCATTATATCATATCCGTATATCCGTGCGCGCAATCTCAGCCAATGCGCGACGCCGAGGGCGTCTTGGCGGATCGCTCCGAGGTGGTCGGGCGGATCCACAGCCAGCCCACGATGCCGCCAAGCGCCGCGCAGAGCGCCGTCACCCGCAACACCGTGCGCAGCGCACGGTCGAACGCGGCGATGGCGCTTTCGGCGACGCCGGCCGTTCCGGCCAGCACCGCATTCAGCGCCTGGTTGGTTTGCCCGGGTGCGCCGCCGAAATGACGCGAAAAGCTTCCAAACAACACGGCGCCGAGCGCCGCGACGGCAAGCAGGCCGGCGATCCGGGCGACCGCGTTGTTGACGCCCGAAGCGATGCCGGCACGGATTTTGTCGACCGAGGCCATCACCGTCGATGTCAATGGCGGAACGGTGATGGTCATGCCGAGGCCGAACACCGCGATCGCCGGAAATACACCGGCCCAATAAGATTCCCTAAAGTCGACGAGGCC
>NZ_DATHOP010000173.1:0-26473 GCF_035484855.1 Bradyrhizobium sp.
AGGCGCAACCGGAGCCGATGAGCCCGGTTGAAGCCGTAGCGGCCGAGGCGCAGGCGGCAGTTGAAGCAGCCGCGGAGATCGAAGCGGTCGATGCAGCCGAAGCCGGTACCGATGCGACGCCAGTGGAGGCCGCCGCGACCGATGCGGCACCAGCGGAAACCGCCGGCGCGCCCGAGGCGGTCACGGCACCCGAATTGATCGAAGTCTGGCGGCCCGGCGGCCGTTCGGAAGATCGCCGGCCGCGTCATGATCGCAACCGTCATCGCCAGCATGATCGCCCTGCGGCAGCTGCCGTACCCGCCGCAGCCACCGGTGAAGCCACCGAGCCCGCCAAGGGCGAGCGGCACCGGCGACGGCGCGACCGTCACAGCGAGTTCCGCAAACCCGGCCCCGATGCGCCGGCCGACGCCACCGCGGTCGTCACGGCCGCGCCCGCCGAGGGCGCGCCGGCAGCCGAACCGCGCGAGGACAAACGTCCCTCCCGCGAACGCTTCCAGGGCAAGGGCCGCGACAACGACAAGGGTCGGGAAGGCGAGCGGCCCAAGGGAAAATTCGAGGGAAAATTCGAGGGCAAGTTCGGCGGCGGGCGCGACAAGGGCGGCCGCGATCGCGACAAGGGCGGGCGCGACAAGCGCGACAGCGGCCCGTCGCACCGGCAATACGCCACCAGCGCCGCCCCGCGCGAGCGCGAGCGCCCGGTCGACCCCAATTCGCCCTTCGCCAAACTGGCGGCGCTGAAGGAACAGCTCACCGCCAACCGCAAGGATGGCTGAACTGGGATGGTTGTGAGTGAACCGTCATCCTGAGGTGCGCGCGGCGGCGCAATTGCGCCGCTGACTTGCGCGCCTCGAAGGATGGATCTCTGGGATAGTCATCCTTCGAGGCTCGCCGAAGACGGCGAGCACCTCAGGATGACGGGGATTGTGGTGTCGCGTGGAGCGCCAGCGTCTCGATAAATGGTTGTGGCACGCCCGCGTGGTGAAGGCCCGCACCTCGGCGGCCGCTTTGGTCGAGGCCGGCCATGTCCGCATCAATGGCGTGCGCGAGACGGCGCCCGGTCATGCCGTGAAGGCCGGCGACGTCCTGACCATCGGGCTCGATCGCAGCGTGCGCGTGCTCAAAATCATCGGATTTGCCGAGCGGCGCGGCGACGCCGCGGCGGCGAGGGTGCTGTATCAGGATTTGCAGGACCGGCGAGAGTGACTATGTCAGGTCACCAGCATAGAACCGCTGGAAAATGGCGCTCCGAGGAAGTTTGCTTCCCTTGCGGCTGCGGGGTTCATGGGCTACGCAAACCACTCAAAATTGACCCGTTTCGGCGCCACCTCTTTCGGAGTTTTGGATGACTTACGTCGTCACTGAAGCCTGCATCAAATGCAAATATACCGACTGCGTCGAGGTCTGCCCCGTGGACTGCTTCTACGAGGGCGAGAACATGCTGGTCATCCACCCGGACGAATGCATCGATTGCGGGGTATGCGAGCCGGAATGCCCGGCCGATGCCATCAAGCCGGATACCGAGCCGGGTCTGGAGAAATGGCTCGAGGTGAATACCGAATATGCCAAGAGCTGGCCGAACATCACCCAGAAGAAGGAATCGCCTGCCGACGCCAAGGATTTCGAGGGCGAGGAGGGCAAGTTCGAGAAATATTTTTCTCCGAAACCGGGAAGCGGCGACTGACCCGCACTGGTTACCACTTAACCCTAATGCGCTGATGTCGCCAAAATGACCCCGAAACGCCCCGTGAGGGGCGTAAATCATTGATTTTTGCGGAAAATGTGCTATATTGGGCACATTATAAGCCGAACCCGTCAGCCCTCGCTGAGGCCCCTATGGGTTCCCGTGAAAACCATCAAACAGGGGCGTGGCAGTTCCGCGCGCAGGCTGTGTCACAGAAAACGCGTAAAAAGAGTGTTTCCAAGGTCTCCAAGAAAGCTGGGGCGGTGAGCCGCGGCGCATCCAAGAGCCGTGCCCGGGATGTCCGGGCCGCCAAAGCCTCGGCTGCAAAATCCTCGAAAAACAAAAGAAGCGAAATGCCAAACAAGACTGCCAAAACTGCCGCGAAAGCGACGGGTTCGAAGGGTACTGCTTCGAAGGTCGCTGCCAAGACCGTTCTCAACAAGACGATCCATAAGGCCGCTCCGAAGACCGCCGCCAAGCCGGTGGTGAACAAGCCGGTCGCCCACAAGCCCGTCGCCGCCGCCAAGCCGGTGGCCGCAGCGCCTAGGGTCGAGGAGCCGAAGAAGGTTCTGACCCAGCGCCAGGGTTTCAAGACCAACGAGTTCGTGGTTTACCCCGCCCACGGGGTCGGCCAGATCCTCGCCATCGAGGACCAGGAGATCGCCGGCGCCAAGCTCGAACTCTTCGTGATCAATTTCATGAAGGACAAGATGACGCTGCGGGTGCCGACCGCGAAAGTCGCCAATGTCGGCATGCGCAAGCTGTCGGAGCCGGCGCTGGTCAAGAAGGCGCTGGAGACGCTGAAGGGTCGCGCGCGGGTGAAACGCACGATGTGGTCGCGCCGCGCCCAGGAATACGAAGCCAAGATCAATTCCGGCGACATCGTCGCCATCGCCGAAGTGGTGCGCGACCTCTATCGCTCGGAATCGCAGCCCGAGCAGTCCTACAGCGAACGCCAGCTCTATGAAGCCGCGCTCGACCGCCTGTCGCGCGAAATCGCCGTCGTGCAGCACGTGACGGAAACCGAAGCGGTCAAGGAAATCGAAAGCCAGCTCGCCAAGAGCCCGCGCCGCGGCGCCAAGACGGAGACCGAAGCCGGTGCCGAGGGCGAAGCCGATGCGGAAGGCGACGTCGATGCCGAGGGCGACGATGCCGCGGTCGCCGACGAGGCGGCGTAAGTCGGATTCGCAAGGCCCAGACAGACAACAGCCCGGTCGCGAGACCGGGCTTTTTGTTTGGTGTCGTCATTCCAGGGCGACGCCAACGGGTCCGCACAAAAGCGCGGCTGGCGCGGGACTGAAAGCTATCCTGCGCCCGAGCCCGGTGCCGGACTGAGCGGGGCGCCTCCGACCGAAACAGGGCCGACAGGTTTGGGCAGTGCAGGGATTATTCTCCGCGACGTCCCGACGACCCGGGCGCGGATATTCGGATGGGGGATGCTGGAAGTCGTCAGCGGCGTCACCGCGTTCTGCAGCGCGTCCGTCTGCGCCGCCAGCGAGGAGAGTTGACGCGATATTCTTTTTAAATCCGCCTGTTGATTCGCGGAGCTCTGCGTCAGCGACACCAACACGGCTGCGTTTTGCTGCTGCGACAACTGAATATCCTTCAGTGTCGCGCTGACAACGGGATCCGGTATCGGGACAGAAGCCGTCTCATGCGCAGACTGTGCGGTGAAGCGACTGAAATCCGGCAAAGAGAAATTCGGCAAGGAGAAATTCGGCAAAGAGGAGCGATTGAAGTGCGGCAAGGAGAAGTTCGGCAAGGAATTGGCGGTGGCCGCGCCAATGATGGCCAGGGCGGATAACGACACCAGGATCATCGGCACTCGGCTTGACGCCGCCTGCGGTGCGACCTCAGGCTGCTTGTCTCCTTGCGTTTCCTCGTGCGGTGTTTCAGCCACCTGCGTTCCCTACGTGTCAGCCCAGTCGCAAGATTTTTCCTCGCCGCCGATCGGGAAAACGAGCAAGAGCCGTCGCGTGGACGATCCACCGACGGCTCTCGCGCGATAGCCCACCCAAATTCGGCTTAAAGCATGGGCTGATATGGTTAATGATCGGTTATTCCTGGCCGTCCCGCGTGTGAGACGATCTGCCGCCGGTTGCCGGCCATTCGGCGCCGGCGCAATGCTCGCCGGCGGCACGCGGCCCAATCGTAGCGGCAATCGAAGTATGCAGGACTGCTATCGGGCCAAAAGCCCGGTCGATGAGACCGGGCTTTTAGATTGATCGTCATTCCGGGGCGCGCGAAGCGCGAACCCGGAATCTCGAGATCCCGGGTTCGCTTCGCGCCCCGGAGATGACGCGCTTCGCGCCTCAATCCACCACGATCTTGACGAGGTCGCGCACCTTCACCTGGGCATGCGCGTCGAGCCCGTTCAGCACGCGAAAGCGCTCGGCGGGGCGGTCGACGCCGGCCATGCGGTGCGACAAGGATTCCACGGTGTCGCCGGGCTGCACGGTGATAACCTTGATGCGTAAGGGCCGCGCGGCCTGGATTTCCTCGAGCGTCAGGCGGCGGAAGGAATTGACCGTCTCGCGCGCGTTGCGGTCGCTTTCGGTGGTCTTCTGCTTGGCCGCGAAAATGAAGCGGTAGACGTCCGAGCCGAACCGCAGCGCATAGATCTTGAACTGCCACTGGTCGCCATGCGCGGCCGCCGAGGCCGCCGGGAAACCGTTGATGGTGATTTCCTCGGTGGACGCCTTGTCGACATTCTCCATCCAGCCGCTGTTGAGATAGTCGCCGAGCGTCTGTTCCGCCGGCACCCGCACCACGTCGAAGCGCATCGCCTGCGCGCCGCCGTCGCGCACGCCGATCACGGCCTGCGCGGTGTTGTCGAGAGTGAAATTTTCCGGCGCGGTGAAGGTGAAGCCGAGTTTGGGATGCAGGAACCGGCGGCCGCGCACGAAACCTTCGCTGGGGTCTTCGCCATAGACGATGTTGTCGATCGACTGCAGATAGGTTTCGCGGTCGCGCTCACCGCCCTCCGGCGAGGTGTATTGCCGCGCGGTGTTTTGGGCGTTCGCGATGCGCTCGGGGGTTGCCGGATGCGACGACAGGAAATCCTGCGCGCGCGGATCGATCGAGCTCTTGCCGGCCTTCATCTCGGCATTGCGTTCCATCGAGGTCAGGAAGCGCGCCGCGCCATAGGGATCGAAATGGGCGCGCGCGGAAATCCCGACGCCGATGCCGTCGGCCTCGAACTCCTGGGCGCGCGAAAAGCTCGCCATCGTCAGCTTGGTCTTGGCCAGCGCCAGCGCGGTCAGATCGGGATCGTTGCTCATGTCGGTGACGACGCGGGTGACGATCGCGGCCTGGCGCGCCTGGTCCTCGCGGATCGAGGCGTGCTTGGCCAGCACATGCGCCATCTCATGGCTCAGGACCGACGACAATTCCGAGGTGTCGCTGGCGAGCGCGATCAGGCCGCGCGTCACGTAGAGCTGCCCGGTCGGCAGCGCGAACGCGTTGACCGCGCCGGAATTGAGGATCGTCACCTTGTAGGCCTGGTCGGGACGATCGGAGGCCGCCACCAACCGGTCGACGGTCTTGGTGATCAGGGCTTCGAGTTTCGGATCGTCATAGGCGCCGCCATAGGAGGCGAGGATGCGCTCATGCTCGCGCTCGGCGGCCGGCGTCTGCGCGACGGTGTGATTGGGTTTGCTGGCGGGAGTCGAGGCCGAAGGCTGCGCCGTCTGGAATCGGCTCATGTCGCCGCAGCCGGCGAGCAAAAGGCTTGTGCCCAGCACGATGGGCGCAGCCCAAAGGCGGCGGCTCGTCCCTCTCTTGCGCCGTCCCGCAGTATCAGCCACTTCGGCTACTCGTATGTGTCTTGTGGGCTATTTCCCGCCCACCAGTTCAATTTGCCCAACCCGGAGCACGTCGATTCGTGGTCCCCTTTGTGCCTCAATGAAGCCGCGGACGCGAATCCGCCTGTTTTCCAAGGACTTGAGAACGATGCCGGCGGCCTCGAACGGCGCCAGCATGCGCCTTGGAATAGTCACAGCAAAGTCCCGTGTCCAGTTCCGTCCAAAATTCAGATAAGTGGTTGCGCCCGCTTGCCGGACCGACAGAACCCTGCCCTCGACCACCGTGAAACGCCCTATCCCGGTCAAAATATCGCCGGGACTTTCCGCGTTTTTTATGGCCGCCGGATCAGCCCAGAACCCTTTTCTGGCCTCGCGGGCGGACGCTTCCGCCGTTGCCAGGACCGCGGCGCAGTCCTTGTCGGTGACGTCGCCCGCTGCCAGCGCCTCGCCTTGCGCCAGGAGCTGGCCCTGCACCGGCATTTCGGACGGCGCCAGATAGACGAAGGCGATCTGGCGCCCATAGCGGTCCGGGGTGTCGTCTTCGCCGCGCAAACTCACCTCGCGTCCCCCAATGATCGCCGCCAGCGCCGCGCTGTCGTTCGATTTTTCGGTCGCGGCTGGCTCGATGCCGGCAAGCCGAACCTCGCGGCCATCCTCGAGGCGAAAGCTGCGCGCGTCGATGACGGTCCTGACGCGGCCCTCGCCCTGCGGCTCGAACGCGCATCCTGCCGCGTTCCCCGGGCTGACGCCGGCCGCGGTCAAAAGACCGCAGGCCAATGTGATCATGGCTACTCGGACGTAATCTTCCGTCGTCGGGCGCACCGGCTTCATCACGCGGCTCACGGTTTGGCCTCGCTCCATAGCGGAAATCCTGTCCCCGGCGAAGCGAAGCGGGCGACGCCTGGCTGCTTTCCGGCCCCACTCCGCGGTGGGCCGCCTACTTGTCAGCCTGCGAAAATGGTAAAGCGAATCAGCTCACACAGGTTCTGAAACATGCAACGCAAAATTCTGATCATGGGGCTCCCCGGCGCCGGCAAGACCACGCTGGCGACGGCGCTGGCGCCGCTGCTCAACGCCGTGGTGTTCAACGCGGATGCGGTTCGCGCCAATCTCTCCCGCGATCTCGGCTTCAGCCTCGATGATCGGGTCGAGCACGCGCGCCGCATGGGCTGGATGTGCGACCGGGTGATCGAGGCCGGCGGCACCGTGATCGCCGATTTCATCTGCCCGACCCCGGAGACGAGAGAAGCCTTCGGCGAGGCCTTTGTGATCTGGGTCGACCGCATCGAAGCCGGCCGGTTCGAGGACACCAACCGGATGTTCGTCGGACCCGACCATATCGATCTGCACGTCACAGCCGACGGCGCGCCGCAATTCTGGGCCGAACAGGCGCTGGCGCTGCTGCGCCCGGCGTTCGATCCGCAAAAGCCGACCGCGCTGTTCATCGGACGCTACCAGCCGTTTCATCCCGGCCATCAGCGCCTGATCGAGGAGGGATTGCGCCGGGTCGGCCAGGTCTGCATCGCGGTGCGCGACACCCATGGCATCGATGAGAAGAACCCGCTGCCGTTCTTCGCCGTCAAGCAGCGTATCGAGGCGGCGCTCTCGGCCCATGCCGGGCGCTTCGTCGTCATCGCGCTGCCGAACATCACCAACGTGTTCTATGGCCGCGACGTCGGCTACAGCGTCGAGCGCATCATGCTCGACGAGGCGACCGAAGAGATATCGGCAACCAAATTGCGCCGGCTCGCTGCGAAACCCGCCGATCCGCGGCGCTAGAAATTCAGCGCGCAACGGGCGATGGTCATCGCTACCATGCTGGCCGACATCCAGCAGGTTGGAGCCGACAAACCACGTCATCACCATCACCAATACTAAGCACACCAGCCTGACGGCGTCGGACTTTCACCTGGTGTGACGAAACACCGGGAGGCGGCAAAGTGCGGCGATTCATCGCGGCTCAAGCGCTGCGCGCGATCAGATCGTCGCCCCGGCGCTGCGACAGATTCGCCGCACAGCAAACGCGGTTCGATGTCCAGCTCGTTTCTCACACATCGGCTCTCAAATTCTCTTGATCGATTTCGCGGTTCCCGATTGTGAACTCGCGATGACTTGCGAGGACCGTGGAACCGCGCGCGCTTAACGTTAATGCTCTGTATATATTATCTTGTGGACGTTACCTTGGGTTGATAAGTTGCGGCCGTTGCTGAGAGTGAATGCAGCCCGCCGCGCGCGCAAAACGACGTGCAAGGAGAGGGCTAAGCCCCGGTTATTGACCGGCCTCGGCGTTAGTGAGGGCAGGCGTCATGGGATTTATCCGACGGCCGGGAAATTATCACATTCCCGGCGATACGTTCGACGAACAGAATAATTTTTTCACCATCGATCCGCGCTCGTCCTTCGTGACGGCCGATCTTTCATTGCTTCAGGCGCCATCGCCCGGACCGGTCGTCAGCGATGTCGTCTTCATCGATTCCAGCGTGCCCGATATCCAGGACCTGCTCAACGGACTGAAGCCCGGCGAGAAAGCGTTCGTGATCGACGCCGGCAGCGACGGCCTCGATCAGATCGCGGGGATTCTCAAATCCGAACATCTCGGCAATCTCAGCGGCATCCAGATCGTGGCGCATGGCGCGGCCGGCGAGCTCGAACTCGGTTCGACGACGCTCAACGATTCCGATCTATCCGATCATGCCAGTGCGCTGGCGACCATCGGCAATGCGCTCGCCAGCGGCGGCGATCTCTCGCTCTACGCCTGCGATACCGCGCAGGGCGCGAGCGGCCAGCAGTTCATCGCCGACCTGTCGCATCTTGCCGGCGTCAACGTGGCCGCGGCAACGCATGATATCGGGCAGACGCCCGATGGCGAGAACTGGACTCTGGATGCCACGACCGGCATGGCGGCGGCGCCAGCCACGCCCTTCACCGCGGAGGCGCTCGCGCATTTCGAGGGCACGCTGACCACCGGCGTCTTCCGCGTGCCGTCGGAAAATCCGGGGGCAAACGGCTTTAACGACCCGGTGGTCGCGACGCTCGGCAATGGCGATATCGCGATTGCGTTCGACGACAATGACGGCCAGGGCGGCAACGGCACCATCGAGGCCGACGTCTTCGACCAGAACGGCAACCGCATCGGCAGCGAATTTCAGGGGCAAGTACCCAACACCCAAAACGCTCTCGCGGTGGACGGCCCGAGCAGCAACACCTTCTGGGTGCTCGACAACGTCCTCAGTCAAACGACGGGATTCATCAACACCATCACCGCGCAGGAGATGACGGTTTCGGGCAATACCGTCACCCCCGGCTCGGCGATAAACATCGTCAGTAATGCCAACGCCGATATGCAGGATGAGACGGTAGTGAAGCTCTCGAACGGCGACTATGTGGTCGCCTGGGGGCAGAGCGACTATAACGGCAGCTTCGCAATTACCGGCGGCGAAACCAAGGTCGAGATATTCGATTCGAATTTCAATGCGCTCAGTTCCGCCATATCGGTAAGCACGAGTGGCACCAACAGCAGCTTTCCCTTCAATTTCGACGTCTTTGCCAGCACCAACGGCACCACCGTCGATGTGACCTGGATCGCCAACAACGGCAGCAACGATCCTGAGTACGGCGTGTCGTTCGGCGTCGCCAGCAACGGCGCCTCGCTGACTGGCCTGACCACCCCGGTCGACCTGACTGCCGCGCTGCCGACCGGCGCGGAGTCCTCGCCGCAAACCGAGCTTGCTAACGGCAACATCCTGGTGCTGTACACGGACGCGGAGGGCACCGGCAATCTCGACGGCGAAATATTCTCGCCCGGCTTCACCAGTCCGCAGACGCCTTTCACCATCGCCGATTCGGTAAGCGGCTTCGAGCCGCTCGAAGCCCATGCTTCGCTGTTCCCGAGCGGCGCCTATATCGTCACCTATGAGCGAGGCCTCACTTCAACCCAGGAAGAAATCTACGCGCGAATCTATAATTCCGACAACACGCCGCTGACCAACGAATTCCTGGTCACGATCCCGACCGCGAACGTCCTGAATTTCAATCCCACCGTCGCGGTCGCCAACGGCACCGGCGGCATCGCCCTCACCTGGCTCACCACGACCAATCATGGCGCGCAGGACGCCGACGCGCGCATCTTTTCCGACGTCGGTCCGATCTCGAACGGCGCCGGTTCGAAACTCACCGACATCTTCGACAACACCGTCCCCGCCAGCGGCACGGCGATTTCCTCGCTGATCACCGGCGGCCAGTACGACTCCATTCTGGGCCACCCCTTTGCCGGCGTCGCCATCGTCGGCAATGCGGCGACAGCGGCGCAGGGTACGTGGGAATATTCCACCAACAGCGGCAGCACCTGGAACAACATCTCCACCACCGTCTCCGACACCAACGCCACCATTATCGGACCCAACGATCAGGTCCGCTTCGTTCCGGCGGCCAATTTCAGCGGCGCGCCGGGCAGCCTCACCACGCTGGTCTGGGACGGGCAGGACGGTTTTACCGTCGATACCACCGGCAACGACATTTCGCAGTCGATCTTCGATACCAGCGACGTCACGCAGACCACCGAAACCTTCACCGGCGCGTTCGCCGGCACCTCGGTCGCCTTCAGCACCAACATCATCGGCCTCAACGAGGCCGAAACCGGCGTCGTGCTGGCGGGCGCGACCCTGAGCAAATCGACGGCCGGTACCGGCGTGCTGGGCGATGCGACCAACCTGGACGGTCACACCTTGACGGTCACGTTGGTTCGGGGAAGCTCGGGCAATGTCGGCCATTCCGTCACCGGGACCTACGGCAGCCTGACGCTGAACTCCGACGGCACCTACAGCTATGCCGCCAACAATGCCGCCGCGATCGCGGCGATCACCGGTTCGCATCCGATCGACACCTTCAATTATACGGTGAGCGACGAGCAGGGCGTCACCGCCAACGCCACCCTGACCATCACCGTTGACCGTGCGCCGGTCGCGACTGCTGACACCAATCTGGCCAAGGTGAACGGGCCCGCCGTCACCGGCAATGTCGTCACCAACGACACCGACCAGGACAGCGATACGCTGACCGTGACGGCCATCAGCGATTCGTCGCACGGTTCCGGAACGGTTGGGTCGAACCTGTTGGGCCAATACGGCACGCTGAAGCTGAACGCCAACGGCAGCTACACCTATACCGCCAATACCAGCATCAGCGCGCCGACCGGCAGCCACGCCACCGATGTGTTCACCTATACCGAGAGCGACGGATTCACCGGCACGGCGTCCTCGACCCTGACCGTCACGCTCGACCGCGTGCCAGTGGCGGTCGCGGACACCAATGCGGTGGTGGTGGGCGGTTCGGCGGCGACCGGCAACGTCACCACCAACGACACCAACCTCGACGGCGACACGCTGACCATCACGGGCTTTACCGATGGCAGCGCCGGCACCGTCGGCACCTTGTTCCACGGCACTTACGGCGATCTCACGCTCAATAGCGACGGCAGCTACACCTATGCGCTGGGCGCGACGGTGGGCGAACAGACCGCGCTCGCCAATGCGGCGACCGGCAGCCATCCGACCGAGGTCATCACCTATACGGAATCCGACGGCATCGGCGACACCACGTCGTCGACCTTGACCATCTCGATCGATCGCCTGCCGGTGGCGGTGGCCGATACCAAGACGGTCGTCGCCGGCACTACGGGGACCGGCAACGTCATTACCAATGACAGCGATGCGGACGGCGACACGCTGACCGTGAGTGGTTTTGCCGATGGGGCGAGCGGCACGGTCGGCACCGTGTTCCACGGCACCTATGGCGATCTGACGCTGAATGCCAACGGCAGCTACAGCTATACGGCCGGTGCGACCGTCGGCGAACAGACCGCGCTCGCCAATGCTGCGACCGGCAGCCATGCGACCGAAGTCGTCACCTATACCGAATCCGACGGCAATGGCGGGGTGGCGTCCTCGACCCTGACCATCACGCTCGACCGGTTGCCGGTGACGGTGGCCGATACCAATGCCGATGTGGCTGGCTCTACGGCGACCGGCAATGTGCTGACCAACGACAGCGATGCGGACGGCGACACGCTGACGGTGAGCGGTTTTACCGATGGTGCGAGCGGCACGGTCGGCACCGTGTTCCACGGCACCTATGGCGATCTCACGCTCAATGCCGACGGCAGCTACACTTATTCGGCGGGTGCGACCGTGGGCGAGCAAACCGCGCTCGCCAATGCGACGACGGGAAGCCATGCGACCGAGGTCGTCACCTACACGGACTCCGACGGCTTCGGCGGTACCGCATCGTCGACCCTGACGATTACGCTCGACCGCCTGCCGGTGGCAGTGGCCGACACCAATACCGACGTGGCCGGCGCGACGGCGACCGGAAACGTGCTGACCAATGACAGCGATCCGGACGGCGATACGCTGACCGTGACCGGCTTTACCGATGGCACGAGCGGCACAGTCGGCACCGTGTTCCACGGCACTTATGGCGATCTCACGCTCAATGCCGACGGCAGCTACAGCTATGCTGCGGGCGCAAACGTGGGCGAACAGACCGCGCTCGCCAATGCGACGACCGGCAGCCACGCGACCGAGGTCGTCACCTATACCGAGTCCGACGGCCATGGCGGCACGGCGTCCTCGACCCTGACCATTACGCTCGACCGGCTGCCGGTGGCGGTGGCCGATACCAACAGCACCGTGGCCGAAGGTTCGGCGGCGACCGGCAACGTGCTGACCAATGACAGCGATGCGGACGGCGACACGCTGACCGTGACCGGTTTTACGGATGGCAGCAGCGGCACTCTCGGCACCGTGTTCCACGGCACCTATGGCGACCTCACGCTCAATTCCAGCGGCACCTATAGCTACACCTCGGGTGCGACCGTCGGCGAACAGACCGCGATCGCCAATGCGGCGACCGGGAGCCATCCCACCGAGATCGTCACCTATACGGAATCCGACGGCCATGGCGGCACGGCGTCGACGACCCTGAGCATCAGCGTCGACCGCGCGCCGGCGATCACGCTCAATGTGCCTTCCGAGACCTATACCGCGCTGACCCCCGCGGAGGCCCTGCAGGGCGGCGCCAGCGTCACCGATCCGGACGGCAACGACGCCATCGCCAGCGCCACGGTCACGCTGACCGGCGGCTATGCCGGCGATGGCGATCTGTTGTCGTACAATGGCAATGTCGGAACGGTGACGCTGACCGACGGCAGTCAGTACAGCGTGGTCTATGCCGGCGCCGGCAGCGGCAGCGAGACGCTGACCATCAGCACCACCAGCGGCACCGGGACGCAGGCGGATTACGACCAGCTGATCAACGGCGTGGTGTTCTCCTCGACCGCGACCGATCCGACCAATGCGGGCGCCAATGCGACCCGCTCGGCGAGCTTCCAGGTCACCGATGCCGGCGGCGCCACCAGCGCCGCGGCCGGGCCGGAAACCATCAACGTCCAGCTTGCGCCAGTGATCACCTCGGTGACTGCCACCACCACCGGCGGCGCCACCGATCTCGATGTCAACAAGGTCGTGACCATCACGGCCCATTTCAGCAGCGTCGTCGATGTCACCGGCATGCCCGAGCTGCAGCTCAACGACAGCGAGTTCGCAACCTATTCCGGCGGTACCGGATCCAACGCGCTGACCTTCAGCTACATCGTGCAGTCAGGCGACAATACCGCCGATCTCCAGGTCCAGAGCCTCTTGCTCAACGGCGGCACGATCCAGGGCAACGGAAAAGACGCGGTGCTGACCAATGCGCCGACCGACCTGCATCTGCAGGTCGATACAACAGCACCTACGGTCTCGGTCGCGGGTAATCACACCTCACTGCTGGCGGGGCAGACCGCGACGGTGACCTTCACCTTCTCGGAAGCGGTGGCGAGCTTCGCGCTCGGCGACACCAGTGTGACCGGCGGGGCGTTGAGCAATCTGGTGCATGTCGGGCTCAACGGCTCCAACCAGGACATCTATACCGCGACCTTTACCCCTAGCGTCACCAACACCGAGGCGGGCTCGGTACAGGTCAACGCCGCGAGCTACGCCGATCTCGCCGGCAACAATGGCGCAGCGAGCAACACCCTGAGTTTCACCGGCGACACGCTGGCGCCGACGGTGTCGATCGCGGCCGATCATACCGCGCTGCTGGCGGGCCACACCGCGACCGTGACGTTCACCTTCTCCGAATCCGTCCCGGGTTTTGTGCTCGGCGACACCAGTGTGAGCGGCGGCAGCCTGAGCAACCTGATTCATGTCGGGCTCAATGGCTCCAACCAGGACATCTATACCGCGACCTTTACGCCTGCTGCGACCAACAGCGAGGCCGGTTCGGTCCAGGTGACGTCGGCAAGCTATACCGACGCCGCCGGCAATGCCGGTTCGGCGAGCAACACGATCGCCTTCACCGGCGACACCCTGGCGCCGACGGTGTCGATCGCCGCCAACCATACCGCGCTGCTCGCGGGCCAGACCGCGACGATGACCTTCACCTTCTCCGAGGCGGTCGCAAGCTTCACGCTTGGCGATACCAGTGTGACTGGCGGCAGCCTGAGCAATCTGGTCCATGTCGGGCTGAACGGCTCCAACCAGGACATCTATACCGCGACCTTCACGCCGAGCGCGGTCAACAGCGAGGCCGGTTCGGTCCAGGTGACGTCGGCGAGCTATACCGACGTCGCAGGCAATCCCGGTTCGGCCAGCAACACCGTCGACTTCACCGGCGACACGCTGGCGCCGACGGTGTCGGTCGCCGCCAACCACACCACGCTGCTGGCAGGCCAGACCGCGACGGTGACGTTCACGTTCTCGGAGGCTGTCTCGAGTTTTGCGCTGGCCGACACCGTGGTCAGCGGCGGGACGCTCAGCAATCTGGTCCATGTCGGGCTCAACGGTTCCAACCAGGACATCTATACCGCGACCTTTACGCCTGGCGTGACCAACAGCGAGGCGGGCTCGGTGCAGGTGACGTCGGCAAGCTATACCGACCTGTCAGGCAATGCCGGCGCGGCGAGCAACACATTGAGCTTCACCGGCGACACGCTGGCGCCCACCGTGTCGATCGCGGCGAACCATACCGCGCTGCTGGCGGGACAGACCGCGACGGTGACGTTCACCTTCTCCGAATCGGTTCCGGGTTTTGTGCTCGCCGACACCACAGTGAGCGGCGGCAGCTTGAGCAATCTGGTCCATGTCGGGCTGAATGGCTCCAACCAGGATATCTATACCGCGACCTTTACGCCGACCGCGGCCAACAGCGAGGCCGGCTCGGTCCAGGTGACGCCGTCGAGCTATACCGACGCCGCGGGCAATCCCGGCTCGGCAAGCAACACGGTCAGCTTCAGCGGCGACACGCTGGCGCCGACGGTGTCGGTGGCAGCCAACCACACCACGCTGCTGGCCGGACAGACTTCGACGGTGACGTTCACCTTCTCGGAAGCGGTCGCGAGCTTCGTGCTCGGCGACACCACCGTGAGCGGCGGCAGCTTGAGCAACCTGGTGCATGTCGGGCTCAACGGCTCCAACCAGGATGTCTACACCGCGACGTTTACGCCGAACGTGACCAATACCGAGGCGGGCTCTGTCGCGGTCAATGCCTCGAGCTACACCGATCTCGCCGGCAATGCCGGCGCGGCAAGCAATACGCTGAGCATCACCGGCGACACGCTGGCGCCGACGGTGGCGATCGCGGCGAACCATACGTCACTGCTGGCCGGACAGACCGCTCTCATGACGTTCACGTTCTCGGAAGCCGTCTCGAACTTCGCGCTCGGCGACACCTCCGTGAGCGGCGGCAGCCTGAGCAATCTGGTCCATGTCGGCCTTAACGGCTCCCACCAGGACATCTATACTGCGACCTTCACCCCCAGCGTGACCAACACCGAGGTTGGCTCGGTCGAGGTCAACGTTGCGAGCTACACCGATCTGGCCGGCAACGTCGGCGCCGCGAGCAATACCATCAACTTCACCGGCGATACCCTGGCCCCGACGGCGACGGCGACAGCCCAGCCCTCGACCGGCACAGAAATGTTCGGCAACGTCGTGAAGATGACGCTTTCGTTCGGTGAAGCCGTCACGATTAGCGGCGCCACCCCGGAACTGACGCTGAACGATGGCGGTCATGCGATCTACGATCCGACCGCGACCGCGGCGCTGCATGATCCGACCAAGCTGGTATTCGATTACACGGTCGGATCGAACGACTCCACGGTGTCGACGCTGGCGATCACCGGAATCACCGCCGGGACCACCATCACCGATCTCGCCGGCAATCCCGCCAACGTCGCCGCGGCCTTCAACGGGCTCGGGGTGCTGACCTCCGTGGTCAATGCCAATCCCGACTCCAACCACGTCGCCGCGGGCCAGACGCTGACCACGACCGCGGCGCAGGGCGTGCTAGCCAACGACACCGACACCAATCCATCTGATCACCTGGTCGTCAGCACGGTGGAGGGACTGGCGGGCGACGTCAATCAGCCGGTCGCCGGCAACTACGGCACGCTGACGCTGCATGCCGATGGCAGCTATAGCTATGTGGCGAGCAGTTCGGTCGTAAGCGTTGGCGTCGACACCTTCTACTATATGGCGGATGACGGACACGGCCAGACCTCCAACTCATTGCTGACCATTATCGTGACGCCCGCCAACCAGACCTATGTCCAGGTGCCCGCCGGCGGGTCGGCGACCGCGGGATTCGGCAATACCACGCTCGACGGCAGCGCCGGCAATGCCACGCTCAACGCCTCCGCCACCCTCAACGCCCATCAATTCCTGATCGGCGGGCCGGGCGACACGCTGAATGCCGCGAGCTACGGCCAGGATACCTTCGTGTTCAACAGCAATTTCGGGCACGACACCGTCAACAATTTCCAGCCGGCGCTGGATGTCATCCAATTGCAGGCGACGGTGTGGGGCGGTAGCGTTGCCAACATCATGGCGGATATCCAGCAGGTCGGCGCCAACAGCGTGTTGACGCTTGACCCCAACCATGTCGTCACCATCACCAATACCCAGCACGCCAGCCTGACGGCAGCGGACTTCCATCTGGTCTGAGGTTGCACTCGACGGAACGGGCTACCGGCAGGTTGTCGAATCTTGTGGGAGAGTGGCTAAATCGTCACAGCCGAACCCTGCTTTGTGGGGTACAAAATCTGCCTCTGATTCCGGGGGCGGCCCAATGATGGCGAATATTGTCAAGCAACTCGGATTGGCCGGCATAGGCTTGCTCGCGGCGGCCTCGCTGGGGTCGGCGGTCGCGGCCGATCTGGCGCCCGCGCCGGCCTACAAGGCGCCCGTCACGGCCGTTGCTCCGCCCGCGACCTGGAACGGATTCTATGTCGGCGGCAATGTCGGATATGGCTGGGATTCCGGCTCTTCCACCGGCATATCGCTCGTCTCGACCGACCCCATACTGGTGCCGTTCGTCGCAGCGGCCACTACTGCCGGGGTTTTCCCCGCCGCGCTGTCGCCCTCGGCCAGCGGGGCGATCGGTGGCGGTCAGGCCGGCTACAACTGGCAAATGTCGCAGTGGCTGCTCGGCCTCGAGGCCGATATCCAGGCTTCCGGCGTCAGGGGGTCGGCGGCCCAGACGACGTTCCCGGTGGGTTTTGACTCGACCTCGACCAGCGTGAGCAAATCCATCGACTGGTTCGGCACGGTGCGTGGCCGCCTCGGATTCCTGCCCACCTCGCAACTGCTGCTGTATGCGACCGGCGGCCTTGCCTATGGCCAGACCCGGACAAGCTTCTTCACCACCGACGTGCCATTCGGCTGCATTCCCGCCGCGACGATTTGCGCAAACGGGGCGTCGTCGAGTGTCCGTACCGGCTGGACAGCAGGCGCCGGCGCCGAAGCCATGCTGGGCGCGAACTGGAGCGTCAAGGTCGAATATCTCTATGTCGATCTCGGCAGCCGTTCGCTCAGTGTTGCGGCATCCACCGTTCCGGCCATCGTATTCACCACCTCGACCCCGTTCCGCGAACAGATCGTCCGCGCCGGTTTGAACTATCATTTCAACTGGGGCGGTCCGGTGGTCGCCAGGTACTGACAGTACCAACTCAGACAATACCGCGTTCGAAAATTGCGCGCGGCGTTGGCCGCGCATCGCGCGTGCCGCCATCAGGTATCGCCAATCATCCCTGAAAACTGTCATTCCGCTTAGCGGAAAAACCGGTGCCTAGCGCGCCTTGCCGCTGGCAGGCGCATGCGGCATGATCGCGGCGACGCAATAATGGCCGCGAAATCAACGCAGCATCTCAGGGAGACGCCAAATGAAGCGGATTGTTTCCGGCGCGATCGCCTCGGTGCTGGTGCTGGCCGCCAGTGCGGCCATGGCGCAAACGAAACCTCCCTTGAAACTCGGCGGCATCCTCGACATGTCGAGCCTCTATGCCGACATCACCGGCGCCGGCAGCGAGGAAGCCGCGAAGATGGCGGCGGAAGATTTCGGCGGCGAGGTGCTCGGCCGCAGAATAGAGATCGTCGCCGCCGACCATCTCAACAAGGCCGACCTTGCCGCCAACATCGCGCGCGACATGTTCGACAACCAGGGCGTCGAGATGCTCTGGGACGTGGCGGCGTCGGCGACCGCGCTTGCCGCGGGCGAGATCGCCAAGGCGCGCAACAAGATCGTGATCTACAACGGGCCCGGCTCGATCCGGCTCACCAACGAAGCCTGCGGTCCCTATACCGTGCATTATGTGTTCGACACCTTCGCGCAGGCCAATGTGACCGGGCTTGCCGCCGTCAAGAGCGGCCTCGACAGCTGGTTCTTCCTGACCGCGGATTATGCCTTCGGGCAGGATCTGGAAAAGGACACCACCAACGTCGTGCTCAAGAGCGGCGGCAAGGTTTTGGGCAGCGTCCGCCATCCGCTCAACACCTCGGACTTCTCGTCGTTCCTGTTGCAGGCGCAGGCATCGAAGGCCAAGGTGATCGGGCTTGCCAATGCCGGCGGCGATACCGTCAACGCCATCAAGCAGGGCGCCGAATTCGGCATCATGAAGGGTGGCCAGAAGATGTCGCCGCTGCTCGCCTTCGTCACCGATATCGACAGCATCGGGCTGGAGACCGCGCAGGGCCTGTTGCTGGCCGAAGCCTTTTACTGGGACCTGAACGACGACACCCGCGCATTCTCAAAGCGCTTCATGGCACGGGTCAAGCGGGTGCCGACCTCGGCGCAGGCCGGCGTTTATTCGTCGGTCACGCATTATTTGCAGGCCGTGAAGGCCGCCGGCACCACCGATTCGGCTGCCGTCATGAAGGTGATGAAGGAAACCCCGATCAACGAAATGTTCGCCACCAACGGCCGGATCCGCGAAGACGGCCGCATGGTGCATGACATGTACCTGTTCGAGGTCAAGAAGCCGCAGGAGTCCAAAGGCCGCTGGGATGACTACAAGCTGCTCGCCACCATCCCGGGCAACGAGGCGTTCCAGTCGCTGGAACTCTCGCGCTGCCCGCTGGTGAAGAAATGACGGCCGAAGGCCGTCATTGCGAGCCAACGGGTCGGCGCGAAGCGCCGCCCGATGACAGGCTCCGCGAAGCAATCCATCTCGCCCAGAAAAGAAAGAATGGATTGCTTCGCTTCGCTCGCAATGACGGATTGGACAGCAACAAACCATAACAAATGACAAGAAGGCACCACCCAATGAACAACGAAATCGTCCTGCAAGATCTCGACCACGGCCTGCTCACCATCACCATGAACCGCCCGGACCGGCGCAATGCGCTCAATCCGGACATGACGCGCGCCCTGGTGGAGGCGGCGCGGCGGGCGCAGGACGATCCCGAGGTCCGCGCCGTGCTGCTCAAGGGCGCGGGCGGCACCTTCTGCGTCGGCGGCGACGTCAAGTCGATGGCGGCAGGGCGCGCGCCTTTGTCGTTCGAAACCAAGACGGCGAATCTTCGCCGCGGCATGGAAGTCTCCCGCATCCTGCACGAAATGCCGAAGCCCGTGGTGGCGCAACTCGACGGCGCCGCCGCGGGCGCCGGGCTGTCGATCGCGCTTAGCTGCGATCTCCGCATCGCCGCGGCTTCCGTCAAGATCACGACGGCGTTCGCCAAGGTGGGGCTATCAGGCGACTACGGTGGGACCTATTTCCTCACGCATCTTCTCGGCAGCGCGAAAGCGCGCGAACTCTATCTGATGTCGCCGGTGCTGTCGGCACAGGAAGCGCTTGCGCTTGGCGTCGTGACCAAGGTCGTCCCCGACGCCGAGATCCACGCGGCCGCGCGCGAGGTCGCGATGTCGCTGGCGCAGGGCCCCTCGGTGACGCTCGGCTACATCAAGCGCAACATCAACAATGCCGAACACCTGTCGCTCGAAGCCTGCTTCGACGGAGAGGCGATCCACCACTCACGCGCGGGCGAGACCGCCGATCACAAGGAGGCCGCGAAGGCCTTTGTCGAAAAGCGCAAGCCCGTATTTCAAGGTCATTGAAAATGACCGAGGTCATTGAGATGGCGCCCTATCTGCGCCTGCGCCAGATCTGTCTGGTGGCGCCGCGTCTCGAGCCGGTGATTTCAGACATCGCCGGCGTCTTGGGATTGAGCGTCTGCTACCGCGATGGCAATGTCGCCAAATACGGGCTGGAGAACGCGCTGCTGCCGGTCGATACCATCCTGTTGGAAGTGGTCGCGCCGTTCCAGCCGGGCACCGCGGCGGGACGCTTTCTCGACAAGACCGGTGGCCGCGGCGGCTACATGGCAATCTTCTGCTGCGACGATCCCGATGCGCGCGGCAGGCACGCCGGGCAGATCGGGGTGCGCATCGCCAACCTCATCAGCCATGCGCCCTATCGCGGCGTGCAGCTGCACCCGCGCGATTGCCGCGCCGCCTTCATCGAATTCAACCACACCGCCGGCAGCGACGATATTTTGGGACCTTATCCACCGGCGGGACCGGACTGGCAAAAAGCGATCCGCAAGGACGTGACGCAGGCGCTGACTGCCGTCGAGATGCAAAGCCCGGAGCCGGAGCGGCTTGCCGAGCACTGGAGCAAGATCATCGAAATTCCCGTCAGCAAGGGCGCCAATGGCGAGCCCGAGCTGAAGCTGCCCAATGCCGCCTTCCGCTTCGTCAAGGGCGAAGCCGAGATCATGAGCGGATTGACCTTCAAGGTCGGCAACGTCGCCAAGGTGCTTAATGTCGCCAAGGCAAAAGGATGCGGCGTGTCGGACGATTCATTCGATCTATGCGGCGTGACGTTCAAGCTCGCGGCGTGAGTGGCGCACTTGTCACTTTGGCTCGATCCGTCATCCTGAGGTGCGAGCCCTGCGGTGCGCTTGCACCGCAGGGCGAGCCTCGAAGGATGGGGTTCCGGGCTGTCATCCTTCGAGGCTCGCGAAGAGGCTCGCACCTCCAGCGGCAACGGCAAAGCCGTTGCGCAGGGATGACGAAGATACACTGAGCGCGGCGCTGCAATTCGACACATCGTGCGCCAACAACAAAAAGGACCATCCCGCATGCCGCATCCGCTCGACTCTTTCTTCGCTCCTTCCAGCATCGCGCTGATCGGCGCATCGCGCGATCTGGAGAAAATCCCGGGGCGGCTCTTGTCGATGCTGCGCAAGAACCAGTATCCGGGCAAGCTGTACCCGATCAATCCGAACTACGGCGATATCGATGGCCTGGAATGCTATCCGTCGATATCAGATGTCGGGCAGCCAATCGATCTCGCCGTCGTCATCATCCCGGCGAAGGCCGTGCTCGGCGCGCTCGAACAATGCGTCACCGCCGGCGTCAAGAACGCGGTGATCATCTCGTCGGGATTTGCCGAGGAGGGCGGCGACAGCGCCGCGATGCAGGCGCAGATCGCGAGCCTGGCGAGAAGCAGCGGCATGCGGATTTCCGGCCCCAACGCCGAAGGTTTTCTGAGCGAGGTGCAGAAGGTCGCAGCGACCTTCAGTCCGACCGTCGACGTCAAGCCGGGCCATGTTCCGCTGGTCGCGACCCGGCGACGGATCGGCATTGTCGCGCAGTCCGGCGGCATCGGCTTTGCCATCAAGCATCGCGCCAAGGCGCTCGGGGTTGCGATCAGCTATGTCGTCAGCGCCGGCAACGAGAGCGATCTCGGCGCCGGCGAGTTCTTCGACTACATGGTGCAGGACGCCTCCACCGACGTGATCCTGCTGTTCATCGAGGGTGTCCGCGACGTCGACAAGTTCGTCGCCGCCGCCTGCCGCGCGGCGGAGCTTGGAAAGCCCGTGATCGTCACCAAGGTCGGCCGTTCCGGCGCCGGCGAGCGCGCAGCCGCCTCCCATACCGCGAGCATGGCCGGCTGGTCGGCGGCTTATGACGCGACGTTCGCCAAATACGGCTTTATCATCTCCAACGATCTCGACGAGGCCGTCGCCATCGCCGCGGTGCTCGCCAGTAACCCGTTGCCGAAGGGCGACCGCGTCGCGGTGCTTACGGTGTCCGGCGGTGCCGGCATCTGGGGCGCCGACACGGTGTCGCTGCAGGGCCTGCAGGTGCCGGAATTGTCGGCAGCGATCCAGGCCGAGATCATGAAGCTGCTGCCGTCCTATGGCTCGGCGCGTAATCCGATCGACGTCACCGCGCAGGGTGTGCACTCCGGCGGCCTGCAACGGAGCATCGATCTGCTCGCTGCTTCCGACGAGGTCGACGCCATTTTGGTGGTGCAGTCGTTGTCGAGCGACACGCGAATGCCGTTCAAGGAGGCGCAGTTGAAGCCGGTGATCGACGCGCAGCGTAAGCCGATCGTGTTCTATTCGTATACGCTGCCCTCGGATTTTGCGCGCAGGGAATTGGCGAAATCCGGCGTGGTGGTGCTGTCGGGATTGACCCATGCCGGCGTGGCGCTGCGCCGGATGGTCGAGCGCGCCAAGTTCAAGCTGGCGCCGCCAGTCGATGTGGCTGCGTTGGAGGTGCGCGATCTCTCGGCGCATCTGAAATCCGCGGTTCTTTCGGAAGCCGACAGCAAGGCGCTGCTGCGCGAGGCGGGCCTTGCCTTGCCCGACGAAGTGCTGGTGACGGAGAAGGGCGGGCTGGATGCCGCGATCGCCCGTGTTGGTCTTCCCCTTGTCATGAAGATCCAGTCGCCCGACATTCCGCACAAGAGCGAAGTCGGCGGCGTCCGCGTTAACATCGCGACCAAGGGCGAGGTGTTTTTGGCCTATGAGGCGCTGTTGGACAACGCCCGCAAGCACCGGCCGAATGCGGCGATCCAGGGCGTGCTGGTCGGCCCGATGGCCAGAAAGGGCGTCGAGATCATCATCGGCACGCTGCAGGACGCGACCTTCGGCCCGATGGTCATGGTCGGCCTCGGCGGCATCACTACCGAACTGTTCCGCGACGTGATCTATCGCCCCGCGCCGGTGAGTGCGGAGGAGGCGAGCGCGATGCTAGCGGAGCTCAAGGCCGCGCCGCTCTTGAACGGGTTTCGCGGCGCGGCGAAAGCGGATGTCGCGGCGCTGTCGCAATTGATCGCGCAGGTGTCGGTGCTGGCGGCGGTCTATCGCGAGCAGATTGCGGAGATCGAAATCAATCCCGTGCTGGTGCATCCGCAAGGGCAGGGCGTGACGGTTGTCGATGCGCTGGTGGTGAGGAAGACGTAAATTGTCGTCCCGGCGAAGGTCGGGACCCCATAACCACAAATGTTCGTAGTGAAGAAAGCCGTCTACCCGGGTGCCCCTTACGCGGGCCGCGGCGTATGGGTCCCGGCCTTCGCCGGGACGACGAAGATTTTATCATGGTCATTCCGGGACGCGCAAAGCGCGAACCTCAGATGCGCAATTGCGCATCGGGGAATCTCGCGCCGACAATCTCGGGATTCCGGGTCCACGCGAAGACGCGTGTCCCGGAATGACGGTGTAGTTCACCGTCCCCTGAAATTCGCGACGCGGCGTTCGGCGGTGGCCTTGACGCCTTCCTTGAAATCTTCCGTGACGCGCAGCTTGTTCTGCTCGACCAGCTCGTGGTTGGTCGCCGCCAGCACGCGGTCGGCGAGGCCGGCGCGCATGGTGGCGCGGGTTGCGATCAGGCCGAGCGGAGAGCATTCGGCGATTTCATTGGCAAGCTTCATCGCCTCGCTGCGGACCTGGTCCTGCGGCACGCAGGCGTTCGCAAGCCCCATCCGATAGGCCTCCTCGCCGGTGACGCGGCGGCTGGTGTAGAAAATCAGCTCGGCGTTGTTCTTGCCGACCAGCTCCGGCAATGTCGCCGTCAGCCCGAAGCCGGGGTGAAAGCCGAGTTTCGTAAAGTTGGCGGCGAAGCGCGCTTCGGGGCAGGTGATGCGGAAATCCGCCGATACCGCAAGCCCCAGCCCGCCGCCGATGGCCGCGCCATGGACGGCGGCGACGATCGGCTTCTTGTTGCGGAAGATGCGAACGGCCTGGACATAGAGGTGGTTGATCGGCAGGTTCGACGCCGGATCGACCTTGGCGCGCTCCTCGGCTGCCTGCCGCGCCGGATCGCCGAAATTGGCACCGGCGCAGAACGCCTTGCCTTGCGCGGCCAGCACCGAGGCTCTGATCTCGATGTCGGAATCGAATTCCTCCAGCGCGTCCGCGATCTGGTTGATCAGCGAGACGTCGAAGAAATTCAGCGGGGGTTTGCGGATTTCGATCAGGCCGACATGGCCGTGGGTCTCGACGCCGATATCTGTATATTTGCTCATGACGGTCCTCGGTTGAGAAGAATTAGCGCAGGCCAAGCCCGCGCGCGATGATGCCGCGCAGCACTTCCGTGGTACCGCCCTGGATGGTGAGTTTTGGCGCGACCTTCATCGCGTAGGGCAACACGTTGTCGAGGATTTCGTGGTTGGAGGCGTCCGGCTCGACGAAGGCGGCGAGATCGCGCACCCGCTGCGGCAGGGCCTGCTCCCAGATGGTGCCGATGTCCTTGACGATGGAGGCTTCCACCACCGGCTCCTTGCCGGCATGCAGCATGCCTGCAACCGACACCGACATGCGCCGCATGGTGTGCAGCTGCGCCACCAGCCGGCCGACGCCTTCGGCGCCGCGGGTGTCGGGCTCGTTGCCGAGCGCGCGCACCAGTTCGGTCAGCACGTAATAGGTTTCGAGGAAGCGCTCCGGGCCCGAGCGCTCATAGGCGAGTTCCGATGTGGCCTGCTTCCAGGCGCCGTCGATCTCGCCGAGCGCGTGATCCTCCGGTACGAAAGCGTCGGTGAACACCACCTCGTTGAACTCGGCCTTGCCGGTCAACTGCCCGATCGGATTGACCTTGATGCCGGGCGTCTTCATGTCGACCAGGAATTGCGTCAGCCCGTGGCGACGGTTTTCCTTGGTCGACGGCGAGGTGCGGAAGATGCCGAGCATGTAGTTGGCGACTTGTGCCGACGAGGTCCAGATCTTGGTGCCGTTGATCAGGAAACCGCCGTCGGTCCTGGTCGCCTTGGTCTTGGCGGCGAACAGGTCGGAGCCGGAATTGGGCTCGCTCATGCCGATCGAAAAACACACCTCGCCGCCGACCAAGGAAAACCGCCGCCACGGGCTGACGCAGTTTCTGGTCGACATGAAGACGCCGGGCATCAAGGTCAACCCGATCGGGCAATTGACCGGCAAATCCGAGTTCAACGAGGTCGTGTTCACCGACGCCTTTGTGCCCGAGGATCATGCGCTCGGCGAAATCGACGGCGCTTGGAAACAGGCGACCTCCGAGCTCGCCTATGAGCGCTCAGGACCGGAGCGTTTTCTGGAAACCTATTACGTGTTGACCGAACTGGTGCGCGCGCTGGGCAATGAACCCGACACCCGCGGCGCCGAAGGCATCGGCCGCCTGGTGGCGCAGCTTCACACCATGCGGCGGATGTCGGTGTCGGTCGCGGGCATGCTGCACGCCGGCAAGGAGCCGGTGGTGGAAGCTTCCATCGTCAAAGACATCGGCACCATCTGGGAACAGGCGTTGCCGCAGCGGGTGCGCGATCTCGCCGCCTTCGTCGAGCCGGACGCCTCCAACCACGAAATTCTCGACACGGTGCTGCCCTATGCGATGAAGGTCGCACCAAAACTCACCATTCAGGGCGGCACCACCGAGGTGCTGCGCGGCATCATCGCGCGCGGGCTCGGTTTGCGCTAGGCGCGCGGGCTTGCGTTAATTCATCTCAATCGAGGACCAGCCATGAGCAAGTACACGGACATCGGCATCGAGAAGCACGGTCACGTCGGCCTCATCGAGATCCGAAAACCCCCATTGAACTTCTTCGACGTCTCCCTGATCAACCAGATCGCGGACGCGCTGGAGGAATTCGACCGCGACATCGAAATCCGCGCCTCGGTGCTGGCGGCGCAAGGCAAGGCGTTCTGCGCCGGCGCCAATTTCGGCGATCCGGCGCGGCAGCAAGCCGAAGAGCGCGCCAAGATCGATCCGGCGTCGAACCTTCCGATCAACCATCTCTATGTCCAGGCGGTACGCATCTTCCGCAACAAGAAGCCGATCGTCGCCGCCGTCCACGGTGCTGCCATCGGCGGCGGGCTGGGCTTGGCGGTATCGGCGGATTTCCGCATCACCTGCCCCGAGGCGCGGTTCGCCGCCAATTTCACCAAGCTCGGCTTTCATCCCGGCTTCGGGCTCACGGCGACGTTGCCGGAACTGGTAGGCAAGAACAACGCGGAATTGATTTTCTACACCAGCCGCCGCGTCACCGGCGAGGACGCCACCCGGATGGGCCTTGCCAACGCCTGCGTGCCGCAGGATCAGGTTCGCGCTGAGGCCATGAAGCTCGCCGCAGAAATCGCCGAATGTTCGCCGCTCGGCCTGATCGCCACCCGCGCCACCATGCGCGCCGGCCTCGCCGACCGCGTGCTCGCCGCCACCAACCATGAACTGGTCGAGCAAAACAAGCTACGCGCCACCGAGGATTTCAAGGAAGGCGTCAAGGCTACTGCCGAGCGCAGGGTCGCGAATTTCAGGGGGCGGTAGACGCTTGCTCAGGCGTACCCTCTCCCGCGACAAGGGGAGAGGGTAAAGTGAATGCGCCCTACTTCCTCCTCACCACCAACGCATCGACGATGGTCAA
>NZ_DATHOP010000174.1:0-3009 GCF_035484855.1 Bradyrhizobium sp.
ACGTTCAGCCGTTGAGCACCGAAGACAATGACGACGACATCAAGCCGGCACCGCGCCGGGTGTCGCGGTGGCCGGCCTTCGATCGCCGTACGCTGATCGCAACGGCCGCGGCCATTGCGATCATGGTCGCCGGCGGAGTGGGCGCGCATTGGTGGATTTCCGGCCGTTACATGGTCTCGACCGACGACGCCTATGTCGGCGCCCACAACACGACCCTTGCTTCGAAAATCTCCGGCTATGTTGCAAGCATTCCGGTCAACGACAATGCGACGGTGCATGCGGGCGACGTGATCGCCACCATCGACAATGGCGATTATCAGCTCGCGGTGGATGCGGCGCGGGAAAAGGCTGCGACCCAACAGGCCACTGTCGATCGCATCGGCCGCCAGGTCGTGGCGCAGCAGGCCAATGTCGACCAGACCAAAGCGCAGATGCTTTCGGCGCAGGCCGAAGCCAAAAAGACGCAGCTTGAGTTCGACCGGCAGCAGGCTCTGGCGGCGCAGAAATTCGCTAGCCAGCAGACGCTCGAACAGGCGGTTGCGAGCCGTGATCAGGCTGCCGCCGCGATCCAGAGCGCGCAGGCGATGATCGAGGCGGCAGAGGCCAATCTCGACGTGCTCAAGGCGCAGCAACAAGAAGCCTCGCGCACGTTCGATGAATTGCAGACCGCGCTGGCGAAGGCCGAACGCGATCTGTCGTTCACCATCATCCGCGCTCCGGTCGACGGCGTGTTCAGCAATCGCGCGGTCCAGACCGGCGACTACGTGCAAACCGGACAGCGCGTCGCGAGCCTCGTGCCGCTCAACGACGTCTATGTCGACGCCAATTTCAAGGAAACCCAACTCGCCCGGATCCATCCCGGCCAGCCGGTTTCGATCAGCGTCGATGCGCTGCCGGATCACGACATTACCGGGCGGGTGGCGTCGCTGTCGCCGGCTTCCGGCTCCGTGTTCTCGCTGCTGCCGCCGGACAATGCCACCGGCAATTTCACCAAGATCGTGCAGCGGCTGCCGGTGCGGATCGAAGTGCCAGCTGGCGTTACGGCGCAGCGCATGTTGCGGCCGGGCATGTCGGTCGTGGTCAGTGTCAACACCAAGCCAAATGCAATCAAGCAGGATGCGGCGCGTGATGCCGGCCTGACCTCGACAGCCAATGCCGCCGAGGCCGTTCCGAACTTGCAGTCCGATGCTCAATAGATCGCGGAGGAGATGCCGTGACCTCGATCTCCGCAACGCTTCCTTCCCGTAGAGTTCCCCGGCCAAGGTCCCAGGCCGAGCAACAGCCGCGCGCGGCGCTTGACCCGATCCCGCCGCGCCGGCTGTTCGCCTTTCTCGCCATGTGCTTCGGCATGTTCATGGCGTTTCTCGACATCCAGATCGTGTCGGCGTCGCTCTCCGAGATTCAGGCTGGCCTGTCCGCATCAGCCGATGAGATTCCCTGGGTGCAGACTGCCTATCTGATCGCCGAAGTCGTCGCGATCCCGTTGTCGGGATTCTTGTCCCGCGCCATCGGCACCCGCATCCTGTTCACGATCTCGGCTGGCGGCTTTACCATCGCCAGCGTCATGTGCGGCACGAGTACCTCGATCGACAGCATGATCGTGTGGCGCGCGGTGCAAGGTTTTATCGGCGGCGGCATGGTGCCGACGGTATTCGCCACGGCTTATTTGATCTTCCAAGGCCCGCGGCAAAAGTTCGTGGCCCCGGTGGTCGGGTTGATCGCGACATTGGCGCCGACTATCGGCCCGACCGTCGGCGGCTATCTGACCGATGCTTATTCGTGGCACTGGCTGTTTTTCATCAACGTCCCGCCCGGCATTGTCGTCACCATCGCGACCTATCTGCTGGTCGATTTCGACAAGCCGGATTTCGCGCTGCTGAAGAATTTCGACTGGTACGGTCTGCTCAGCATGGCCGGTTTTCTCGGCGCGCTCGAATATGTGCTCGAAGAGGGGCCGCGTTACGAATGGTTCGACGACGACACGATTTTCGCCGTCGCCATCGTTTCAGCGTTGTCGGCCATTGTCTTCTTCGCCCGCGTGCTGACGGCGCGGGTGCCGATCGTCGATCTGCGCGCTTTCGCCAATCGCAATTTCGCCGTCGGCAGCCTGTTTTCCTTCGTGCTCGGCATCGGGCTTTACGGCTTGACCTATCTCTATCCGGTGTATCTGGCCCAAGTGCGCGGCTACGACTCGCTGATGATCGGCGAGACCATGTTCGTCTCCGGCCTGGTGATGTTCCTCACCGCGCCGATCGCCGGTCAGCTCAACGAGAGACTCGATCCGCGCTTTATCCTGGTGGCGGGCTTCGTGTTCTTCGCGGTCGGCACCTGGCAGATGACTTATGTCACTTCGGATTGGGATTTCTGGGAATTGCTGTGGCCGCAAATATTCCGCGGCGTCGGGCTGATGTTCGCGATCATTCCGGTGACCAATACCGCGCTTGGGACGCTTCCGCCCGAGCGCGTCAAGAACGCCTCGGGCTTGTTCAACTTGATGCGAAATCTCGGCGGCGCCATCGGGCTTGCCGCCATCAATACCTGGTTCAACGACCGGATGGATCTGCATCTGACGCGGCTGCACGAAGCGGTGAACCCGGCGAACATCTCGGCCAACGAGATGCTCGCCAATATGGCGGCGCGTTTTCAAGGCTCGGATGCGCAGATGCGGGCGCTGGCAAAACTGCAGGCGATCGTGCGCTTGCAGGCCTCCGTGCTGAGCTATGCCGACGTGTTCTTGGTGCTGACGGTGCTGTTCCTGGTGCTGGCGGCCTTCGGGCTGCTGATGAAAAAGCCGCAGCCGCAAGCCGGCGCCGGGGCAGGGCACTAGAGCCCGATCTCGAAAACGCGCTAGCCTCCGGCGATATGCGCAGAGAAGCCGATGCTGCCCCGTGGAATACGACGCGCGCGCTGCTTTACGGTGCCGCGATCGGGTTTGTCGCGGCAGCGTTAAAATTATTGGCGCCGTGGAACGGGCCGCACTCGGTCGTCACGATTGTCGAAGAATTGGTC
>NZ_DATHOP010000175.1:0-39475 GCF_035484855.1 Bradyrhizobium sp.
ACCTCGCCACCATGCGCAGGCTCGCCCTCAACATCCTGCGAACTCACCCAGATCGAGCCTCCCTGCGGCGAAAAATCAAACGCGCCGGATGGGATAACGCCTTCCTCATGGCTGCTCTCAGCCATATGCGATAGCCCTGCCCTGGAGGGGGAGGGTCGGCTCGCATCGCGCGAAGCAAGATGCGAGACGGGGTGGGGTGACGGTCTATCAACTCGGGCACTGTTCAAGGGGAGAGACTGTCACCCCACCCCGCCGCTCATTTCATTCGCGTCGACCCTCCCCCTCCAGGGGAGGGTAAGAGCTCCAGCGCTTCCGAAGACTTCACAAATGCGCGAGATAGTGCGCGAGCGCTTCGATTTCCTCATCGCTGAGGGGATAGGCGACGTCGGTCATGGCCGCGCCGGCGCCGCCGGAGCGGACACCGGATTTGTAGTCGTGCAGCGCTTTCACCAGATATTCCTCGCGCTGGCCGGCCAGCCGCGCCACCGCCTGGGTGCCGGCGAAGCTATCGGTGTGACATGACGCGCAGCGCCGCCCCACCGCGGCCTGCGCGCCCTTCTTCGACAGATCGGGATTGTCGTCGGGCGCCGCCTTCGGCGGCGTCAGCGCGGCGAAATAGGCGCCGAGGGTGCGGATATCGTCGTTGCTGATCGTTTCCGCAACCGGCTGCATCTGGTCGCTCTTGCGCGAACCGCCGCGGAAGAACACCAGCTGCCACTGCAGGAACTGGTCGGGCTGGCCCGCCAGCGAGGGCGTGTTCTCGGTCTGCGAAATGCCGCTGTCGCCGTGACAGCCCGCGCAGAGTTCCGCCTTTTCCTTTGCGGCGGCATTGTCGGCGGCGTGGGCAAATGATCCGAAGATCATTGCGAGGGACAGTATCCCGACGAAAGCGACCCGCATCATCATCCCTCTTCCTTCGTCATTGCCGGGCTTGACCCGGCAATCCATCTCGTTCGCGAGATGTTTTTATTTCGATGGATGCCCGGATCAAGTCCGGGCATGACGACTGTGGTTGGGTTGGCTTACCAACCACAAACGCAAAGCTGCGGCCACCCGTTCCCGAGTGGCCGCAGCCCGTGACAGGTCAAATCCTATTTCTTGTAGCTGATGCGATAGATCGCACCCGCCCAGTCGTCGGCGACGAGGATCGAACCATCCTTGTCGAGGATGATGTCGTCCGGCCGGCCGAGATAGCCCCGGTCGCCTTCGATCCAGCCGGAAGCGAACACTTCCGACTTCGGATTCTTGCCGTCGGGGCCGACGATCACGCGCACGATCTGGCCGCCCTGATATTTATGCCGGTTCCATGAGCCGTGTTCGGCGATCAGGATGCTGTTCTTGTAATCGGCCGGGAACTGGTTGCCGGTGTAGAACTTCATGCCGAGCGGTGCCACATGCGCGCCGAGATTGAGCACCGGCGGGGTGAACTCCGAACAATTGTGACCCATCGCGAACTTCTTGTCCGGCAGGTTGCCCTGGTGGCAGTAGGGATAGCCGAAATGCTCGCCCATCTTCGAGATCATGTTGAGCTTGTCGCTCGGCAGATCGTCGCTGATCCAGTCGCGTGCATTTTCCGTGAACCAGTATTTGCCGCTGCGCGGATCGACGTCGCCGCCGACGCTGTTGCGGACGCCGAGCGCCACGATTTCGGCGTTGCCGGTCTTGGGATCGACGCGGCGGATCTGCGATACGCTGGTCGGCGGAATCCCGATGTTGAAGGGAGGTCCGAACGGAATGTAGAACCAGCCGTCCTTGTCGGCCGCGAGATACTTCCAGCCATGCGCCGCGTAGGACGGCATGTCGTCATAGACCACCTTGCCGGAACCGAGATTGCCGAGATTGGCCTCGGCGTTGTCATACCGGATCAGCTGGTTGACCGCGATGACGTAGAGCGCGCCGTCCTTGAAGGCGAGCCCCGTGGGCATGTTCAGCCCCTTGAGGATGGTCTTGACCTCTTTCTTCCCATTATTGTCGGTGATGGCGTAGACGTTGCCGAGGCCGAAGGAGCCGACGAACAGGGTGCCCTTGTCGCCCCAGGCCATCTGCCGCGCCGCCAGCACGCCCGGCGCATAGACTTCGATCTTGAAGCCCGGCGGCAGCTTGATCTTCTTGATCAATGCGGCGAGTTCGGCTTCCGACGCGCCGGTCGGCGGGCCGGATGGCGGTGCAAGACCCTTCTGGGCCTCGGTCTCGTCGCCGAGGAACCAGTCGTCCGGTGGATGGGTCCAGAACTCCTTGGTGCCGGACTGGTAGCTGTGGAGACCGCCTGCCGGCGGGTTGGTTTGCTGTGCGTTGGCCTGGCCGGCCCCGGCGACAACGGCGATTGCTGCGAGCGCAAGAATAGATCGATTGAAAGCCGATTTCATCGCGTCACTCCCTATGCAGCCGAGCGGCTGCGCGTGTTTATTTATTTTCAGCGCCTTCGAGAGACGTGTTTGGTCTGATGTGAAGTGGAACAGACGGCAGGATGCTATCACATCCTTTGCGTGAGAGAAGCGCGTGCCGCTCCGCTCGATCCGGCGAAAACGAATAGAGAAGAAATTTCTTTAGATCGTTTTCATTCGAGACGATTTTTGCGCTCGCGCTGCGCTGCGGTATCGTGCGCTGCATACGCGTCATATTGCCTTGCCTATAGCGCGGGCAGTCCGAGCACGCTCGGTAAGGAGGGGCCTGTGCGCATTTTCGTGCTGGGCGGAACTGGCTCGATCGGCTCGCCCATCGTGCGCGAGCTCGATAAACGTGGGCACGAGGTCTGGGCGCTGGCGCGGTCCGACGTGTCAGCCGCGAAACTCCGCGGCTGCGGCGCGACGCCGGTCGAAGGCGACATCGCCGCGCCCGCGCGCTGGATCGCGAGGCTTCCGCCGATCGACGCGGTCATTCATGCGGCCTGCGATTTCGCGACCGAGATGGGCGCGATCGATGCCCGCCTGCTCGACGGGCTGCTGCCCCGGCTTGCCGCGCAGCCGAAAAAGCCGCGCTTCATCTATACTGGCGGCTGCTGGCTGTTCGGCGCGACCGGCGATGAGGTTGCGACGGAGGACACGCCGTTTCGCCCGCTCGGTGCCTTCGCATGGATGGCCCCGCATCTGGCGCGAATACTGACATCGCCTGAGGTCGATGGCATCGTGATCCATCCGGCCATGGTCTACACGGCAGACGGTGGCGTGTTCCGCCGCTTCGCCCGCGAGGCCATCGAACGCGACGCGATCCGGGTGGTGGAAAGCGAGGCGATCCGCTGGCCGCTGGTGCACGCCGACGATCTCGCGAATCTCTACGTGCTGGCGCTCGAGCGCGCGCCGGCGCGGTCGAGCTATATCGGTGCGGCCATCGACGGGTTTTCCGTCGGCCGAATCGCACGCGCCTTCGCAAAACGTTTCGGCACGCGGCATCAGGAACCGCAGATCGTCTCCCCTGACGCGATCGCGGCCGAACTCGGCGAATGGGCCAGGGGTTTTGGGCTCGACCAACAACTGAGCGGCGCCAAGGCGCGGCGCGAACTCGGCTGGAGGCCAAAACATCTCGATCCGGAACGCGAGATCGCGCGGCTCCGGTGAAGGCGGTGACCGACGCACACCGAGGCAAAACAAAAAGCCCGCTGACGCAGCGGACCTTCGTCCAACTCTGCCACTTCTCGGAAAATCTTGGAGCGGGCGAAGGGGCTCGAACCCTCGACCCCGACCTTGGCAAGGTCGTGCTCTACCACTGAGCTACACCCGCATCCTCTAGGCGGCGATCGCGCGCCGTCAGGGGCAGAGCTATGCCAAATGCCGCCCGTGAATGCAACAGCCGACGCGCGGGCCGGGCCCGGCGCCGAATCGGCCCTAAAACCGGGATTGGGGCGGCTAAACCGTGGTTTTCGCCCTCTCCGGCGGCAACCCGGCGGATCGAGGGTCCAACGTCTCACGCAGCGATTCGAGCCATTTGCCGAACCAGCCCCGCAGCGCCCGTCCGGCCGTCAGCGAGGCTTCGCCGCCCAACGGAAGCGATTGAAATTTCCGGCCAAACCGCCATCTGGGGGAGGAGAACTTCTGAACCGCGGCCAAAGGCCGTGCTAAACAGCCCCACCCTTCAAGACATCAGGCGAGGATTCCCGTGACCATCGTAGAGCAAGGCAGCGCACCGGCGCCCGATCTGATCAAGGAAACCACCACCCAGACCTTCGTCAAGGACGTGATCGAGGAATCGAAGCGCCAGCCGGTGCTGATCGACTTCTGGGCGCCCTGGTGCGGTCCCTGCAAGCAGCTGACGCCGATCCTGGAAAAGGCGGTCCGCGCCGCCAAGGGCAAGGTCAAGCTGGTCAAGATGAACATCGACGATCATCCGTCGATCCCCGGCCAGATGGGAATCCAGTCGATCCCGGCGGTCATTGCGTTCGTCAACGGCCAGCCTGCCGACGGTTTCATGGGCGCGGTGCCGGAGAGCCAGGTCACCGCGTTCATCAACAAGCTGACCGCGGGCATGCCCGGCGAGCCCAATATCGCGGAGATCCTCAAAGAGGCCGAAGCCGTGCTCGCCGAGGGCGATGCCGCCACGGCAGCGCAAATCTATGCCGAAGTGCTGGCGGCCGACGCCACCAACATCGCGGCGCTCGCGGGGCTCGCCAAATGCTACGTGGCGACCGGGGCCATCGAGCAGGCCAAGCAGACGCTGGCCATGGTGCCGGAATCGAAACGCAGTGACGCCGCCGTCAAGGCGGTGCAGGCCTCCATCGATCTCGCCGAGCAGGCCCAGGCGGTCGGACCCGTCACCGAGCTGGAACAGAAGGTCGCCGCAAACCCGCTCGATCATCAGGCGCGATTTGACCTTGCGACCGCGCTCAATGCCGCGGGCAAGCGCACCGAGGCAACGCAGCAGCTGCTCGAAATCGTCAAGCGCGACCGCAAATGGAACGAGGACGGCGCGCGCAAGCAGCTGGTGCAGTTCTTCGAGGCGTGGGGACCGACCGACGAGGCCACCGTCGAAGGCCGCAAGAAGCTGTCGACCATACTGTTCTCTTAAGCGCGCGCAATCAGCACCGCGGGGCGCCGATGCCGATCAATGCCGAATATCGCGGGCCCGGCGACCTCCCCGAGGTGATCCCGGTATTTCCCTTGCCCGGTGCGCTGCTGCTGCCGCGCGGCCAGATGCCGCTCAACATCTTCGAGCCGCGCTACCTGGCGATGGTGGATGATTGCTTTCGCGACGGTCACCGGCTGATCGGGATGATCCAGCCCGATGTGACCCATAGCCGGAGCGAAACAAAGCCGGCGCTGTTTCGGGTCGGCTGCGTCGGACGCATTACCCAGCTCGCCGAGTCCGGCGACGGCCGCTACATCCTCGAACTCACCGGCATCGCGCGCTTCAAGGTGCTCGAGGAGATGACCGTGCTGACGGCGTACCGGCAGTGCAAGGTGGATTATTTCCCGTATCTCGACGATTTCACTGCGCGCAAGGGCGAGGAAGCCGTCGACCGCGAGGCGCTGCTCGCGGTGCTGACGGATTTCCTCAAGGCCAACAATCTCAAGGTGGACTGGGAAGGCGTCGAAAGCGCGCCGAACGAGGCGCTGGTCAACGCGCTGGCCATGATGTCGCCCTACGGGCCGCCGGAAAAGCAGGCGATGCTGGAGGCGCCCGACCTCAAGACCCGCGCGGAAATCCTGATCGCGGTCACCGAGATGGATCTCGCCAAGAAGCGCACCAGCGGCGATACGGGGCTGCAGTAGCGAGGTCAAGTCATGGCGTTGACGAAGGATTCTCTCGCCATGGCGTCCGCCTTTCGCAAACCTGTCGGCCTCGCGGCGGCAGCCGCCGCCCTGGTCTTGTCGATCTCCGGCGCTGCGGCCGAGCCCGTGTTTTCCTTCGATGCCGCGCCGGGCAAGCTGCCGAAGACGATCATTCCCGTCCATTATGCGATCGAGCTGACGCCCGATCTCAGGACTCTCGCGCTTCCCGGGGTCGAGACCATCGATATCGAGGTGCGCGAGCCGACCGCCAGGCTCGTCCTCAATGCGGTCAACACCACCTTCGCATCAGTGACGGTCGACGACGAGGCACAGCGCGCCGACGTCACGCTGGATGCCGCGGCCGAAACCGCGACGCTGGCGTTTCCGCAACCGCTCGGCACCGGCCCGCATCGGCTGCACATCGGCTTTACGGCGCGGATCAACAAGTTCGGCACCGGGCTGTTCAGCGTCGATTATCCGACCGACAGGGGCGTCAAGCGCCTGATTTCCAGCAAGCTCGAGCCGGCCGATGCGCGGCGGATCTTTCCGTGCTGGGACGAGCCCGCGTTCAAGGCGACCTTTGCGCTTGATGTGACCGTGCCGCAAAATTTCCTCGCGGTCGGCAACATGCCGGTCGCGCATGAGGAGCCGGTCGCGCCGGACCTGAAGCGGGTTTCCTTCGCGCCGACGCCGAAAATGTCGAGCTACCTGTTCGTGCTCACCGCGGGCGAACTCGAGCGCATCACGGCGGAGGTGGACGGCGTGACGGTCGGCGTGGTCACGACCGCGGGCAAGAGCGGGCAGGGGCGGTTTGCACTCGACAACGCCGTCAAGCTGCTCTCCTGGTACAATGATTATTTCGGGGTGAAATACCCGCTGCCCAAGCTCGACCTGATCGCGGTGCCCGGCGGCTTCGGCGGCGCCATGGAAAACTGGGGCGGCATCACCTTCTTCGAAAGCCGGCTGTTGTTCGATCCCGCCACCACGCCCGATACCGCGCGGCGACCCATTTTCAGCGTGCTGGCGCATGAGATGGCGCACCAATGGTTCGGCGATCTCGTCACCATGGGCTGGTGGGACAACCTCTGGCTCAACGAGGGTTTTGCCAGCTGGATGCAGGAGAAGGCGGCTTCGCATTTCTATCCGCAATGGAAGACCTGGCTGAACGGCTACGCGCAAAAACAATATGCGATGACGCTGGATGCGCGGCGCACCTCGCATCCGGTGCAGCAGCCGGTCGCCGACCAGAGCGAGGCGATGACCGCCTTCGACGGCATCACCTACAACAAGGGTCAGGCGTTGATCCGGATGCTGGAAAACTATCTTGGCGAAGACGCGTTCCGCGACGGCATCCGCCGCTACATGGCCGCGCACGCCTATGGCAACACCACCACCGCCGATCTCTGGCAGGCGCTGGAAGACGCGGCCGGCAAGAAGGTAAGCGGCATCGCCGCCTCCTTCACCGAGCAGGACGGCGTGCCGCTGATCTCCGTCGAGACCAGCTGCAGCGGCGACGACCAGCGCATGACGCTGCGGCAGGATCGATTTGTGATCGCGCCCGGCAATGCCGCATCTCGCTTGCCGCCGCGGCACTGGCAAATTCCGGTCGCGGTCGGACCGCTCGGCTCCACGCGGCCGCCCGATGTCCTGCTGCTCGATGGCACCGCCGAGATCGCAGCCGGAACCTGCGGCGAGGCCATCAAGGTCAATCTCGGCGACATCGGCTATTATCGGGTCGAGTACGGCCCCGTGAGCCGCGGGGCACTGACAAGGTCGCTGGCGCTGCTGACGCCGGAAGACCGGCTCAATTTTCTCGCCGACGGCTGGGCGCTGGTGCAGGCCGGCCGCGCCGAGCCCGCGTCCTACCTGGCGCTGGTCGATGCGATCAGCCTCGACGACCAGCGCGCCGTGTGGGACCAGGCGATCGGCAGCCTGACCCGGCTCGATCATCTCGCGCTCGGCCGCACTGAGCGTCCGGCGCTGCAGGCCTATGCGCGCGCAAGGCTGCGGCCGCTGCTCGACCGGCTCGGCTGGGACGGCAGCGGCTCGGGTGACGATGACGATACCCTGCTGCGCTCCAGCCTGATCTGGGCGCTCGGCGAATTCGGCGACCCCGATGTCCTTACCGAGGCCAAACGGCGGTTCGACGGCTTCCGGCAGAACCCGTCATCGCTGCCGGGCACGCTGCGCGATGCCGTCACCCAGCTCGTCGGCCTCGGAGCGAATCGCGAAAGCTACGACATGCTGCTGGCGATGGCGCGCAACAGCACGGCAACCAACGAGCGCCTGCGCTACTATTACGCCGCCGCTTCCGCCCGCGACCCGGAACTTGCCAAGGCCACGCTGGCGCTGACCCTGACCGATGAAATGCCGAACACCATCATCGGCAACATCATCAACACCGTCGCCTCGACCGGCGAGCAGCCGGACCTGGCCTGGGATTTCGTCAAGTCGAACTTCGATGCGCTGTCGACCAAGCTCGGACCTCAGTTCCGCGACCTCTTCGTCGCCGGCTTCATGACCAATTTCAGCGATGACGAGCATGCCGCCGAACTCGCGCATTTCGCCCCCGCGCAGGCGACCTCCGGCGGCCGGGTGACGACGGCGCGTGCGCTGGAAACGATCGCGATTTCCGCCGATCTCAAGGCGCGCGCACTGCCGGCGGTCGATGCCTGGATCAGGGCGCGCGACAGCAGGCGGCCGTGAGTCTGATGACGCAATCCTAATACCCGGCGACCGCCAGCGCGATCACTGCGCTGAGCGCCATCCAGCCGAAGTGGCGGCCGCGGGTGGCGAACGCATTGGCCAGCGCGCCGAAGGCGAACACACATGACAGCGTCACGACGATCCAGTGCCGCGCCAGCTCCGAACCCATCCAGGGGGCTGCGAACAGCAGCACGCCGGCACCGATCCAGGCTACCGTGCCGGCCTGCCAAACCAGCCGGACCAGCGTCAGCAGGCGCTCGGGCCGGGTGGTAACGCGCGGAAACACCCTGGTTTCGCCGAGTACGCCATGGATCAGGGCCACAATAATCGCGGCCACGCCTGAGCATTGCAGCAATACATCGCGCATCGCGTCGGCCTCCATACAGCACTGTATGGTGTCTAGAGGCCACGGTGGCGCCTGTCAATACACTGGTGTATGGTGAGATGTCGCAAGGACCGCCATGACCGATCAACTTTCCGCCAGGGATTGGCTCGACCAGGGCCTCAAAGCGCTGGCGAGAAGCGGCTTTACCGCGCTGAAGGCCGAGCCGCTGGCCAAGGCGATGGGGGTGTCGCGCGGCAGTTTTTACTGGCATTTCGCCGATATCGGCGCGTTCCACGCCGCGATCCTGAAGCACTGGCGCGAGGTCGCCGCCGAACGGATCATCGCCAATCTGGAGGCCGCCACGGGCCACGACGACGCGATCCCGATATTGCTGCGGCAGGCGTTCGGCGGCAGGCTCTCGCTGGAGAACGCGGTGCGGACCTGGGCAACCGTCGATCCCGGAGCGAGAGCCGCGGTCCAGGCCATCGATCGGCGGCGCTTGAGCTATGTGGAGAAACTGCTCCGGGACGCCGGGCTTGCGCCGGACGTGGCCCGCGCCCGGGCGCAAATTCTCTATTGGGCATTTGTCGGCTTTGCGCAGTCGGATAGACCGTTGCCGAAAGCAAGACAGCAGGCGGTACTCGATGAACTGATCCGGATCGCCCTGCAAAACTAGCCGCGCCGCTACCGGTCTGGATCGGATATGCTAGGAGAGCCCGCTACACGCCGGAGACAACAGCATGAGTTCCCCGCCCGAACGCCTCGAAGGCACCGTCGACCCGAAATTGCTGGAGATCCTGGTCTGTCCGCTGACCAAGGGTCCGCTCGAATTCGACGCGGCGCGGCAGGAGCTGATTTCGCGTTCCGCCAAGCTCGCCTATCCGATCCGCGACGGCATCCCGATCATGCTGCCGGAAGAAGCGCGGAAGATCGAGTGAGAGGCATGCGCGCTCGCACGATCCTTCGCGCACTCGCCATAGTCGGCCTGTTGGCTGTGGCCGCGAATGCCTCCGCCGAGGAGAGCCAGATCCACGTCGGCGCCATCGACGCGGTGCTGAGGGTCCCGCCCGACGTCGAGCGCCCGCCGGTCGCACTCCTGATCGCGGGTAGCGGTACCACCGACCGTGACGGCAACGGACCGCAGATCAAACCCGCGACCTTGAAGAAGCTCGCCGAGCAACTTGCCGCGCGCAAGATCGCGACGCTGCGCTACGACAAGCGCGGCGCCGGCGGATGGAAGCCGGAATTCGGCCGGCCGGAGGATTTCCGCTTCAAGGACTATGTCGACGATGCGGCCGCGCTGGTGGATTATCTGCGCGGCAAATTCTCGAAGGTGATCCTGGTCGGGCACAGCGAAGGCGGCCTGGTCGCGATCCTGACCGCGCGGCGCGTTCCGGTCGATCGGCTGGTGCTGCTGGCCACCGCGGCGCGGCGGCAGGGCGACCTGCTCAAGGCGCAGCTCGAGAAGAAATTGCCCGCGGAAACGTTCACGCCGATCGCCAAGGCGATCGACGACATCATGGCCGGCCAGATCGTCGACCCGCCGCCACAGGGGCTCTCGATCCCGCCGGCGATGCAGCCCGGCATCGCATCGGCCTTCACGGAAGACCCGATCGCGCCCCTGAAACTGGTCGAAGCGCCGACGCTGATCATCGCCGGCGGCCGCGACCGGCAGCTGGCGCGACTGGATTTCATCGCGCTGACCGCGGCGGCGCCAACGGCGAAGACGCTGTGGCTCGATGACATGAACCATGTGCTGGTCGATGTCGTGGACGATGGCGACGATCTCGCCGCCTACAATCAGCCGGAACGCGCGCTGGATCCGGACCTGATCGAGGCGGTCGCGGCGTTCATCCTCGGCGGCGACACGGGGAAGATTCAGTAAGTCGCTTCCCGAACATTCGTCATGGCCGGGCTTGTCCCGGCCATCCACGTCTTTCAACGAAGAAAAGCAAGACGTGGATGGCCGGGACAAGCCCGGGCATGACGAGAAAATTGGAATTCTTACAGCGCCTCGCCCTTCAACAACCGCGGCACTTCGCCGGCCAGCCCGGCCGCCTGGCGGATGAACAGGCTTTTCAGGGGCGGCGTGCGGTCGACCAGCCCGAGCCCGATGTCACGCGCGGCGCGCAGCAACCTCGATTCGTTGGAGAACAGAAGATTGAGCGAATTGGTGGCAAACCCCATCGCCATGGTGTCGAACCGCCGCCAGCGCTGATAGCGCTCGAGCACGTCGGCTTGGCCCAGATCCATACCGAGCCGCGCGGCATCGACGACCACTTCAGCCAACGCGGCGACGTCCTTCAGGCCCATATTCAGCCCCTGGCCGGCGATCGGGTGAATCACATGCGCGGCGTCGCCGACCAGCGCCAGCCGTTCACTGATGAACGAACGCGCCACGAAATAATGCAGCGGGAACGCGCGCGGCTTGTCGAGCGCCTTGATCTCGCCGAGATGCAGGCCAAAGCGCTGCTCGAGTTCGGCGTGAAAATCCTCTTCGCTCAATGCGACAATGCGCGCGGCTGCGCTGCGCTTCTCGGTCCAGACCAGCGACGAACGGTTTCCGGTCAAAGGCAGGATCGCAAACGGCCCCGCGGGCAGAAAATGTTCTTCGGCGCGGCCATGATGGTCGCGCTCATGGCCGACGGTGACGACGATGCCGGACTGGTCGTATTCCCAGCCATGGGTGGCGATGCCGGCGCGCTCGCGCAGTTTCGAGCGCGCGCCGTCGGCCGCTACCAAAAGGCTCGCCTCGATGGTGCTGCCGTCGGCCAGCGTCACATCGACGCCGTCGGGGCGCGAGGCAAAATCCGCAACCGCGGTGGCGCGAAGCTCGACGCCCGCCGCTTCCGCGCGCGCCGCCAGCACATCGATCAGATGGCGATTTTCGACCATGTGCGCGAACGGCTCGCCGGGCTCGACATCGCCGGCAAAGGTCAGGAACACCGGACGGGTGGCGTCCTCCAGCTTCGAATCGGTGACGACCATGTCCAGGATCGGCTGCGCGCCGGCCGCGACCTGCTCCCATACGCCGATGGCCTCGAACAGCCGTCGGCAGGCGGCGACAATCGCAGTCGCGCGGGGATCGCGGCTCGGCCGCATCGCCAGCGCCGGATCGGCGACGATGACGCCGATATCGGCGCCAAGGCCCTGACGCAGCGCCAGCGCCAGCGCCAGCCCTGCGAACGCGCCACCGCCGATGACAATGCTTCGCTGTGCCGGCATTCCCGTCCTCGTCAACTCACGTCATGGACTATACTTGCTACATGACTATAGCTGGGCGAAACAGGGGCTCGAAACAAGACTCATCCCCGTCGTCATTCCAGGATGGTCCGAAGGACCAGACCCGGAATGACGAGATTCCGGGTTCGATGCTTCGCATCGCCCCGGAATGACAACAGGGTCATCTGAAAGCGCCGCCATGTCCAAAGGCCTGATTGACCTGATTTCCATTCTCGATCTGGAACCGCTCGAGGTGAACCTGTTTCGCGGCAACAGCCCGAAGACGAGCTGGCAACGGGTGTTCGGCGGGCAGGTGATCGGGCAGGCGATGGTGGCGGCGTGCCGCACCGTCGAAGGCCGGCTGCCGCATTCGCTGCATTGTTATTTCATCCTGCCGGGCGATCCGCAGTTTCCGATCATCTACGAGGTCGAGCGCCTGCGCGACGGCAAGAGCTATACGACCCGAAGGGTCACCGCGATCCAGCACGGCAACGCGATCTTCTCGATCATGGTGTCGTTCCATGTCGAGGAACAGGCCGCGTTCGACCACCAGGACAAGATGCCCGACGTGCCGCCGCCGGAAAAACTCACCGCCGAGGAAGTGGCAAAGCAGCCGATGTTCCGCGAGATGCCGGAATTCATCCGCCGCTATTACGAATCCGACCGCCCGATCGAGCTGCGCCCGGTCGAGCTCGGCCGCTATTTCGGCCAAAAGATCGAGGACGGCCGCATCCATGTCTGGATCCGGACCGCCTCGAAATTGCCGGACGATCCGGCGCTGCATATGTGCGCACTGGCCTATGCGTCGGACTTCTCGCTATTGGACGCGGCGATGGCGCGCTACGGCCGCACCCTGTTCGACAAGCGGATGATGCCGGCAAGCCTCGATCACGCGATGTGGTTTCACCGCCCGTTCCGCGCCGACGAATGGCTGCTCTACGCCCAGGACTCGCCGAGCGCGCAGGGCGGCCGCGGCCTGACGCGGGGCATGATCTTCAAGCAGGACGGCACGCTGGTGGCTTCCGTGGCGCAGGAAGGCTCGCTGCGCCAGCGCAAGTGATCGCGTTCACGCGTTGGGCTGCAGATATTTCTCGACCAACGCGACCTGCGACACCAGCCAGCGAAACTGCCAGCGGTAAGCCCACGGCAGAACTCCGAAAGCGAGGAGAAGGAAGAGCGCGAATCCGACAATATACTTCAAAAACTCCGGCAAGATGCTGGCGAACATGACGGCTATGAACCCAGCACCGGCGAAGCCAAGCACGATCGCGAGCGTGCGCCAGAGAAACTCGAGCCCCGTGCCGTTGAAAACGACGTCGCGCCGCGTGCCTCCGATATGACGGCACATCCAGCGTATTTGCGCCACATAGACCCACGCCCAGCCGATGATGGTGATGATTGAAAGGGCGGCCAACAGGCTCCAGCCAAGGAAGCCCCAGAACGACCCCGAGAACTGCAATCCAAGCGGTTGTCCGTTCGAACTGAGATTGGCAATGAACCATTTGACCAGCAGCCAGTACATCATCAACTGGACGAAGTTTGTCCCGGCATTGATCGCCTTCGATTCGGTCAGCGCCGCTACGACAAAAACCATCGCGAAGGCGTAGAACCACATCGCGTCGACGAGCCTGCCGGTAAAGACGAGATTTGGCCGCTGCGGTACACGCACGCAGGAAACGATCCACCTGCAGTACATGAGAGTGACCCACGGACCGGGAATGATGAATATCAGGCCGAAGGAGAAAACCAGAGACCGCCAGACGAACTCCCAGATTCCGAAATCGATCGAAAGCGGGCCGCCGGCGTGACCACCGGCATTCATCAGCGGGCCGCCGGATTGCGGAAACGCTGGCGGACCCGAGGGGCCGGAAAATAGGCCGGGGATATCCCCCGCCTTTTGCCAGTTCGCCATGCCCTCGGTCCAGACCAGCGTCTCGGCGGTGACCACCCGCGATGCGATGAATTGGCGTAACTGGGCTTCCGGATAGGGACCTTGCTGCTGTCCCTGCGAGGCGAAAAACCAGGATTGGTCTGCCATTTCAATCCCCCAAGGCACCGACAGCGGTGCTGGCTGCAGCCGCCTTTGGCGAAAAAAATCCAATAATCTCTGAAAATCCTAGCTCAGTACGCGCAGCCTATCGAAAGGGAGCAAGACGCAGCAATCGTTTTTCGTTTCCAGTTGCAAACTTTTTGTGCCAATTGCACAGAAAGATGACAGACTTGCCGGAGCGCGAACCACGGCGCGACCAACCGGACACCTCGGAAGATGAAGGCCTGACCATGAAACTCGTTGTTGCCATCATAAAACCCTTCAAGCTCGACGAGGTGCGCCAGGCGCTGACCGCGATCGGCGTCCACGGCATGACGGTCACCGAGGTCAAGGGCTACGGCCGCCAGAAGGGCCACACCGAAATCTACCGTGGCGCCGAATATGTCGTGAATTTCCTGCCCAAGCTCCGCATCGAAATCGCGGTCGCCTCCGACCTCGCCGACAAGGCGGTCGACGTCATCACCGCGAGCGCGCGCACCGGCCAGATCGGCGACGGCAAGATCTTCGTGACGCCGATCGATCACGCGCTTCGGATCCGCACCGGCGAGACCGACAGCGACGCGCTCTAGATTCTTGCTTTGATGCGTTTTCACGCGAACCGGTAACCACTTCGCTCGAAAACGCTCTGCCTTGCGCTCGTCGTCGCAGCGCTTCCACCGCATCCGGCAACGTCGCCGGCCCTGCGATCCATAGAAACTGCTGGGGAAATACCATGGGGGCACATGCGTTGCGTGCAACGAGATCGGCTGCGCCAATTGTTGTTGGAGCGATCGTTTCGTTTGCCACACCGGCCTTTGCCGAAACCGCCGAGATCAACGCCGCCGACACCGCCTGGATGATCGTCGCCACCGCGCTGGTCTTGATGATGACGATACCGGGCCTGGCGCTGTTCTATGCCGGCATGGTGCGCAAGAAGAACGTGCTGGCGACGATGGCGCAGAGTCTGGCGGCCGTCGCCATCATCTCGATCCTGTGGGTGGCGTTCGGCTATTCGCTGGCCTTCGTCGGCGACGGTCCGTGGCTCGGCACGCTCGATCGCTGGTTTCTCGCGGGGATGACGATGGACAGCGTCAATCCCGCGGCAAAGACCATTCCGGAAGGCCTGTTCATGCTCTACCAGATGACGTTTGCGATCATCACCGTGGCGCTGGTGGCGGGCTCGGTCGCGGACCGGATGCGGTTTTCGGCCTATCTGCTGTTCTCGATGCTGTGGTTCATGTTCGTCTATGTTCCGCTCGCCCACTGGGTCTGGGGCGGCGGCTTCCTCGGCGCCGCCGGCGTCATCGATTTCGCCGGCGGCCTGGTGGTGCATCTGTCGGCCGGCGCCGGCGGCCTGGTCGCGGCCAGGGTATTGGGCAAGCGGCTCGGCTATGGCGTCGAGAATTTGTCGCCGTTCGATCTGTCGCTGGCGGTGATGGGCACCGGACTGTTGTGGGTCGGCTGGTTCGGCTTCAACGGCGGATCGGCGCTGGCGGCCAATTCGCGCGCCGTGATGGCGATCATCGCAACCCATCTGGCGGCCTGCGCCGGCGCGCTGACCTGGGGCGCGATCGAATGGACGACGCAGCGCAAGCCATCGGTGCTCGGGATGATTTCCGGCGCCGTCGCAGGCCTCGGGACGATTACGCCGGCCTCCGGCTTCGTCACGCCCTGGCAGGGCATCATCATCGGCATCGTGGCGGGCCTCGTGTGCTACTGGGCCTGCACCTGGCTGAAGCGCCGTTTCGATTATGACGATTCGCTCGATGTGTTCGGCGTCCACGGCGTCGGCGGAATGACCGGGATTCTGCTGGCAGGCGTCTTTGCGACCGCGTCGATCGGGGGAACCTCTGGCCTGATCGAGGGCAATCCGCGGCTGCTTTTGATTCAGTTCTACGGCGTAGCCGTCACTTTCGCGTGGTCCGCCGGCATCACCTATGTGCTGCTGAAGCTCGTCAGTGCGTTCGTGCCGCTCCGGGTTTCCAAGGCGCATGAACTGGAAGGCCTGGATATTTCGCAGCACGGCGAGGCTCTACAGTAGGATTGCCCATCCCAATACCGCTTTGCTGCCCTCCGAGTGGGCAAGATTATGTCTGGAGTCTGTCGTGCCTACGTTTTGGGCCGACCTGATTAGATTCTAGGCGCAGCGGAATGGCGTAGCTCCACCCATCTTTCGCAAAGCACAAAAACGACCGCGTTCGTAGCCCGTTAGGGCGTACGGCCGATCTGGCACGGCATTTGATTCTATCGCTCCGGCTGTGGCCGCGTAGTGAAGTTTCTCCGCGTGGTGAACTCAGTCCAGAACGTCCGGTCGCCTCTCGACCGGGCCCAAGCGGGGACAAAGACCCATGAAAATTGTTATGGCGATCATCAAGCCATTCAAACTTGAGGAAGTACGTGACGCCCTGACCGCCATCGGCGTCCACGGACTAACGGTGACGGAAGTCAAGGGATACGGCCGGCAAAAGGGCCATACGGAAATCTATCGCGGCGCCGAATACGCCGTGAGTTTCCTGCCCAAGATCAAGATCGAGGTCGCTGTCGCCTCGGACCAAGTCGACAAGACCATCGAAGCCATCACCGCGGCCGCGAAAACCGGGCAGATCGGCGACGGCAAGATCTTCGTCATCAACCTCGACCATGCGGTTCGCATCCGCACCGGCGAGGCCGATGCCGCGGCCCTCTGATTTCGCGCTCAACCCAGATTCAATCAGGAGTTAAACAAAATGACGTTCAAACGTCCCTATCGCGCGGGATTGGCGGCCCTCGCAGTCGGCCTGTTCACGGCAACAGCTGCCTATGCCGAACCAACCATCAACAAGGGCGATAATGCCTGGATGCTGACCTCGACGGTGCTGGTGCTGTTGATGACGATCCCCGGCCTTGCGCTGTTCTATGGCGGTCTGGTCCGTTCCAAGAACATGCTCTCGGTATTGATGCAGGTATTCTACACCGTCTGCATCGTCACCATCATCTGGGCGCTGTACGGCTACAGCCTGGCCTTCACCGGCGGGTCCGACTTCATCGGCGGCTTCTCCAAGGCCTTCCTGATGGGCGTGACGACCGATTCCAAGGCGGCGACCTTCAGCGTCGATGCCAATATCTCGGAACTCGTCTATGTCTGCTTCCAGATGACGTTTGCGGCGATCACGCCGGCGCTCATCGTGGGCGCCTTCGCCGAACGCATGAAGTTCTCGGCGGTCGCGCTGTTCATCCCGCTATGGGCGACGCTGGTCTATTTCCCGATCGCGCACATGGTCTGGTACTGGGCCGGACCGGATGCGATCTCGGACGCGGTCAAGGCGCTCGCGGCGGCTGGAACGGACGCCGCGGCGAAGGCTGCGGCGCAGGCCAAGCTTGATGACGTGATGGCCGACGCCGGTTGGGTCTTCAAGAAGGGCGCGATCGACTTCGCGGGCGGCACCGTGGTGCATATCAACGCCGGCATCGCCGGCCTGGTCGGCGCGCTGTTGATCGGCAAGCGGGTCGGCTACGGCAAGGACCTGATGGCACCGCATTCGCTGACCATGTCGATGATCGGCGCCTCGCTGCTCTGGGTCGGCTGGTTCGGCTTCAACGCCGGATCGAACCTGGAGGCCAATGGCGGCGCGGCGCTGGCCATGACCAACTCCTTCGTCGCGACCGCGGCGGCGGCGCTGTCGTGGATGTTCGCGGAGTGGATCATCAAGGGCCATCCGTCCGTGCTCGGCGCGATTTCGGGCGCGGTGGCGGGTCTGGTGGCGGTGACGCCGGCGGCCGGTTACTCCGGTCCGATGGGCGCCATCGTGCTCGGCCTCGTGGTCGGCGTGGTCTGCCTGTTCTTCGTCACCGTGGTGAAGAACGCGCTCGGCTATGACGACTCGCTCGACGTGTTCGGCGTCCACTGCATCGGCGGCATCGTCGGCGCGCTCGGCACCGGCATCCTGGTGAATCCGGCGCTCGGCGGCGCCGGCATCATGGACTACACCACCGGCAAGATCGCCGACTACGACTTCGCGGCGCAGATGATCTCGCAAACCTGGGGCGTCTGTACCACGCTGGTGTGGTCGGGCATCGGTTCGGCGATCCTCTACAAGGTCGTCGATGTCATCGTCGGCCTGCGTGCCAATGTCGAGACCGAACGCGAAGGCCTCGACATCACCGAGCACACCGAGCGCGCCTACAATATGTGAGTTCTCCCGGGACGCGATCCCCCACGGGGGTCGCGTCCAGAACTACGGTTTGGGCACATACCCGGCAATGCCCCGACCGTTGAGGGGCTCCAGCGCAAGCTGGAGCCCCTTTCTTTTTGCTGGAGATGAACGGGCGCAGCCTATAGCCCGGATTTCACTTCGGCCCGTCCGGTCTACGAATCATCCCCGCGAAGCATCGCCATGATCTCGTCGGTGGAAGGACCCGGACCGGCGCTACCGAGAAGTTTCTCAAATCGGCTCGGCGGTCGCGTCCCGTCGGCTCTTTCGACGACGATGCTGCCGTCGGCAGCAAGCCTGAAGGCAACCTGAGTGCCGGGTTCTATTCCAAGGTAGTCGCGGACCCGCTTCGGGATCGTTACCCGGCCATTGCTCGTGATCTTGATTGGCATGGCGGCCTCCGAAATAGCGCGTTCGGGATGATCCTACGGAAAGTTAGCAAAATCGCCGTTGGCGTCGATGGTTAATCGCGTCTTAACCTCGCCTTATCTATGGTAGTCTGATCCGCTTTCCGGCCGGTCTCGCCTTTGATCGGCTACCCAACCGTGCTGGCGCTTTTAAAGTATGGCCATGACCGCTTCATCCCGCGCGCCAGAGGGCGCCGGTACCCAGGAGAGCGAGCGCTCGCCATTTGCGCGGACGACGGAATTGCTGGCCCCCTACAAGCCGGCCAAGCCTTTGATAACGCTGTCGTTGGGCGAGCCGCAGCACCCGGTGCCCGACTTTGTCGGGCCCGTGCTGGCAAAACACATTGCCGATTTCGGCCGCTATCCCATCGCTAGGGGCATCGAGCCGTTCCGGCAGGCAGCGGCGAAATGGCTTTCCAGCCGGTTCCAGCTGCCGCGGCCGATCGACCCCGAGACCGAGCTTCTGGTCCTGAACGGCAGCCGCGAGGGCCTGTTTTTTGCGGCCCTGACCGCGGCGCGCTATGTCGGCGCGCGCAAGGGCCGGCCCGCGATCCTGATGCCCAATCCGTTTTACCCGGCCTATGGCGCCGGCGCCCGCGCCGCGGGCTGCGAACAGATCTATCTGCCGACCACGCGCGCCAATGGATTCTTGCCCGACCTCGATGCGCTCGACGATGCCACGCTGGCGCGAACGGTGGCGATCTATATCGCCTCGCCGGCCAATCCGCAGGGCGCGGTCGCCACGCCGGATTATTTCAGCCGCCTGAAAAAACTCGCCGACCGTTTCGGCTTCATCATCCTGTCCGACGAATGCTATTCGGAAATCTACACCAGAGAGGCGCCCGGCAGCATGCTGGAATGCGCCGGGCCCGATTTCAGCAATGTGGTCGCGTTTCAATCGCTGTCGAAACGCTCGAACCTGCCGGGCATGCGCGTCGGCTTTGCCGCAGGCGACAGGAATTTTCTCAGCGCCTTCCATGAACTGCGCAATGTCGCCGCGCCCCAGGTGCCGGTGCCGCTGCAGCATGTCGCGGTCACGGCCTACGGCGACGAGGCGCATGTCGAGGAAAACCGGCGTCTCTACCGCATAAAATTCGATCTCGCCGACCAGATTCTCGGCAACCGCTACGGCTATGTCAGGCCCGCCGGCGGCTTCTGCGTCTGGCTCGACGTCTCGATGCGCGGCGGCGACGAAGCGGCGGCGGTGAAACTCTACCGGGATGGCGGCGTGCGCGTGATTCCCGGAAGTTACCTGGCGCGTCAGCAGGACGACGGCTCCAATCCCGGCGCCGGCTACATCCGGCTGGCGCTGGTGTCGGACAGTGAATCAACAGCCGAAGCGTTGCACAGGCTGGTCGAAATTCTGGACTAAGGCATGATCCGGAAAAGTGGGAACCGGTTTTCCGAGAAGATCATGCGCAAGGATAATATCTAGTCGCGAAGGCCCATTGAGCATGCCGGCGATCGAACGAGTCATCCCCCTGGTCGGCCAATTGCCGGCCTCGATCCGCGAGGCGCTGGCGCGGCGCTTGCGCGAGCTCGCGGGGCTCGGCCTGATCGCGCTGTCCGGCGTGGCGGCCGCGGCGCTGATGACATGGTCGGTGCAGGATCCGAGCCTGAGCCATGCGACCTCGCGCGCGATCCGCAACATCGTCGGTTATCCCGGCGCGATCTGCGCCGATCTCCTGATGCAGATTTTGGGCCTCGGCGCGATCATGCTGATCCTGCCCGTCGCGGTATGGGGCTGGCGCATGCTGACGCATCGCGGCTTCGACCGCGAGGCGCTGCGGCTCGGATGCTGGATCCTCTGCACGGTGATCTCGGCGGGCTTTGCAAGCTGTTGGCCGCATGGCGGCGCCTGGCCGCTGCCGACCGGGCTTGGCGGCGTCGTCGGCGACGCGCTGGTGCGCGCGCCTGCCGTCGTGTTCGGTCCGCCTGGCTTGGTCTATCGCCTCGCGCTCGGCTTCATTTTTTTCGCCGCGGCCACCGCGACATTCCTGATCGCGGGCGGCCTCGGTTCACGCCCGCAGGAAGAAGAGCTGACCCCGATCGAGGACGACGACGCCCTGTTCGGCGAAGAAGACGACGGCGGCTCGGTTTCGCTGGGATGGGCATTTCATGCCGCCATGAGCGCCAAGGCCCGGCTTGGATGGCTGTTGACCACAGCCTATCGTTCGCTGGTGGCGAGCGCGCCGGCGCCGCGCGCCATCTCGTTCGAACGCCAGGAGCCCACGCTCGGCGGCGCGGCACCATCGCTGGCCCCGCACGGTGAAGGCGATTTTGCGGAAGACGACGACGAGGAAGAGGAAGCGCCGGCCGCCCGTGCACCGCGCAAGAAGGCCGCGCCGCGCGCGCAGCCGCGCAAATCAGCCGACCGGTTCGAACTGCCGCCGGTTTCGGTGCTGACCGCACCGAAGGCTTCCGACCGTCAGCCGCTGAGCAAGTCGGAACTCGATAACAACTCGCGCGCGCTGGAAGGCGTGCTCGGCGATTTCGGCGTCCGCGGCGAAATCGTCAAGGCCCATCCGGGCCCGGTGGTGACGCTGTACGAGCTGGAGCCGGCGCCGGGCATCAAATCTTCCCGGGTGATCGGGCTTTCCGACGACATCGCGCGTTCGATGAGCGCGCTGTCGGCGCGTGTCGCGGTGGTTCCCGGCCGCAACGCCATCGGCATCGAACTGCCGAACCCGCATCGCGAAAAGGTGTATTTGCGCGAATTGCTGTCGGTCAAGGACTATCAGGAATCGGTCGCCAAGCTTCCGCTCTGTCTCGGCAAGAACATCGGCGGCGACTCCATCATCGTCGATCTGGCGCGGATGCCGCATCTGTTGATCGCCGGCACCACCGGATCCGGCAAGTCGGTCGCCATCAACACCATGATCCTCAGCCTGTTGTACCGGCTGCGTCCGGATCAATGCCGGCTGATCATGGTCGACCCCAAGATGCTCGAACTCTCCGTCTATGACGGCATTCCGCATCTGCTGACGCCGGTCGTCACCGATCCCAAGAAGGCCGTGGTCGCGCTGAAATGGGCGGTGCGCGAGATGGAAGAACGCTACAAGAAGATGTCCAAGCTCGGCGTGCGCAACATCGACGGCTACAATGCGCGGCTGGTGGAGGCGAAATCCAAAGGCGAGGATCTGACCCGCACGGTGCATACCGGCTTCGACAAGGAAACCGGCAAGGCGATCTATGAAGACGAAAAACTCGATCTCGATCCCTTGCACTACATCGTCATCATCGTCGACGAGATGGCCGACCTGATGATGGTCGCCGGCAAGGATATCGAGGGCGCGGTGCAGCGGCTGGCGCAAATGGCGCGCGCCGCCGGGCTGCATGTGGTGCTGGCCACGCAGCGGCCGTCGGTCGACGTCATCACCGGCACCATCAAGGCGAACTTCCCGACCCGCATTTCGTTTCAGGTCACCTCGAAGATCGACAGCCGCACCATCCTCGGCGAAATGGGCGCCGAGCAGCTGCTCGGTCAGGGCGACATGCTCTATATGGCCGGCGGCGGCCGCATCAGCCGCGTGCACGGACCCTTCGTCTCGGACGAAGAGGTCGAGAAGGTGGTGCGCCATCTCAAGACGCAAGGCCAGCCGGAATATCTCGAGGCGGTCACCGCGGAAGAGCCCACCGACGAGGACGGCGCGGTATTCGACGCTACCGGCATGGGCGGCGATGGCGGCGGCGATCTGTTCTCGCAGGCGGTGGCAATCGTCAAGCGCGACCGCAAGGCTTCCACGAGCTATATCCAGCGCCGGCTGCAAATCGGATATAACCGCGCTGCTTCGTTGATGGAGCGCATGGAACTCGAAGGCATCGTCGGCCAGGCCAATCATGCCGGAAAGCGCGAGATTCTGGTCGAAGAGGAAGAAGACCGCTTCTGAGGCAAGGGGTGGGAGGCAAATTCTCACGCAAAAACGATAGCTCCTTTTGCCCAAACCACGATAAAATGCATAAAGGCTCGACCGCACCACGCGTTGAACGGAAATCGCAGATCTAGAATGGCTGAACAATTCGCTCACACTGCCATGCGCACCGGACTGGCATTGCTGATAGCGGCATCCACCGCCGGCGCCGTGACGCAACCTGTCGTGACCTCGGCGCTGGCGCAAACGGTGCCGATTCCCAAGCCTGCGCCGAAAGGCCGCAGCAGCGTCCAGATGAGCGCCTCCGACCCACAGAAGCCGCAGCTGACAACGGGGACCACCTCGGCAACAGCGCCCGATCCGGTGATTCCCGATCCGCACCGCAATGTCCCGGCCAATATCTTTGCGTCGTTCGATGCGAATCAGAAGGCGCAGGCCGCCAAGGTCAGTTCATACCTGTCGTCACTGCAGACGCTGGTCGGAAGTTTCGTTCAGGTCGGGCCCGATGGCAACAAGACCAAGGGCGATTTCTACATCCAGAAGCCCGGCAAGGTGCGTTTCGAGTATGACGATCCAAGTCCGATCGACATCATCGCCGATGGGTCGTCGGTGGCGGTGCGCGACCGCAAGCTTTTGACCCAGGATATCTACCCGCTGTCGCAAACGCCGCTGCGCTATCTGTTGTCGGATCGCATCGATCTGATGAAGGACACCAACGTCGTCAGCGTGACGGCCGACGATCTGTTCATCAGCGTCACCATCGAGGAGAAGCAGACCCTGATCGGCACCAGCCGCCTGATGCTGATGCTCGGCGCCAAGGACGGCCAGCTCAAGCAGTGGACGGTGACCGACCCGCAGGGTTACGACACCACGGTCGCGGTCTACAATCTGGACTCTTCCAAGAAGCTCGACCCCGGCCTGTTCAAGATCGATTTTACAAAATATCCGACCTCGCCGGGCTAGCGCGTTGATCTACATCGGCGGGGACAGAACTCGAAGCTCCAAACAGGTCGTCATGCCCGAGCTCGTCCCGGGCATCCACGTCGTTGCTGCCATTGGAACAAGAAAGACGTGGATGGCCGGGCATAGGCGAGCGGAAGCGACGCCGTCCTTGACGGCTATGCCCGGCCATGACGGAGCGAGAGGCGTGCGCTCGGGTACTTGCCCTGCTACATCACTTCGATGCGTTTTTCCCTGACAACCTGGAACATCAATTCGGTGCGGCTGCGCATCGACCTCGTCGCCAAATTCCTGAAATCCGCGCGGCCGGACGTGCTGTGCCTGCAAGAGACAAAATGCATCGATGACGCGTTTCCATTGAAGCGTTTCAAACGCCTCGGTTATGAACACGTCGCGCTGAACGGGCAGAAGGGCTATCACGGCGTCGCGGTGGTCTCGAAGCTGCCGTTCGAGAGCAGCGATATCCGCACCTTCTGCGACAAGATCGATTCGCGGCATATCTCGGTCGGCTTCGGCGCGAAGGCGCAACTGACAAAACCGCTGGTCGTGCACAATTTCTACGTTCCGGCAGGCGGCGATATCCCCGATCCCGCGCTCAATCCGAAATTCGAACACAAGCTGCAATTCCTCGACGAGATGAAATCCTGCGAGCCGCTGCATCCGCGCGGCGACGACCGCCATATCCTGGTCGGCGACCTCAATGTCGCGCCCTACGAGAACGACGTCTGGTCGCACAAGCAGTTGCTGAAGGTGGTGTCGCACACGCCGATCGAATGCGAGAAGCTGCTGGCCGCCCAGGCCCATGGCGAATGGATCGACGTCGCGCGGATGCGCATTCCGCTGTCGGAGAAGGTCTACACCTGGTGGAGCTATCGCGCCGCCGACTGGACGCAGGCCGATCGCGGCCGCAGGCTCGATCACATCTGGGTCTCGAGGGCGCTGAAGGAGGCGGTCAGCGATTTCCGGATCCTGCGCGATGCGCGCGGCTGGCAACGGCCGTCCGATCACGTGCCGGTGACGGTGACGCTGGAGGTCTAGCCGTCGTCCCTGCGAACGCAGGGACGACGATAATTCAAGTGCTCAGCTTGGCGCCCGCCATCAGAATATCGCTGGCGATCTGGCTGGTGCGGTTGGCGAATTCGTCGCGCAGCCGGCGCGCCGCCGCGGGATCGCTCTCCAGCACCCGCTGAAACAAGCTGCGCGCCACCCTGATCACCGATGAATGTTCCAGCGCGGTCGCCGTGGAGGGCCGCTGCATGGCGGCGATCAGCGCGAGTTCGCCGATCAGGGCACCGGGACCGGCGATGATCTCGGCGCCGGCGCCATCCTCGATCCGGAACGCGCCACGCTGAACGATAAAGCCGGCGTCGGCGTCATCGCCCTGCTGGAACAGCACGTCGCCGCGCGCGACGGGGCGCTGCTCGGAGCCGATCGCCAGCATGCGCAAGCAGGCCGTTCCCAACAGGCGTAGCGTCGGGACGCGCTCGAGCAGGGCAACATCATCTTCGATCGACATGCAGGACCGGTGATCGGGGCGCGCAACCAAAGCCAAAAAATACGAATCGCGGCCCTATTCGTATCACGGCACCAGCTTGTAGCCACCGGCTTCCGTCACCAGGATCTCGGGATTGGCGGCATCTTTTTCGATCTTCTGGCGCAGCCGATAGATATGGGTTTCCAGGGTGTGGGTGGTGACGCCCGAATTATAACCCCACACTTCCTGCAACAGCGTCTCGCGCGACACCGGCAGCTGGCCGGCGCGATACAAAAACCGCAGGATCGCGGTCTCCTTCTCGGTCAGCCGAACTTTCCTGGCGTTGGCGCCGGTCAGCATCTTGGAGCCGGGCCGGAAACTGTAGGGACCGACCGAAAACACCGCGTCTTCGCTGGCTTCGTGCTGGCGGAGCTGCGCGCGGATCCGCGCCAGCAGCACCGCAAACCGGAACGGCTTTGCGACATAGTCGTTGGCGCCGGATTCGAGGCCTAAAATGGTATCCGAATCGGTGTCGTGTCCGGTCAGCATGATGATCGGCGCCTTGAAGCCGCCCTTGCGCAGGGAGCGCACCACTTCGCGCCCGTCGGTATCGGGCAGCCCGACATCCATCAGCACCAGATCGGGGGCATTGGCCTTGGCGGCGCTGGCGCCCTTGGCGCCGGTATCGACCGCGGAGGCTTCGAACTCGTCGTGCAGCGACAATTGCTCCACCAGCGTATCGCGCAGATCGGTATCGTCATCCACGATCAGGATCTTGCGGGCATTGGCCATGGGTACAATCCTCTGGGGCGGCGGGTGCAGCGACAGGCGCCATCGGGCGCTTCTCGCTGGTAGAAAGAATCTACGTCGGGTCTTTGTTCGTCTTGAGGTAGGCGGATATTACCGATTCACAAGCCGAAACCGCACTCTAGCCTAGAATTGCCGCGCATTTGGATGAATGTCCTGTAATGGGGGATATAGCACACTTGCCCCTCGACGAACCATATCGAGACTCAGCTATCATGAAAAATATAGCTATTTCAAATAGTTATATAATCGCTTCGCCCGATCGGCCGGTCACCATGATCAGGATTGGGGCCGCCGCGGGCGATCGGCGCCGGGGATGGCTCATGGCCGGCGGACAGACCATTCCGGTCGCGCTGGGGCGCGGCGGCATCAGGGCCAACAAGCGCGAGGGAGATGGCGGGACCCCAAAGGGCACGTTCCGGCCGCGGCAATTGTGGTGGCGCGCCGACCGAAACCCAAGGCCCCGGACCTTCCTGCCGGTCCGCGCCATCCGGTCCGACGATGCCTGGTGCGAAGACCCAGCGAGCCGCCACTACAACCAGCCGATCAGGCGCGACCGGAGCCGCGAAGGCGACCGGCTCGAGCGCGACGATCACCTTTATGATTTCATTGTCGAGATCGACCACAACACCTCGCCGCGCATCGCCGGCCGCGGCAGCGCGGTATTCCTGCACTTGGTGCGCGAGAATTTTGCACCGACCGCGGGCTGCGTTTCGATGACGAAATCGGCGATGCTGCGGTTGCTGGCGCGGCTGGGGCCAGACACACGGATCGTGATCGGGTGAGGGAAATGCCGGACAAACATCAAATTGAGGCGGCGGCGCGGATTCTACACGATCATTGGCGCGCCGGGACAAAGCTCGAAAACCTCGAAGCCTCGCTGCGGCCGCACGACCGCGTGGAAGCCTACGCGATCCAGGCGAGACTGCAGGATCATTCGAGCGGAAAACTGTTCGGCTGGAAAATCGCCGCCACCAGCGAGGCCGGACAGAAGCACATCAATGTCGATGGTCCGATGGCCGGACGCATCCTGCCCGAGACCGTGATTGCCGACGGCGGCATGGCAAGCATGGCGGGAAACGAAATGCGCGTCGCCGAGCCCGAATTCGCCTTCCGCATGGCAAAGGATTTGCCGCCGCGATCCGACCCCTACACGGTGCGAGAGGTGCTCGATGCGGTGGGCACGCTGCATCCGGCGATCGAGATTCCGGATTCGCGATTTAGGGACTTCGTCAGCGCGGGAGCCGAGCAAATCATCGCGGACAATGCCTGCGCGCATTTGTTCGTGCTCGGCGCGCCCGCGAGCGCAAACTGGCGTGCGCTCGATCTCGTCGAGGAGAGGCCGGTCATCACGCTGCGGGGCAGGCAATTCACAGGTCACGGCAAGAACGTGCTGGGCGATCCCCGGATCGCGCTGACGTGGCTCGCCAACGAATTGCGCCAGCTCGGCTTGACCCTGCGCGCCGGCGAAGTCGTGACCACCGGCACCTGCCATCCGCCGCTGCCGATTGCGTCGGGCGACATTTTCGCGGCCGATTTTGGGGCGCTTGGGAAAGTATCGGTCGGATTCGAGTAGATCGGTAATATCGGGCGTCATCCTGAGGTGTGAGCTGAGCGGCGCTCTTGCGCCGTTCGGCGAGCCTCGAAGGATGTGAGGGCAGTCTCTCCTCGGCCGATCCTTCGAGGCTCGCCCAGCGGTGCAAGTGCACCGCAAGGCTCGCACCTCAGGATGACGACGAAGTCGCTGCTCTACCGGTGCCCGAAAATCGCCGAACCAACCCGGACGTGGGTGGCGCCGAGCTGGATCGCGATCGTGAAATCGGCGCTCATGCCCATCGAGAGATTCTTCAAGCCGTTGCGCGCGGCGATCGCAGCGGTCAGTGCGAAATGCGGCGCCGGCGGATCGTCGACCGGCGGGATGCACATCAGGCCGGAAATCCGCAAGCCGTATTTGTCGCGGCAGGCGGCGATGAAGGCGTCGGCCTCGCCGGGCGCGACGCCGGCCTTCTGCGGCTCCTCGCCGGTGTTGAGCTGGACGAACAATTCAGGGGCGCGCTTTTGAGAAGTGATTTCCTTGGCTAACGCTTCGCAAATGCTCGGACGATCGACCGAATGAATGGCGTCGAACAGCGCCACCGCCTCCTTCGCCTTGTTCGATTGCAGCGACCCGATCAGGTGCAAGGCGATGCCGGGGTAAGCCGACATTAACCCTGGCCATTTCGCCTTGGCTTCCTGCACGCGATTCTCGCCGAAAACGCGCTGTCCGGCCTCAATTGTGGGCCGGATGACGTCGGCATCGAAGGTCTTGGACACCGCGATCAACGTTACCGACGCAGGATCGCGGCGCGCCTCCCTGCAGGCGCGCGCGATCTCCTGCGCCACACTGGCGAGTCCGTTTGGTAAAGGCGCGGTCATCTGCGCGGGGTTTTGCGGCGTCATGTCATCCGTCGGTCGTAATTTTACGGGGTAATTCGAATTTTACCGAGTTCGGGAAAGGCTTCTTGAACCATTCCCTTTACCTTGCATGCGGGGTGGGGGACAAAGATGTTACGCGTCAGTTTCAACCGCAAACGAGTGAAACTCAAGCAGCTTCTCGGAATCCGCGCGCGGCTTACATTGCTGGCGCTGATCCTGGTGGCGCCTCTGATGCTGGAGCGCGCCCGTTCGCTCGAGGATGCAAGGACGAGAGAGATTGCGGCGGCCTCCGCCGAATCGTCGGCGCTGGCGGAACACAGCGCCGACGCCCAGCGTGAAATCATCTCATCGGTCGAAACCATCCTGAAATCGGCCGCCTATATCCGCGCCTCGGCCGGAGGCGTCAGCCGCAGTTGCGACATGCTGCGTGCCAGCCTGCCGGCCAATCTGCCGTGGATTCGCACCCTGCTGATCGTCGGCAAGGACGGCCGGGTACAATGCTCGACCAGCAACCAGTATGTCGGTCTCGACCTCAGTGACCGGGACTATCTCAGGAGGGCGCGCGACACCCGCGGCTTCGTCTTGAGCGACTTTCTGTTCGCGAAACCGACCCACAATCCGATTGTGATGGCGGCCTACCCGGTTTCGGCAATCAACGACGAGGTGGAAGCCGTTATCCTCGCGACTGTCAATCTCGACTGGATGTCGAAGATCATGAACAATCTCGGCGGACGACCTGGCGTCTCTGCCGTGCTAATCGACAGCACCGGAACGGTACTGGCGGCTCCGTCGGACCAGGCCAGCATGGTCGGCCGTCCGCTGGATACAATACCGCTGATGTCGACGATCGCCGAGAAGGCGATCGGGTCGGAGCGGGCCGAGGGATCGCTCTCCTTCAGCGCCGCGGACGGCTCGCAACGCATCGTCAGCTTCGCGCGTATCGCGGGCACTGAGGCCCGCCTGATCGTCAGCATCGATGGAGCCAAGGTGTCAGCTGCGATCAATCGCGAAATCCGCACCGCCTATCTGCAACTCGGATTCGTCTGCCTGTTCGTGCTGCTCGGCGCGCTGATCGCGGCCGAAAAGCTGATCATACAGCCGATCGATACCATGGCCACGATGGCCAAGCGGTTCGGCCAGGGCAACTGGGCAGACCGCGCGGCGCGCAAGTCGCTGCCCGCCGAATTCGTGCCACTGGCCCGCGCCTTCAACGCGATGGCGGCCCAGCTCGGCCAGCGCGAGCGCGAACTGGTCGCCACCAACGACCGGCTGACCGTGATCGCGTCGATCGACATGCTGTCCGGGCTCGCCAACCGGCGCGGCTTCCAGAGCCGGCTCGATTTCGAATGGATGAAGGCCCAGCAATATGACTGCGAGTTGTCGCTTCTGATGATCGATGTCGATCACTTCAAGCTGTTCAACGACACCTATGGCCATCCCGAGGGCGACGCCTGTCTCACCCGGCTCGGCGAGACGCTGGCCGGCATCGCCGCGGAGACCATGGGCTTTGCCGGGCGCTATGGCGGCGAGGAATTTTGTCTGCTGCTGCCCAACACCGACGCAGGCCGCGCGGTCGAGATCGGCGAAATGGTGCGCGGCGCGGTGCAGGGGATCGCGATGCCCCACTGCACTTCGTCGTATCAGATCGTCACCGTCAGCGTCGGCGTCGCCGCCACCCGTCCAAACGACGGCCAGCGGCCGGGCGACCTGATCGAGGCGGCCGACGCAGCACTTTATGCCGCCAAGCACCGCGGCCGCAACGCCGTGGTCGAACATGGCTTCGTGCGGCTGACCGACAGCGCGGTGCAGTTGGCGAGTTGACACGACGCTCGAGGTGCGGGCGCGTCGAGGGCAGAAGGCGTTGCCCTATTGCCGACCTTTGTGCCGCGCGCTAAGGTAGAAATATTATAGCGCACATGCGGCGTGTGCTGCAAAGAACTTTTTGACCACAGGGCGGCCCGAGCCGGATCGGTACCAAGCCACTCTTTCGCGGATTCCGGTGGAGCTCCACTGCTGCGGGAGCATGCGCGGCATTTCTCGGAAAGAATTTACATGGGCAAGTTTACATGGGCAAACTGAGTGGAGAGGATGTCAGGAGGCTCGCCAAACTGCTCGACAGCACTTTGAGCCTCGACGACCTGCAGGCCTTTGTTTACGCCAGCACGGGCGACCAGTTGTTCAGTGCCTATGTCGCAAAGGACCAGCCCAAGCAGCCCATGATCCGCGCACTGCTGATCGCGCTGGAGGACAGCGGGACGACGTCCGACTTCCTCGGCTATGTCTATGTCAACCGGCCCGGACGACCCGACGTCCGCGCCGAAATCGCCAAGGACTTTCCGGACGCGGTTGCGGTTTCCGAGAAAAAAATCGACCTTTCCGCGCAAACGGCGGGCACGCCGCAAGCCGACGCACCGAACAATGCGATCGCGCCGGGCCTGCAACGCAACGTACGGCCCTACCTCGCCAAGCTCGATGTACGGGTATGGCAGGATCGACTGGTCAAGATCGAGCGGCAGGTCTGCCGCGTCGAACTGGAGGGCAACGCGCTGGGCACCGGATTTTTGGTAGGACCCGACACGGTGCTCACCAACTGGCACGTGTTCGAGATCGCCAAGAACGCCGGCAAGGTCGGCCAGCTCGGCTGCCGCTTCGATTATGTCCGCTTGCCCAATGGGCAGACCGATGCGGGCCAGTTGGTTCTGCTCGACGCCGCCGGCAGCCTGGACGGCTACCCCTACAGCGCGGCCGAAAAGGCCGGCAATCCGGACAATCCGCTGCCGACGATGGATGAGCTGGACTATGCGCTCATGCGCTTGGCGAGCCGGGTCGGCGAGCAGCAAGTCGACGGCGCGCCGCGCGGATGGATCGCGCTGCCGAAAACGGTGTTGCCATTGCCCGCCGATGCGCCGATTCTGATCGTGCAGCATCCGGAGGGAACGCCGATGAAGCTGGCGCTCGATACCCAGGCCGTGGTCGGGCTGAACGGCAACGGAACGCGGATCCGCTATCGGACCAACACCGATCCGGGATCGTCCGGCTCGCCGGTGTTCACGATGGATTGGGATCTCGTGGCCTTGCATCATTATGGCGATCCCAAATGGGAGAATCCTCAATTCAACCAGGGTGTGCCGATCGAATTGATCCGGCAGCGCATCGTCAAGGACGGGTTCGAAACCGCGCTTGGGGCTTGAGAGGGAGGAATCGCGGCAATGCCAGCGCTACCCGCATTGCGTCAGAAGGCGGTCGAAGCGATGGGCGCAGCCTTGACCCAGCAGGACATCGAACAGCTCGTGATGGAGGCAACCGGCGACGACGTCTACAACGTCTTTGCTTCCAGGGACGATCCGCGGGCGATCCTGATCTCCAAGACCCTGGCCCAGCTGGAGAAGGAAGGCACCGAGCGATGGCTCCTGACCTTCATCCTGATCGCGATCGCGCAGGACAAGCTTCGCATGCTGATCGTGAAGACCTGGCCCAACACCCTGGTCAGCCTGCCGCAGATCGAAGGCCAGGTCGCCAGCGCCTTGAAATATCTGAGTGAGGTGCTGAACACCCCGCTGCCCACCGGGTTGAAATATCAGCTCAAGCCCAAACACGATGCCTTTGACGAGATCCGGCGGCGCATCGCCGACCTGTACGTCTACAAGTGCTTGCACGAATATCTGCACGTCCTGCATCTGAAACTCGTGGTCGCGGGTTCGGCCCAGGCGGGCGCGGCCACGGGGAACGATTTCACCGGCATCCTGGCCCAGTGCGACGAGATTGCGGCTCAGGCGCCGCCGGTTGTGGCGCTGCTCAGCTCCAAGGATGTCGAGCTCAGCTGGATTTCGCAGTTGGCGACATTGGCCGCCTCGCTCAAGGCCGCAGTCGCCGCCTCCGATATGGCTGCCTGCCTCAGCGCCCGCGATGCCATCCAGGGCTTGGCAAGGCTTCACTTGTCGCGACTGAACGCACAGGTCTTCAGGGCGGCGAAGGAGCTGTCGTTCGAGGCGCTGGTGGACGACCTTCCGCTGGACATCGAAACCCAGGACGCCTTCACCGAGCTCGTCCATGCGGTGCGCGAACTCAAGCCGACGGTGATCGCGCGCGCGCTGAAGCAGTCGATGTGGCAGGAGGCCGAAAACGAAATCTCGCTGATCGCCGATTTCTTCAGCGTCAGCGGCGACGAATTTTCCGAGTTCAGCCAGCATTGGTTCGCGCTGAAATCCCGCGTGCTCTGGCTTGCCGCCCTCGATCCGGACGATCCCTGGGCGAAGCAGGCGCAGCAGTATTCCGATGAAATCGACGACGGCTTGAGCAGGGAGAAGCTCGACGACGAGATCAAGCATCGTTTCGAGGCCTACCGGAACCTGTTCAGGTTCCGCTTTCTCGCGATCGACAACACGCTGAAGCAGGATTGCAGTTCGCTGCGCATGATCGATGCGCCGTTGACCGAGATCCTGAAGGAGCTCGCGCCATGACCGTCGAAGCAGAGCCCGGCGCGGGTGCGGTGCCGCTGTCTTCGGCCTTGCAGCCGGGCGCGGCATTTTCGAACCTCGCCGCGCTGCGCAAGGCGCATCAGGATTTGAGAGACGTAGCGGCGGCGGCGCTGTCATCCCCCGATGTGGCCGAGCGGATTCGGACATTCCTGGGGAACGCGCGGAAAGCCGGTGCGATGCTGGTCGATCCCGGCGAGCGCCGCGTCGCGCAGGGCATTCTCGATTTCTGGAGTGCGGAGCTCGCCGGCAATCCCTCTGCGACGCAAGAGGATTTCGTGCCGGTGATGCTGGCACCGCCCGACGCCGTGCAAACCTTTAGCCGGCCCGATAGTCCCGCCGCCGCCGAGACGCCGGCGCCCGCCCCCAAGGTCGACCAGCGCGCGCTGGTCCGGCTTTCCGCGATGGCGCGCCAGTGGCGCGACTCCGGCAAGCAGCCCGGCTATCTCTTGACCGGCGAGACCATCGAGGAGGCGGCGAAATTCAAGGACCAGGACTCCAACCTCGCCGAGTTCGTCGAGGCGAGCCAGAAAGCCGTCGACCATCAACGCAGGATTAGGACGATCGCCTATTCCGGAATCATGGGAGCCATGGTCGCTCTTGCGGCAGCGGGCGCTGCGCTCTGGTATTTCAGCGTCCTGCTCAAGGCCTCCGAACGCCTGATCGTCCAGTCGGCGACGAAAGGATCCGATCCGGCGTTGGCGCTTGAGTGGCTGGACTTGTTTCAGCCGTTGCTGCCGCCCTACGACTTCTCCGGTATCAAACTGGCGAATGTCTCGGCGCCGAGGCTAAGGCTGTATGCGCCGAACTTCTCCGGCGCCGAATTCAGCAAGGTGGCGTTTCCAAGGGCCATTCTGCCGGCCGCTTCGTTCGTCGACAGCGACTTTTCCTTCGACGGCAGCGGCGACAACGATTTTGGCGGCGCCGTGCTTCGGCAGGCCCAGTTCAGGGGGGCAAGAATTGCGGCCACCTCGTTCGAGGGGGCGGACCTCTATCGAGCCTCGTTCGATCGCGCGATCCTGTGCGACGTCGATTTCACCGGCGCCAATCTGCGCACCGCCTCGTTTTGGGCGGTGACGTCGAACGACGCGACCAAGGAAACGCTCAAGAAGACCGCCTGGTGGCAGGCGCAGGGCTGGCCGTGGTCCGAAATCGAAAAACTGGCGCCGCCGCACCAGGCCCCCGCCAATGCCAGCGATGACGACAGGCTAAGGAGCAGTCTCAGGAGCTCGCGCGGTTTCAGGAACGACATTCAGCGGACGATCGGTGATTTCCAGCGAAGTTCGGCGGGCACGATCGAGCGGGCACTCGCGCTCAACGACTTCGCCTGGACCGAGGCGGTTTGGGGGCTCGACATTGACGTCAACGCCGCAAAGCCGGCGCCCTCCGATCCCTGCGCGGCCACCGATCTGCCGTCCAGCGCAGAGCAAGCCGCCGAGCAGGCCGTCTGCATCGTCAACAAACTGAATCAGGATGGCGACGACAAGGGCAAATACACTTCGCTGCTGTCGAACCTGCGGGATACGCTGGCCTACGTTCTGCTGCAGAACAATGAAATTCCCCAGGCGCTGGAAATATACGCCGACATCGGACGCGACGACCCAAAGTCGCTGGAGGGCACGGACACCTCGTTTCGATATGCGATCGCGCAATATGCCGGCGGCCTGGACAAGGCGACCGCCATCGCCACGCTCAAGAACGCAGTCGAAGACGGCCGCTACCAGCCGACCCACGAGCTGCAAACCTTGAAGGATCTGATCTTTCCGGTGAAGGAATTCGTCGATGTGCTGCGGGCGTCCTCGAACAGACTGTGGCCAACCGTGCCGAGCCAGAGCCCGTGCCCGGCGCACAAGCCGGCTGCCTCAAAATGATCGACAGCCCCGCTGTTTAGCAGCGTTTCGTGCAGCCGGCCACGGCCGGCTCCGCAGTGGCGATCGAGGCGACAACAGCCACCGCGCCCGTCAGAGCCATGGCAACGGCAACTGCGAAAATGATCCTGCGCATGAACGGCTCCTTGTTAGCGCTCGCTCAACTGTAGCACTTGGGGTCGATCTGGTTCAATCAACGGAGCTTGAGCGGCCCAGCAGGCGAATATTGACTGAAGCCAAATGAACGGCGGCTGAAGCGGCCATCAACACGCCGTGATGAGAACCGCCGGCGCGCGGTCGCATTTTCCAGGGCCATCCGGCCGACGAGCCAACCCGTTGACCCCCCTGCCGCTTTTGTGGCCTAGTCCGCCGTCCCGAAGACGGCCCCGAATCCACGAAAAAGCCCAGCGATTCCATGACTAACGAACGCTACAACGCCCGCGAATCCGAGCCGCGCTGGCAACGCCGGTGGGACGAGGAGGCGATTTTTGCCTCCAAAAACGACGATCCGCGGCCGAAATATTACGTGCTGGAGATGTTCCCCTATCCGTCCGGGCGCATCCATATCGGCCATGTCCGCAACTATACGCTGGGCGATGTGCTGGCGCGCTTCATGCGCGCCAAGGGATTCAACGTGCTGCATCCGATGGGCTGGGATGCGTTCGGGCTGCCGGCGGAAAACGCCGCGATCGAGCGCAAGGTAGCGCCGAAGGCGTGGACCTACGACAACATCGCGGCGATGAAGAAACAGCTGCATTCGATCGGGCTGTCGCTCGACTGGTCGAGGGAATTCGCGACCTGCGATCCCTCCTACTACAAGCACCAGCAAAAACTGTTTCTCGATTTCCTGCGCGCGGGCCTTGCCGAGCGCGAGAAGCGCAAGATCAACTGGGACCCGGTCGACATGACCGTGCTCGCCAACGAGCAGGTGATCGACGGCCGCGGCTGGCGCTCCGGCGCGGTGGTCGAGCTGCGCGAGATGAACCAGTGGGTGTTCAAGATCACGAAATATTCGCAGGAATTATTGGACGCGCTCGACACGCTGGATCGCTGGCCCGACAAGGTGCGGCTGATGCAGCGTAACTGGATCGGCCGCTCCGAAGGCATGCTGATCCGCTTCGCGCTGGATCCTTCGACCGCGCCGAATGGCGAGAGCGAACTGAAGATCTTCACCACCCGCCATGACACGCTGTTCGGCGCCAAATTCATGGCGATCGCGCCGGATCATCCGCTGGCACAGGCCGCGGCTGTGAGGAATCCAAAGCTCGCGGAGTTCATTGCGGAGGCCAAGCGTCACGGCACCGCGCAGGAAATCATCGATACCCAGGAGAAGCTGGGTTTCGACACCGGCATCAGGGCGATTCACCCCTTCGATGCGAACTGGAAGCTGCCGGTCTATGTCGCCAATTTCGTGCTGATGGAATACGGCACCGGCGCGATCTTCGGCTGCCCCGCGCACGACCAGCGCGACCTCGATTTCGTCAATAAATACGGGCTCGGCAATACGCCCGTGGTCTGTCCCGAGGGACAGGACCCGAAAACCTTCGTGATTACGGACACCGCCTATGACGGCGACGGCCGCATGATCAATTCGCGCTTCCTCGACGGCATGACCATCGAGCAGGCCAAGGAAGACGTGGCGAAGCGCCTTGAAGGTGAGGTGCGTGGAAACATGCCGGTCGGCGAACGCCAGGTGAATTTCCGGCTGCGCGACTGGGGCATCTCGCGGCAGCGCTATTGGGGCTGCCCGATCCCGGTGATCCACTGCTCAACATGCGGCGTGGTGCCGGTGCCGGACAAGGATCTGCCGGTGGTGCTGCCGGAAGACGTCAGCTTCGACAAGCCCGGCAACGCGCTCGACCATCACCCGACCTGGAAGCACGTCACCTGTCCGCAATGCGGCGGCAAGGCGACCCGCGAAACCGACACCATGGACACGTTCGTCGACTCGTCGTGGTATTTCGCGCGCTTCACCGATCCCTGGAACGAGCGCGCGCCGACCACGCCCGAGGTGGCGAACCGCATGATGCCGGTCGATCAATATATCGGCGGCGTCGAGCACGCGATCCTGCATCTGCTCTACAGCCGCTTCTTCACCCGCGCCATGAAGGCGACGGGCCATATCGACATGGATGAGCCGTTCGCCGGCATGTTCACGCAGGGCATGGTGGTGCACGAGACCTACCAGAAGGCCGACGGCAGCTTCGTCACACCGGCCGAAGTCAGGATCGAAACCGGCGGCAACGGCCGCCGCGCCAGCCTGATCGTATCAGGCGAAGAAATCAGGATCGGCCCGATCGAGAAGATGTCGAAATCGAGGCGCAACACCGTCGACCCCGACGACATCATCGAAACCTATGGCGCCGATGTCGCGCGCTGGTTCATGCTGTCGGATTCGCCGCCCGACCGCGACGTGATCTGGAGCGACGAACGGGTGCAGGGCGCTTCGCGCTTCGTGCAGCGGCTGTGGCGGCTGGTCAACGAGTCGGCCGAATTCGCCAGAACCGCGCCGGCCGCGCGGCCGGCTGCATTCGGCGCCGACGCAATGGCGCTCCGCAAGGCCGCGCATGGCGCGCTGGACAAGGTTTCCAGCGGCATCGAAAAACTGCATTTCAACGTCTGCCTCGCCTATATCCGGGAATTTTCCAATGCCTTGGGCGAGATCCTGGTGCGAGAGGGTCAGCCATCGGCCGACCTCGCGTGGAGCGTGCGCGAGGCGGCGGTCATGCTTGTTCAACTTTTCGCGCCGATGATGCCGCATCTGGCCGAGGAATCCTGGCAGGTGTTGGGACAGGCCGGCCTGGTTTCCGAGGCCAATTGGCCCAAAATCGAACGCGATTTGCTGGTTGAAGACACGGTGACGCTGGTGGTTCAGGTCAACGGCAAGAAACGGGGTGAGGTCACAGTGGCTAGCAGCGCCCAAAATCCGGAAATTGAGGCTGCCGTTCTGTCGCTCGATGCGGTAAAACAAGCCCTGGGCGGCAAACCCGTCCGCAAGGTGATCATCGTTCCCATGAGGATCGTCAATGTCGTTGGCTAGTACCCGCATCGCCGCTCGGCTGTTGGCCGTGGCCGCCCTGGCGGCGCTGACGGCGGGCTGCTTCCAGCCGATGTACGCCGAACATGCCGACGGCACTCCCGGCTTGCGCGACAAACTGTTGGGGGTGGAACTTCCTCCCACCGACAAGGCCAACGCCTCGCGCGAGGCCCGGGTCGGGCTGGAAATCCGCAACGCGCTGGCATTCAAGCTTTACGGCACCGCCAGCGGCACGACGCCGACCCACAAACTCGTGATCCGCTTCACCACCAGCCGCTCTTCGCTGATCCTCGATCCCGTCACCGAGCTGCCCTCGAGCGAAAATTACGGCATCGACGCGCAATACAATCTGATCGAGATCGGCACCAACAAATCGGTGATGACCGGCACCACCTTCTCCCGCGTGACCTACGACATGCCGGGCTCCTACCAGCGCTTTGCGCGGTCCCGCGCCTTCCGCGACGCTGAGGATCGCGCCGCCCAGGAAATCGCCGAAAATATCCAGACCCGGCTGGCGGCGTTCTTCACCGCCGGAACTTGACCGGCGCCGCCGCATCCGCCGAACGTCATCCTGAGGTGCGAGCCTCTTCGGCGAGCCTCGAAGGATGGCCGCACCGTTGTCTCCTTTTATCCTTCGAGGCTCGCCGAAGACGGCTCGCACCTCAGGATGACGTCTGCTCGGGTGGATAGGCCAAAATGGTCGCGCTTCGCGGAAAAGAAATCGACGCCTTTCTCGCCCGGCCCGATCCGGGCCGTCCGATCATTCTGCTCTATGGTCCGGATGCGGGCCTGGTGCGCGAGCGCGCCGACGCGCTGCTGGCATCCGCGGTCGATGATCCCAACGATCCGTTTTCCCTGGTGAAACTGGACGGCGACGAACTCTCGGCCGAACCGTCGCGGCTGGTCGATGAAGCGATGACGATCCCGCTGTTCGGCGGCCGCCGCGCGATCCGGGTCCGCGCCGGCTCCCGCAGTTTTGCCAGCGGCGTCGATACGCTGGCCGAATCACCCTTGAAGGATTGCCGCATTGTGATCGAGGCCGGCGAGTTGCGCCCGGAGTCGCCGCTGCGCAAGGCCTGCGAACGAGCGAAAACCGCAGTCGCCATCGGCTGCTATCCCGACGGCGAGCGCGACCTGGCGCGACTGATCGACGATGAACTGGGGATTTCTGATCTGCGCATGGCGCCCGACGCCCGCGCCACCTTGCTGTCGCTGCTCGGCGGCGACCGCCAGGCTTCCCGCAACGAACTCAAGAAGCTCGCGCTCTACGCCCACGGCAAGGGTGAGGTCACGCTCGACGACGTGATGGCGGTGGTGGCGGACGCGTCCGAGCTGAAGCTCGATCCGATCGTCGACGGCGCCTTTGCCGGAAAGCCGGAACTGGTCGAGAGCGAATTCGCCAAGGCGATGATCGCAGGCACCTATCCCGGCATGATCATTTCATCGGCCCAGCGCCAGGCCGCGTGGTTGCACAAATCGGCGCTGGCCGTTGCCGAGGGAACGCCGGCGCAAGTCCTGCTCGACAGCGGCTTCCCGCGCCTGCATTTTTCGCGAAAGCCGATGGTCGAAGCCGCACTACGCAATTTCAACCCGGCGCGGCTGGCGTCGATCATCGAGCAGCTCGCGACCGCAGCCCTGGACATGCGCAAGCAGACGAGCCTCGCCGCCGTGATCGCGCAGCGCACGCTGATGTCGATCGCGGTGAATGCGAAGCGCAGGGGGTGAGATGCAGGAGCGCCTCTTCTCCCTCGCCCCGCTCTTCGCGGGGAGAGGGTTGGGGTGAGGGGCTCTCTCGACAGGCTCGACTCGCGGAGAGTCCCCCTCACCCGGATTGCTTCGCAATCCGACCTCTCCCCGCAAGCGGCAGGGCTATCGCATATGGCTGAGAGCAGCCATGAGGAAGGCGTTATCCCATCCGGCGCGTTTGATTTTTCGCCGCAGGGAGGCTCGATCTGGGTGAGTTCGCAGGATGTTGAGGGCGAGCCT
>NZ_DATHOP010000176.1:0-23576 GCF_035484855.1 Bradyrhizobium sp.
GTGATCCTCGGGCACGAAGGCGTCGGTGAAGACGACCTCGTTGAACTCCGATTTTCCGGTCAATTGCCCGATCGGGTTGACCTTGATGCCCGGCGTCTTCATGTCGACCAGAAACTGCGTCAGCCCGTGGCGGCGGTTTTCCTTGGTCGAGGGCGAGGTGCGGAAGATCGCCAGCATGTAGTTCGCCACTTGCGCCGACGAGGTCCAGATCTTGGTGCCGTTGATCAGGAAGCCGCCGTCGGTTTTGGTCGCCTTGGTCTTGGCGGCGAACAGGTCGGAGCCGGAGTTCGGCGCGCTCATGCCGATCGAGAAGCATACCTCGCCACGGCAGATGCGCGGCAGGATGTCCATCTTGATGTGCTCGGGCGCGTATTTCAGAAGCACCGGGCCGCTCTGCCGGTCGGCGACGAAGAAGCGCCGGGTCGGCGCATTGGCCACCCGCATCTCCTCGGTGACCACATAGCGTTCGAGAAACGAACGTTCATGCCCGCCATATTTTTTGGGCCAGGTCATGCCGATCCAGCCGCGCTCGCCGACCCGCTTGGAAAATCCGGGCACGTCGCTGTCACCGCCTTGCGGGCGATGCGGATCGAAGGTGCCTGCCGCGATTTCCTCGGCCAGGAACGCGCGGACTTCCTTGCGCAGCTTCTCGCATTCGGGCGGCAGGCGGATCGGATCGAAACGGAGCGCTGCGGTCATGTGTGATCTTTCCTGAGATTTAGCGCGAAGCGACCAGCGGCCACAGATCGTCGGCACCGCGCGCGGCGACGCGCTTGCCTAGTTCGACCGCCCAGTAACTCTCATGGCCGAAATCGTCGCGCCAGGCCAGCGCCCGCATGGTGTAGCGATGCAGTATGTGTTCGAGCGTGTAGCCGATCGCACCATGCACCTGATGGGCGATCGCCGCGCCCTTCTCGGCCGCCTCCGCGCAGCGGATTTTTGCAGCGGTGGCCTCGAGGAATACGGCGTCGTCGAAGCTCTTGGCATTGGCGATGGTGTCGGCCGCCGAACTTGCCGCGGTCATGGCGGCGGCGGTCTCGCCGGCGAGGCGAGCGAGATTGTGCTGCACCGCCTGGAATTTCGAGATTTTCTTCTCGAAGGCGACGCGCTCGTTGGAATAGCGCACGCTGATGTCGAGCATGGATTCCATCGCGCCTGCGATCTGCAGGCTGCGCACCACCGCGCCCATCAGCATCAGCGAAGTCTGGTCGAATCCCTTCGGCGCCGGCTTGATGGCGACGGGTGCGACATTGGCAAAGGTCACGGTGTCGCTGCCGTCGCTCGCCAGGTTGAGCCCAGCCTCGATCCGGCATTGCGTCGCATCGACCAGCGCGATCGAAACACCGCCTGCGCCGTGCGCCAGCACGGCGATATGCTTTGAATCCTTGGCAAAGGGAACGCCGCGCGCGCGGCCGCTCAAAGTGCCGTCGGCATTGAGCGCGATTCGATCCTTCGGGCTTGCCGGCGCGACCGTCATCGCGCCTTCAGGGGAGGTGATTTTCGCCTGCGCCAGCAGCCACCCCGCCAGCATGGTTTCCGCCAGCGGCACCGCGATCGCAAAGCGTCCGGCCGCGCTCAGCACACCAAAGCCTTCGGCGAGGCTCGCGCCGGAACCGCCGCAATCCTCCGGCACCCATGACAGCGGCAGGCCGTTCTCGGCCAGCGCCTGCCACAGCGGCGCTTTCCACTCGCCCTTTTTGTCGCGGTTGATGGTCTGCGCGTCGGCGAGATCGGAAAAGATCTTCTCCGCGGTCTCGGCGACAATGTTCTCACTCTCCACCACAGCGTTCCCCGTTGCTCGATTCCGTGCATCCCGCCCGGCGAAGGGTTCGGGTTGCGGACTTTTCTTGCACCCGATGATGGGGAAAAGCCACCGCCATGACAAGCGCCGATGTCCGCAACGCGCCCTGCGGGAGCGACATGAAGGGTTGGCGGGGCGGAATTATTAATTCCGGCAGGCGGAGTTTTGCGGTTTTGCGCGCATTTTACGGCACGATATGGTAGATCGCCGGGACTTAAGTTGGGCAAAAATCACAAAAAGGAAATGCGGATGTCCGGGGATGGTTTGTGCGCTGTAGTCACGGGTTCGGCGTCGGGTTTGGGAGCCGCGACGGCGGCGATCCTGGCCAAGGCTGGCGGGCGCATCGTCGTCAATTATTCCTCCAGCGCGAAGGAAGCCGAAGCAACCGCCGATCTCTGCCGAGCCGCAGGCGGCGAGGTGGTGGTGGTGCAGGGCGACGTGTCGCGCGACGAGGACTGCAAGAAGATCGTCGCGGCCGCAGCGCCCTGGGGGCGTCTCGACGCGCTGATCAACAATGCCGGCACCACCAAGCACATGGCGCACGGCAATCTCGACGGTCTGTCGGCGGAGGATTTTCAGCGGCTGTTCGGCGTCAACACCATCGGGCCGTTCCAGATGGTGCGCGCGGCGCGAAGTCTGCTGGAAGCCAGCGCGAAAGCTTCGGGACGGGCGTCGGCGGTGGTCAACGTCTCCTCGGTCGCGGGCATCAGCGGCATCGGTTCGTCGATTGCGTATGCTGCGAGCAAAGGCGCGCTCAACACCATCACCTATTCGCTGGCGCGCGCGCTGGCGCCGCTGATCCGCGTCAATACCGTCTGTCCCGGCTATATCGATACGCCCTGGTTCACCAAGGGCCGCGGCGAGGAAGGCGCCAAGCAGGTGCGCGATTCGGTGGTGGCGAAAGTGCCGCTCAAGCGGGCCTCGACCGCAGAAGATGTCGCAGCATTGGTGTGTTTCCTCGCCACGCCGGCCTCGAGCAACATGACCGGCGAAGTGGTCCGGATGGATGCCGGCGCGCATTTGATCACGTGAGCTTCTGATCCGTCATTCCGGGATGGTGCGTAGCACCAGACCTCAGATGCGCAATTGCGCATCGGGGAATCTCGAGATTCCGGGTTCGATGCTTCGCATCGCCCCGGAATGACGGCCGCGCCGTCATTTCGCGCTTTTATCCGGAATCACGCCGCTCGCCACCAGCCGGTTCCAGATGAACAGCACCAGCAGCGCGCCGATGGTCGCGGTGATGAAGCCGGCGCCCTGATCGGGACCGTAATGGCCGATGGCCTGGCCGATCCAGGTCGCCAGGAACGCGCCGGCGATGCCCAGGATGGTGGTCAGGATAAAGCCTGACGGATTGTTCGGGCCCGGCGAAAGCAGGCGCGCGATGATTCCGGCAATGAAGCCGACGATGATGATCCAGATGATGCCGCTCATGATGGTCGTCCTTTCCTGAAAAAGCGGAGCTTCAAAAAGTGGCCGGCGGCCGAAATCAAATCCGGCCGGACAATTCGCTTTCGGTCGGCAGCCGCCCGTCCGGCGTCAAATGATTGATGACATCGGGCAGATGCTGGGCGAGCCCGGCCAGCAATTCGTCCCGCGACAGGCCGCTTTGCGACGACAGATTGTCGATCTGGTCGGCGCCGAGCGCGCTGGCGAGATCGTTGGGCGAAATCGTCTTGTTCGGCCCGTTGCCGACCCATGTGTTGGCGGTCTCGCCGTGGCCGTTCTGCTGCAACTGCTTGAGCAAATCGCCGAGCCCGCCCGAGATCACGCTGCCGGCGGCGCCGCCGGCGAGCAGGCCGCCCAATCCGCCCTTCAGCACGTCGCAGAGACCGCCGGCCGTTCCTCCGCCCGTGGCACTGCCGGTGCCCGGGGAGGGGGAGGGCGACGGGCCTGGGCCAGCCGGGCTGTTGCTGAAATGCTTGACCGCCTTGTAGGCGAGCAGTCCGAGGATCGCCATGGTCAGCGGCGACATCCCGCCCGACTGCGCGCTCGGGTTGCTCGGGCCCCGCGGGCCATGCTGCATCCCGTTGAGTACGTCGAGTAAACCCATTTCCTTCTCCTCCCGGGGTAGAGCCAGCCCGGCCGAAAACATAACGGCGCGCCATGACGGTTACAAGGCAAGGGCGACGCGAGAAAGCGACATCGAACGTCGAAGTCTGCTATCGAAGCGATCGTTGGAAGAGGGCAGCGCGGCATGAATTCGGACAGACCGATCGCGGTGGCGGGGGCTGGCAGTATCGGCTGTTTTGTCGGCGGCATGTGTGCTGCCGCCGGCCGCCGCGTCGCGCTGTTGGCGCGGCCGCGCGTGATCGGCGAGATCGAGGAGGGCGGCCTGCGGCTGACGGGCTTTGACGGGTTCGAGCGGCGGATCGCGCCGAACGCGCTGACGATGTCGGAGGATCCTTCGATCTTTCATGACGCCGGCGCGGTGCTGGTAACGGTGAAGAGCGCCGATACCGCAGAGGTCGCCGATATCATTGCAAAACACGCGCCGACGGATGCCGTCATCGTGTCTTTGCAGAACGGCGTCGGCAATGTGCCGGCGCTGCGCGACCGGTTGCCGGGGAGAAAGGTGCTCGCGGCCATGGTGCCGTTCAACGTCACCGCGCCGCAGCCTGCGCGATATCATCGCGCCACTTCAGGCGATATCGTGATCGAGGCCGACGAAGCCGGCACGGCCGCCCGGCTTTCGGTGCCGGGGCTCAAGATGCGCCCCACCGGCAACATCGCCAGCGTGCAATGGGGCAAGCTCCTGGTCAATCTCAACAACGCGCTCAACGCGCTGTCCGGTCTACCGCTGCGCCAGCAGCTCGGGCAGCGCGCCTGGCGCAGCCTGTTCGCCGACCAGATGGCGGAAGGTTTCGTGGCGATCCGCGCCGGGGGCATCCGGCCGGTGTCGCCGACGCCGGTCCCGGCGAGCTGGACGCCGCATCTGCTGCGGCTGCCCGACGCCATCTTCGCAGCAGCGCTCGGAGGCACCATGAAGATCGATCCGGAGGCGCGCTCGTCGATGTGGGAGGATTTATCGCGCGGCCGGCGTACCGAGATCGACTATCTGCAAGGCGTCATCGTCGAAATCGCCGACCGGCATGGGCTGCCGGTGCCGATCTCCCGTCGCGTGGTGGCGCTGGTCAGGGATGCCGAGGCGGATGGCAAGGGATCGCCGAGGCTGACGCCGGAACAGATCCGGCCGTTGCCTTGAAAAAGACGCCGATCGCATTCACGACGCCGGGCATGGATCGACCGATCATGCGGGCGAAATTCCCGACCATGCTGTTTCTGCTCGCGCTGATCTTCAGCCCGAGCTTTGTCGCCGCGGCGTCGACCGCCGACTATGCCGGTGCGATCAGCGCCTATCGCCGCGCGCATGGCTTGCCCGCGGTGCGCTCGGACGAGCGCCTTGCCGCGGTTGCGCTCAAGCAGGCGCGTGTGATGGCGGCAACCGGCACGGTCAGCCACTTCGCCGGCGGCAGTTTTGCGACGCGGGTGGCTTCCTTGCGCAAGATGAGGGCCGCTGAAAATATCGGCGCCGGGTTCCTGACCTTTTCCGAAATGCTGAAACAGTGGGAAGACTCTGCCGGTCACCGCGAGAATCTGCTGATGGCCGGGGCCCGCCGCGTCGGCGTCGCTTCGGTGGACAATCCGAAATCGCCTTACCGGAAGTTCTGGGCGATGGTGATCACGGACTGAGGTAGTGCTTGCGTCATCCCGGCGAAGGCCGGGATCCATACGCCGCGGCTTATCAGCTTGGCCGAGGTATCAGACGGCTTCTTTCGCCACAATCGCCGGTGGTTATGGGCCCCCGGCCTTCGCCGGGGCGACGGTCGCGATCAGCTCCGCTTCGCCTTGCTCGGCGATGGACTGAACAGCTTCTTCAGATCCTTCCAGCCTTCCGAAAGCCGCGGCCAGTCGCAGGAGAATGAATGCCTGGCGCAATCGTCCGCCTTCGGGCGCGGCTTGACCTCGCTCGCGGCCGGCGGCGGCTTGCTGGGGGCCGCAGCCGGCGGTGGCACCTTCTCGTCCTTTAGCGATGCCTGCTGCAGCAATTGCTGCTGCTTTTCAGAGATCGCGGCGGCGATGCTGTGGCGCCGCTCCTGTTCGAGAAAGGCGGTATATTGCTCGTCGATTTTTTTCTGCTCTTCCGCCGTCGGATTCGGGCCCGCAATGTCGAAGCTGCGGTTCTGCATGAAGTCGTAATAGGTATAGCCGCCGCCCGGCTTGCGGCGCCCGGCGAATTTTGCGTTGCATTCGGTCAATTGCGCCGACTTCTCTTCCTTGTTTGCGGTGTTGCCGGCCTTCTCGGCGCATTCCTCGAAATCAACCGGCGCGCGCGACCACCACTGCGCCTGCGCGCGCGAAAGCGTCAGCATCGCGCAGGCCGCGATTGCGGTCATAGCCAAAGCGCACATGCGTGAAGCAAGCACGGACGATTCCCCAGCGGCGTAAATCAAGGCAAACGCTCAAGCCACAATGTCAGCGAATTGTCGCCATTTTGTGTTGGCTTGTCACCCCGCAGCGCAGCGATTTTCCGGCGAACGGCGCGGGCTTTTTCGCTTGACGTGACCAGCAGGACACAGTGATGCCGTTCTGCCGCGGATTTCCCCGCCGCTATCCGCTGGCGATCAGGAACCCGCTCTGATATTTTATTTCGGCACGTCCGCATCGACGCAAAGCGCGTGTTGCGGGCGGATGGCCAACTCACCGGATCCAAAGGGTGGCCGGGAATGTTTCTCGTATTCATTCGTCATGGCGGGGTTGCGGCGCTATTGGCCGGTGTGGTGGCTGAAATACTGCTCTGGCTGCTAGGGGTGGTCGCGCTGCAGCCGGGCATGATCCTGCTCGGGGCGCTGCTGTTCTATCTGGTCGAATACGGCATGCATCGTTTCGCCTTTCACGCACCGCCGCTGCCATGGCCGGTGCTGCGCAACCTGCAGCACCGCCTGCATTACGATCACCATGTCGAGCCGGGCCGGCTTGACCTGCTGTTCCTGCCGATCTGGTTTCTGCTGCCGAACCTCGCGATTGCGGCCGGATTGTTCGCGCTGGTGTTCGGATCGCAGGCCGCGGCGCCCGCGCTGCTCGGGATGATGCTGGCGATCCTGCGCTATGAGTGGGTGCATTACGTCGCCCATATTCCCTACCAGCCGCGCACGCGGCTCGGCCGCTGGATCAAGCAATATCATCTGCGCCATCATTTCGTCAGCGAGAAGCACTGGTTCGGCGTCAGCAATCCCACACTCGACGGCGTGTTCGGCACCTTCCGCGGACCCGCCGCCGGCGAAAAGAGCGCCACCACCCGCCATCTCCACTCCTGAGGCCGCCATGCCGTATCGTCACACGCAGCGCGGCACGCTCACGATCATCATCTGCCTGGTGGTCGCGGCATTCGATGCCGCGATCGTATGGCGGAGCGGGCAGTGGCCGGCCGCGGTCGTGGCGGTCGTGCTGGTCGCGGTCGCGTGGCTGTTCTCGTCGCTGACGGTCGAGGTCGGCGAAGGCGAGCTGCGCTGGTATTTCGGCCCGGGGTTATGGCGCTACCGGCTTGCGCTCGATGAAATCCAAACCGCAGCGGCGGTGCGTAACCACTGGTGGAACGGGTTCGGCATCCGGATGCGGCCCGGCTTTCGGCTCTACAACGTGTCGGGGCTGGACGTCGTCGAGCTGCGGCTGAAATCGAACGAAATCCGCCGCATCGGCACCGACGATCCGCAGGGGCTGGAGGAGGCGTTGAAAGCTGCCGGGGTTCGCGGGTGAGGATGGGCTGCAGGGGCGTCACTTCACAAGACCGCTAAGGTGATGAACATGAGCGAGACGCGGCCGCTGAATTCCATTGTGATTCCCAGGCCGATCCCGATCGTGCTGAGCATCGTCGCCGGCTACGTCGACACCTGCACTTTCCTGGGTCTGTTCGGCGTCTTCGTTGCGCAGCTGACAGGCAGCCTGGTCCTTGCCGGAACGGAACTCTTCCGGAGCGAACTGGGCGCGCTTGCAAAACTTCTCGCCATTCCCTCGTTCTTTCTTGCGGGCATGGCCGTGACCGTGCTCGTCCATTCCATGAGAGAGCGTCCGCGCGCCGCCCTGGCCTGGAGCCTGTCGGTCGAATGCATCCTGCTGATCGGATTGTCGGCTTCGTGCCTGGCCGGCATGCCCTTCCGCAGTCTGGACGCGCCGGAGGCAGTCGTCGCGTTGCTGTTCGGAATGGCGGCGATGGGCGCACAAAGCGCGCTGGTGTACCTGCTGATGCGGGGTGTGGCCTCGACCAACGTGATGACGACGAATACGACGCGGCTCGCCATCGGCGCGGCAGAACTGCTGCTCGGCTGGATCGGGCGCAACAAAGCCGACCCTTCCGGGACTTCGAGTGCCGTCTACACCCGGGCGCGCCGCGAGATCGCAGCGCTGCTCCCGATCTGGATTGGCTTCCTCGCAGGCGTCGTGCTCGGCGCCGTCGCCTACATCACGCTCGGGCTGCCCTGCATCATGTTGGCTATTCTGCCGGTCGGAAGTTTGGCGCTGTGGTATGCCCGCCCGTCTTAGATCGGGGCCAGTCGACGGTATCCGCCGCATCGGCACCGAGGATCTGCCACGCCATCGCCGCCGCTCTCACGCGCATTTCACCAGCACGATATAGTCGGGACGGCTCGAGGTGATGCCCCAGATCTCGGTGCTGATCTTGTCGTCGCCCACGACGCGCGGCGCGCGGCATTGACCCCGCAGCAATTTCAGCGCCATGCGGTTGCGGTCTTCGCGCACCTCCGGATTGTAGCCGATGGCATAGGTGTTCAGGACGTGGACGATGTAGTCATAGGGCTTGCCCGGGTAAGCCTGCTCGACGCGAACCATTTCGTGCGCGTTGGCGGCGCTTGCCACGATGGCCAAGAACAGGGTTAAACCGGCGATGCTTTTCATGACGTCTTGACCCGTTCGATCGATTGGCCTGCCCAAAGGGGGATGTTGTCCATTCTGACCAAAAATCGACGTTCGGGCCAGTCGATTTCGTCTCCGGCAAAAGGGCGGATGAGATTGGCTTTTAGCCGACATCATTCAGAGCGTCTGCGCGGTGCTCGCTGGCCACGGCGACGAACGGGCGAAGGTGACCTTGGCGTGGCACGCCCGAACTGTGGCGTTCGGCGAAAGCTGGACGTGCAGATCGAGGTCGTCGGCTTCCCAATGGTTGTCAAGCGGTCGATCACCAGTTGGAGATGCGCGCTCGACGACACGGCAATGCGCGCAACCGCACTCTCGGTTCCTGTGACGCGATACGCCTCCAGGACCTCGGGGAGCTTCGCCAACTCGTCCAGCAACGTGACACATTGCCGACCCGATGCGACTGAAATGCGCACAATCGCCTCGAGCCCATGCCCAAGCGCGGCTGGGTCCAATACGGCCTGATACCCGGCGATTACGCCATCCGCCTCCAATCGCCGCACCCGCTCTGCCGTCGCCGGCGGCGACAACGCGATTTGCAACGCGAGGTCGCGAAACGAGCAACGCCCATCGCGTTGCAACGCTTCCAGGATTTTCCAATCCGTCTCGTCGAGCGTGACTTTCTTTTGCATGGCTAAATCCGAGTTATGCAAAGCATTATGCGCATCATATCCGCAGTAGCCCTCGCCTTGTGCCTGGGGAATCTGCAAAACTCAACATAATATGAACCGGGATCGCACACCACAGCGGGAACGGACACATGCCTCACATCGTCTTGGAGTATTCGACGGGGCTGGCCGAACGCTGCGATATTGATCGTCTGTTGCTCGAACTTCACGGAATGCTCGGCAAGCACCCTTCCTTCGAAATGGACCGCATCAAGTCCCGCGCGATTCCGATAGCGCAACGGATCGTAGGGTCAGACCCAAATCGGGAGTTTGTCCATGTCGCGATAAGCTTCTCCAGGCGACGAGATGAGGAGATCCGCAAAGCTCTCGGCCAAGCCATTCTTGACGTGCTCTTGCAACGCATCGGCGGGCCGGATCTGAAAGTCTCAAGGAGCGTCGAAATTCGGCAATTCGAGCCCGGCATGTATTTCAATGACTATGGTTTGAAGGAGGGTGGCGGCTAGCTTCCGTGTCATTGCAAATCCCTCGTGAAAGGGACGTTGCAACGCCCGGTTAGCCCTGGGCGACCGCGCAAAAGCGCCGATCCGAGTGCGCCGAGCTCTCCCTATCGGAGAGGTGGCCGCCCATCGGCTACTTTGCATGGGGTTGTTTTCGATATTTTTGTTGTCCGGCCAAGAAGCCTCAGCCCGGACCTGAATTCATCATGCTTTGGCACCGCCCCTCCCCGTTACCGCAGCTTGATATCGGCGGCCTTGTCCACATGGGACACCGGCGCGCTTTCCGGAGGCTGGCGATCATGCCGCCATTCTGGTATTCAGCGCCGAGATACCCCGCCGCTTGCGGCGGGCATCCGGTCCCGTAGCTCAGCCGGATAGAGCGACGGTTTCCTAAACCGTAGGTCGCATGTTCGAGTCATGCCGGGATCGCCAGTTTTCCGAGGTTTTGATGGCCTCGATGCGCGCGCGGAGGGTTTGCCGATGATTACCGCCATTGTCCGTTTCAAGTTGCCTGCCGCGTGGGACGCCGCCAAGGTGGCACAGGTGTTCCAAAACTCCGCGCCGAAGTATCAGGGGCTCGAAGGCCTGGTCCGGAAATACTATTTGTTCGACGCCGACAGCCGTACCGGCGGCGGCTGCTATCTCTGGGAAAGCCGCGAGGCCGCCGAGCGGGTCTACAACGCCGAATGGCGCCAGATGATCACCGAGCGCTACGGCGCCCCGCCCGAGATCAGCTTTTTCGAGACGCCTGTCGTCGTCGACAACACGCTTCCCAAGACGGCTCTCGACGCGGCCGAATAATCGCGCCGCCTCGCAATCGCGAAAACTCCTGCCCGCCCGACGCGCCGCCGCGGCGCAACGATGAAGGATCGTCCCATGCCTGCCAATCCGGTGTTGTGGGAGCTCGACCAGCGTGGCGTCGCTACCGTCACGCTGAACCGGCCCGAGGTCAACAATGCCTACGATTCCGGCCTGATCAACGGCGTGCTCGCGGCGATGGATGAACTCGGCAACAAGCCTGTTCGCGTCGTGGTGCTGAAAGGCAACGGCAAGCATTTTCAGGCCGGCGCCGACCTGAAATGGATCAACGCGGTGCGGCCGCAATCGGCCGCCGAGAACGAGGCGGTCTCGAGAGCGACCTTCGAGGCGGTGCAGCGGCTGAACCTGTTGCCGGTTCCGACGGTGGCGCTGGTGCAGGGCGGCTGCTTCGGCGGCGGCACCGGGATCATTTCCGCCTGTGACGTCGTGATCGCCGCCGACAACGCTATGTTCTCGATCACCGAAGTGCGCTGGGGGCTGACGGCGGCGATCATCATCCCGCAACTGTGCGACGCCATCGGCGTCCGCCAGGTTCGCCGCTACGCGCTGACCGGCGAGCGCTTTGGCGCGGCCGATGCCCGGCGGATCGGCCTGGTGCACGAGGTGGTGCCGCTTTCCGAACTGGAGGCCGCGGGCGCCAAAGTGGTCGAGCAATTGCTGGCGAATGCGCCGCAAGCCCTGACGGAGACCAAGGCGCTGGCGCTGGAAAGCTCGTTCGGCGGCTTGAGCATCGACGACGAGGCTTATGCGCGTCTCGTCCGCATGCATGCCGCCAAGCGCCAGACAGAAGAGGCCTCCGAAGGCCTCGCCTCGTTCGCCGAAAAGCGCGCCGGCAACTGGGCGCGCAAGGGCTAGCGCCGGCGACGCTCAGCATCCCCGGCAGATGCTGCGCAGGCTCCTGTAGACCGCGTCGTCTTCCTCGCGCATCTGCTTCAGCGACTCGAGCCGCGTGGTGTCGTAGGCCGGCTCGGGCTTGCGCCTGGCGGCAAGCTCCGCCTCCTGCCGCTGATAGCAGGCTTCCCGCTCGGGCTTGGCCTGGATGAACCGGCATTGCTCCACCGCCAGGGAAGGCGTCGTCCCGAGCATCAGCGCGAGCGTGAGGGGCACGAGGTATTTCAACGCCATTGATCCCTGACTTGCGTCAGCCCGCCTGCGGAGCGCCATAGATCTTGTCGCGCAGCCGCCGCATGCCGGTCAGCCATCGCTCGGTGTTGGAGGCCTTGCGCTGCACGTAGTCATGGACCTGCGGATGCGACAGGATCAGAAAGCGCTCGGCCTCCATCGCCTCGATCACGATACGGGCGACCTCTGCGGGCTGCATGACGCCGTCGACCCGCGCCGCGCTCGGGCCCGGCATGGTCATGCCGGTCTGCACCGATTGCGGACACAGCACGGAAACGCGAATGCCGCGGTCGCCATATTGAATGGCGAGATGCTCGGCGAGCGCCACCGCGGCGCTCTTGGTCACCCCGTAAGGCATCGAATTCAGCGAGGCCAACAGGCCGGCGGCGGATGCGGTGTTCAGCAGATAGCCGGAGCCGCGCGCCAGCATGCCGGGGACCAGCGCGCGCGCGGCGAACACATGGCTCATCACATGCACCCGCCAGCTCACGTCCCAGTCGGCATCGGAGGCCGTCTCCTGACCCTTGCGGGACAGCCCGGCATTGGAGAAGAACACGTCGATCGGGCCATATTTGTCCTCGGCCGCCGCGATCAGCGCCTTGATGTCTTGCTCCTGGGCCACGTCGGCGGTCACGGCAAGCGCGTCGATGTCGCCGGCGACCTTTGCGAGCCGTTCGCGCGACGATTTGAGGTCGGCGACCACGACCCCGCGCGCGCCTTCGTGTGCGTAAGCCCGCGCTACCGCCTCGCCGATGCCGCTGGCGGCTCCCGTGACGACGCAGACCTTGTCTTTGATGTGCACGATGATTTCTCCCGCGTTTCAACTTGTCATGCCCGGGCTTGTCCCGGGCATCCACGCCTTTCCTTTTCTAGCAGCAGAGACGTGGATGGCCGGGACGACGCCCGGCCATGACGAAAATGCTGTGCTCAACCCTTATACAGCCCCTTGTCCCGCGCCCTCTGAATCGCCAGGGCTGCTAGAAGGTCGAGCGTCGGCGTCGACAGATTGGCAGCCCGCGCGAACGCCGCCGGCGCGCGCACCAGCGCGTCGATCTCCATCGGGCGGCCGAGTTCGTAGTCCTGCAGGATGGATGGCTTGTGATTGGGCGCGGGCCCGGTGCGGGTCACGCGCTTGATCCCGGGGAAGCAGCTTTGCGCGATGCTGTCGGATTCATCGAGCAGCCGCGGCACCACCTCGCGCAGCGCCTCATCGTCCCGTACGGCCCTAGCGGTCTGGCCGGTGATCACGCACAGCACCGACATCGACATGTTGGTCAGGAGTTTTGACCAGATCGCCTCCCGGATTCGCGCCGCCGGCGGCGAGCCGATCGAGGCTTCATTCAGCACGGCCCTCAGCCGTTCGATCCGCGCGCCGGCGCGGTCGTCGCATTCGCCGACCAGCAGCAGGTTGCGGTCCGGCGAGAGGTTGGCGACAATGCCGGGCGCGACCACCTCGTTCGACGAAAAGATCACCCCGCCGATGATCCGCTCCCGCGAAACCGTGGCGCGCAGGCGCCCGCCGGCGTCGAGAAAGCCAAGCTCCGGCACCGGCGGATGATCGGGCGCAATCCCGATGTCGTACCACCAGGGAATGCCGTTCTGGGCGAACACGACGGCCGTGTCGTCGCCGAGCAGCGGCGGCAGGCCGCCGACGAGGCTGGCAACCGCGTTGGCTTTCAGCGTCGAGATCACGAGATCCTGCGTACCCAGCGCTGCCGGATTGTCGGACGCTTTTACTTTCGCCGTGAATTCGGCCTCGCCAACCCGAAGCGTCAGGCCGCGCGCCTTTACCGCTTCGAGATGCGCCCCGCGCATCACGCAAGACACCTCGTGTCCTGCCAGCGCCAGCCGTACCGCAAAATGGCTGCCGACGGCGCCAGAGCCGAAAATACAGATGCGCATGGGGGAGGGGTTCCTGTCCAAGGGCTCGTAGGGCCAGTTTCCACGAGCCTGCCCGCAAGCGCAACTGCTCGCGAGTGCTGGGCGCAGCGCTCACGGTGACGGGAGCGGAAAAGTTTGCTATAAGGGGGCATGGCAGCGAAGAATCTCGAAGAACTCATAGAACGCGTCCGGCACTGGCCCAGAGAGCGCCAGGAGGACGCCGCGGCGATCCTGCTCGAAATGGAGCGGCAGGACATCAGCGGCTACCGGCTGAACGACGCCCAGGCCGAAGAGGTCACCCGTATCCAGCTCGAAGTTCGCGAGGGCAGGGCTACGTTCGCAACCGACGAGCAGATGGCGGCGCTCTGGAAGTCATGCGGCGTGTGAGGCTGCGCTATACCGCCCAGGCGCGGGAGCACATTGCTTCAATTTACGGCTACATCAGGGTTCGTAACCCGGTCGCCGCCACACAGGTCGTCGCGCGTATCAGGCACGCCGCCGAACGTCTGACGGAATTCCCGCGTATGGGGCATGCCGGCCGCGTCGCCGGCACACATGAGTGGGTGGTGCGCGGGTTGCCTTATATCATTGTCTACCAGACTGGCGCGGCCGATTCCGATGAAGTGCTCATTCTCGGCGTCTACCATGGCGCCCAAGATCGTGAACGGGAATGAAATCAATCGAAGAACCCGCGCGCCAAATCCCGCTCTATGGCGAATATGAGGTCGTCGTCCTCGGCGGCGGGCCTGCCGGGATCGCGGCGGCCGTCGCTGCCGCGCGCGCGGGCCGCCGCACGCTCTTGATCGAACGCTATGGCTTTCTCGGCGGCATGGGGACGGCGGCAGGGGTGACGAATTTCTGCGGGCTGCACGCCAATGTGTTTGGCGAGATGCGGCGCGTGGTGCAGGGCATCGCCTCCGAATTGCTCGATCGTATCGACCGGCTCGGCGGGTTGAACGCGCCGCATCTGGTGCTCGGCAAGATCCTGGCGCAGGCCTACGACACCGCGGCCTACAAGATCGCGGCCGACGATCTGTTGGCCGCCCACAAGGTCGATATCCTGTTCCATGCGCTCGGCGCCGGGGTGGCGATGCATGACGAGCGGCGCATCAACGCGCTGTTCGTCGAGACCAGGGCGGGGCGACGGGCTGTTGCGGCCCGCATCTTCATCGATTGCTCCGGCGACGGCGATCTCGCGGCCTGGGCCGGGGCTGCTTTCGAGGTCGGCGACAACGCCGGCAGCATGTTGTACCCATCGATGATGTTTCGCCTCAACGGCATCGATCCGGAGAAGGCCGGCGAGGCCTGGCGGAGCATCCCGGCGCTGATGGAACGGGCCGAGGCCGCCGGCACGCATCGTTTCCCGCGCAAGGCCGCGATCGTGCGGCCGCAGCGTTCGCAGATCGAATGGCGGGTGAATTTCACCCAACTTGCGCGCGCGGACGGCAAGGCGGTCAACGGGCTCGACCCCGACGAACTGACGCGCGGCGAGATCGACGGCCGCCGTCAGGCGGTCGCGGCCTTCGAGTTCCTGCGCACCGTGCCGGGCTTTGAAAAATCCTACATCGTCGACCTGCCGCCGCAGCTTGGCATCCGCGAAACCCGCCGCGTGGTTGGGGGCTACATGCTCTTCGGCGACGACGTGCTCGGCTGCGCTTCGTTCGACGATAGTATCGGTGTCAACGGCTGGCCGATGGAGCAGCATGTCGCCGGCGACGTGGTGTTCAAATTCCCGCCGATCCCGGAATCGCGCGGGTTCAACGAATTGCCGTATCGCATGCTGGTGCCCGCGGGCGTCGACAATCTGCTGGTTGCGGGCCGTTGCGCCTCGATGACCCATGACGGCCAGTCGGCCGCGCGCGTCTCCGGCGGCTGTTTCGTCATGGGTGAAGCGGCGGGCACCGCGGCCGCGCTGGCTCTGTCAGGCAATACGGCGCCGCGCGAGATCGCGGTCGAAAAGTTGCAGTTGCAATTGAAGCGGCAAGGGGCGTTTATCGGGCGGGATCAGAATGTGCCCGAGGGGCTGTAAAGAAAAGCCGGAGGAAACTTGATGGTGAGATTTGCGCTGCTCGCAGCGGCCGGCCTGCTTGGAATTGCGGCGAGTGGCCTCGCTCATGCCGATGATCTCCTGAAAGCCAAAATAGGCGTGTTGCGGCTGTCGTCGTCGGCGCCGGTGTTCATCGCGCAGGACAAGGGCTACTTCAAGGACGCAGGTCTCGATATCGAGCTGACATTCTTCGACGCCGCGCAGCCGATCGCAGTTGCGACCACTTCGGGCGATGTCGATTTTGGCATCACTGCGTTCACCGCCGGGCTCTATAATCTCGCCGGCAAGGGCACGCTGAAGGTGATCGGCGGCATGAGCCGCGAAAAGGCCGGCTATCCCCTGATCGGCTATTTCGCGAGCAACAACGCCTATGCCGCCGGCTTGAAGACGCCAAAAGATCTCGCCGGCAAGCGCGTCGCGGTGACGCAGACCGGCTCCAGCTTTCATTATTCGCTCGGGCTGCTCGCCGACAAATACGGCTTCAAACTGAGCGATGTGAAGGTCGTGCCGTTGCAGTCGCTGTCGAACGCGGCCGCGGCGCTGAAAGGCGAAACCGTCGATGCCGCGCTGCTGCCGGCCTCGACCGCGCGCAAGCTGATCGACGACGGCGGCGCCAAACTATTGGGCTGGGTCGGCGACGAGACGCCGTGGCAACTCGGCGCGGTGTTTGCTGCGCCGAAGACAGTGGCCGACAAGCCGCTGGTGACCAGACTTCTCGCCGCGCTCGAGCGCGCCGACCGCGAATATCATGACGTGATTCTCGCCAGCGTCGCCGGCGGCAAGGCGCCGATCAATGAGGCGACAAAAGCGCTGCTGGAAATCATCGCCAAATACACCAATCTGCCGGTCGAGCAGGTGGTCGGCAATTGCGCCTATGTCGATCCCGACGGCAAGCTCGACGTCAGGAACGTCGACAACCAGATCGCCTGGCTGCAGCAGCAGGGCTTCGTGGACAAGGGATTCACTGCCGGCGACATCATCGCCAGGGAATATGTAAAGCCGGATTGATGGTGCTGCCGTCATTCCGGGGCGAGGCGAAGCCTCGAACCCGGAATCTCGAGATTCCGGGTCTGGTCCTTCGGACCATCCCGGAATGACAGGGGGTGGAATTGATTTGTCGCGCGTGCAGCAGCTTTTTCGTCATGGCCGGGCTTGACCCGGCCATCCACGTCTTTCTTGCTGTTATGCAGTTAAGACGTGGATGCCCGGGACAGGCCCGGGCATGACGAGTCAAAATGAGATCTGGTAGAACACATGGACCTGATCGCCGACCATATCAGCCACCGCTTCGGCGCACTCGACGTGCTCGACGACGTGTCGTTCACGGTCGGCGCGGGCGAGGTGGTGGCGATCGTCGGCCCCTCCGGTTGCGGCAAGAGCACGCTGTTACAGGTTCTCGGCGGGTTGTTGCAGCCGAGCGCGGGCGCGGCCGAATTGCGGGGCGCCGCGCCAAAGGGCAGCCTCAATCCGCTGACCTTCGTGTTCCAGGATTTTGCGCTGCTGCCCTGGTGCACGGTGGAAGAGAATGTCGAATTTCCGTTGCTGCATACGGGCCTCACCCTCGGCGAACGTCGCGCGGTCGTCGAGGATGCGCTGCGCCGCACCAGCCTTTCCGATTTTCGCGCCACCTATCCAAAGCAGTTGTCCGGCGGCATGCGCCAGCGCGTCGGCATTGCCCGGGCGCTTGCGGTCAGGCCTGCGATCCTCTTGATGGACGAGCCGCTGTCAGCGCTGGATTCGCAGACCCGCGAATTGCTGATGGAGGATTTTGTCCGGTTGCTCGCCGATGGTTCGATGGGCGCGGTCTATGTCACGCATAATCTGGAAGAAGCGGTGCGGCTCGCCGACCGCATCGTCGTGCTGTCGCGGCGCCCCGGCCGCATCCGCGAGGTGGTCGCGATTCCCCTGACCCGCGCCGAGCGCGGCGACATCGCGGCCCGCGAAAGGCTGCTGGCGCTGCAGAGCGAGCTGTGGTCGCTGATCCGCGAACAAGCAATCGACGCCGAGCGCGAGGTCCAGCATGCTTGAGCGGGCGGCAACGGAGCCGGCTTCGCCGCCGACTGATCCGGCCGGCGATACGCGCCCGGTCGAATTTCGCGGCGGCGGTTTCATGCCGAGGACGGGACGCACTGCGGGCTGGGTCGCGCTGGTGCTCGTGATCGGGCTTTGGCAACTCGCCGGCAGCGCCCGCCTCGTCAATCCGCTGTTCCTGCCGCCGCCTTCAGCGATCGTGCGCGCGATCTGGCAGCTCGCGCTCTCGGGCGCGCTCTGGCACCATCTGTCCTGGTCGATCATGCGGATCGGAACGGGCTGGATTCTCGGCACGGTAGCCGGCGTCGTCATCGGCTTCGCGATCGGGCTCTCAAGCCTCGCGCGCGGCATCGGCATTACCTTCATCTCGGCGCTGTTCCCGATCCCGAAGATCGCGCTGTTGCCGCTCCTGATTCTGTGGCTCGGGATCGGCGAGGAGCCGAAGATCGCGACCATCGCGCTGGGCGTGTTCTTCTCCACCGCGATCTCAGTCTATAGCGGCGTCGACAATGTGCCGCGCAATTTGATCCGGATGGCGCAGAGTTTCAATGTGCCATTCCACGCCATCGTTCGCCGGGTGATCTGGCCGGGCGCGCTGCCCTCGATCCTCGCCGGCTTCCGCATCACAGCGTCAGTGGCGCTGCTGCTGGTGGTGAGCGCCGAGATGATCGGCGCCGAATACGGCATCGGCGCCTTTGTGCTGCAGGCCGGCAACCTGATGCAGACCGATCAGCTATTGGCGGGCGTGGTGATCCTGTCGCTGTTCGGACTGGCGGTGGGGAAGTTGATCAATTGGCTGGAGACGCGGCTGTTGCACTGGCGGTGAATTCGTCGTCCCGGCCTCGAGCCGGGACCCATACCGCGTGATCCATCGATGATCCGATGTGGCAGTTGCCTTCGCAAAACGGACGCCGGTGGTTATGGGACCCGGCTCGGAGGCCGGGACGACGATAAATCACGCATTCCCGCGATCTTCCCGGAACAGATCGAGCTTCTGCTGCACCGGGCGATCCGAAAAACTGAACAGCACGGAATCTTCGTCCGCCTCGTGGGTGACCCACTGCCAGCTCGGCACCACGAACAGGTCGCGCGGGCCCCATTCAAACGTCTGCTCGCCGATCCGCGAGCGGCCCTTGCCCTCGATCGCGGCGAACACCGTGGCGTCCGTGGCGCGATAACGCGCGGTCTTGAATCCCTTCGGCAATAGCTGGATGAAGGTGCCGATGGTCGGCATCGCGAAGTCGCCGGTCTCGGGATTGGAGAATTTCAGCTTCAGCCCATGGCAGGCGTCCCATTCGTTGCGGGCTTTCGCCTGCTCCAGCGCCTCGCGGGTGTGGCTGTATGGATAGTTGAAGATCGGCGAAGTCTTCGACACGCGCTTTTCGTCGACCGGGAGGAGGTTGTGGCCGTAGCGGGCAAAGCTGTCGCCGGCGGGTTTGGTGATCTTCTGCTGGTCCTCCTTCAGGCCTTCGGCAAAGGAGGCGTCGAAGAACTGCACCATGGGGATGTCGAGCCCGTCGAGCCAGAACATCGGCTCAGAGGTTTCGTTACTGTGATCGTGCCAGGTCATCGACGGCGTGATCACGAAATCGCCGGGCTCCATCGCGGTGCGCTCGCCGTCGACCGAGGTATAGGCGCCCTTGCCTTCGAGGATGAAGCGTAGCGCCGACTGGCTGTGTCGGTGCGCCGGCGCGATGTCGCCGGGCACCACCATCTGCACGCCCGCGAACAGCGAGGTCGTAATCTTCGATTGGCCGCGCAGGCCCGGATTTTCCAGGATCAGCACCCGCCGCTCAGCTTCCTTGGCGGTGATCAGTTTTCCGGCCTCGGTCATGTAATCGCGGATGGCGTCGAATTTCCACAAGTGAGGGCGGCAGGCGCTTTTCGGCTCCGGCGTGATCAGGTCGCCCATCACGTTCCAGAGCGCCGCGAGATTTTCGCCGTCGATCTTCTGATAAAATGCCTCGCGTTCCGGCGTCTTCTGTACGGCTTCCATGGCGAGCCTCCCGTGGTTCTTGTTGCTTCGCGAGATTGACAGCATACTTACAATATGGCTAGCGTCAACGGCGGCGGCGACAAGCCAACCAGAAATTTCGAGGGAGGTTCCCATGAAGCTGCACGGCTATTTCCGCAGCAGCGCGTCCTACCGGGTCCGAATCGCCTTGAATCTGAAGGGCCTGGGCGCGGAGCACCTGTCGCACCATCTGCGCAAGGGCGAACAATGCGCGCCGGCCTATCTCGCCATCAACCCGCAAGGCCTGGTGCCGACGCTGGAAAATGACGCCGGCGCGATCCTGACGCAGTCGCTCGCCATCATCGAATGGCTGGACGAAACCCATCCCACGCCGCCGCTATTGCCTGACGATCCGCTGCGCCGTGCCAAAGTCCGCGCCTTTGCGCAGGCGCTGGCCTGCGATACCCATCCGGTGCAAAATTTGAAGGTGCTGGCGCGGCTGCGCGAGCTCGGCCTCCCCGAGGAACAGGTCACCGGCTGGGCCGCCTGGGCTAACCGCGAGGGACTTGCCGCCTGCGAGACCCTGATCGCGAGCGAACCCGGCGCGTTCTGTTTCGGCGCGACGCCGACGCTGGCCGACCTTTGCCTGGTGCCGCAACTGGCCAATGCGCGCCGCTTCGGCGTCGATGTCGCTGCCTATCCCCGCCTGTTGCAGGCCGAGGCGGCCGCGAAAGCCAACAAGGCGTTCGCCGACGCAGCACCCGACAAGCAGCCCGATGCCGAGTAAGCCGCAAATCACGATGGACGCGGTCTACACCGCGCCCGGCTATCTGTTCCGCCGGATGCAGCAGATCGCGGTCTCGATCTTCGTCGAGGAGTGCAGGGCGCACGATTTGACGCCGGTGCAGTTCGCCGCCCTGGTCGCGATCCACACCCATCCCGGCATCGATGCCACAAGGCTCTCGGCGGTGATTGCTTTCGACCGCTCGACGCTCGGCAATGTGATCGAGCGGCTGGAGACCAAGGGCTACATCGAGCGCAAGGCTTCGCGGGAGGACAAGCGGATCAAGCTGCTATATCTGACCAGGGCCGGCGCGGCGCTGCTGCGCGACATCATGCCGGCGGTCGATCGGGCGCAAGCGCGGATGCTGCAGCCCCTAAAACCGGCCGACCGCAAGACGCTGCTGGCGCTGCTCACGCAACTGGTCGATCTCAACAACGAGGCCTCGCGGGTGCCGCTGCGCGCCGAAGACGCCCTCGAACATCTCGGGAAATCGGGCTGATGGCGGCCGCGCGGCCGGTGCTGATCGCGGGCGGCGGCATCGGCGGCCTCGCCGCAGCACTGGGGCTGGCGCAAAAGGGCCTCAGTTCGATCCTGCTGGAGAAGGCGTCCGCGCTCGGCGAGATCGGCGCCGGCATCCAGCTCGGTCCCAACGCGTTTCATGCCTTCGACTATCTCGGCGTCGGCGAAGCCGCGCGGAACATGGCGGTTTATATCGACCAGCTGCGGCTGATGGATGCGCTGACGGCGGAAGAGATCACCCATGTCGACCTGCGCGACGCGTTTCGCGCGCGGTTCGGCAATCCCTATGCGGTGGTGCATCGCGGTGACCTGCATGGCGTGTTCCTGAAGGCCTGCCGAGGTCACGCATTGATCGAGCTTCGCACCAGCGCCGAAGTGATGGGCTATGACCAGGATGGAGCCTCGGTGACGGCGCATCTCGGTTCTGGCGAACGCGTCAGCGGATCGCTGTTGATCGGCGCCGACGGGTTGTGGTCGAACGTCCGCAAGCAGGTGACCGCGGACGGGCCGCCGCGCGTCTCCGGCCACACTACCTATCGCTCGGTGATCCCGACCGAGCAGATGCCCGAGGATTTGCGCTGGAACGCGGCGACGCTGTGGGCGGGCCCCAAGTGCCACATCGTGCATTATCCGCTGTCGGGCTGGAAAGTGTTCAATCTCGTCGTCACCTGTCACAACGACGCGCCGGAGCCGGTGGCGGGCCAGCCGGTCTCTGACGACGAGGTGATGCGAGGTTTTGCGCATGTGCATGAGCGCGCGCAGACCATCATCCGCCACGGCAAGAACTGGCGGCTCTGGGTGCTGTGCGACCGCGATCCCAGCGAGCGTTGGGTCGACGGCCGCGTCGCGCTGCTTGGCGATGCCGCGCATCCAATGCTGCAATATTTCGCGCAAGGCGCCTGCCAGGCGATGGAGGATGCGGTGTGCCTGTCGCACGTGCTGGCCAGCCATCCAGAGAATCACGAACGCGCGCTGGAAAAATACCGCGCGCAGCGCTTTCCGCGCACCGCGCGCGTGCAGTTGCTGTCGCGCGCCATCGGCGAGCACATCTATCATCCCTCCGGCGACCACGCCCGTCTTCGCAACACGATCATGCGCGCGAAGAGTTCGGAAGATTGGTACGGCGATCTGGCGTGGCTGTACGGAGGGACGGGGTTGGGCAATTGACTTCACCTCCCCCGCTTGCGGGGGAGGTCGACGCGCTCGTCAGAGCGTGGCGGGTGGGGGAAACTCTCTCCACGCGACACCTGTTTTCGGTCTGGCACCCCCACCCCAACCCTCCCCCGCGAAGAGCGGGAGAGGAGGCGCAGCGGCACAAGCCGCGCCTAAATCCGCATCACCGCCTGCCGGTCGATCTTGCCGGTGCCGGTCTTCGGGAGCTCCTCGACGAACTTGATCTCGCGCGGATATTTGTACGGCAACAGTTTTGCCTTGACGAAATCCTGCAGCATCCTGGTCGCATCGGCCTTGTCGAATTCGCGCGCGTTCATCACCACCACCGCTTTCAACGTCATGCGGCGATCGGGCAGTTCGGCGGCGAAGACGGCGCATTCGCGCAGGTCGGGGTGCTCGGCGAGGCAGAGCTCGACTTCGAGCGGATAAACCCATTGGCCGGAAATTTTGATGAGATCATCGGCGCGGCCGCGGAAAAAGTAAAAGCCGTCGGCATCGCGCACAAAACGGTCGCCGGTGTAGATCCAGCCCTGGTCGCGGATGCTCTCGGCGGTCTTGTCCGGCCGGTTCCAGTACAGTGGGGTCGCGGAATCGCCGCGCACCCACAAAATGCCTTCCTCGCCGTCGCCGACCTCGTGGCCGTCGCTGTCCCTGAGCGCGATCTCGTAGCCGGGCACGCGAAGGCCGGCGGCGCCGAGTTTCTTCCGGTCCGGCCGGTTGCAGAGATAGATGTGCAGCACTTCGGTCGAGCCGAGCCCTTCGACGATCTCGAGCCCGGTCAAACGCTTCCAGCCGTTGAAGACTTCGGCGGAAAGCACTTCCGCCGCCGAGACCGCCATGCGCAGCGATGAGAAATCCGCAGCATCCGCGCCCTTGGCCTTGGTCAGCGAAGTGTAAAGCGTCGGCAGCCCGAAGAACACGCTCGGGCGAAAGCGCTCGATCGCCTCGAAGATCGCCGCCGGTTTTGGTTGTCCCGGCAGCAGCAGGGTCGCCGCGCCAGCGGAAAACGGGAAGGTGATCGAATTGCCGAAGCCATAGGCGAAGAACATTTTTGGGACCGAGAAGCAGATGTCGCCGGGCGACAGCTTCAGGACGTTTTGCGCGAACGCGGCGTCGCTATAGGCCATGTCGTGCTGCAGATGGACGATGCCCTTGGGCCGTCCGGTCGAGCCGGACGAATACATCCAGAACGCCATCTCGTCGCGATGGGTGTCGGCTTCGGCGAGATCGGCCGCAAAGCCTGCGAGCCAGGCGTCAGCCGCGATCGCTTGCGGCGCGGCGTGGCTCCCGACCGCCCCGTTGACGACCATGAGCGTGCGGAGCTGTGTGTCCTTGCAGGCCTCCGCGTCGAAGCGCGAACAGAACTCCGCCTCCGCCACGGCGACGGAA
>NZ_DATHOP010000177.1:0-34348 GCF_035484855.1 Bradyrhizobium sp.
CCGTCAATGCCGAAACCCGCAAGTGTCGCGAAGGCGGCCCGGGCGGTAAATGAATGGTGGCGGAAGCTCTCGCGGGCGTGGATGTTGCTGATGTGGACCTCGACCGTCGGGATTTTCACCGCGACCAAGGCATCGTGCAGCGCGATCGAGGTGTGCGAATAGGCCCCCGCATTGATCACGATGCCGGCGGCCTTTTTCGCGTACGCCTCGTGGATGTAATCGATCAGCTCGCCCTCGCGATTGGACTGCCGGCAATCGGCCTTGAGCCCGAAATGCGCGGCGGTCTCTGCGCAGAGTTTTTCGACGTCGGCCAGCGTCGCATGGCCGTAGGTTTCTGGCTCCCGGGTCCCCAGCAGATTAAGGTTCGGCCCGTTGAGCACGTAGATTGTCTCGGCAAGAGCGTTGGCCATCCAAATCCCGGAAAATGTGGCAGAGGTGGCCGGGTTATAGGTAACAACGCCGCCAAGGGGAAGTCTTTAGGCCGCCCCCGAGGGCCGCCAAACGCCTCACCCGATTGCTGAAAAACCCTGTGGAACCTGTGGAAACCGTTCGTTAACCAAGGTTAAGAATGAACCGGCGCGGGCCCTGGCAGGTCGCGGCCACGTCCCGACCAGCCTTCATGAAAACGGGCGGGCATTACTGCCCGCCCGATTCCGTTGGGGTCAATCGATCAGGCCTCGATCACCGCTACGATCTCGAAGGTGCGCGGGTCCACAACCACGATCTGGTCGTTGACCAGGATGAACTCGTAGCCGCGCCATTCCGGATAGATGGTCACGACTTCCGTCGGCAGCGGGTAGAAGCGCACGTCGTGCGGCACGCGGGTGCCGACCGAGATCGCGAAGTCGACATGCTCGACCGGTGCGACATGCTGCTCCCGGATCACGCTGGTGATCCTGGTGCGCTGCTCGGTCGAAAGCTTGGCGCCGGCGCCGGCCTGGCCGACGGTGGTCTGCGATTTGGTCTCGGCGCCCTTCGATTCCGCATTCATGCGGTCTTCGCGGCCTTCGGCCTTCATGTTGCCGGTGCGGTCTTCGCGGCCCTCGGCCTTCATGTTGCCGGTCCGGTCCTCACGACCCTCGGCCTTCATGTCCTTGGCTCCGCCCTTGTCGCTTTCCGAACTCATGCCCTTCGGCTTCGCGCCCGGCATGTTTTCTTCGGCGCGCTGGTTCTTGCCGGCCATCGGCGGCTTCTGCTCGGTCTGGGTCGATTTCATGCCGGACGACGGCTTGGCCGGTTCGGTGGATTCGTGGCTCGGGGCCGCAGCGCCGCCGGCGGCAGGCGCGCTCTGCTGAACGGCAGCGCCCGGCGAGCCTTCGCGGCCCATGCCTTGTGCATTGGCGGCGACGGTTCCAGCGATCAGCGCCGCAGCCGCAACCGAAATCATAAAGCGATTAGTCATTGGAACATTCTCCTCAGGTGTTTGCATTGCCCGCGCCGACAACGAAAGCAGATCACCGATGTTCCCGAAGACTGCTGGTTCCAGCGGGTTTGTTTTTTGAACGCGCGATGAACGGAAAATGCCCAAATAAAAGGCCGGCTGAACAGCCGGCCTTTCTTCTTCGACGATGCCTTAATCTGCGTGAGCGCGCCTCAGCAGGTCGCCTTGCCGCAGCGGGCGATCGCGATCTTTTCCTTCAGCCCGTCGAGGCCGACCGCGCCGATCACGACCTGCTTTCCGATCACGTAGCTCGGCGTGCCGTTCATGCCCATGGCTTCGGCGAGCTTGAAGTTTTCCTCGATGGTGGCTTTGACTTCCGGGCTCGCCATGTCCTTTTCGAGTTTCGTGGTGTCGAGGCCGGCATCCTTGGCCGCGGCAAGCGCGCGCGCCTTGTCGGCCGGTCCCCGGCCGCCGAGCAGCTTCTGGTGAAAATCGAGGTACTTCTTGCCCGAGGGATCCTCCATGCGCACGGCGACCGCGACCTTGGCGGCTTCCACCGAACCCTCGCTCAAGACCGGGAATTCCTTCAGCACGACCTTGAGCTTGGAGTCGTTCTTCAAGAGATCGAGCATGTCGGCCATGGCGCGTTTGCAGTAGCCGCAATTGTAGTCGAAGAATTCGACGAAGGTGACGTCGCCGTCCTTGTTGCCGAGCACGACGCCGCGCGGCGAATTGAAGATCGCATCCGCGTTGCTGGCGACACTCGCCTCGTGCTTCTCGGCCTCGGCGGCGGCCTGGCGCTTGTTCAGCTCATTCATCGCCTCTTCCAGCACCTCGGGATGGGCGATCAGGTAATTCTTGACGATGACCTCGATGTCCCCGCGCTGGCTGTCGGAAAAGCTTTGCGCCGATGCGGCGCCCGGCAGGGCGCAGACGGCGAGCGCGAACAAGGCGGAGACGAGCAGGCGGAACGAAGGCATTGGTAAATCCTCTTTTCGTGAAATCCGGTTTCGGAAACGACGTCCGCCGGTCGATGGTGCTCTAGTTGCTCTTCGGCGGTTTGGCGGTGACGATGTCGTCGGCCCTGACCCAACCGGGGGTACCGACGGCGAAGCGGGTCTTGGCCCGCGCGGCCAGTTCGCGCGCGGTCTTGTTGTCGCCGCGAAGATAGGCGGCCTGGGCCGAGGCCAGATCGGCCTCCGCGTAATCTCCTTTTCGGCCATAGGCCATGGCGAGCTGCATGAAGCCCAGCGGCGCCTCGTTCTCGCGCGCCACCGCCGCCCGCAGAATCCCGATCGCCTCTTCGGTATACGCCTTATTCTCGGTCGCCACGAGCGCCTGCCCCAGTAACATCTCGATGAGCGGTGCGTTATTGGAGAGCTGGACCGCCTTGCGCAAGGGGGCGATCGCCTCGAGGGGCTTGCCGCCTTCCAGCAGCGCCTGACCGCGCAGTTCATGGAAATAGGGATTGTTCGGCTGGGCCTGGATCAGGCCGTCGATCTGGACCTGCGCCGAGTGCGGATCGCCATGCAGGTAGGTGGTGATCGCGTGCGCGTAGCGGGCCGGCAGGCTGTCGTTCGACATCGGGTAACGCCGGTACACGGTGTCCTGCCGCTCCATGAAGGCGGAGATCTTCGCCCGCACCATGTCGTGGCGCATTTGCAGGGCCGGATCGTCCTTCTTGTCCCAATAGGGGCTCGACCGCGCCAGTTCCTCCAGTGCCGCGACGCGGTCGGCCGGCATCGGATGCGATTGCAGATAGGGATCGGCGCCGTGCGCGGCGAACAGGCTGTCATTGGCAAACCGCTTGAAGGTATCGTACATGCCCTTGGCGGATTGGCCGGTCGCGGTCAAAAATTTCACGCCGGCGCGGTCGGCCTGTTCCTCCTGCTGGCGCACATAGGAGATCAGGGTGCGCTGGATCATTTCCTGCGGCCCGGCGATCGCGGCTGCGCCCGCATTGGCCAGGCCGCTATTGCTGCCGCTGCGCGCGCCCGCAACCAGCGCGCCTGCCCCGAGCAGCATGGCGATGATCATCTGGGTCTGCGCCTGCGCGATCTGCAGGCGCATCTTGGCGAGATGGCCGCCGGCCAAATGGCCGGTTTCATGCGCCAGAACCCCGATCAGCTGGTTCGGGGTCTCCGACTGCATGATGGCGCCGTAATTGACGAAAATGCGGTGGCCATCGGCAACGAAGGCGTTGAAGGCGGGGTCGTTGATGATGGTTACCTGGATGTTCTGCTTTTCCAGACCCGCGACACGCAGGATCGGTCGCGTATAATCGCGCAGCAGCTGCTCGGTCTCGGTATCGCGCAGCGTCGGCGGACCCTTCTCCTTCTCCGGCTCGGCCGGCGCCGGCGAGATCGGCGCCAGCGCAAGCGCGGCCGCGGTCAAAGCCGCGGTCCATTTCGAGGCCTTTTGGCGGTTGGTCGCGTGGTGCAGCATGGCGATCTTTAGCGATTGGCGGCGGGCCGGATACCGGATATGCCCTAACAAACCGTGGAATGCGGCTAGTCTGGGGCACCGGGTGAAATAGCAGAGTTCGATGCTGGACGCGACATTGAGAGACCGCGCAAAAGGCCTGTTGACCGCCTCCGGGCGGAGCGATGTTCCCCCGTTCATGGTGATGGACGTGATGGCGGCGGCGGCGCGGATCGAGGCGTCCGGCGGCCATGTCATTCACATGGAAGTCGGCCAACCCTTCGCCGGTGCGCCAAAAACCTCGATTGCGGCCGCCCATGCCGCGCTGGACCGCGCGCGGATCGATTACACCTCAGCCCTCGGCATTCCCTCGCTGCGCCAGCGTATCGCCAGGCATTATCGCGACAGCTATGGCTGCCTGGTGGATGCCGAGCGGATCGTGGTGACCACGGGATCGTCGGGCGCCTTCATCCTGGGTTTTCTCGCCATGTTCGAGCCGGGCGACCGGGTCGCGGTCACGGTGCCCGGCTATCCGCCGTACCGCCACATCCTCACCGCGCTCGGCTGCGAGCCGGTGCTGATCGAGACCACCAGCGACACAAGGCATGCGCTGACCGGGGAAGCCTTGCTCGCGGCCCATCGCAAAACGCCGCTGAAGGGCGTGCTGGTCGGAAGTCCGGCGAATCCGACGGGCACCATGATGTCGCGCGAGGCGCTCACCAGCCTGATCGCGGCCGCGGAAGGCGCCGGCATCCGCTTCATTTCCGACGAAATCTATCACGGCCTCGACTATGCCTTCCCGGCCGTGACGGCGGCGGAGTTGTCGCCGCATGCGCTCGTGATCAATTCGTTCTCGAAATATTTCTGCATGACCGGCTGGCGGGTCGGCTGGATGCTGACGCCCGAAGCGCTGGTGCGGCCGATCGAGCGGCTGCAGCAGAATCTCGCGATTTCGGTGCCGACGCTGTCGCAGATCGCGGCCGAAGCCGCGTTCGACGGCCGAAGCGAGATGGAAGAGGTCAAGCACGGCTATCAGGAGAACCGCAAGATCCTGATCGAGGGCCTGCCGCGCGCGGGCCTTTCGCATTTCCTGCCGGCCGACGGCGCGTTCTACCTCTATGCCGACGTCTCGGCGTTCACCTCGGACAGTTTCGAATTCGCCCGGCAAATGCTGGAACGGGCGCATGTCGCGGCAACGCCGGGCATCGACTTCGACCCGGTTCACGGCCGCAAATTCATCCGCTTTTCCTACGCGCGCTCGGCCGACGACATGCGCGAAGCGGTGGCGCGCATCGCGCGATGGCTCGGATAGGGCTCGCATTCGTCCCCGGAAAAAATGCCGCTGCCTCGCGTAGCCGCATTGACTCGACGGAAGCAATTGATCTCAGCTAGGGCAGGACGATCGTCGGGCAATGCGACGGACAGATCCTGACGTGGGATTCGACAAGGGGGAGTGGGCGTCATGACGGCAGCAGTCGCAACGGGAACCGCGGCAAGCGCGGCAAAACCCTGGTACCGGGTTCTCTATGTTCAGGTGCTGATCGGGATCCTGCTCGGCGCCATCGTCGGCTGGCTGTGGCCCGATCTGGCCACCAACGACTGGATCAAGGCGCTTGGCGACGGCTTCATCAAGCTGATCAAGATGGTGATCGCGCCGATCATCTTCTGCACGGTAGTATCGGGAATTGCGCATATTCAGGATGCCAAGAAAGTCGGTCGCATCGGCATCAAGGCGCTCCTCTATTTCGAAGTCGTCTCCACCTTCGCGCTCGTCATCGGACTGGTGTTCGGAAATGTGCTGCGGCCGGGCTCCGGTTTCGGCGGCGCCTTGGCCGACGCGACGAAGGTCGCGGGCTTCGCCAAGCAGGCCGAGGCCCAGAAGAGCGTCGACTTCTTCCTGCACATCATTCCCGACACGGTGGTGGGCGCGTTTGCGAACGGCGAGATCCTGCAGGTGCTGCTGTTTTCGATCCTGTTCGGCTTTGCCTTGATGGCGCTTGGCGAGCGCGGCAAGAACCTGCGCATCTTCGTCGACGAAGCCGCCAACGGGGTTTTCGGCGTCATCTCCATCGTCATGAGGGCGGCGCCGATCGGCGCGTTCGGCGCGATGGCCTATACCATCGGCAAGTTCGGCACCGGCGCGATCCTCAACCTGATGGGCCTGATCGCGACGTTCTATCTGACCGCCGGGCTGTTCGTCGTCGTGGTGCTCGGGATCATCGCGCGGATCGTCGGCTTTTCGATCTTCAAGTTCCTGGCCTATATCAAGGACGAACTGCTGATCGTGCTCGGCACCTCGTCGTCGGAAAGCGCGCTGCCCTCGCTGATGGAAAAACTCGAGCGGCTCGGCTGTTCCAAGTCGGTCGTCGGCCTGGTGGTGCCGACCGGCTATTCGTTCAACCTCGACGGCACCAACATCTACATGACGCTGGCGACGCTGTTCATCGCGCAGGCGCTCAATTTCGACCTGACGCTGGGCCAGCAAATCACCATCCTGCTGGTGGCGATGCTGACGTCGAAGGGCGCATCCGGCGTCACCGGCGCGGGCTTCATCACGCTGGCGGCGACGCTTGCCGTCGTCGATCCGCGCCTGGTGCCCGGCATGGCCATCGTTCTCGGCATCGACAAGTTCATGAGTGAATGCCGGGCGCTGACCAACCTCTGCGGCAACGGGGTTGCCTGCGTCGTGGTGTCGTGGTGGGAGGGCGAACTCGACCACGACAAGCTGCACGCCCGGCTCAACCAGCAGATCGATCCCTCGGATCTGGAGACGGCGGTCACCACGGGGTAGCGTGGACGTCACGAGCCTCGGTCAAGAATTACGCCCGGCCCACTCAATATGTCCGTGCGTCGGCGAACCGCGGCGGCGCAGCGGCGACCAACGATGGAGGCATCGCTGCAGGGACATCGGCCCTCTGCCTCACGCAGGCAATAAGGCCCCACCGGAGAATCAAGCATGAACTTCAATCTCAACACCGGTAACAGCGGGAGCGGTTCGTTCCGGAGAACCGACGGCTGTGTCGGTCGCTGGACGGCGCAGCGGCAGTAGGTTCGCTAGCTAGTCGAATGGCGAGATCGCGGGCCGTCCAGCCCTCGTCTGGCTGACACGCCTCACCGTGATCGGCGAGCCGTCAGACTCGTACCGCAGATCATATTTGTTGCCGTCTTTGTCCGTGGCGTTGCAGGCGATGCTGGATACCTTTCCGGTCGCAAAGCTTCCAACCTGCTTGCAGATGCCGGTCGACAATTCCACTGACGGCACCGGCAGGCCATCGACCTTCGGCCGGTCCTTGGATTTCAGCAGCATGCGATCGATCGGCAGCTCGTAGAGATTGTCCTCGATCCTGCGGCCATTATCCCCGGAGAACGTGATGACGTGACTGTCGTCGGTGGGGTCGTCGAGAGCGACGACGAAATTCGCCCGCCCTTCCTCGGTTTGGAAGAACGCCATGGCCCGGCAGCCGAAATCGCGGCCTGCGATCTTCAGGGTAGGGCAACTGCCCGACATCAGCGCGAGCATGATGGTCACGGGTTCGTCGTGCCTGGGTGCATCGGAAACATGGAGCAGCGGCAAAGCATGAGCCGCCGATCCGGGCAGGCCGTCACAGCAAGGCTCGGCAACGGACGAGGTTGCAACGAGGCCGATGGCGACAGCGAAGATTTGCCGGAAGACGCGCATCTTCAGGCCCGGCTGATCGCATCGGTTGAAGTCGGTTTGATGATAGGTCCCCCGCCGGCTTCCGGTCGTTTTGCCCGATCGATAATACACCCATTGGACTGAATGGCGTCGAAATAGAGGTGAGAAAGGCGAGTTCCTGTCGAGCGGTGGCTGGCGCCGCCCGCGGCGCGCGCTCGGCAGCGGAATTCGGCGCTTGCCGATGACGCAATCGCGCACAAACGAAAACCGCCCGGCTAGCCGGGCGGTTCGCATCTGAGGAAACCGGATTTTTCTATTCGCCGTTGCCGAAGCGGCGCGACCACCATCCGGCGCGGCGCGGCTGGGTGTCGTCGGTGGCCTCGGTTGTCGCCCCCGAAGCCGGCTGCTCGGCCGGAGCAGGGGCCTGCGCCGGCTCAGTGGGCTGGCTCTGGCTGACCGGTGCGGTTGTGGGCTGGGCGTCGACCAGAAAACTCACCTTCTCACGCACGGTGGAGCGCCGCCGCGCGGCCGCCCGTTCGGCCTCCTGGGCAATCTCCTGAGCGCTTTCGGGCTCAGGGGCCGTACGCGCGGGCTCCGGCGGAGCGCGGTCCATCTGATGTTGCTCGGGCACCGGCGCTATGGATTCCGGTTGCACCAGCGGCGGTGACGGCGAGGTTGGATTGCTGTCGAAATCGGCCACCGCGGCGGTCACCTCCGGCGGAGGTACCGGCCCGAGCTCGTCGGCGATCGATCCGGCGAGGCCGTCGTCCGGGCCGCCGCGCCGCCTGCGTCCGCCTCGGCGTCCGCGGCGGCGGGGCCGCCGCTCGCCGCCGGGCTGATCGGCGCGAACCTGGCCGGGCTGTTCGTCGGATTCCTCTTCGTCGGGTTCGCCTTCCTCCGCGACGATGCCGGGGATCGCGTCGCCTTCGAACGGGACGCGCGGCGTTTCGTGCTCGTCGCGCGCAGGCGCACCCTCGCGGGTCTCACCGGGGCGGCCGCGCCGCCGCCGGCGCCGCTTGCGCCGCGGGCCGCCTTCCGCCGTCTCGGCTTCACTGCCGCTCTCTTCACCGGCTGCGGATTCGTCGGCGAGTCCCTCTGTTTCGTCGGTTTCGACTTCCGATTCGGCCTCAAGGTCGAACGGGTCGTCGTCGTCGAGCGCTTCCTCGGCCTGCGCCGGCGGGAAAGCCGCGACCTGCGCCGCCAGCAACGCCTTGGCGGCCTCCAGCGTATGCACCTGCTCGCCGCGGTCGATGATGAACGACTGCTGGCCGCTGACGGTCGGGTCGGCGATCACGGCCAGCGTCACCTTGAAACTGTTTTCGAGATCGCGCAGATGGCCACGTTTGTGGTTGAGGACGTAGAGCGCGACGTCGGTCCGGGTGCGCACCACGAGATTATGGGTCGCGCCCTTCATCAAAATTTCCTCAAGGCCGCGCAGCAGCTGCAGCGCCACCGAAGAGACCGAGCGCACATGGCCGCTGCCGCCGCATTGCGGGCAGGGCTCGGTCGAACTTTCCAGCACGCTGGCGCGAATGCGCTGGCGCGACATCTCCAGCAGGCCGAAATGCGAGATGCGGCCGACCTGGATGCGCGCGCGGTCCTGCCGGAGGCAATCCGAAAGCTTGCGCTCGACCGAGCGGTTGTTGCGCTTCTCGTCCATGTCGATGAAGTCGATCACGATCAGGCCGGCGAGGTCGCGCAAGCGCAGCTGGCGAGCGACTTCCTCCGATGCCTCCAGATTGGTCTTGAGCGCGGTGTCCTCGATGTGGTGTTCGCGGGTCGATCGCCCGGAGTTGACGTCGATCGAGACCAGCGCCTCGGTCTGGTTGATCACGATGTAGCCGCCGGAGCGCAATTGCACGGTCGGCGAGAACATCGCATCCAACTGGCTCTCGACCCCCATTCGCGAGAACAGCGGCTGGCCGTCGCGATATTGCTTCACCGCCCGCACGTTCGAGGGCATCAGCATCTTCATGAAGTCGCGCGCCTCCTGATAGCCGGCCTCGCCCGCGACCAGGATTTCGTCGATTTCCTTGTTGTAGAGGTCGCGCAGCGAGCGCTTGATCAGCGAGCCTTCCTCGTAGACTAGCGTCGGCGCCTGCGACTTCAGCGTCATGTCGCGCACGGTTTCCCACATCCGGATCAGATATTCGAAGTCGCGCTTGATCTCGGGCTTGGTGCGGGAGGCGCCCGCGGTGCGCAGGATGATGCCCATGCCCTCGGGCACGTCGAGGTCCTGCACCACTTCCTTCAGCCGCGAGCGGTCCTGGGCTGAGGTGATCTTGCGGCTGATGCCGCCGCCGCGCGCGGTGTTGGGCATCAGCACCGCATAGCGACCGGCCAGCGACAAATACGTCGTCAGCGCGGCGCCCTTGTTGCCGCGTTCTTCCTTGACGACCTGCACCAGCATCACCTGGCGGCGTTTTATCACTTCCTGAATTTTATATTGCCGGCGCGGGCGGAAGGCGCGTTCCGGCACCTCTTCCAGCACGTCGTCGCCGCCGACGGATTCGACGACCTCTTCCTCGGCCTCGTCGCCTTCATCCTCGTCGTCGTGTTCCTCGCCCTCGGGAGCGGCTGTGTGTTCGCCCTGATCCGATGTGGCGGGCGCGCCGGCTGCGTGTTCGGCATGCGCAGCGTGGTCTTCGCCATGTTCGGCGTCGTCGGCATGGGCGGCGTTTTCGTGCGCCTGTTCGTCGCGGCTGTGCTCGTCGTCATCATGCGCGTGCTCTTCATGCGCTTCCGCGGATGATGCCTCGACGGCGGCCGTGTCCGGCAGCGTCACTGCCGCCAGCGTCTCGCTGGCATGAACCTCGCCTTGGCCGCCATGTTCGTGATCGTGCCCGTCATGGGCATGGTCATGCGCGTGATCATGATCATGATCTTGGTGATCGTGGTGCTCGGGGTCATGATGCCCGGTATCGGCGGCGTGGGCGCCGTCGCCCTCGGCGGGCGGATGTTCCGCGGGCTCATGGCCCTGCTGGCCTTCAGGTGAAGCGGCCTGCGGCGGCTCGTGGCTCGCGTGCTCGACGACCTCGCTCTGCACGCGTTCGCCGCTGCCGCGGCGGCGCGAATTGCGATGGCGCGGGCGGCGGCCCCGGCTGGAGCGGTTTTCGCTCTCTTCCTCGGCCTCGCGGTGGGCGCGTTCGTCGGCCTCGATCAGCGCCTGGCGGTCGGCGACCGGGATCTGATAATAGTCGGGATGGATTTCGCTGAAGGCGAGGAAGCCGTGGCGGTTTCCGCCGTATTCGATGAAGGCCGCCTGCAGCGACGGTTCGACGCGCGTGACCTTGGCGAGGTAGATGTTGCCGCGCAGCTGCTTGCGCTGGGCGGTCTCGAAATCAAACTCTTCGACGCGATTGCCGCGGACCACGACAACCCGGGTCTCTTCCGGGTGGGTAGCATCGATCAACATTTTGTTGGGCATTTTGGGGCTCTTGGCGGCGGCGGGCGCGTCTTGCGGGAAGCGCGTATCGCGCCGCCGGGTGACGCGACGGTCCACCTGATTCGGGGGTGAGGGGAAGGCCAAAACGCAACCCGGAGCACCAAGCCGAACGGGATCCCTTGCGAGCACAACGACGCGCGGAGCCCTGGCTCCGCGTCGGCGCGGTTGTTCGGAGGATCTTGGTCGGCGATACAGTCTGGCGCATCAAGCGTCGGCCCGTCTAAAAGCGTGGGCGGCAAAGCGCCGCCTTGTCTGTCGCTGAAAGCCCGACGCGGCGCCGAAGCGCTCGCCGGCCGTTCGCATATCGGGGCCGGAACAGGCCCGGATAATCGGTTATGCCGTGTCTCCTGAAGCCGTCCCTGGAACAAGCTGGTAACCTGGGACCGGACGCCGCTCGGGCTGGAAACCGCCGCTCCGGATCAGCCGCGCGCTGCGCGGGCTGTGGAGGGATCGGAAAAACGCTGGAATCCCCGAGATTTCGAAGGTTCCGACGCTGCACCGGGAGGCTGAACGCGACACAACCGGGAGTTTTAGCCGTCAGCCCCCTTTACATACGTGGATTGGGGGCACTGCGCAAGGGAAGCGTCGCATCGCGGCAACACACCGGCCTTATCGGTGGGGAGCACGTTAAGCTTCAGTTAACCCTGCGGTTCTATTGCGGTAAGACGGCTGCTCGGAGGCATAGGGATTCGGTGTCGGGCCGCGCCAAACAAGGTGTTTTGCTGGGGATCGCGCTGCTGTGCGCCGCAGCATCGCTATGCCTGGACGCCTCGGTCGCTGGCCGAGCCGAGAGCCAGGCATCCGGCCCGATTGCCGCCACTCCCATCGCCGCCACGCCGGTTGCCGCCAGTCCGGTCACCAGTCCCGCTACCGCCTCGAATTTTCCGGTCGTCTCCGACGCCCGGCTGGCCGGCGACGCCAGCAAGACCCGCTTCGTACTCGATCTCGACAAGGCCATCACGTTTCGCGCCTTTGCGCTCGCCGACCCCTACCGGGTGATCGTCGACATTCCGCAAGTCAGCTTCCAGCTTCCACCGGATACCGGCACCGGACGAGGCCTGATCAAGGCGTTCCGCTACGGCCTGGTCATGCCCGGCGGTTCGCGGATCGTGTTCGATCTGACGGGGCCTGCCAGGATCGCCAATTCCTATGTGCTGGATGCCGCCAACGGCCAACCGTCGCGGCTGGTGATCGAACTCGAGGAGGTCGACCGCACCACGTTCGTGCAGTCGCTCGGAGCCGACAGCCGGCCCGAGCTGCGGCCGGCGATTGCCGAAGCGGTTGCGTCCGCTGTCCCCACCGCCGCGCCGGACGCCGTGGTACCCGCCAAGCCCGCGATGGCGCCCGATTCCCGGCCCGTCATTGTCATCGATCCCGGCCATGGCGGCGTCGACAACGGCACCCAGTCCAGCGGCGAAAGCGAAAAGAACCTGGTGCTCGGATTTGGCCTGGCGTTGCGCGATCGGATCGAGAAGGCAGGCAAATACCGTGTCGTCATGACCCGGACCGACGATACCTTCATTCCGCTCAATGATCGCGTGAAGATCGCGCGCAGCCAATCGGCGGCGCTGTTCGTGTCGATCCATGCCGATGCCTTGCCGCGCGGCGAGGGCGATGCGCAGGGCGCCACGATCTACACGCTGTCCGACAAGGCCTCCGACGCCGAGGCCGAACGGCTGGCCGAGGTGGAAAACAAGGCGGACGCCATCGGCGGGGTCAATTTGACCGAGGAGCCAACCGACGTCGCCGATATCCTGATCGATCTGGCGCAGCGCGAAACGCGAACGTTTTCAAACCGCTTCGCGCGGCTATTGATGGGCGAGATGAAGAGCTCGGTGCGGATGCACAAGCACCCGCTGAAGTCCGCCGGCTTCCGGGTATTGAAGGCTCCCGACGTGCCGTCGGTGCTGATCGAACTCGGCTACGTCTCGAATAAAGGCGACCTCGAACATCTGGTATCGGATAGCTGGCGTTCCCGGACCGTCGGATCGATGGCACAGGCAATCGACGCCTTCTTCGCCAAACGCCTGGCGACGGCTGCGCCTGCGGCTTCGAACTGAAAGGTTGGTCGCCGCGGCCGGGGCCCTAGTTTGGCCACAGCGTCGGCCCTATAAAAAACCAGCGCGGGCATTCGGAATCGATCCAAATTCTCCAGCGGCTGACGTATGATACACCCGGTTCGGACCGGCGAATGGTTGCCGTGGTGCGAGTTCAAGCTTGAAGAAAATGCCGGTGGTCACGGCGTAGGGCTGAAACGGATATTCGATAATGCGCTTGCTGGTGCGGTTCCTGGGTTTCCTGTTCGCCGCCGGAACCGTGCTGTTCCTGGTGGGCGTCGCCGCCGCAGCCGGCCTGATCTGGCATTTCTCCAAGGATCTGCCGGACTATTCACAGCTTCAGGACTATGAGCCGCCGGTCATGACGCGGGTGCATGCCGCCGACGGCGCGCTGCTCGGCGAATACTCCAAGGAACGCCGGCTGTACCTGCCGATCCAGGCCGTGCCGAAACTGGTCATCAACGCCTTCCTGGCGGCCGAGGACAAGAATTTCTACGAACATGGCGGCATCGATTATCAGGGCATGGCGCGCGCCGCCGTGCTCTATGCGCAGAATTACGGCTCCAATCGGCGGCCGCAGGGCGCTTCCACCATCACCCAGCAGGTCGCCAAGAACTTTCTCTTGACCAACGAGGTGTCGTTCAGCCGAAAGATCAAGGAAGCGCTTTTGGCGATGCGGATCGAGCGCGCCTATTCCAAGGACAAGATTCTCGAACTCTATCTCAACGAAATCTATCTCGGTCTCGGCGCTTACGGCGTCGCCGCCGCGTCGCTGGTCTATTTCGATAAATCGGTCAACGAACTCACGGTGGCGGAGGCCGCCTACCTGGCCGCGCTGCCGAAGGCGCCGGCGGCGCTGCATCCGGTGCGCAACCACGACCGCGCCATCGAGCGCCGCAACTACGTGATCGATCGCCTCCAGGAGAACGGCTGGATCAAGCAGGCCGATGCCGACAAGGCCCGCAAGGATCCCCTGATCGTCACCAACCGCGCCAATGGCGCGCACATCTTCGCCGGCGAATATTTTGCCGAGGAGGTCCGCCGCGACATCTTCGAGCGCTATGGCGAGAAGAAACTCTATGAGGGCGGGCTGTCGGTCCACACCACGCTGGACCCGAAAATCCAGGTGATGGCGCGCAAGACCATGGTCTCCGGCCTCGTCAAATACGACGAGGCTCAGGGCTGGCGCGGCGCCATCAGCAAGCTCGATATCGGGGGCGATTGGGGCACCAAGCTTGCCGACATCAAGTCGCTGTCGGACATTTCGCCGTGGCGGATGGCGGTGGTGCTGGAGACAGGCGATCAATCGGCGCGGATAGGCTTCCAGCCCGGGCGGGAGCTCGGCGGCGCGGTCACCAAGGAGCGGCAAACCGGCATCATCACGGTCGATGGCGTCAAATGGGCGAGAGCGACATCGGGGCCGGCGAAGGGCAGGACTCCGACGGCGGTGTCGCAGGTGCTTTCGCCGGGCGACGTGATCTATGCCGATCCCCTGGTCAAGGAGGACGGCAGCACGGTCGATGGCCAGTACCGGCTGCGGCAATTGCCGGAGGTGTCGGGTGCGATGGTGGTGATGGATCCGTGGACCGGCCGTGTGCTGGCGATGGTCGGCGGATTCTCCTTCGACCAAAGCCAGTTCAATCGCGCCACCCAGGCCTACCGGCAGCCGGGCTCTTCGTTCAAGCCGATCGTATACTCGTCCGCGCTCGACAACGGCTATACGCCGTCGACCGTGGTGATGGACGCGCCGATCGAGATCGACATGGGGCAGGGCGGCGGCGTCTGGCGTCCGGAGAACTATGAGGCGGGCAAATACCTTGGCCCGACGACGCTGCGCAACGCGCTGCGCTTGTCGAAGAACACGGTGACGGTGCGGCTGGCGCAGGACATCGGCATGCCCCTGATCGGCGAGTATGCCAAGCGGTTCGGCGTCTATGACGAGCTGCCGAATTATCTCTCCTATGCGCTCGGCGCCGGCGAGACCACCGTGATGCGGATGGTCACCGCCTATTCGATGCTTGCCAATGGCGGCAGGCGCGTGAAGCCGACCCTGATCGACCGCATCCAGGACCGTTACGGCCACACCATCTTCAAACATGATCAGCGTGAATGCCGCGGCTGTGACGCGCCCGCGGGCTGGAAGAATCAACCCGAGCCCCAACTCGTCGATCACCGCGAGCAGGTGCTGGATCCGATGACGGCCTACCAGATCACCTCGATGATGGAAGGCGTGGTGCAAGCCGGCACCGCCACGGTGGTGAGGGAAGTCGGCAAGCCGATCGCCGGCAAGACCGGCACCACCAACGATGAAAAAGACGCCTGGTTCATCGGCTTCTCGCCGGACATCGTGGTCGGCATTTATGTCGGCTATGACAAGCCGCGCAATCTCGGTCGCGGCATGACCGGCGGCCATCTGGCGGCGCCGATCGCGCGCGACTTCCTGAAACTCGCACTCGCCGACAAGCCGGCGATCCCGTTCAAGGTGCCGGCCGGCATCAAGCTGATCCGGGTGGTTTCCAAGACCGGCATGCGCGCCGGTCCAGGCGAAACCGGCGGGGTCATTCTCGAAGCCTTCAAGCCGGGTACCGCGCCGCCCGACAATTACTCCGTGATCGGGGTGGCCGATGCCGACGGCCGCCCGCTGCAGCCGTCGCCCGACGCCGATCGCAGCCTGTTCCGTCCAGGCACCGGCGGGCTCTATTAGCGCAACAAGAGGCCGGCTAGCTGGCGCCACGAAACGCGGGCGCGCCAGGGCTGGCACATGGGCTGAAATGGATAGTCGATCATGCGTTTGCTGGTGAGGTTCCTGGGCTTCCTGTTCGCCGCCGGAACCGTGTTGTTCCTGGTGGGCGTCACCGCCGCCGCCGGCCTGATCTGGCATTTCTCCAAGGACCTGCCGGACTATTCGCAGCTTCAGGACTATGAGCCCCCGGTCATGACGCGGGTGCATGCCGCGGACGGCGAACTGCTCGGGGAATATTCCAAGGAGCGCCGGCTCTATCTGCCGATCCAGGCGGTGCCGAAGCTGGTCATCAACGCGTTTCTGGCCGCCGAGGACAAGAATTTCTACGAGCATGGCGGCATCGACTTCCAGGGCATGGCGCGCGCGGCCGTGCTGTATGCCCAAAACTTCGGCTCCAACCGCCGGCCGCAGGGCGCGTCCACCATCACCCAGCAGGTCGCCAAGAACTTTCTCCTGACCAACGAGGTGTCGTTCGCCCGCAAGATCAAGGAAGCGTTGCTGGCGATGCGGATCGAACGCGCCTATTCGAAGGACAAGATCCTCGAACTCTATCTCAACGAAATCTATCTCGGCCTCGGCGCCTATGGCATTGCCGCCGCTTCGCTGGTCTATTTCGACAAATCGGTCAACGATCTCACGGTCGCGGAAGCGGCCTATCTGGCGGCCATGCCGAAGGCCCCCGGCGCGCTGCATCCGGTGCGCAACCATGATCGCGCCGTCGAGCGCCGCAATTACGTGATCGACCGCCTCCTGGAAAACGGCTGGATCAAGCAGGCCGAGGCCGACACGGCCCGCAAGGATCCGCTCGTCGTCACCAATCGCAGCAACGCGGCACACATTTTTGCCGGCGAGTATTTTGCCGAGGAGGTCCGCCGCGACATCTTCGATCGCTATGGCGAGAAGAAGCTCTACGAAGGCGGACTGTCGGTGCGGACCACGCTCGACCCGAAAATCCAGGTGATGGCGCGCAAGACCATGGCTGCGGGCCTCGTCAATTTCGACGAGGCGCAGGGTTGGCGCGGCGCCACCGGCAAGCTCGACATCACAGGCGACTGGGGCGTGAAGCTCGCCGACGTCAAGTCGCTATCGGACATCTCGCCGTGGCGGATGGCGGTGGTGCTGGAGACCAGCGATCAATCGGCGCGGATCGGCTTCCAGCCCGGGCGAGAACTCGGCGGCGCGGTGTCGAAGGACCGTCAAACCGGCATCGTCACCCTCGACGGCGTGAGGTGGGCGAAGGCTGTCACGGGCCCGATGCGCGGCAAAGTGCCGACCTCGGTTTCACAGGTGCTTTCGCCCGGCGATATCATCTATGCCGACCCGTTGATCGCAAAGGACGGCAGTCTGGTCGAAGGCCAATACCGCCTTCGGCAATTGCCGGAGATTTCCGGCGCGATGGTCGCGATGGATCCGCGGACCGGTCGGGTACTCGCGATGGTCGGCGGGTTTTCTTTCGACCAGAGCCAGTTCAATCGCGCGACGCAGGCCTACCGCCAACCGGGATCCACCATCAAGCCGATCGTCTATTCGGCGGCAATCGACAACGGCTATACGCCCTCGAGCATGGAGGTCGATGGTCCGATCGAGATCGATCAGGGGCAGGGCGCCGGCGTGTGGCGTCCGGAGAACTTTTCGGTCGGCAAATATCAGGGGCCGACGACGCTGCGCAACGCACTGAGACTCTCGCTCAATACCGTGACCGTGCGGCTGGCGCAGGATATCGGCATGCCGCTGATCGGCGAATACGCCAAGCGTTTCGGCGTCTACGATGAATTGCCGAACTATCTGTCCTACGCGCTCGGCGCCGGAGAGACCACGGTCATGCGCATGGTCACCGGCTATTCGATGATCGCCAACGGCGGGCGTCGCGTGAAGGCGACCCTGATCGACCGTATCCAGGACCGTTACGGCCATACCATCTTCAAGCACGACACCCGCGAGTGCCGCGGCTGCGACGCGCCTGAGGGCTGGAAGAACCAGCCTGAGCCGCAACTCGTCGACCACCGCGAGCAGGTGCTGGACGTGCTGACGGCCTATCAGATCACCTCGATGATGGAGGGGGTCGTGCAGGGTGGCACCGCGATTGCCTTGAAGGAGGTGGGTAAGCCGATTGCCGGCAAGACCGGAACCAGCAATGAGGCCAAGGATCTCTGGTTTGTCGGCTTTTCGCCCGATCTCGTGGTCGGTCTTTATGTTGGCTATGACAAGCCTCGCAGTCTGGGCCGAACCGCGCAAGCCGGCCACACCGCGGCTCCAATCGCCAGGGATTTCATGAAGCTGGCACTCGCCGACAAGCCGGCGGTCCCGTTCAAGATTCCGGCCGGCATCAAACTGGTCCGGGTCGATGCCAAGAGCGGCATGCGCGCGGGTCCCGGCCAGACCAGCGGCGTCATCCTCGAAGCGTTCAAGCCGGGCACCGCGCCGCCGGATAACTACTCCGATATCGGGGTGGCCGATGCCGATGGAAGGCCGCTGCAGCCGTCACCGGATGCCGATCGCAGCCTGTTCCGGCCTGGGACTGGGAGCATTTACTAGCGCCGCGGGGCCGAGGTTCGCGACAGCAATGCACGCGAGCCGATTGCGCTTTGCATCGCGCGCCGCTACATCCCTCATTCAACAAAGCGGGCTGCCCCGCAGATCAGAGAGCCCATGCGCGCCGAAGTCGAACGCCTCGTCGAAGAGATCAAGCAGTCAGTCGGGCTGCTGAGGAGGCATCTTTGACGTCGAACAATCCACGGCGCGGCTCGCCGAGCTGAACAAGCTCGCCGAAGACCCCAATCTCTGGAACGATCCGCAGAAGGCCCAGAAGCTGATGCAGGAGCGCACCTCGCTGGAGGATGCGCTTGCTGGCATCGGCAAGGTCGAGCGCGAACTGTCCGACAATGTCGAGATGATCGAACTCGGCGAGGCCGAGGGCGATGTCGGCGTGGTCGCGGAAGCCGAGACCGCGCTGAAGGCGCTCAAGAAGGAGGTTGCCCGGCGCGAGCTGGAAGCCTTGCTGTCGGGCGAAGCCGACCGTTTTGACTCCTATCTCGAGGTTCATGCCGGCGCCGGTGGCACCGAAAGCCAGGACTGGGCCGAGATGCTCTTGCGCATGTACACGCGCTGGGCCGAGAAGCACGGCTTCAAGGTCGAATTTCTCGAAGAGACGCAAGGCGAGGAGGCCGGCATCAAGTCGGCCACCATCCAGATCTCCGGCCCCAACGCCTATGGCTGGCTGAAGACCGAAGGCGGCGTGCACCGGCTGGTGCGAATATCGCCGTTCGATTCCAATGCGCGGCGGCACACCTCGTTCTCCAGCGTCGCGGTGTTTCCGGTGGTCGACGACAGCATCAAGATCGACATCAAGGAAAGCGACGTCCGCACCGATACCATGCGTTCCGGCGGCGCCGGCGGCCAGCACGTCAACAAGACCGAATCCGCGGTGCGGCTGACGCACATTCCGACCGGGGTTGCGGTGGTCTGCCAGGCCGGCCGTTCGCAGCACAAGAACAAGGCGCAGGCCTGGGACATGCTGCGCGCGCGCCTCTACGAAATCGAATTGAAGAAGCGCGAGGAACAGGCCGCCGTCGACCAGGCCGCCAAGACCGACATCGGCTGGGGCCACCAAATCCGCTCCTACGTGCTGCAGCCCTATCAGATGGTGAAGGATTTGCGCACCGGCGTGCAGACCTCGGATACCTCGGGCGTGCTCGACGGCGACCTCGATGAATTCATGGCGGCGACCTTGGCGCAGCGCGCCTTCGGGGCATCGCCCGGCGCGGTCGAGGACGTGGATTAGCGCGATGGCAAGAGTGGCGTTCATCGGACTCGGGCGAATGGGCCATGGCATGGCCGGCCGCTATCTCGATGCCGGATTTGCGGTCGCGGTATGGAACCGCAGCAAGGCCAAGGCGGACGATTTGATCGCGCGCGGCGCGCGCTGGGCGACCTCGCCGGAGGATGCCGCGATCGATGCCGACGCGGTCGTCACCATGGTCGCCGACGATGAGGCCTCGCGCGAGGTGTGGCTGACCAGGGACGGCGCCGCCACGACCATGAAGGCCGGCACGCTGGCAATCGAATGCTCCACGGTATCCTACCGCCACGCGCTCGAGCTGGCGCGCCAGCTTCGCGACCGCGGCCTGATCTATATCGACAGCCCGGTCACCGGCCTGCCGGATGCCGCCGCAGTGGGAAAGTTGACGCTATTGGTCGGGGCCGATACCGCCGACCTCGAACGCGCGCGGCCTTATCTCGCGCCGCTTTCCACGACGATCCGGCATTTCGGCCCGGTCGGTTCCGGCACGGTCTACAAGCTGATCAACAATCTGATGGGCGCGATCCAGATCGCCGGGATCGCGGAGGGGCTGGCGATCGCCGAGCAGGCCGGTCTCGACATGAAGCTGGTGCTGGAGGCGATCGAGACGGGAGTGGCCGCCAGTCCGCAGGTGATCCGGCATTCCAGGCGGATGGCGGCACGGAATTTCTCCGGCGCGACCTTCACCGCGGCGCTGCGGCACAAGGATGCGGCCTACGCCGTGACCCTGGCCGAGAGCCTGTTGTCAGACGTCCCCCTGATGGGCCGAGCCGCGGTCGAGGCCTATGCACGGGCCAAGGCGTACGCGCCCGATGAGGACGAGGGAAAACTGATCGAGATCGTGTCGCGGCACAAAGGCGCCACGACAAAATAATCGTCCATCTCTGCGCCAGAGCCCTTGGCCTTATTGCTCGAGGAGCGCGCGAACTAGTGCCGCCGCAGGCTCGCGGACGGGGCGACGGCACCGCGGTTCGTCTGTCAGCCCCCAGGGCTGTCCGTCATGATGTAGCCCATCAGGTCGCCCACGTTGTGCTCCAAATCCCGAATGATGTTTTTTACGACGTCTCCGATCGAGATCACGCCTACGACCTTGCCCGCATCCAGCACTGGCAGATGGCGAAAACCGCGCTCAGCCATCATTGCCATGCAGTCTTTCAGCGGATCGTCCGGCTTGATCGTCACCGGGTTGGCCGTCATCACCTGGCCCACCGGCGTCTGCTTCGCATCGAGCCCAGGCAGCAGCACTTTGATCGCGCAGTCACCCTGGGTCACGATACCGACCAGCAGGTTGTCGTCGATGACCAGCACCGACCGGACCCGGTTTTCGCGCATCTGGCGCAAGGCTTCGACGACCATGTCGCCGGAACGAACATGGATCAGGGCGCCACTCTTCTGGGCCAGAGCGCTTTTTACTGTGCTCATCGATCTCCTCTCGTGGGCCCTGTCCTGCCCCGTCTTGATGGCCCGCACTGAAGGTTAGTCAAAATATCTTGCCTTGTCAGCACTGCGCGATGTCGCCGGCGAAGCCTGCCACCGATCCCGACGGCGGGATTTTCACCGCCTCGATGGCGTAGCCCTGCTCAGGAGACCTGAAATCCGACTTCCGTTGTATCCCCGAGACCGGACATCGCCAGACCGGCCCGGTTGGTCCGTTTCGTGCCAACGCCGACAGTCGCAGAGGGCTTTACGCGCCAATGAGTCCACGCCCTAGCGCGCCCCTGCTTCTTTCCACCGCGACAGCCACCCCGTAAACCTGCCGCTGTCACGCTTTCCCCCGTGCCATGCCGCGGTGACCATGCCGTCATCGGCGACCAGCAGCACCACGTCGAGTCCCTTGGAGCGCCGCAGCGTGTCGATTGCCTGGACCGGGGTTTGCGCGATCGGGCCGGCGACATTGAAGGAAGTGTTGACGGAGATCTCGACGCCGATCCGGCGGCCGAGGGCTTTCAAATACGCGTAGGTGAGGGGATCGTCCTCCGCGCGTACGATCTGGATTCGCCCGGTGCCGTCGGCGTGGATCACCGCGGGAATCTTGTCGCGTGCCTGCGGCTTCGAATGCGCCGTCAGCACCATGTAATTGTAGGCGTTGTAGTCGGCGTCGGATGCGCCTTGCTCGAGCTCGAAATATTGCAGCGCCGCCTCCAGCGTCGCCATCGGCGCCAGCGGGCGAATTGCTTCCCGGTATTTGACCCGTTCGTTGAGAAGCTCGCGCGCCTCGGCGTCGCAGGGATTGGCGAAGATCGAGCGGTGTCCGAGCGCGCGGGGTCCGGTCTCGGCCGCGCCCTGATAGAGCGCAACGACGCCGTTTTGCGCGACCATGAACGCCATCAGATCGGCGATCGCGTCGCGGCCATCTGAGGTCGAGATGTCGCCGATCCGTTGCGAGGCGATATCGTCGGCATCGAGCGCGGCGGCGATATCGCCACCCGTCGGCGGCAAGCCGCAATAAAATGCATGCGTCATCGCAGCGCCGCGGGGAGCGCCGGCGAGATGCGCCAACAGCCAGGCCGCGCCGATGGTGACGCCGGGATCGCCCGGCACCGGCGGCACCCATAGATGCAGGCGGGCCTTGCGCGCTTGCGCGGCCAGAAACCACGCCTCGTTGAAATGTTCGAGCAGCCGCATATTGCCGAGCGCGTTCAGCGCCACCCCGCCGGTGAGCACCAACCGGTTCGCGCCGGTCGAGCGCAGCAAATGATCGACCACATGGATCATCGCATCCTCGAACACCAGCTGCGTCGCGGCCGCCTTGTCGAGGCGGGCTTGCGTGTCGGGCCGGTGCTGGATGTCCTCGACCCGCAGCACCGCGTCGGGATTCCACAGCTGGTCGGGTTTGAGCGGCTCGCCGAGAATTTGTGTCAATGCGGGCTGGTAGGGATGGTCGAACGGGTCGCAATACCAATTTGCCAGCGCGCGATTGACCTTGATTTCGCCGCCGTCGCCGAAATGCAAGACCTCTTTCAGCCGCGCGTAGTAGGGATTGCTGGCGCGGTCAACGTCGCCCCAGGCGGCGGCGCCCATGTAACGGCCCTCGCTGGACAGCCAGGTCCAGCCGCCTTGCGTCGATGAAATCACGCTGTAGAAGGCGCCGAGTGAATCGAACATGCTGTCGTTGCAATAAAGCCTGCGCATGGCGCCGTTCTCGGCGACATAGAGCGAGATCGATCCCCGATCGCCGGTTCCGTCGAGCACGGCGATGGCGACCGGCTCGTCGCTGTCGGAAAACGGCGAGGCGGCGAACGAAAACCAGGCATGATTGTCATGGTGCGGCATGCAGATCAGCGGCACGCGTTCGGACAGGCCGAGTTGCCTGGCGAGGATCTTTGGCGTGCGCGTCATCTGGTCGAGGCGCCGGCCGTCGAATCCGGCGGCTTCCGTGGTGCGCAGCAACTTCAAGCTTTGCGGCACCTCTTCCAGCACCGACCGGGCGATGGTCCCGGCCAGCGTCGGATAGTCCCAGCTGGTGAGCCAGGCGTCGATGTCTTCGATGCCGCGGCCCATGCCACGCAGCGTCGCCACCATCGCCTCGATCGACTGTCGCGGATATTCGGTGGTGTGCTTGTTGCCTGAAAAGCGCTCTTCCTCGTTGTTGACGATCAGGCGTGGCCCGCCGGCCTGGGTGACTTCAACCAGTGCCACGCCCGAATTGTGCGTGCCGGGTGGGCCGAGGCCGGCAAGATAAACCGTCTCTCCGCGGGCGAGCTTTTCGCGGACACGCGCAATCGCCGCATCGGCGAAATCCGAGCCGAGCTGGTGAAAGCCCGCGGCTGCGAAGCTCCGCGCGGCCAGCCAATGGGCGATGCGAAAGCCGGCTTCCCCAAGCCTCCGATATCGCGGACCAATTCGCGTCTGCCGTCCCACCGCGGAAATCCTGTTGCTGCCCCGCATCAATCACAAATGACGGCCAGCAACAATGCCGTCCAGTAAACAAGTCGATGCTTGCATGCGTGGCCTCGACTTGCGACACTTGGCCAAATCAAACGTCAAGAGGGAGAGAAAACGATGTCGGTCCGGCCGAGGAAATTCATCGCCCTGACGGCATTTGCCGCCGTCGTGCTGGCCACGAGTGCTGCATCCGCGGAAAAGAAATACGATCCGGGCGCCAGCGATACCGAGATCAAGATCGGCAACATCATGCCCTATAGCGGTCCCGCCTCCTCCTACGGCGTGATCGGCAAGGCCGAGGCTGCCTATTTCGACATGGTCAATGCGGAGGGCGGCATCAACGGCCGCAAGATCAGGTTCATCAGCTACGACGACGCCTACAGCCCGCCGAAGGCGATCGAGCAGGCGCGCAAGCTCGTCGAAAGCGACGAGGTACTGTTGATCTTCCAGTCGCTGGGAACGCCGTCGAATTCGGCGATCATGAAATACATGAACGCCAAGAAAGTGCCGCAACTGTTCGTGGCCTCCGGCGCCACCAAGTTCGGCGACCCCAAGAACTTCCCCTGGACCATGGGCTTTCAGCCCAACTACCAGAGCGAGGGCCACATCTATGCGAAATACATCCTGGAGCACTTTCCGAACAGCAAGATCGCGGTGTTCTGGCAGAACGACGATGCCGGCAAGGACCAGTTCAAGGGCTTGAAGGACGGGCTCGGCGACAAGGTCAGCATGATCATCGCCGACAAGTCCTACGAGGTGAGCGATCCCTCGATCGATTCGCAGATCGTCGCGCTGCACGATTCCGGCGCCGATATCTTCTTCTCCTGGGCAGCTCCAAAGGGATCGGCACAGGCGATCCGCAAGGTCGGCGAGCTCGGCTGGAAGCCGAAATTCTTCCTTGCCAACACCGCCACCACGATCGCCTCGGTGTTGAAGCCGGCTGGCCTGGAATATTCCAAGGGCATCATCTCGACCTCCTACGTCAAGGATCCGACCGATCCCGTCTGGAAGGACGATCCGGGCGTGAAGAAGTGGGCGGCCTTCATGGACAAGTATTATCCCGACGGCGACAAGGCCAACGCCAACAACGCCTATGCCTATGTGGAATCGCAGGCGATGGTGCAGGTCCTGAAGCAATGCGGCGACGACCTGACGCGCGACAACATCATGAAGCAGGCCACCAGTCTGAAGAACTTCACTTCCGAAATGCTGCTGCCGGGGATCATGATCAACACCTCGCCGGACGACTACTATCCGATCGAGCAGATGCAGTTGATGCGTTTCGACGGCCAGTCCTGGGTATTATTCGGCGATATCATCACCGGCGAGGTCGGCCACGACGCCAGCCATTAGAGCGGGATGAGATCAGGTTGGAGCCTTTTTCTCCTCCTGCCCCGGACGCAGCGCAGCAACAGTGCTGCGAGCCGGTCCCCTCTACTTTGCATGGGGTTGTTTTCGCGATTTTTGTCCGGGCGGGGAGGCCGGGAGCGGCCGTTTCAACCGGCGGCCAGCCGCACGCCGGCGCGCAAAAATTTCTGCGGATCGACCGCTTCGCCGTCGATCCGGGTTTCGTAATGCAGATGCGGACCGGTCGACCTTCCGGTCGAGCCGACCGCGCCGATCACTTGGCCGATCTTGATGGGGTCGCCGACCTTGACGCCGATCTCCGACAGATGGCCGTAGCGGGTCGACAGGCCGTTGCCATGGTCGATTTCGACCATCCGGCCATAGCCGCCGCTCCATCCCGCCGACACCACTTTTCCGTTCGCGGTGGCGCGGACGGGGTCGCCGGTCGCGGCGCGGAAATCGAGGCCGGTGTGCATCGCGGGCCGGCCGAGGAAGGGATCGCTGCGGATCCCGAAGCCGCTCGTGAATTCGACCTCGCCGACTACCGGCTTGCGATAGGGCACCAGCGCCAGCGTCCGGTTGAGACGCTCGACCTGCGCGCGGGTGATGTTGATCCGGTAGAGCTGGCGCTCGAACGGGCCGGCATTGGCGGCAAGCTTGACCGGAACGAACGGGCCGCCCATCGGCGCGCGCGGGACTGCGGCTTCGAGCTGCGCCATGTCGAGGCCGAGATCGCTGATCGCGCCCTTCATCCGGCGAACCCGCGATTCCATGCTGTCCTCGGCGGCGTCGAGCGCTGCGATCTGCCGGCCCTCGACCTTGTCGAGCGAACTCTGCAGGCGGACCAGCACATTGTCGAAGCCCTGGACCTTGGCGAATTGATTCGGCTGCACGGCCGGAATGATCGGCGCGCGCGATTCCAGCCGTGCTTCACGATCCGGCGGCGCCACGAAAATCACGGTATCGCTGATCGGCGACGGCTTTGGCGTCCCTGCAGCGGGCGCGGCCTCGCTCGCCGCGGGCCCGCGCGACGGCGGCCTGATCGAGCCGGTGACATCGGGCATGGCGCCGAGCGCGGTGGCGCGCGACTCCAGCGTGGTCTGGCGGCGCATGATTTGATCGAGCTTCTGGTCGAACTGTTCCTGATCGAGCAATTGGCGGCTGGTGGTGCGGTCGACCTTGGCGCGCAACTCCGCGATGCGGTCCTCATAGGCGTATTGCATCTCGGCCTGGCGTGCGATCAGGCGGGTGAGCACGTCGTCGCGAAAGGCAAAATAGGTTGCGGTAGCCGCCGACCACATGCCGAGCATGGTAACGGTGCCGACCACGATCCAGAACACCACCGGTCCGACGCGAACCTGTTTGCCGGCGTGAACCAGGGTATAGCCGGCCTCCGAGCGCGGCATTGCGACAGCGCCGGTGTGGCCCGCCGCGGCGCGGCGAGGGGACGACCTGCCGTGGTCATGGGGGTGGTGCTGAGGGTACTCGGAATATTGACCGGAACGGTACGACATCGGCACTCCCGCGCCGGTCGGAGACGAGTTCCGTACGGCCAAATTTGCGGGAGTAATCTGACCTTCACATGGTTAATTTTTAGCGAACGCCACCGCCCCGGATTATACGGCCTGTGCCGCTGCCAGCACCTCGTCGGCATGGCCGTCGACCTTGACATGGCGCCAGATCCTGATGATCCGGCCATCGCCGCCGATCAGAACCGTGGTCCGAAGAATGCCCTGGAAGGTCTTGCCATACATGGATTTTTCGCCCCAAACCCCATAGGCCTCCAGCATCTGATGGGTTTCATCCGATGCAAGAGGTGTGACGAGCTCGTGCTTGTCGCGAAAGGCTTCCTGCGCCTTGGGCGGATCGGCGGAAACCCCGAGCACGGCGGTTCCACTTTCGGCAAACGCGCCCGATAGCCTGGTGAAGTCGATCGCTTCCCGGGTGCAGCCTGGTGTATCCGCGCGTGGATAGAAAAACAGCACGAGCTTCTTGCCCGCATGGTCGGACAGCGAGACCGTGCTGCCGCCATCGCGCGGCAGGCGGAACCCCGGCGCCTTGGCGCCTTCCGCGAGGCCCGATTTGGCTGTGGCGGGTTTCACCGGTTTGACTGAGTCGGGCTTCCCTGGCTGCTTCGATGGGGTCCTGTGCGAAGCTGCCGCCGTCGTCTTGCCGGCTTTTTTGGTGGCGTCCTTGGCCGGCTTGCTCGCCGTTGCGGAGCGCTTCTTGGTTGGTTGCCGTTTTGCCGATTTCACTTGTGGCGCGCGGACCGCCTTGCGCGGGGCGGGTTTGGAGGATTTGTTACGCGTTTTCTTGGACATACGCCTTCCTTTCGTCGCTTTCGGCGGATCAATCATGGATATCGCGGATGCTGTCCCGGCGCGCCGGATCAGGACCCACGGCTGGGCAAATCCGACAGCCTCGGAGTATGGTTAAGGAATTCGACGTATACCACCCCCATCCGCTCGTTGACCGCGCCGCTTGGGCCGGATGACGAGTAACAGTATTAATCGAGGATTGGCAGCGATGCCGACACAGGAGCGCGCGTTACGTGTCGACGGGCGAGACCTTGGCGGCGATCAATCTCACAATCAGCGCCAGCACCGAGAGGCAATGGCAAGAAATACGTCGCCCCAGGGGTCAAGTCCGCGCGCCGAGGACCAGCCCTCGCCGTGGGATGATGCTGATTGGGATCAGGACCATGACGACGCGGCCCGCCATCGCGCCCGGCGCTTGTTGTCGCGTCCGAGTTCGGGCCTGCATCGGATCGGCGACCAGTTCGCCGCATTGCGCAGGTGGGTGGCCGGCGAACGCTGGATCAGGCGCCTAGCCGTCGTCATCTCGGTCTTGATGCTGATCTTCGGCGGCTGCTTCTTCGCGCTATGGTGGCGGCTCGGGGCCGGTCCGATCGATCTCGAGATGGCTACGCCCTGGCTTGCAGCGGCGATCGAGGAAAACATCGGCCACGGCAACACCGTCGAGGTCGGCGGCACGCAGATCGAGCGGGCGGGGCGGATACGCATCGCCGTGCGCATCCGCGATATCATTGTCAGGGACCACGATCATGCGATCGTGGCGAGCGCGCCGAAAGCGGAAGTGAAACTGTCGGGTGCGGCGCTGTTGATGGGACGGCTTCGCGCCGAAAGCCTCAATCTGGTCGACGCCGAACTTTCGGTCCGCATCACGCCGGATGGCTACGTCACGGTTTCCACCGGCGACAACGCAAAACCCCTGGCCACCGGCGTCACCTCGAAAAAAGACGCAGGCATCGCGCCGACATTTCCGCGTCAAGTCGTGGGCGTGCCGCCGCCGGGAGCCGCGTCGCAACCTTCCGCTTCTGGAACCCCATCCGCGCCCTCGGCGCAGAATGGTCTGCTGGCCGGCCTCGATTGGCTCGACAGCCTGAGCCTCACCGGACTTGATGGCCAGAACCTCAACGAAATCGGTCTGAAGAACGGCAGCCTGATCATCGACGATCAGCAGCGCGGCAATAAATGGAATTTCGAGAACATTTCCCTCAGTCTCCGACGGCCCAGCGGCGGCGGCGTCGCGCTCAGCCTCGGCGAAGAGGGCAGCCACGCCTGGTCGCTTCGCGTCACGGTCGGGGCCCCCGAAAACGGCGTGCGATCGGTCGACATTCGCGCCGACAAGGTCTCCACCAGCAACATCCTGCTGGCACTGCGGGTGAAAGACCTGACCTACAGCGCCGATTTGCCACTCTCCGGCGAGGTGAAGGGGGAACTCGGCCGGGACGGCCTGCCGACCTTCTTCCGAGGCAAGCTCACCGCGGGCGCGGGCAATATCATCGACAGCGACACGCCCGACTATCCGATGGCGATCGATTCGGCGGAGATGAACCTCGAATGGGATGCCGGACGGCGCGTGCTGGTGGCGCCGTTCAAGATCGTTTCCGGCCAAAACCGGATCACGCTGCTGGCCCATCTGGAGCCGCCCAACGACAGCGTTCCGGACTGGCAACTCGGCTTTTCCGGCGGCACTGTCGTGCTCGCCGCCATCGACCCCGAACAGCCGCCGCTAATTTTCAATCGCATCGCGATCAACCTGCGTTTCGACACCGACAAGCGGCGTGTGCTGCTCACCCAGGCCGATATCAGCAACGGCGATATCGGCGTCGCCGGAACCGGCAGCATCGATTATGCGGCGGAGCCGCGCCTGACGCTGGGTCTTGCGGGCACGCCGATGTCGGCATCCGCGCTGAAGCGGATGTGGCCGATCCTGATCGTGCCGGAAGTGCGGGCCTGGGTGATCGAGCGGGTCGAGCGCGGCTCGCTGCAGCGGATCGATGTCGCCATCAATTCGCCGGTTCACAACCTGTCGCGGCGCGGTCCGCCAATTCCCGACGACGGCCTTTCCGTCAACATGGTCGCCACGGGGGTGACCCTGCATCCCGTCGACGAGATGCCATCGGTGCATGATGCCGATTTGAAAGCCCACGTCACCGGCCGCACCGCGACGGTGACGATCGGGCAGGCGATGGCCGATACCCCGGCGGGCCGCAAGCTCACCATTTCGGATTTTGTCTTCGAGGTGCCGGACATGGCGCCGAAGCCTTCGCCGTCCCGGGTAAAATTCCGGATCGACGGTCCGGTGCCGGCGGCGGCCGAGATTCTCGCCTCGGACCGGCTGAGCGATATTTCCGGCACCTTCATCGATCCCAATGCGAGCAAGGGCACGGTTTCCGCGATGATCACGCTCGGCATGCCGGTCAAGGGCGAATTGACCAAGGCCGACACCACCTATGCCGTGTCAGCCGACCTCAGCGGATTTGCCGCCGACAAACTGGTGATGAGCAAGAAGCTCGAAGCCAGTACGCTCAAGGTCGTGGCCAACAATGCCGGATATCAGGTCAGGGGCGACGTCAAGATCGACGGGCAACCGGCTACCCTGGACTACCGCAAGCCGGCCGAGGGCGAAGCCGACATCAAATTGCAGGCGACGCTCGATGATGCCAGCCGCGCCAAGCTCGGGTTGGATCTCGGCCCGTCCGTCAGCGGCACGCTCCCGATCAAGCTGACCGGCAAGGTCGGTGCCGACAGCCGCATGGGCATCGAAGCCGACCTGACCCAGTTGAAGCTCGACAATATCCTGCCGGGCTGGGTCAAGCTGGCGGGCAAGTCGAGTCGCGCGGTCTTCAACGTGGTGCAGAAGCCGCAATCGACCCGCTTCGAGGACATCGTCATCGATGGCGGCGGGGTGTCGATCAAGGGTTCGCTCGAAGTCGACCAGAACCGCGATCTCATCAACGCGAATTTCCCTGTCTATTCGACGTCGGAGGGCGACAAGGCCTCACTGCGGGCCGAGCGCGGCACCGACGGCGTCCTGAAGGTGACGATGCGCGGCGACGTGTTCGACGGCCGTGGCTTCCTCAAGTCGGCCATCTCCGGCAAGGAGACCGCCGACGCCAAGAACAAGACCAGCGGCATCGACTTCGATGTCGACCTCAAGATCGGCGCGGTCGCAGGCTTTTTCGGCGAGGCGATGCGCAGTATCGATTGCAAGGTGTCGCGGCGGGGCGGGGTGATCAAGAGTTTCTCGCTGAGCGGCAAGGTCGGACACGATACGCCGCTGACCGGCGACCTGCGCGGTCGCGCGCAGGGACGCGACGTGATCTATCTGGAGACCGATGACGCCGGCGCGCTGTTCCGCTTCACCGACACCTATTCCAAGATGGTGGGCGGCCAGCTTCAACTGGCGATGGATCCGCCGACCGTCGAACCCAGCGCCAAAGAGGGCGTGATCAGCGTCCGCGACTTCACCATCAAGGGGGAAGCCGCCCTCGATCGCCTGGCCGCGGGCGGCCCGGCCGGTGCACAGACCGGCGTTTCCTTCTCGCGAATGTTCGCTCAGTTCACCCGGCAAAATGGGCAACTCTCGATCCGGGAGGGCGTCCTGAAAGGCCCGATGATCGGCGGGACCATCGAAGGCAGTATCGACTACCCCGCCAACCAGGTGCGCATGAGCGGCACCTTCGTGCCGATGTATGGGCTGAACAACATGTTCGGCCAGATTCCAGTCCTCGGATTGTTCCTCGGCGCGGGCAGCAATGAGGGCCTGTTCGGGGTGACCTACGAGATCGTCGGAACCACCGGCGCGCCGGTGCTTCGCGTCAATCCGATCTCGGCCATATTTCCCGGGGTCACCCGGAAGATCATGGAATTCAACACCGGCAAGCAGAACAACCCGATCGAATTCCCGCCGAACAACTGATCGCGCCTTGTCATCAGCGCCGCAGCGCCGGCACCACCAGAAACGGGATCATCCCCAGCAGCACGCTGACGAGCGCAAACCCGATCAACGGGTTGTAGCTGTGCGACCAGTCGTGGATCAGGCCGCCGCCCCAAGAGCCGAACGCCGATCCGAGCCCGCTGCCGAACGAAACCGCGCCATAGATGGTGCCGACCCGTTTCCCGCGAAAGATCTTCATCGTGGTTGCGGCCAGGAGCGGGCCGCGAGAGCCGACCATGCTGCCGAAGCAAACCACGAAACCGGTCAAGAGCCAGTAGTTCGGATACCACTGCAACAGCCATAGCATGACGATGCCGGCGATCGAGACGGCATAGCTGAACAGGACCGACGGCCTGCGGCCGATGATGCCGTCGAGCGAGGAGACGCCGAGCATGCCGAACAACAGCACGACGCCGGAAAAGCCCCAGGCGGTTGCCGCCTGCAACGGCGCAAATCCCGCGTCGATCAGATAGGCCACGACCTGCGGCGTGATTGCATACATGCCGATGGCGGTGAAGAAGAAGGTCGAAAACAGCGCCCAGAACGCGTGATGACGCATCGCGCCGAGCAGCGTCCAGCCCTCGTCGGCGAACTCGGCGGCAGCGCTCTTGGCCAGATGCGGCGAGCCGGTCGAAAACAGCCGCCACGGCAGCAGCAATAGCGGCACCAGCAGGACGAGCGAAACGATGCCGAAAATCTGATAGGCCTCGCGCCAGCCGAGGTGATCGATCAGGAGCTGCGAGGCCGGCAGCAGGATCAGCACACCGGCACCGGTCGCGGAATACACCACCGCCATCGCGGTCGGCAGCCGCGGGCCGAACCAGCGGCCGAGCAGGATGGAGTTCGGCACGTTGCCGATGAAGGCGACGCCGAGCCCGACGCAAAGCCCGATGCTCAACTGGACCTGCCACAGCGACTGTGCATGGGCCGCGAACAGGAACGCGCCGCCGAGCAGCAACAGCCCCAGCGAATAGACGCTGCGCGGTCCGGAGCGATCGAACAGCCGGCCGATCAGCGGCGCGGCCAGCCCGCCCGCGAGTGCCGCGATCGAATAGACCGAGACCACCTGGGCGCGATCCCAGCCGAAATCCTCGGAGATCGGCTTCAGGAATACCGTAAAGCTCTCGGCGAGACCGCGGCCGAGCACCGACAAGGCAAAACACAGCGCCAGCACGTTGAGCGCGGTGCGCGTCGAGTTCGGCGGCTCGGCTGTCGTTTGCTGCGGCGGCGCTTTTTGATCCATGACCTGCAGGGAGCGCGTTTCCGCCGGAGCTAGCAAGGGTCTAAAACGAATGCGGCTATGCGGGCTTGAGCAGGACGTGGCGCTTCTTGCCGAGCGACAGTTTGATCACGCCTTCCGGCGTGAGATCGGATGATTTCAGCACCATCTTCTCATCGGTGACGGCGATATCGTTGACCCGCAGTCCGCCGCCTTTGATCTGGCGCCGCGCCTCGCCGTTCGAGGCGACGAGGCCGGCCTTTACGAACGCCGCCAGTACGCCGATGCCGGCCTCGAGTTCGCCGCGCGGAATCTCCACGGTCGGGAGATTTTCGGCCACACTGCCTTCCTCAAACGTCTGCCGCGCGGTTTCCGCCGCGGCGTTGGCGGCATCGCGGCCGTGCAGCAGGGCGGTTGCTTCGGTCGCCAGCACCTTCTTGGCCTCGTTGACCTCCGCGCCTTGCAATGCCGCGAGCCGCGCGATCTCACCCATCGGCAGGATCGTGAACAGCTTCAGGAATTTGACGACGTCGGCGTCCTCGACATTGCGCCAGTATTGCCAGAAATCGTAGGGGCTGAATTCGTCGGCGTTGAGCCAGACCGCGCCCTTGGCGGTCTTGCCCATCTTCTCGCCCGAGGCCGTCGTCAGCAACGGCGTCGTCAGCGCGAACAGTTGCGGCGTGCCCATGCGGCGGCCGAGTTCGACCCCGTTGATGATGTTGCCCCATTGGTCCGAGCCGCCCATCTGCAACCGGCAGCCGGCGCGCCGCGACAGTTCGACGAAATCATAGGCCTGGCAGACCATGTAGTTGAACTCGATGAAACTCATCTCCTGCTCGCGCTCGAGCCGGAGCTTGACCGAGTCCATCGTCAGCATGCGGTTAACCGAAAAATGCCGGCCGATGTCGCGCAGCATCTCGATCCAGTTCAGTTTCGTCAGCCATTCGGCATTGTCGAGCATGATGGCGTCGCTGTTGCCGTCGCCATAGCGCAGCACCTTGGCGAATACGCCGCGGATGCTCGCCTTGTTGGCCTCGATCTCCTCCACCGAGCGCAGCGCCCGCGATTCGTCCTTGCCGGAGGGATCGCCGACCATGGTGGTGCCGCCGCCCATCAGGGTGATCGGCTTGTTGCCGCTCTGCTGCAGCCAGTACAGCATCATCATGGTGAGAAAGTTGCCGATGTGCAGCGAGGGTGCGGTACAGTCGTAACCGACATAGGCGGTGGCCTCGCCCCGGGCGGCGAGCGCGTCGAGGCCCTCGAAATCGGAACACTGGTGGATGAAGCCGCGTTCCTGCATAATATTGAGAAAATCGGACTTAAAAGCACTCATTTGTGTGCGACTCTGATCATCTTAATTTCACGGTATTTATGCGTAATTTGTGGAACCCTGAAGTTCGGCTGCCTAAGGCCGTTGCGCTGTGGCATTATAAGATGTGCTTGTTTGACACAAGCCGGGTGTCAGGAGCAGGGCGGCTGGGCGTCGCGTAGGACACCATGACGATGATGTTGACGGCAATCGGTCTGATGAGCGGCACCTCGCTCGACGGGGTCGATGTCGCCTTGATCGAAACCGACGGCAAGCAGGTCAAGGGTTTTGGGCCGACGGGATACCGGCCCTATACCGACGGGGAGCGCGGGCTGTTGCGTCAGGCCCTGACCGAGGCGGTCCATCTGTCGCAGCGCGATGCACGGCCGGGAATCCTGCGCGAGACCGAGCAGGCCATCACGCTGGCCCATGCCGAGGCGGTAAGGGCCTTTATCGCGCAGAACCGCATCACATCAGAGGATATCGATATTGTCGGCTTCCACGGCCAGACCGTGCTGCACCGGCCGGAGCGCAAATTGACGGTCCAGATCGGCGATGCGGCGGCCTTGGCCAGGGCGATCCATATCCCGGTCATGCATGATTTCCGCGCCGCCGACGTCGCGGCCGGCGGGCAGGGCGCGCCATTCGTGCCGGTCTATCACCGTGCGCTGGCGCAGTCGTTGGAGCGCGAAGGGCCGATCGTCGTGGTTAACATCGGCGGCGTCTCCAACATCACCTATATCGACGGTTCCGATGTCCTGATCGCCTGCGACACCGGCCCCGGTAACGCGCTGCTCGACGATTTCATGTTCCGGACCGTCAAACAGCGGTTCGACTGCGAGGGCCGGTTCGCTGCCCT
>NZ_DATHOP010000178.1:0-21232 GCF_035484855.1 Bradyrhizobium sp.
GCTGGCCGCCATCGATTTCCACCACCTTGCCGATGATGCGGTTCATGAACTCGCGGTCGTGCGAGGTCATCAGCAGCACGCCCTCATATCCCCGGAGGAACTGCTCCAGCCAGATCAGGCTCTCCAGATCCAGATGGTTGCTCGGCTCGTCCAGCAGCATGGCGTCGGGACGCATCAGCAGGATGCGGGCCAGCGCCACGCGCATCTTCCAGCCGCCCGATAGCGCGCCGACGTCGCCTTCCATCATCTCCTGGCTGAAGGAGAGCCCGGCGAGCACCTCGCGCGCCCGGCCCTCCAGCGCGTAGCCGTCCAGTTCCTCGAACCGCGCCTGCACCTCGCCATAGCGCGCGATGATCTCATCCATATCGGCCCTGGCTGTGTCTCCCATGGCAGCCTCTAGCTCCCCGAGCTCGGCCGCCACGGCGCTGACCGGGCCGGCGCCGTCCATCACCTCGGCCACGGCGCTGCGGCCCGACATCTCGCCGACATCCTGGCTGAAATAGCCGATGGTGATGCCGCGATCGACCGCCACCTGGCCCTCGTCGGGCTGCTCCTCGCCCGTGATCATCCGGAACAGGGTGGTCTTGCCGGCCCCATTGGGACCGACCAGGCCGACCTTCTCGCCCTTCTCGAGCGCCGCGGAGGCCTCGATGAACAGGATCTGGTGACCGATCTGCTTGGAGATGTTGTCGAGTCGAATCATATTCACACGGGTTTCTGAGACGGGTTGCGCCGCTCTTAAGCCATGTGGCGTTCGCGCGGAAGGGCGTTGCGGGGTTGTTGCCGGAGCCGCGGCCGGACCATATGCTGCCGCGGTTTTCACCGCCCAGGGGGCTTCATGCCTGCACCGCTCGATCCCGTCGTCGCCCAGATCATTCCGCTGCTGCCGTTGCGCGATCCTGCCATCATGACCCCGCAGAGCGCGCGCGATGCGCTCCGCGCGCTCGCGGCGGCGCGCGCCGCCATCCCGCCGCCACCGGTTGCGAGCGCCGAGGACATCAAGGTGAACGGCGCGGCCGGACCGCTTGCGGCCCGCGTCTACCGCCTCAGCCGCGAAAAATCGCCGACGGTGGTGTTTTTCCACGGCGGCGGCTGGGTCGCCGGCGATCTCGAAACCCATGATCGGCAGGCGCGGTTGCTGGCGATCGAGACCGGCGCGGTCGTGGTTTCCGTCGACTATCGGCGTCCGCCGGAAACCCGTTTTCCCGGCGCCTTCGAGGACGGTTTCGCCGCGCTGGGCGACGTTTACGCGCGGCTGGCAGAGTTCGGCGGGGACGCGAAGCGCGTCGGCGTGGCCGGGGACAGCGCCGGAGGCAATCTGGCGGCAACCGTGGCGCTCGCCTGCCGCGATGCCGGCATCGATCTCGCCGCGCAGTTGCTGGTCTATCCGGTCGCCGACGTCGCGGGAAACTATGCGGACGAAACCGAGAATGCGCGCTTTCCCTCGCGCCGCGAGAACGCGGAAGGCTATTTCCTGTCGCGCGCGGTGATGGAGTGGTTCGCCGGCCACTATCTCGCCGACGCCAGCCATGGCCTGGACTGGCGGGTCTCGCCGCTGCGCGCCAAGAGCCTGGCGGGTCTCGCGCCCGCGGTCGTTTGCACGGCGTGGTTCGATCCCTTGCGCGACGAAGGCAAGGCCTACGCCGACGCGCTGGCCGCCGCCGGTGTCACGACGAGGTACCATCCCGGCTTCGGCCTGATCCACGGCTATTTCGGCCTCGGCGATGCCTCGGAAACCGCCAGGGCCGAGGCGCAACGCGCGCGCGCCGATTTCAGGGCGCTGCTCGCGCGCGGTGTTTGAGGCTGTTGCCGAAGGCTGGCGGATGTCGTCGCTATTTTTTCAACGAAGTCGGTTTGGGAGCTTGATCGCGACGGGATTCCACGGTCCAATCCGAAACGCCGTCATGGCCAAGGGAGAGATTCAATGATGAAGCGTATTTTGTTGGCTGCAATAGTCAGCGTGTTTGCGCTCGGCTCCGCCGTCGCCCAGCAATCCTGTGAAAGCAAGGCCGTCGGCAAGGACGGCAAGCCGCTCGCCGGCGCTGCGAAGACCTCGTTCATGAAGAAGTGCATGGCGGACGACTGCGCGGCCAAGGCCGTCAGTGCGGATGGCAAACCGCTGAGCGGTGCGGCAAAGACCAGTTCCATCGCGAAGTGCGAAAAAGGCGCGTAAGAAAATCGCTGCCGTCCGCGAGGGGGCGCTCGGCAACGAGCGCCCTTTTTGCTGGGTACGAAGATCCTCACGCCTTGGCGGTGTGACCCCAGGTTTCGTCCCAGTCCTCGCCGTTGGCATCGACGACGCGGCCGTCGGCCTCGAAGAACTTGTTGGGGACCTGGAAGATCGCCAGCATCAGCCCGCCCTCGGGACACCATGCAACATGGCGGCTACCGACCTCACGCCAGACGAATTCGCCGGCTTTGGCCTCGATGCCCTTGGCCGGCCCTTCCTTGTCGACCAGGCTGCCTTCGAGAACGTAGGTCTGCTCGATGTTGACATGCTCGTGGTCGGGCAGCACCGCACCCGGCGCAAACCGCATCAGCGCGGTCATCAGGCCGGTCGCGCGGTCGAACAGCAGCGTCTTGGCCTCGCAGCCGGGGAAGCGGGTCTTCTGCCACTCCATGCTCTCGGGGCGCACGAGGTGGGAATGCGTGTCGGCGGTCCGAGCGGGTTTTGGCGTCACGGCGTCCATGGCGAGGCTCCCTGCAGTGATTTTCAGCGATCATAACAGCTTTACCTGTATCCACCAGCCGGCGGGTGATCAGGTCAGGCGTGCGTCACGTTCTTTCCGGCCAGTACGGTGCCGGCCGGAAACAGCCGCTGGTGGCCGCTGCGGACGCCCTTGTAATTGTCGAGGAATTCGAACGTGCCCTCGCGCAGTTCCATGATCGCCACATCGGCGGGCGCGCCGACATTGAGCGTGCCGCGGTCGTCGAACGAGGGGAACACGCGGGCCGCGTTCACGGTGGCGCAGGCGATGATCTGGCTGAGCGGCATGCCGAACATGATGAACTTCGACATCACATTGGGCAGGTCGACGACCCCGCTCGACTTCGATGCCGTGTTCCAGTCGGTGGAGAAGGTATCCGGCCACAAGCCCTGTCGGGTCGCCTTTTCCACGCTGTCCCAGCTGAAGTGGTCGGCGACGCCATTGCCGAAGTCGAACAGCACGCCGCGGCGGCGCGCCGCCATCACCTCGGGCAGCAGCACGCCGTTGTCGTCGAGGATGCCGTTCATGCCCGGCGCGTACATATGGGTGACGATGTCGCCGCGCTTGAGCAGGGCTAGAATGGCGCGCAGCGGCGAGTAGTTCTGGCCGACATGGATCATGACCGGCAGATTGAATGGCGCGGCGGCCTCCTGCGCGCGCCGCAACGCCTCGAGATCGTTGGAGCCTGCGACATTGTTCGACAGCCGCGCCTTGACACCGACGACGACGTCGCGGTTGCGTGCGATGGCGCCTTGCGCCAAAGCGACGTTGGCGCTGTTGATGTCGTGCAACTCGCCGGCGGGGGTGACGACGCCGGTCCGGGCAATGTTCACCAGCAAGCGGCCGAGCTGCGGCGCGCCACGTGCGACCGCGGCGACCTGATCGATGTTGTCGGCGCCGCCCGAGCCGGCGTCGACCCAGCCGGTCACGCCATCCTGCAGGCACATCGGCGGCCCTTCCTTGCTTTTGCCGGCATGGGTGTGGATGTCGATCAGGCCGGGTGCGACGATCTTGCCGCGCGCATCGATGGTCTCGCTGGCGTCGGCGGCGATGTTGGCCTCGATCGCCACGATCCGGCCCTGCGCGATCGCGACGTCCCGCACCGCATCGAGCCCCGCGGAAGGGTCGATCACGCGCCCGCCCTTGATCAGGAGATCGTAGGTCGCAGCATACGCGCCGGGGATGCGGGCGAGCAGCGCCGCGCCGGCGGCACCGGCGCGAACGAACTGGCGTCGGTTCATCATGTTTGATCTTCCTTCATCTGCGTTCTCGCCCGCTAATCGCGCTTGAAGCGGTAGTTGAATCGATCGCCATCCGCCGTCACCGATCCGACCGTCGGGGTCGGGAAATGGATCGGCAATATCAGCGTATCGGTCTCCGCGACGGAGGCGAGAAACTTCCGGCGCGACAGCGCCGATTGCTTCGGATCCCAGTCCGGCCTTGCCGACCAGTCGGGCTCGCGGCACTGGATCACGTGGTGCATCATGTCCCCGGTCACGACGGCACGTTGCCCGCGGGAGAAGATGTTGACGCAGCAATGGCAGGGCGAGTGCCCGGGCGTCGGCGTCAGCGTGATGGTATCGTCCAGCGCGTAATCGTCGTCGACCAGGAGCGCCTGTCCGGCTTCGACGATGGGCAGGCAATTGTCGCGGAACACCGTGCCGGGCGGATTGGCGCCTTTGGCGTTCTCCGCTTCCCAGGCCGCATATTCGCCCTTGTGAAAAATGTATTTCGCGTTGGGGAAGGTCGGCACCCAGCGGCCGTCGCGTAGCGTGGTGTTCCAGCCGGTATGGTCGATATGCAGATGGGTGCAGAACACGTAGTCGATCTTGTCATAGGAGATGCCGAGTGCGAACAGCTCGTTGCGCCAGCGCTCCTTGCCGGGAAAATCGAACGGCGGCGGATGGCCCTTGTGCTCGCCGGTGCAGGTGTCGATCAGGATGGTGTAGCGCGGGGTCCGCACCACGAAGGTCTGGTAGGTGATGACGATCATGCCCAGCGCCGCGTCGAACACCTCCGGCTCCATCGTGGGCAGATGGCGTTTGAAGGTGGCTTCGTCATAGGCCGGGAAGAAGTCCTGCGGCCGCCGCCACGGGCCTTCGCGCTCGATCACCGCGTCGATGGTGATGTCGCCGATCCTGATTTGTTTCATTTGGTGTTTCCCCCGACCCGTGCGAAGCGTAACCGGCGCCCCCGGACGGTTCAAGTTGAAGGCAGGGCGATTCCTCGGGCAAGCCAGAACCAATTGCGGTTCGGGCGCGACCAAATCCGGGATGGGCGGCGGATTGGTGGTCAAAATCGGTCGCCCGGCCCGTTCGCCTCAGGGAACGTTTCGGATTGTTAATGCGACAACCCCGGCCGAACCACTCAAATGGGATGGCCTGTGATCTCAAAAAGACAGCCAGGCGCGCAAGTTATGCTAGGATTGTCGAAGCCACCCACAGCGCGGAGCCGACGACGTTTTCATGGATCAGCCGATAAAACATCTCAAGGAAGCTCCTTTGTATGGAGATTCGCAGAGCACCGAGCCCCGGCCGCGCCGACGCTTGTTTCTGCCGTTCGTCCTGGCCCTTCTGGTCATTGCCGGCGTCGTCTGGTGGACGAGGCAGGGGAGCGCCCCGCAGCCAGGCGGCAACGCGCGCAACGCTGCGCCGATGTCGATCGTGCCCGAGACCGTCAGCAAGGGTGACATCGCGGTCAACCTCAATGCGCTGGGCACGGTGACGTCGCTGGCGACCGTCACCATCAGGACCCAGATCAGCGGCTACCTGATCAAGGTCGACTTCAAGGAAGGCGACGAGGTCAAGAAGGGCGACCTGCTCGCTGAAATCGATTCGCGGCCGTATGAAGCGACCCTGGCCCAGGTGAAGGGGCAGCTTGCACGCGACGAAGCGCTGCTGAAGGGCGCCCAGGTCGATCTTGCCCGCTATCAGGGCCTGGCGGCGCAGAACGCGGTGCCGCGCCAGACGCTGGACACCCAGGTCGCGCTGGTCGCCCAGGACCAGGGCACGGTCGAGGCCGACCGCGGCATGGTCAAATCCGCCGAGGTCAACCTGCAATATTGCCGCATCCTGTCGCCGCTGGACGGCCGCGTCGGGCTGCGTCAGGTCGACCAGGGCAACTACGTGACGCCGGGCGATGCCAACGGGCTCGTCGTCATCACGCAGATCCAGCCGATCAGCGTGCTGTTCACGGTGCCCGAGGACAACCTGCAGGCCATCGCGAAGCGGCTTCAGGACGGAGCCGTGCTGCCCGCCACCGCCTATGACCGCAGTGGCGCCACCAAGATCGCCGATGGGTCGCTGCAGACCTTCGACAGCCAGATCGATCCCACCACCGGCACGATCAAGCTGCGGGCGCAGTTCCCCAACGAGGCCAAGACGCTCTATCCAAACCAGTTCGTCAATGTCCGCTTGCTGCTCGACACCCACAAGGACGTCACGACGATGTCGACGGCGGCCATCCAGCGCGGCGTGCCGGGCACCTTCGTCTATCTGGTCGGTGCCGACAGCACGGTCTCGGTCCGCGCGGTCCAGCTCGGCGTCACCGATGGCGACCGTGTCGAGGTCAAATCCGGCCTGGCGCCGGGCGATCGCGTCGTGATCGACGGCGCCGACAAGCTGCGTGACGGCGCCAAGATCATCGTGCGGACGGAGACAGCTACCCCACCGGCCAATCCGGCCGGCAGCCCGGCCGCCGGCCCGGCCCCTGGTCCGGACAAGGCGGGCGGCAAGAAGCAGCGCCCGGAAGGCGGACAGAAGCAATGAATCCGTCACAGCCGTTCATTCTGCGGCCGGTGGCGACCACCTTGCTGATGATCGCCATCATGCTGTCCGGCATGCTGGCGTTCCGATTCCTGCCGGTCGCGGCCCTGCCCGAAGTGGACTACCCGACCATCCAGGTGCAGACCTTCTACCCCGGCGCCAGTCCCGACGTCATGACCTCGTCGGTGACCGCGCCGCTGGAGGTGCAGTTCGGCCAGATGCCGAACCTCAACCAGATGAGCTCGGTGAGTTCGGCGGGCGCCTCCGTCATCACGCTGCAGTTCGGTCTGGCCATCTCGCTCGACGTCGCCGAACAGGAGGTGCAGGCCGCCATCAACGCCGCGGGCAATCTGTTGCCCTCCGATCTTCCGGCGCCGCCGATCTACGCCAAGGTCAACCCGGCCGACGCGCCGATCCTGACGCTGGGGCTGACGTCGAAGACGATGCCGCTGACCCAGGTTGAGGATTTCGTCGACACGAGGCTGGCGCAGAAAATCTCGCAGCTCCCCGGCGTCGGCCTGGTCAGCATCTCGGGCGGCCAGAAGCCGGCGGTGCGGATTCGCGCCGATATTCGCAAGCTTGCCGCTTACGGATTGAACATCGACGATCTGCGCACCACGCTCGGCAACGCCAACGTCAACACGCCGAAGGGCAATTTTGACGGGCCGATGCGCGCCTATACCATCAATGCCAACGACCAGATCCGCAATGCCAGCGACTACAGGGCGCTGATCGTCGCCTACAAGAACGGCTCGCCGGTGCGGCTCAGCGATGTCGGCGACGTCGTCGATGGCGCCCAGAACGACAAGCTCGGCGCCTGGATGAACGACATTCCGGCGGTCATCCTCAATATTCAGCGCCAGCCCGGCGCCAACGTCATTGCGGTGGTCGATGGCATCAAGGCGCTGCTGCCGCAGCTGCAGGCCACCTTGCCCGCTGCGATCGACCTCAACATCCTGACCGACCGCACCGTCACCATCCGCGCCTCGGTGCACGATGTCGAATTCGAGCTTTCGCTCGCGGTCGTGCTGGTCGTGATGGTGATCTTCGTGTTCCTGCGCAACGCGCGGGCGACCCTGATCCCGAGCCTGTCGGTTCCGCTGTCGCTGGTCGGCACGCTCGGCGCGATGTACCTGTTCGGCTTCAGCCTCAACAATCTTTCGCTGATGGCGCTGACCGTCGCTACCGGCTTCGTGGTCGACGACGCGATCGTCGTGATCGAGAACATCTCGCGTTACATCGAGGAGGGCGATTCGCCGCTGCAGGCCGCGCTTCGGGGTTCCGCGCAGATCGGCTTCACCATCATCTCGCTGACGGTGTCGCTGATCGCCGTGCTGATACCGCTATTGTTCATGGGAGACGTGGTCGGCCGCCTGTTCCGCGAATTCGCCATCACGCTGTCGGTCACGATCCTGATTTCCGCGGTGGTGTCGCTGACGCTGGTGCCGATGGCCTGCGCCAAGCTGCTCAAGCCTGAAACCGAATCGCATGAGAACGCATTCCAGCGCCACAGCCGGGAAGCCTTCGACCGGATCATCGCCGTTTACGGCCACGCGCTCAATTGGGTGCTCGACCGCCAGACGTTCGTCTTGCTGATTGCGCTGGGGACGTTCGGCCTCACCGCTTTTCTCTACGTCGTGATTCCCAAGGGCTTCTTTCCGCTGCAGGACACCGGCGTCATTCAGGCGATCTCGGAAGCGCCGCAGTCGGTTTCCTACGCCGCGATGGCGGAGCGGCAGCAGCAGCTTGCCAGTGTCATCCTCAAGGATCCCGACGTCGAAAGCCTGTCTTCATTCATCGGGGTCGACGGCACCAACACCACGCTGAACAGCGGCCGCATCCTGATCAATCTCAAGCCGCATGATCAGCGCAAGGCCGACGTCACCACGGTGATGCAGCGCATCAAGGACGCTACGTTGGCGCTGACGGGGATTACGCTTTACATGCAGCCGGTGCAGGACCTGACGATCGAGGGGACCGTCAGCCGGACGCAATACCAGTTCATCCTGCAGGATGCCGACCCGGCGCAGCTCGCCGCATGGACTCCCAAGCTGGTCGATAAATTGAACACGCTGCCGCAACTGGCCGACGTCGCCAGCGACATTTCGCAACAGGGCCTTTCGGTGTATGTCGAGATCGACCGTGACCAGGCCGCCCGTTTCGGGATCACGCCGGCGACGATCGACAATGCGCTCTACGACAGCTACGGACAGCGCATCGTCTCCACCGTCTTCACCAATTCGAACCAGTACCGCGTCATCCTCGAGGCCGATCCGTCGCTGCAGACCTCGCTGGAGGCGTTGTCGTTGATCTACCTGCCGTCTTCGGTGGGCGGGGCACCGGTGCCGCTGGCGGTGATGGCCAAGATGCACGAGGATATCGCGCCGCTGCAGATCTCGCATCTCGGGCAATTCCCCTCGGCCACCGTGTCCTTCAACCTGGCGCCGGGTGCCGCTCTCGGCGATGCGGTGGATGCGATCAAGCAGGCGCAAATCGATCTCGGCCAGCCGCTCGGGGTGATCACCAGTTTTCAGGGCGCCGCATTGGCGTTCCAGTCCTCGCTCTCCAACCAGCTGTTCCTGATTCTGGCGGCGATCATCACCGTCTATATCGTGCTGGGCGTGCTCTATGAGAGCTTCATCCACCCGCTCACGATCCTGTCGACCCTGCCGTCGGCCGGCATCGGTGCGCTGCTGGCGCTGATGATGGCCCGCGACGACCTCACCATCGTTGCCATCATCGGCATCATCCTATTGATCGGTATCGTCAAGAAAAACGCGATCATGATGATCGATTTCGCGCTCGACGCCGAACGCAACGAGGGCAAGCCGCCGCGCGAGGCGATCTACCAGGCCTGCCTGCTGCGGTTCCGGCCGATCCTGATGACGACCATGGCCGCGGTGCTTGGCGCCTTGCCGCTGATGGTTGGCACCGGCGCCGGCTCCGAATTGCGGCACCCGCTCGGCATTTCCATTGTCGGAGGCCTGTTGGTCAGCCAGCTGCTGACGCTGTTCACGACGCCGGTGATCTATCTCTGGTTCGACCGCCTGGCGCTGCGGTTTTCCGGGCGTTTGCGCGAGGCTGGCCCGGCGAGCGAAGTGAGCTGAGCTGAGCCATGGAACCGTCAACCCCCTTCATCCGCAGGCCGGTCGCAACCACATTGCTGACCTTCGGCCTGGCGGCGGCGGGCGCGGTGGCGTTTTTCAAGCTGCCGGTGTCGCCGCTGCCGCAGGTGGATTTTCCGACCATTTCGGTGCAGGCCACCTTGCCGGGCGCAAGCCCGCAGGATGTCGCCACCACGGTCGCAAGCCCGCTCGAGCGCCATCTGGGCCAGATCGCCGATGTCACCGAGATGACCTCCTCGAGCACGGTCGGCGGCACCCGCATCACCCTGCAATTCGGTCTCAACCGCGACATCAACGGCGCCGCGCGCGACGTGCAGGCCGCGATCAACGCCGCCCGCGCCGACCTTCCGACCAGCCTGCGGACCAATCCGACCTACCGAAAGGTCAATCCGGCCGACGCTCCAATTCTCATCCTGACCCTGACTTCGGATACGCTGACGCGCGGCGACCTCTACGATGCGGCATCGACGGTGCTGGCGCAAAAGCTGTCGCAGGTCGAGGGCATCGGCGAAGTCGTGGTCGGCGGCAGCTCGCTGCCGGCGGTCCGGGTCGATCTGATTCCACAGGCGATCTACAAATACGGCATCGGGCTCGAGGACGTGCGCGCGGCGCTCGCCAGCGCCAATGCCCACAGCCCGAAGGGCGGCATCGACGTCGGCGACCAGCGCTTCCAGATCTACGCCAATGACCAGGCCAACAAGGCCGATGACTATAAATCGCTGATCGTCGCCTACCGGAACGGCGCGGCGGTACATCTGTCGGATGTCGGCGAGGTGACCGACGGGGTCGAAAATCTCCGCAACGCCGGCCTTGCCAACGGCAAGCCGGCGGTGCTGATCATCCTCTACCGGCAGCCGGGCGCCAACATCATCTCGACCGTCGATCTGGTGAAGGGGCTGCTGCCACAGTTGAAGGCATCGATTTCGCCGGCGATCGATCTCGGACTGGCGGTCGACCGTTCGACGACCATCCGTACCTCGTTGCGCGACGTCGAGCGGTCCCTGATTCTTGCGGTGATGCTGGTGATCCTCGTGGTGTTCGCGTTCCTGCGAAACCTGCGCGCGACGCTGGTGCCCGTGGTGGCGGTTTCGGTGTCGCTGATCGCGACCTTCGCCGTCATGTATCTGATGGGCTACAGCCTCGACAATCTCTCGCTGATGGCGCTGACGGTCGCGACCGGCTTTGTCGTCGACGACGCCATCGTCGTGCTCGAGAACATCACCCGCTACATCGAGAGCGGGATGACGCCGTTGCAGGCGGCGCTGAAGGGAGCCAACGAGGTCGGTTTCACCGTGCTGTCGATGAGCATCTCGCTGATCGCGGTCTTCATTCCGATCCTGCTGATGGGCGGCATCGTCGGCCGCCTGTTCCGCGAATTTGCCGTGACGATCTCGATTTCGATCCTGATCTCGCTGGCGATCTCGCTGTCGACCACGCCGATGATGTGCGCCGTGTTGTTGCGCGGCGACGCCGGCCAACAGCATGGCAGGTTGTATTGGACGAGCGAGCGCTTTTTCGAGGCGATGCTGGGCTTCTACCGGCGCACCCTGACCGCCGCGCTGGAGCATCCGCGGTCGGTGATGCTGATCCTTGCCGCGGTGCTGGGGCTCAATTTCTACCTCTACGACATCATCCCGAAGGGCTTTTTCCCGCAGCAGGATACCGGGCGGATCATCGGCATCATCCAGGCCGATCAGAGCATTTCGTTTCAGTTGATGCAGCAAAAGCTGACGCAGTTCGTCACCATCCTCAAGAGCGATCCCGCGGTCGAAACCGCCGTCGGTTTCACCGGCGGCGGCCAGACCAATTCCGGCTTCATGTTCGTCTCGCTGTATCCGCCCAGCCAGCGCATCCCGGTGGATGGTGTGATCGCGCGGCTGCGGGGTAAAATGGCGGTGGTTCCCGGAGCGACCCTGTTCCTGCAGGCCGTGCAGGACATCCGCGTCGGCGGCCGGGCCAGCAACGCGCAGTATCAATTCACGCTGCAGGGCTCGACGCTTGAGGAACTCAACGAATGGACGCCGAAGATCGCGGCGGCGCTGCAGGCCGATCCGAATCTCACCGACGTCAACAGCGACCAGCAGAACAAGGGACTCGAGTCCGATCTGGTGATCGACCGTGACGCCGCCGCCCAGCTCGGCATAACCGTGAGCCAGATCGACAATACGCTGTACGACGCATTCGGCCAGCGCCAGGTCTCGACCATCTATGTCGCCCGCAACCAGTATCACGTGATCATGGAGGTGGCGCCGCGCTATTGGCAGAATCCGCAGACGCTGAAGGACGTCTATGTCAGTACCTCGGGCGGCTCCGTCGGCGGCTCGCAGGCGACGAATGCGGTCGCGGGCACGGTCACGTCAGCCAAGAGCGCTGCCGCGGCCAACTCGGCCAACGCCCAGGCCGCCCGAAATCTCGCCACCAACTCGATCGGCGCCACCGGCAAGGGGGTGGCTTCGACCGGCTCGGCGGTCTCGACCAGCCAGGAGACGATGATCCCGCTCGCGGCGGTCGCGCATTTCACCCAGGGCGCGACCCCGCTCGCGGTCAACCACCAGGGCCTGCTGGTCGCCAACACCATCTCGTTCAATTTGCCGCCGAACGCGTCGTTGAGCACGGCCGTGGCCAGGATCGAGGCCACCATGAACCGGATCGGCGTGCCGGCAACCATTCGCGGCACCTTCCAGGGTACCGCGAAGGCGTTTCAGGATTCGCTCAGCAACCAGCCGTTTCTCATTCTGGCGGCTCTGGTCACGATCTATATTGTTCTGGGAGTGTTGTATGAAAGCTACGTTCATCCCCTGACAATTCTGTCTACACTGCCGTCCGCCGGCGTCGGCGCCCTCCTGGCGCTGATGGTGTTCCGGACCGATTTCAGCATCATGGCGCTCATCGGCGTCATTCTGCTGATCGGCATCGTGAAGAAGAACGCGATCATGATGATCGATTTTGCACTCGAGGCAGAACGAAAGCGCGGGCTCAGCGCATTGGACGCGATCCGCGAAGCCTGCCTGCTGCGCTTCAGGCCGATCATGATGACAACCATGGCCGCCATGCTCGGCGCCCTTCCACTGGCGCTCGGCATGGGCGAGGGCGGCGAGCTTCGGCAGCCGCTCGGCATCGCCATCGTCGGAGGCCTCATTCTCAGTCAGATGCTGACGCTTTATTCGACGCCGGTGATCTATCTCTACATGGATCGCTTCAGCTCCTGGAACCGGCGCCGCCGCATCGGCGGCGCGGCACCGCTCGCGCCCGATGCCAGCCTGCAACCGGGCGAATAAATGCCAGCAACCGTTCCCGCCACCGGCCGAGTCTTCCGAACTGTCCCGCGCGATCCCGGGATCAAAGTGGCGCGGGCAGGGTTGGCGCGCAGCATCCGCGTCTCCTTGGCGCTCGCAGTCGGCCTCGGCTTATCGGGCTGCATCCTCGGATCCGAACGGCCCGATCTCAATCTCGATATGCCGGCGACCTATCGCGAGGCCCCGCGGGGCCAACAGCCCGACGCCGCTGTTCCGGCGGTGGATTGGTGGCGCGGCTTCCGCTCCAGCGAACTCACCAATCTGATGCAGGCCGCCCAAATCTACAATCTCGACATCGCGGTGGCGATTGCCCAGATCATCCAGGCCGACGCCCAGGTCGGGGTATCGGGTGCGCCGCTGCTGCCGTCGCTCACCGGCACCGCCACGGCCGAGCGCATACGCGATGCGGCCTCCTCCGGTGGCGGCGGACTCGGCGCGGCCGGCCCGACCACGTTCTCCCAATACAACCTCGGACTTACCGCAAGCTACATGGTCGATTTCTGGGGCAAGAACCGCGCGACGCTGTATGCGGCGGAAGAGAGCGCCAGCGTTGCCCGCTACAACCGCGAAGTGGTGACGCTGACGACGATCGTGACGGTGGCCAACACCTATTTCCAGGTCTTGGCCGCCCAGGATGAACTGCGCGTCGCCCACCGCAACCTCACCGCCGCCGAGCGAATTTTAGAGCTGATCAAGAAGCAATTCGCGGGCGGGACGGCGTCGCAGCTCGACTTGTCGCAGCAGCAGGCGCTGGTGGCGACGGTGCGCGCCTCGATTCCGCCGCTACAGGTGACGCTGGAGCAGAATATCGCAGCCCTTGCCTTGCTGGTGGCGCGCGCGCCGGCGAACTTCAATGTGGCCGGCGGCACGACGTCGGCGATCGCGGTGCCGCGGGTAACGCCGGGCATGCCATCGGAACTGCTGTACCAGCGGCCGGACGTTCGCCAGGCGGAAGCGCTACTCGCCTCCTCCAACTTCAGTGTCGAGTCGGCGCGCGCGGCGTTCTTTCCGCAGATCCAGTTGACGGCCCAGACCGGGGTGCAGAGCGCAGCGCTCTCCTCGCTGTTCGGCCCCGGCGCATGGTTTTACACGCTGTCCGCGGGACTGACCCAGCCGCTGTTCGACGGCTTTCTGCTGGAAAGCGAGCTGAAGCAGGCGAAAGGCGTGCAGCTGCAAAACCTGCAGGCCTACCGCAAGGCGGTGTTGTCGGCGTTCGCCGATGTCGAAAAGGCGCTGGTGGCGCTGGCAAAATTCACGCTACAGGAGCGGTTGCAGGCCGAGGCGGTGGCCGCTTCCCAGAAGGCCTTCGACGTTTCGGAAGCCCAATTCCGCGGCGGCACCGTCAACCTGCTCACGGTGTTGCAGACCGAACAGACGCTGTTCACGAACGAGAATGTCCTGGTGCAGGTGCGGCTGTCGAAATTGCTGGCCGCCAGCAGCCTGTTCCAGGCGCTGGGCGGCGGATGGACGCCGCAGGGAACGCTGGCCTCGCTGCAACTGCCGGATCAGAATTGATGGAAGGGCATGTCGGGAAACGGGTGATGGGAAAAGCGACGTTCAGGGCGGCGGCACTGGTGCTTGCGCTTGCGGGCGCTGCACTTTCGCCGGCGCACGCGCAATGGAGTACGCCGAACAACACGCCGCTGGTCTTCGGCATGAACGCGGATGAGGTGTCGCGGGCCTTGGGCACGCCGCTGAATTATGTCCGCGGCCGTCCCGGCGACGAACTCTACCTTGCCTTGCCCAATGTCAAAGGCGCCGCTTTGGCGAGCCGCAGCGATGGACTCTATCTGCAGTTCCGGCGCGGTAAGCTCGAGGGCTGGAAAGGCGATTGGGGAACCATTCGGCCGTAACGCGATGGGTGATGCCGCCATGACCAGATTGAAAATGCTGCTGACGGCCGTGACCGCGTTGACCTGCGCCGTCGCAACGACGGCCTTTGCGCAGGATTACGCAGGCCGGCCGCTGCGCTACGGCTACACCAGCGGCTGGTATTTCGACGGCCGCGACGACAACCGCGACTTCCCCACCAACGGTTCCTTTCCGGGGAATTTCGCCGCCGATCCGCCCAGCGCGTGGATCGGGGCTGCCGGGCTGTTCGGCATGACGCCTTGGCATTCTCCGAGGCCCTATCCTTCGCAAGTCGTGTTTGGACCGGGGCGCGATCAGGCCTATTGCGCGCAACGCTATCGTTCCTACGACCCGGTTTCCGGCACCTATCTCGGCCATGACGGCGTGCGCCATCGGTGTTAGGCGGATTCCCAAATCGAAAACTGGCGGTCGTCGTCCGGCGCTTTTTGTTTCCCGATATTTCGCAAGCCCGATTTAACTTGAACGGACATCTCGGCTCGGTGACGTTTCGCGAACGCCGGATCGATCATGCATGTCCGCCAGGAAGTCCAGTACGGCAGATGAAGAGTGGGGGGCCGCCCAGGCCGCTCTCGAAGCTGCGCGCCAAATGCCGGCCGGCGCCGAGCGCATCGAAGCTTTGAGAAGGGCCGGCCAGCTTCGATATCTCGCCGACCGCAAAAGAGACCGCGAGCAGACCCGCCCGACGAGGAATTCGGGCAGGGAGCGATAGCTCAACTTCGCACCGTTGATGCTATCCCGGCTCAAGGCCTTTCGACTTGAATACGGGGGCAGCGGTCGGTCCTGTCAGAAACTGGATCAGCGACTTCGCCGCCTCCGATGCCTTGCTGTCCGCGCCGATGGCGGCGGCGAAGAGCGTGACGCTGCCGAGGTCTCCCGGCAGCGGTCCCACCAGTTGCGCACCGGCCACCGGCACGATTTCGGAGGTCTGTCCGACGCCGATCTCGGCTTCGCCCTTGGCGACGAGGTCGGCGGCCTGGGCGCCCGGCACGAGAATGGTCCTGGACTTGATCTCATCGGCGATTCCAAGCCGGTCGACGACCTTCGCGAAATGCACCCCGCTGGCGCCGCCTTTCGCCGGATCGGCATAGACGATGGATTTCGCCGCGAGCAGCGAACGCTTCAGCGCATCGGCTGAACCGATGTCCGGTTTCGGCGCGCCCGCGCGCACCGTCACCGCCACCGCCGTGCCCGCGACATTTGCGATGCTGGCGGGCGCGAACTTGTCCTGCTTCTGCAGTTCGTCCATCACCGGCCGCGACAGGATGATGACGTCGGCGGTTTCGCCCGCGATGATACGTTTCCTGATGTCGGCGATCAGGCTGTAGCCGATGACGAGTTTGTTTCCTGTCGCACGCTCGTATTGTGGAGCGAGTTCGTCAAGCGCCGAGGTCAGCGCCACCGAAGTCAGCACCTTGATTTCAGCGGGATCCGCAGCGGCCGTTCCGATCCCGGCGAACAACAATCCTGCCGCAGCGGCAAGCCTTGACGCAGATATCCTCCCGAACACGGTCATTCGTTCCCCCCTGAACAGACTTTGTCGTTATATGTTGAAACAGAGGGTAGCGGATGAATTCCGCCCGGACAACAACGGTTCGGGCCGCCGATCGCCGAGAGCCAGGGACGCCGGATTTCAAGGTACACCGGGAAATAGACGCGCTACGATCCGTAAATGAACGTCGTCAACCCGCAACAGCTGAAAATCGAGTTCGGTAGTGCGAATGCCGTCTCCGCGCTGCTGCTTCGGCCGCCATCGGCGCGCGCCTGTTTTGTCTTTGCCCATGGCGCGGGCGCCGGGATGACGCACACCTCCATGGAGCAGGTCGCGCGCGGACTTTGCGATCGCGGCATCGCGACGTTGCGATATCAATTCCCGTATATGGAAAAGGGCAGCAAGCGCCCGGATGCGCCGCCGGTCGCGCACGCTACGGTGCGGGCCGCCGTCGATGAGGCGGCACGATGCTGCGCTGACCTGGCGCTGGTCGCCGGCGGAAAATCGTTCGGCGGCCGCATGACGTCGCAAGCGCAGGCGATCGCGCCATTGCCCGGTGTCCGCGGAATGGCCTTCCTGGGTTTTCCCCTGCATCCAGCCGGCAAACCATCCGACACGCGGGCAAAGCATCTCGGCGACATCGATATCCCCATGCTCTTCATCCAGGGCACCCGCGATGCGCTGGCCGAACTGCCGCTGCTCGAGCCGGTGGTCGAGCGGCTGGGCAAGCTGGCCACGCTGCATCGGGTCGCGGAAGCCGATCATTCCTTCCATGTGCTGGCGCGTTCGGGGCGGAATGATCGCGAGGCCATGAGCGAAGTGCTGGATACGCTGGCGGCCTGGATCGGCGCGATCGCCCGGTGAAAGGATGCGCCGCTATGCCTCACCCAGGCTGGCCCGTTGCCGGGGCCGCCGCCGCCCTATCGGCTACCCGGGCGCCCGAACCTCTGGTATCGTCAGGGACATCAAGATTGACCGCCGACAAGGCGGCGCCTGTGCGAATCGTCAAGGGGTTGGCGATTCCGGAGCAAATTCAAATGGGGGGTAAGGTCATGAAACGCCGTGAATTCCTGAAAACCGCGGGCGTCGGGCTTGCCGCGTCGACCACGGTCGCAGCACCCGCGATCGCGCAATCGATGCCCGAGTTGAAATGGCGCTGCACCACCAGCTGGCCGAAGTCGCTCGACGTTCCCCAGAGCGCGTGTGAGACGATTTCGAAATACGTCGCCGAAGCCACCGACAACAAATTCCAGATCCAAACTTTCGCCGCCGGCGAGATCGTTCCCGGCTTGCAGGTGATCGATGCGGTCGGCAACGGCACGGTGGAGATGTGCCACACCGCGGCCTATTACTTCATCGGCAAGGACCCGACCTTCGCGCTCTATTGCTCGATTCCGTTCGGGCTCAATTCGCGGCAGCAGAACGCCTGGTTCCAGGATCACGGTGGCCAGGCCATGCTCAACGAGTTCGGCAAGAAGTTCAAATTGTACGGCATCGCCGGCGGCAATACCGGCACCCAGATGGGCGGCTGGTTCCGCAAGGAGATCAACAGCGTCGACGACCTCAATGGCCTGAAGATGCGGATCGGCGGCTGGGCCGGCAAGACGCTGGCGAAACTCGGCACCATTCCGCAGCAGATCGCCGGCGGCGATATCTATCCGGCACTGGAAAAGGGCATCATCGACGCCACCGAATGGGTCGGCCCCTACGATGATGAGAAGCTCGGCTTCTACAAGATCGCCAAATATTACTATTATCCCGGCTGGTGGGAGGGCGGCACGGCGCTGCACTTCTTCATCAACCAGGACAAGTGGGACTCGCTGCCGAAGGCCTATCAGTCGCTGCTGACGATCGCGGCCGGCTACGCCAACCTGGATGTTCAGGCGCGATATGACGCGCGCAATCCGCTGGCGATCAAGCGGCTGGTCGCGAACGGCACCATCCTGCGCCCGTTCAGCCAGGCCATCATGGAGGCCTGTCTGAAGGCCTCCAACGAGGTCAATGCCGAGACCTCGGCGACCAATCCCGACTTCAAGAAGATCTACGATTCGCAGATGGCGTTCCGCGATGACTTGAATCTGTGGTGGCAGGTCGCGGAATATTCCTACGAAACCTTCATGATCCGCACCCGCCCGAAAGGCTGAGCGGCTCGCTCTAATTGGGATCGACGGCCAGCACCGCATCCGCTTTCCATCGCGATGGAAAACGGATGTGCATGGTGGCGTGCGTATTAAGGGTTCCCGCGCGGAAAAGAAGCCAAGTTCCGGGCGCACTCCCGCCGCATCGACGCGTTAGCGTGCCTTTGGGGCCCCGGCGGGATCAAGATCCCGCTAATGACAAAGGGCATCAGGTGGACGCAAGCACAACGGTGACGGCCGACGCGCGGTTTGACGAGGTGATCAAGTCGGAGTCGGAATTAAGAAGAATCGTCGGGCCTCCCAACAGATGGTTCACCAGCAAGATCCTGCACAAGCTTGATAGCCGCTGCCGCGAATTTATCGCGGCTTCGCCCTTTGTCGTGGTCGGATCGACCGATCCGCTCGGGATGGTCGACCTGTCGCCAAAAGGAGACGGCGCGGGGTTCGTGCGGTGTCTCGACGAGGCGACGCTCGCGATTCCGGATCGCCGCGGCAATCGTCGGGTCGACACGTTTCACAACGTGCTGCAGAATCCGGGCGTCGGCTTGATCTTCTTCGTGCCCGGTCAGCGCGAGACGTTGCGGGTCGCGGGCCGCGCCAGCATCGTTCGGGACCATTCTGTCCGCAGCGCCATGGCGGAGGGCGGCCGGATACCCGAGCTTGCGATGATCGTCGTCGTTGCGCGGGCGTTCTTCCATTGCGGAAAGTGCATCACGCGCTCGAATCTCTGGAACCAGCATGCCGATATGGCGGCCCTGTCGCCGATCGCTTCGGCTTTATGAGTTCGGCAGGCCGCGCTCCGCCGGTCGACAGCGGTCGGGGTCGCGCAGTGATCTCATGGCGATGACCATCGGCAAGCCGTTCGCCGGTCGCAGGGTCACCCGCAGCATGGGCCATACCGCGTGTCCCGGCCGCAAGCGAAACGCGAAATGCCGGACGATCGTGGCAAGCACGAGCGTCGCCTCCTGTAAGGCGAAGCTGGAGCCGATGCATTTGCGCGGCCCGGTCCCGAACGGAAGGTAGGCGAAGCGGTCGATCGTTGCCTGCGCGGCGCCGAGAAATCGCCTCGGGTCGAACGCGTCGGGGCGATCCCACAGCAGGCGATGGCGGTGCAGCACATAGGGCGAGATCACGATCAGCGATCCCGCCCTGACACGCTCGCCGTTCAGTTCGTCGCGATCGAGCGCGACGCGGCTGATCGCCGCGATCGGCGGATAGAGGCGGACGGTCTCTTCGATCACAGCGCGGGTCTCGACCAGCCGGTCGGCCATGTCCTCCACCGGCCCGATCAGTTCGCGGTCGGCCTCGGCTTGCACCCGCTCGCGCCATTCCCCCGACTGTGACAGCAGGAATAGCGCCCAGCTCAGGGTGTTGGCCGTGGTTTCGTGGCCGGCCGCGATGAAGGTAAGGATGTTCGATCGCACCTCCGCTTCGGTCAGGCCGCCGCTGCCGCCGGTATCGAGCGCTTCCAGCAGATGGGTCAGGAGATCGCGCGGCGCCTGGTCCGGTTGCTCGGCGAGCATGCGGCGCCGGACCGAGATGACCCGGTCGACTTCCTTCTCGAAAAACCTGAGGGTTGCCTGCACCCGCAGCCGGCCGAGCCGCGGCACGAAGTCGGGCACGCCGAGAATGTCGAGCGGACTGATCCTGCCGATCGTATTGAAATAGGTCGTCATCGCCTTGCGGATGTCCTCGGCGTCCGATCCGAAGCCATCCGAGAAGATGGTGCGCTCCACGACATCGAGCGTGACCTTGGCCATCTCGGGGGCGACGTCGATGGATGCGCCGTCCTCGAGCGCGGACCACCTCTCGACCAGGGCTTCGGCGGCGGCCAGCATCGCCGGCGCGAAATCCATCACGGTCCGGCGCGCGAACATCGGCGCGATCACCCGTCGTTGCAGGCGCCATTGCTCGCCCTCGGCGCTGAGCAGGCCATCGCTCAGTCCGGCCGACAGCACGCGGCGTTGCAGGCGGTCCTTGCGGTAGTTCACGGCGTTGTCGAGCAGCACGCGGCGGATGGCGCCGGGCTCGTGTACCAGCAGCACATGCCCGATCGGCAAGCCGCCGGCCACGATCGGGCGCTCGAAATGCGGCGCCGCCCAGCATTCCAGCGGGTTGCGCTTCAGCGCGCCAAGAAGGGCCAACGGCTTGAGCGGGTGGGCATGCGGTTTCGGCGCCGGCGGACAGTACGCGCATGCCGGCGGTGACCGGTCGCTGAATTCTGGAGCCCCGAGCATGCCGACGATCTCGTCTGTCCCCAACCACCTAAAAGAATATCCCGTCTACACCAAAACGCCGGTTTCGTCGGTCCGGTCCCCGTCGAAATCTGACCAAATCGGCAGAAGTCTTTGCCTGCCGGGGCATTCCTACTGCAGGCGCGGCAAAAGCTAAGAAACGTTAACTAATTTATAGAAGAATTGCATCGATTCCAGGAGGAATTCCCGATGGCGAAGTTTGCGATTGGCGAAATGGTCGATAACGCTGCCGATGACCACGACGCTGGCACGGTGATCGCCGTGTTTCCGACGGTCGAAGGCAATTTCATGTACGCGGTTGACATGGAAGGCTACGGCGCGCTGCGGTTTTTCGTCGAGGAAAAGCTGGTCGTTCACGCCAGCTGACGTGCCACGAGAGGCGCCGGCCACCGGCGCAGCATTTCTGCGCGCCCGGCACGGGCGCCCGGCATTGCCGAAGATTGCCCTAGCAGTCCGCTGAAAAACGTAAAGAATGAGGCGTTTTTTCTGTTGGGGTTCGGTTGTTGGGATGGCGTATTGGGGAGTTTGAGGTCTGTTGGCTAGGCTGCAGCCAGTTTGGGGATGCGGATCAGGTTGTAGGCGATC
>NZ_DATHOP010000179.1:0-11931 GCF_035484855.1 Bradyrhizobium sp.
GATCGCCTACAACCTGATCCGCATCCCCAAACTGGCTGCAGCCTAGCCAACAGACCTCAAACTCCCCAATACGCCATCCCAACAACCGAACCCCAACAGAAAAAACGCCTCATTCTTTACGTTTTTCAGCGGACTGCTAGATTCTTGTTTTGACGCGTTTTCTTCACGCGAACCGGTAACCACTTCGCTCGAAAACGCTCTAGCCTGGTCGGCGCCTGCAATTCTCCGAAAGCAGCCGGGCCGTGCTCTACGCGGCGCGGATATTCGCCATGAAGCGGTCGAGCTCCTCGCGCAGCCTTGTGCTCTCGCTCGACAACGTCTTGGCCGAGTTCAGCACCTCCTCGGAGGCGGAGCCGGTTTCGGTCGCGCCGCGATTGACCTGCATGATGTTGGAAGCCGCCTGATGGGTGCCCTTGGCGACGCTCTGGACGCTGCGGGCGATTTCCTGGGTCGCCGAGCTCTGCTGCTGCACCGCGCTCGAAATCTCCGAGGCGATGCTCGAGATCTGCCCGATGGTGCCGCCGATCTGCTTGATCGCCGCGACCGATTCGGCGGTCGCGCCCTGCATGCCCGCGATGTGGGTCGAAATCTCGTCGGTCGCCTTCGCGGTCTGGCTGGCCAGCGATTTGACTTCGGCGGCGACCACCGCAAAGCCGCGGCCGGCGTCGCCGGCGCGGGCGGCCTCGATGGTCGCGTTCAGCGCCAAGAGATTGGTCTGCTCGGCAATCGCCGTGATCAGCTTGACCACGTCGCCGATCTCCTGGGCGGCGCGCGACAGCTTGCCGATGCGACCGTCGGTCTGCTGCGCCTGCAGCACCGCGGCCTCCGCGATCTTGTTTGAATCGCGCATCCGGCGGCCGATCTCGTCGACGGAAGCGGAAAGCTCCTCGGTCGCGGTGGCCACCGATTGCATGCTGGAGGAGGCTTCTTCGGAAGCGTCGGCGACCTGGCTGGAGAGGCTCTGGGTGCTTTCCGCGGTCCGCGTCAGCATTCCCGCCGCCTGTTCAAGTTGAACGGCGGAAGCCGACACGTTCGAGACGATGGCGCCAACGGCGGTTTCGAAATCATCGGCAAACCTGATCAGCTCGGCGCGCCGCGCGGCACTCGCCGCCTTGTTCTGGGCATCCTGGGCGCTGGCATCGCGCTCCGCCTTGGCGATTGCCTGCATCTTGAATTCTTCCACCGCGCCGGCCATTTCGCCAAGTTCATCCCGGCGGCCGAGACCCGGCAGCACGACGTCGAAATTGCCGCCGGCGAGTTCGCGCATCGCCTGGCACATCGCAATCATGGGACGGGAAATTCCCTTGCCCAGCACCAGCGCCAGCGCCGCACCGAGCAGGAAGCCGCCGCCGGCGAGCATCAGGATCAGCCGCTCGGTCTCGCCGATGGCCGTATCCGATTCGGATTCGAGCCTTTGCTGGTCGGAAAGCAGGTCCGCCTTCATCGCGCCGGCGCCCTTGACGATCGCGTCCGCGGAATCGGCCATCTCGGCGACCAGCTCATCGACTTCCTTGGAATTCGCGATCAGCTTGGCCAGCACCTGCCCATATTCATCGAGCAGGCCCGCGGCCTCTTTCAGGCCTTGCACGATCCTTTCGTCCTTCGACGATATCGCGTTCATCGAGTTCTCGACGAATTTGAGCCGCGCCATCGCGCCGGTCGCAATCGCCTGATCGGAATTGATGACGAAGGTATTGGCGAGCGCGGAGGCCGCCTGGAATTGTTCGTTCACTTTCTTGGTGCCGAACTGGATTGTCTGCAGTTCCGAATCGTCGGCATTGCTGGGAAGGTCGTCGAGCTTGTAGCGCAACGTATTGGCATCGCGCGTCAGCTTGTTCTGCACCAGCAGCGCGCTGTCGCTCTTGAACTTGACGATGTCGGCAAAAATCTTGGTAAAACTCTGGAATTCGCGGGCGAGGCGCGTGATCTGGTCGAGGCGCGCCGGATTGATGGTGCCCCGCATCGACCGGTCGATGGCGTCCTTGAGGCGCGCCTCGGCGGCCAGCGCCGCCTTGGCATCGTCGTCCTTGGCCGTGACCACGTAATAGCGCGCCAGCTCCCGGTACGAAATCACCTCGCGGTCGATATTGCGCGCCAGATCCGCTTCCGAAACGCTGTTGCGGTAGCTTGCGACGCCCGCGGAGACACGCTCGAACCCCATATAGGCGATGCCCATGCTGACCGCCGAGATCGCCAGCACCACGGCAAAGCCAAGCATGACCTTGCCGCGGAATCGAAGCGTCGGGAGCCTACGCGATACCGATTTCAGACCCACCCGGACCTCCCCGCAGCTTTCCCAACAAAATACGCGCCCGAAAAGCGCGGGCTTGCCGGACCGACGACGAAAACTAGAGCAGAATGGATAAGGCCCAGTAAATATACGGAGGGTTTTGGCCTGCCGTCATGGCGGGCTTGTCTCTCGTTTCTCCCTCTCCCCGCTCTTTCGCGGGGTCGAGACGAGCGAAGCTCGCTCTTGGAGGGTTGGGGTGAGGGGCTCTCTCAGCGAGCGCGACTCGTGGAGAGTCCCTCTCACCCGCCGCGCAAGAGCGCGGCGACCTCTCCCCGCAAGCGGGGCGAGGTGGGCCATAAAGCCTACGCCGCCCGCGCCTTGGGCACCTCGGGCGGCGCAAGCACCTGCCAATCCGGGGCGAGCCTTAAGCTCGGCTCGGTCAGGGCCTGCAGCTTCTCCAGCGTCATGCCGGCGATCATCTCGGCCACGGTGAGGCCTTGCGGCGTCACGTCGATGACGGCGAGATTGGTGTAGATGCGCTTGACGCAGTTCGGCGCGGTCAGCGGATAGCTGCAGCGTTTCAGGATGCGCGGCTCGCCGCGCTTGCCGGTGTGATCCATGATGACGCGAATCGCCCTGGCGCCGACCGCCAGATCCATGGCGCCGCCGACGCCGGGCGGGAATGCCGGATCCTCGGTGGTCCAGTTCGCGAGATCGCCGTTCTCCGAAACCTCGAACGCGCCGAGCAGGCTGACGTCGAGATGGCCGCCGCGGATGATCAAAAACGAGTCGGCGTGGTGCACGAAGCAGCCGCCGGCCACCAGCGTCGTCTTGTTCTTGCCGGCATCGACCATATAGGGGTCTTCCTTGCCCGGCTCGGGTTTTGGGCCCATGCCCAAAATGCCGTTCTCGCTGTGGAAGATCACCTCGCGGCCGGCCGGGACAAAACTCGCGGCCAGGGTCGGGATGCCGATGCCGAGATTGACGTAATCGCCTTCCATCAAATCCTGCGCGGCGCGCCAGGCCATCTGCTCACGCGTTAATGGGATCATGCCTGTGCTCCAACAACGACCACGCGATCGACGAAAATGCTCGGTGTCGCCACGGCTTCCGGATCGAGTTCGCCGAGTTCCACCATCTGGTCGACCTCGACCACGGTCAAATCCGCCGCCATCGCCATCACAGGATTAAAATTCCGCGCCGACTTGATATAGGTGAGGTTGCCCCAGCGGTCGGCCTTGTTGGCCTTGATCAGCGCGACGTCGCCCTTCAGCGGCTTTTCAAACACGTGCAGCCGGCCGTCGATCTCCCTGACTTCCTTGCCTTCGCCGAGTTTGGTGCCGGCCGAAACCGGGGAGAAGAAGCCGCCCAGCCCCGCGGCATGGCAACGCATGCGCTCGCTGATGGTGCCTTGCGGCAGCAATTCCAGCTCCAGGCTCCTGGCGCGGTAGGCATTGAGGAAGGCGCTGTAGTCGCCGGAGCGCGGAAAGGAGCAGATCACCTTGCGCACCCGCCCTGAAATGATCAGCCGGGCGAGGCCGTGATCGCCATTGCCGGAATTGTTGGCGACGATGGTCAGCTCCCGGGCGCCCTGCTCGTGCAGGGCATCGAGCAGATGGTCGGCGACGCCGACCATGCCGAATCCGGCCACCAGCACCGTCGATCCGTCGCGGACGCCAGCCACCGCGTCGGCTGTGGTCTTCACCTGCTTGTCGATCACGTCAAAACCCCCGTTGCAGCGGCATTGTCGTTTGGTCTCCGTGGCTTAGGCAACATGCGAACGATGCCGGAATAGACCATCAAGCAAGGGCTTGAGAAAGCCGTAAATTTGCATGGCATCTTCTTACCCTCCCCTGGAGGGGGAGGGTCGGCTCGCATCGCAAGATGCGAGACGGGGTGGGGTGACGGTCTCTCAACCTGGGCACCGTTCAAGACGAGAGACTGTCACCCCACCCCGCCGCTCTGCCGGACGACGCTTCGCGTCGCCGGGTCGCGTCGACCCTCCCCCTCCAGGGGAGGGTAAGCAAGCCGCGTTCGAGATGATGACTTTACAATGACCCTCCCGACGAAATTCCCAGTTGCAAAGTCCAGCCCCGGTGCTTCTAATCGGAACAAGCAAAAAGCATCGGGAGGATAATGGCGTGTCTACCATCAAATTGACGGTGAACGGCAAGGCGGCCTCGGTCGAGGTCGAGGACCGCACCCTTCTTGTCCAGCTGCTGCGCGATCATCTGAACCTGACCGGCACCCATGTCGGCTGCGACACCAGCCAATGCGGCGCCTGCGTCGTGCATATCGACGGCCGGGCGGTCAAATCCTGCACCGTGCTGGCCGGACAGGCCAATGGAAGCAACGTCACCACCATCGAAGGCATCTCGAAGGGCGACGAACTGCATCCGATGCAGGCCGCCTTCCGCGACAATCACGGACTGCAATGCGGCTATTGCACGCCGGGCATGATCATGTCGGCGATCGATATCGTGCACCGCCATGGCGGCAAGCTCGACGAGGACACCGTCCGGCACGAGCTGGAAGGCAATATCTGCCGCTGCACCGGCTACCACAACATCGTCAAGTCGGTGCTGGATGCGGCCGGCCGCATGAAGGTTGCGCAGGCCGCGGAATAGCAGCGGCAAGCCGCATCGATCACTAACATCAAAGACCGCCGAATTTCGATGGAAATGGCGGAAATCAAAAACTCCGGTTGGGAGAACAGAACATGGGCGTTGAAGGTATTGGCGCAAGCGTCGTGCGCAAGGAAGACCGGCGTTTCATCACCGGCAAAGGCCGTTACGTCGACGACATCAAATTGCAGGGCATGACCCATGCCCATTTCATCCGCAGCCCGCACGCGCATGCCAAGGTCAAGAGCATCGATTCGTCTGAAGCGATGAAGATGCCGGGCGTGGTCGGCGTATTGACCGGCCAAGAGATCGTCGACGACAAGGTCGGCAACCTGATCTGCGGCTGGGCCATCACCTCGAAGGACGGCACCCCGATGAAGATGGGCGCATGGCCGGCGATGGCGCCGGAGGTCGTGCGCTTCGCCGGCCAGGCGGTCGCGGTCGTGGTCGCCGAGACCAAGAACCAGGCCAAGGACGCCGCCGAAGCCGTGGTCGTCACTTACGAAGAGCTTCCGGCCGTTCCGGACATCCGTGCCGCGATCAAACCGGGCGCGCCGCAACTGCACCCGGAAGCGCCGGGCAATGTGGTCTACGACTGGGCGCTCGGCGATGAGGCCGCCGTCAAGGATGCGTTTTCGAAGGCCGCCAATGTGGTGACGCTCGAACTCACCAACAACCGCCTGGTGCCCAATGCGATGGAGCCGCGCGCGGCAATCGCCGAATACGACGAGGCGGAAGAGCATTTCACGCTCTACACCACCTCGCAGAATCCGCATGTCGCCCGCCTGGTGCTGTCGGCGTTCTACAACATCGCTCCCGAGCACAAGCTGCGGGTGATCGCGCCCGATGTCGGCGGCGGCTTCGGATCCAAGATCTACATCTATCCGGAAGAAATGGTGGCGCTGTGGGCGTCGAAGAAGCTGCGTCGCCCGGTGAAATGGACTGGCGACCGTTCCGAGGCCTTCCTCACCGACGCGCATGGCCGCGACCATGTCTCGAAAGCGGAAATGGCGTTCGACAAGGACAACAAGATTTTGGGCCTGCGGGTGAAAACCCACGCCAATTTCGGCGCCTATATGTCGCTGTTCTCCTCGGCGGTGCCGACCTATCTCTATGTCACGCTGCTGTCGGGCCAGTATGTGATCCCGGCGATCTATGCCGAAGTGGTCGGCGTCTATACCAACACCACGCCGGTCGACGCCTATCGCGGCGCGGGCCGGCCGGAGGCGAGCTACCTTCTGGAGCGGATGATGGAAACCGCGGCGCGGCAGCTGAAGGTCGATCCGGCGGAATTGCGCCGGAAGAATTTTATCACCAGCTTCCCGTACCAGACGCCCGTGATCATGGCCTATGACACCGGCGATTTCGGCGCCTCGCTCGATGCCGCGATGAAGGCGATCGACTATGCCGGTTTCGCGGGCCGCAAGGAGAAAGCGAAGAAGGAAGGCAAGCTGCGCGGCCTCGGCGTGTCCTGCTACATCGAGGCCTGCGGCATCGCGCCCTCGAAAGCGGTCGGCAGCCTGGGGGCCGGCGTCGGCCTGTGGGAGTCAGCCGAAATCCGCGTCAACCCGGTCGGCACCATCGAAGTGCTCACCGGCTCGCACAGCCACGGCCAGGGCCATGAGACCACGTTTGCGCAACTGATCTCCGAACGTCTGGGCGTTCCGATCAGCCAGGTCTCGATCGTCCACGGCGACACCGACAAGGTGCAGTTCGGCATGGGCACCTACGGCTCGCGTTCGATCGCGGTCGGCGGCACCGCCATCATCAAGGCGATGGAAAAGGTCGAGGCCAAGGCCAAGAAGATCGCAGCCCATGCGCTGGAAGCATCCGAGGGCGACATTGTCATCGAGAACGGCGAGTTCAAGGTCACCGGCACCGACAAGTCGATCGCGCTGCCGATGGTCGCGCTCGCCGCCTATACCGCGCACAACCTGCCCGACGGCATGGAGCCGGGGTTGAAGGAGACGGCGTTCTACGACCCGACCAACTTCACCTTCCCGGCCGGCGCCTATATCTGCGAACTCGAAGTCGATCCCGGCACCGGCAAGACCTCCTTCGTCAATTTCGTCGCGGCCGACGATTTCGGCCGGCTGATCAACCCGATGATCGTCGAAGGCCAGGTCCATGGCGGCCTCGCGCAAGGCATCGGCCAGGCGCTGCTGGAAGGCGTGGTCTATGACGCCAACGGCCAGCTCGTGACGGCGTCGTTCATGGACTACACCATGCCGCGCGCCGACGATCTGCCGTCGTTCAAGCTGAGCCACACCACGACGCTGTGCCCGGGCAATCCGCTCGGCGTCAAGGGCTGCGGCGAGGCCGGCGCGATCGGCGCGTCCGCCGCCGTGATCAACGCCATCACGGATGCGATCGGCAACAACAAGCTCGAAATGCCGGCGACGCCCGACCGCGTCTGGCACGCGATTCACGGCTGACCACTCGTCATTCCGGGGCGACGCAAAGCGTCGAACCCGGAAACTGAAACACGGTAGAACTCCTCGAGATTCCGGGTCTGCGCGCGAGGCGCGCGCATCCCGGAATGACGGGAAAAGGAAACAGGGAGTACATCATGTACGAGACCACCTATCATCGCCCCTCCTCGGTCGACGAAGCCGCCGCCCTCTTCGCCAAAGGCAAAGAGGCAAAATATCTCGCCGGCGGCCACACCCTGATCCCCGTGATGAAGCAGCGGCTGGCTTCGCCGTCCGACGTGATCGATCTCGGCAAGATCAAGGATCTCGCCGGTGTCGAGGTTTCCGGCGACACGGTGACGATCAAGGCTGCGACCACGCATTACGATGTGGCGACGAACGCCGCGGTGCAGAAGGCCATCGCCGCGCTCGCCCATCTTGCATCCGTGATCGGCGATCCCGCCGTGCGTCATCGCGGCACCATCGGCGGGTCGCTCGCCAACAACGATCCGGCGGCCGACTATCCGGCGGCGGTGCTGGCGCTCGGCGCGACCGTGAAGACCAACAAGCGCTCGATCCCGGCGGATGAGTTCTTCAAGGGCCTGTTCTCGACCGCGCTCAATGACGGCGAGATTATCACCGCCGTGTCGTTCCCGATCCCGGCCAAGGCCGGCTATTCAAAATTCCCACATCCGGCATCGCGCTTCGCGCTGACCGGCGTGTTCGTGGTTAAGACCAAATCGGGCGATGTCCGCGTCGCGGCCACCGGCGCGTCGCAGAACGGCGTGATGCGGGTGGGAACCATCGAGGCGGCGCTGAAGGCGAACTGGTCGGCGGCAGCGCTCGACAACGTCAAGATCTCCGCAGACGGGTTGATGAACGATACCCAGGGCACGTCGGACTACCGCGCCAACCTGATCAAGGTGATGGCGCAACGCGCGGTCGCCGCGGCCGGCTGATCGCGTAGCCGCTCAAGCATGCGGGTGTTCCCCGGATGCTGCGCAACGCGCCGTAATTCGGCGCGGTGCGCTGCTGATCCGGGGTCCATGCGAAAGACGTGGGTCCCGGCTCTGCGGTGCACCGCCAAGTGCGCTGCACCGCGTCCGGGACACGAACTTTGTCGCGCTGCGCTCTTAATTCGACCATCCTGAGATCAAAAGTTGCTTGCCTCCATCGGCGCAAGGCGGGACACTTTAGCTAATCAACTAACTAAAGCCTCCCGGGAGCGTCCATGAAATTTGGCATTTTCTACGAGCATCAATTGCCGCGGCCGTGGCACGAGGGCGACGAGCATCGGCTGTTCCAGGAGGCGCTCGACCAGGTCGAACTCGCAGACCAACTCGGCATCGACTACGCCTGGGAAGTCGAGCATCATTTTCTGGAGGAATATTCGCACTCCTCCGCTCCCGAGATTTTCCTCGCCGCGTGCTCGCAACGCACCAAGAAAATCCGGCTCGGCCACGGCATCTGCCTGATGCCGCCGAAATACAACCATCCGGCCCGCGTCGCCGAGCGCATCGCCACGCTTGATCTCGTCTCCAACGGCCGCGTCGAATTCGGCACCGGCGAGAGCGCATCCCTGATGGAACTCGGCGGCTTCAATGTCGGCTTCGACCCCGTCGAGAAGCGGCGGATGTGGAAGGAGGGCGTCGAGCAATGCACCGACATGATGGTGATGAACCCCTATCCCGGCTTCAAGGGCGAATTCTTCGAGATGCCCTGCCGCAATGTGGTGCCGAAACCGCTGCAGAAACCGCATCCGCCGCTGTGGGTCGCCTGCTCCAACCGCGAAACCATCAAGATGGCGGCGCGCTGCGGCATCGGTGCGCTGACCTTTGCCTTCGTCGATCCGCGCGAGGCCCGGCAATGGGTCGATGACTACTATCGCATCTTCAGGGAGGAATGCGTGCCGATCGGGCATGCGGTCAATCCCAACGTCGCGATGGTGACCGGCTTCTCGGTGCACCCCGACGAGATGGAAGCGCGCCGCCGCGGCGAGGATGGCTTGCGGTTCTTCCGCTACGGGCTGGCGCATCATTACATCTTCGGCGAACACACGCCGGGCCGCACCGATATCTGGACCAATTTCGAAAAGGCCCGCCATGCCTTGCCGCCGGCCGGCGCCGATCACGGCATCGGCACGCCGGACCAGTTGCGCACGCACCTGACGCATTTCGAGGAAAGCGGCGTCGACCAGACCGTGTTCATCCAGCAGGGCGGCCGCAACCGGCATGAGCACATCTGCGAGGCGCTGCAACTGTTCGCCGATGAGGTGATGCCGGAATTCTGCGCGCGCGAAATCGAGCGGGAAAAGCGGAAGCAGGAAGAACTCGCGCCCCACATCGAAAAGGCGATGGCGCGCAAGCAGGCGACGAAGCCGATGCGTGACGAGGAAATCCCGGTCTATATCGCGCTCGGCCGCAAGGTCGCCGAGGAAGGCACCGGCACCGAGCGTCAGAAGCAGAACGCCAAATTATGGGCCGACGCCGCCAAGGTGACGCTCGGCGATCCCGCCCGCCACGGCACCAAAACCTCCGCGACGTCCTGAGTTTTCCCTTGATGAGGAAATGACAACGTGCTCGACAAATCCGCTCCCGAATCCTCCACCCGCACCTCCGGCCCGTTGGCCGGTTTCCGCATCGTCGAATTCGCCGGCATCGGCCCCGGCCCGTTCGCCTGCATGATGCTGGCGGACATGGGCGCGGAGGTGGTCACGCTCGACCGCGTCGGCGCCAAGAAGAATATGAAATCGGTCGCCGGGCGCGGACGGAAAGTGGTCGAACTTGATTTGAAGGACAAGGCCGCGATCGCAGGTGTGCTCGACCTGCTTTCCGGCGCCGAGGCGCTGGTCGAGGGATTTCGGCCCGGCGTGATGGAGCGGCTCGGGCTCGGGCCCGATGTGGTGCTGGCGAGGAATCCGCGCCTCGTCTATGGCCGCATGACCGGCTGGGGCCAGGAAGGCCCCCTGGCGCAGGCCGCCGGCCACGACATCAACTACATCTCGGTGACCGGCGCGCTGTCCGCGATCGGGCCGAAGGAAAAGCCGGTGCCGCCGCTCAACCTGGTCGGCGATTTCGGCGGCGGCGCGCTCTATCTCGTGGTCGGCGTGCTCGCCGCGCTATTGGAAGCGAAGAAATCCGGCAAGGGACAGGTGGTCGATGCCGCGATGTGCGACGGCGCGGCCTCGCTGATGTCGATGTTCTTCGACATGACGGCGGCCGGCCGCTGGATCGAAGGCCGCGAGCAGAATTTCCTCGACGGCGGCGCGCATTTCTACGGCGTCTATGAATGTTCCTGCGGCCATTTCGTCTCGATCGGCTCGATCGAGCCGCAATTCTACGCGCTGCTGCGCCAGCATGCCGGGCTTGCGGATGCCGATTTCGACACGCAGATGGACCGCAAGGCCTGGCCCGCGCTGAAGCAGAAATTGGTGGACATCTTCAAGAGCAAGACACGGGAAGATTGGTGCAAGATCATGGAAGGCACCGACATCTGCTTCGCCCCGATCCTGACCATGGCGGAAGCGCCAAAACATCCGCACATGGCCGCGCGCAACATTTTCGTCGAACGCCACGGCGTCACGCAGCCCGCGCCGGCGCCCCGCTTTTCGCGAACGCCGTCGGCGATCAGGGAGCCGGAAAGGGCGGATATCGGTGAACTGACGCGAGAGTGGAAGAAATCGTAGGGTGGGCAAAGGCGCGTTTGCGCCGTGCCCACCATTCATGAATTCGAAAGCAGATGGTGGGCACGCTTCCGCCTTCGCTCTCTGCGCTACGGCGGACAAGTCGCTTTGCTCACCCTACGAACGCTGCACCACCCACCGCCGTCATCCTGAGGTGCTCGCCGCCTTCGGCGAGCCTCGAAGGATGATTGGCTTGCGTGCCCGTGGCTCATCCTTCGAGGCTCGCTCCGCTCGCACCTCCCGAGTGAGCGCAATTGCGCTCATCCGGGGATGACGGACCGGGACTACGCCGCATCATCCACCTTCAGCACGCCGCGGCGGATCTGGTCTTCCTCGATCGATTCGAACAGCGCCTTGAAATTGCCTTCGCCAAAACCGTCGTCGCCCTTGCGCTGGATGAACTCGAAGAAGATCGGCCCGATGGCGTTGGCGGAAAAGATCTGCAGCAGCACCTTGGTATGGCCGCCGTCGACCACGCCTTCGCCGTCGATCAGGATGCCGTCGCGCTTTAACCGGGCGACGTCCTCGCCGTGCCCGGGCAGCCGCGCGTCGATCTTCTCGAAATAAGTCTCGGGCGGCGCGGGCATGAACGGCAGGCCGGCCTCGCGCAAGCCCTCGACCGTCCGGTAGATATCCTTGGCGCCGCAGGCGATGTGCTGGATGCCCTCGCCGCGATAGACATTGAGATATTCCTCGATCTGGCCGGAATCGCCGGCGTCCTCGTTGATCGGGATCCGGATCTTGCCGTCAGGGCTGGTCAGCGCCCGCGAGAACAGGCCCGACGCGCGGCCTTCGATATCGAAGAAGCGAATCTGCCGGAAGTTGAACAGCCTTTCATAGAAGCCGGTCCAGACATCCATCCGGCCGCGATGGACGTTGTGGGTGAGGTGGTCGAGATAAAACAGCCCCGCGCCTTCCGGCCTCGGATTTTTGGCGCCGAACCATTCGAACTCGGCGTCGTAGGCCGAACCCCTGGCGCCGTAG
>NZ_DATHOP010000180.1:0-7590 GCF_035484855.1 Bradyrhizobium sp.
GCTATCGCTGAGCACGGTCGTCGGGTCACCACTGGTCAAGCGCGACAAACAGCCATGTTCGATTTCGAAGAAGCCCTCAAGCTGGTATCCAGGCAGACCGTTCTCTGCGTCGGCGACGTCATGCTCGACGATTTCGTCTACGGCGAAGTCACGCGTATTTCGCCCGAGGCGCCGACGCCGGTTCTCGCGGTCAGGCACAGCGCGGTCGAGATCGGCGGCGCCGGCAATGTCGCGCGCAACATCGCTTCGCTCGGCGCGCGCTGCATCTTCGTCGGCCTGATCGGCGAGGACGATGCCGGCGAGAAACTGCGAGCCCAGTTGGCCCAGCAGAACCTCATCGAAAGCGTGCTGGTAAGCGATTTCGCGCGGCCGACGACCCGAAAAGTGCGCTTCGTCTCCGAGCATTTCTCGACCCACATGCTGCGTGCCGACTGGGAGCTGGCGCAGCCGGCCTCGCCCGAGATCGAGCAGCAACTGATCGACGTCACGCTGCCATGCCTGCCGCTCGCCGACATCGTGCTGCTGTCCGACTACGCCAAGGGCGTTTTGACTGCGCGGGTGATCCGCAACATCATCGACGCCGCGCGAAAACTCGGCAAGCGCGTCATTGTCGATCCCAAGAGCGCCAACTTTGCGATTTATCGCGGCGCGACGCTGCTGACGCCCAATCGCAAGGAATTCGCCGAAGCCACCCGCAGCCGCGCCGACAGTGAAAAAAGCATCGCCGACGCCGCCCATGACGCCATCCAGCTGGCCGATTGCGAGGCCATGCTGGTAACGCAAAGCGAGCACGGCATGACGCTGGTGCCGCGCAACGGCGAGGCCATTCACGTCCCGGCGCATCCGGTCAAGGTCCGCGACGTCTCCGGCGCTGGCGACACCGTCGCCGCAGCCCTCGCGGTCAGCCTCGCGGCGGGAGCCGATTGGGAGACCGCGCTGCGGATCGCAAACGCGGCGGCCGCGGTCGCGGTCGGCAAGAAGGGCACCGCCACGGTGACATCGGCGGAACTGCGGCGAAAAATCCTGCCGCATGCCTATCTCGCGGCGGAAGAGAAAATCATCGCCGCGGGTGGCGATCTTGCCGCGCATCTATCGGATTGGCGCAAGCAGGGCTTGCGGATCGGGTTCACCAATGGCTGCTTCGACATCCTGCATCCCGGCCACGTCAAGGTCCTGACCGCGGCGCGCGCCGCCTGCGACCGGCTGATCGTCGGGCTAAACAGCGACGCATCGACGAAACGGCTGAAGGGCGAGGGGCGGCCGGTGCAGGACGAGCAGGCGCGCTCCGAAGTACTGGCGGCGCTGGAGGCGGTCGATCTGGTCGCCATCTTCGAGGAGGACACCCCGATCCGGCTAATCACGGAGATCAGGCCGAGCGTATTGGTGAAGGGCGGCGACTACAGCCGCGAGCAGGTGGTCGGCCACGAGATCGTCGAAGCCTGTGGTGGCGAAGTGCTGCTGGTCGACATCCTGCCGGGGTTCAGCACGACATCGCTTGTCAAACGCGCGCGCGGAGGCCGGGCGTGAGCGCGCTGGCGAGGGAACAACTACCGGCGTTGTCGCCGCGACGGTGGCACGATCCCGCCGCGTGGTCGACGACGGCAGATGTTTTCGCAATCCTGATCGCGGTCGCGCTGCCCTGGTCGACCTCGCTGGCGTCGATCTCCGCGGCGGCGTTTCTGGTGTCGATGGCGCCGTTCTTCGACGTCAGGGCTTTCCTGCGATCGCTGCAACGTCCGGTCTGCGCCCTGCCGATCGCGCTGTTGGCGCTCGCGCTCGCCGGAACGCTGTGGTCGAACGTGTCATGGGCCGAACGGTTCTATGCCGTCGGCCCTTCGACAAAATTCCTGATGCTGCCGGTCCTGTTCTATCATTTCGAACGCTCCGCGCGCGGCAGACAGGTTTTCATCGCCTTTCTCGCCTCCTGCGCGGCGTTGATGGCGATGTCCTGGATCGTCGCGTTCGACCCGAGGCTCGCGCTCAAGTCCGGGGCCGAGTACGGCGTTCCGGTCAAGAACTATATCGACCAGAGCCAGGAATTCGCGCTGTGCGCCGTGGCGCTGGCCTATCCCGTCATCGGCCTGCTGCGGGCGAGGAGAATTTGGCCGGCGACGCTGCTCGCTGCGCTATCGCTCAGTTTCGTCGTCAACATGCTGTTCGTCAGCGTGTCGCGGACCGCGCTGGTGACGATCCCCCTGATGCTCGCGGTGTTCGCGCTGCTTCACCTGAAATGGCGCAGTATCGTCATCATCGGCTGCGCGACGGCCGTGCTGGGCGGTCTGGCGTGGGCGACATCGCCGCCGTTGCGCCGGACCACCGCGACGTTCCTGAGGGATTATCAGCTCTACAAGGAGCGTAATATCCCGACGTCGATCGGCCTGCGGCTGATGTTCTGGGAAAAATCGCTGCGGTTCATTTCCGAGGCCCCGCTGTTCGGCCACGGCACCGGCTCGATCCGTGCGCTGTTCGAGGAGGATGCCGTCGGCCAATTCGGCGCCGCCGCCGAGGTCGTTGCCAATCCGCATAACCAGACGCTGAGCGTCGGCATTCAGTGGGGGGCGATCGGCATTGTCCTGCTGTTTGCGATGTGGCTGGTGCATCTTTCGCTGTTCCGCGGCGAGGGGCTGGCGGCCTGGATCGGATTGATGGTGGTGCTGCAGAATATCTTCACCTCCGCGTTCAATTCTCATCTGTTCGATTTCAACGAGGGATGGATGTACGTGCTGGGCGTCGGCATCGCCGGCAGCATGGTGCTGGCTGCGCGTTCGCAGGCTTCGGTCGCGCGCGAGTCCGCGGGACCATGATGGCTGGCATGCGCGCGCCAGATGAGCTATCAGCGGCCTTGCAACGGGCCAGCCCCAGGATCGTTTGTTACCGGTCAGCGAAATGATGCGTCTCTCAAATCTGACCTTGCGCAATTTCCTGATCGCGGCGCACGACGCGATCGCGACCGCGCTTGCGGTGCTGGCGAGCTTCTATCTGCGCTTCGAGGGCGACGCATTTTTCGATCGCCTGCCGCTGCTGCTGCGCATCCTGCCGTATTTCGTGGCCTTCAGCGTGGTGGTTTGTTACTTCTTCAATCTCACCACCACGAAATGGCGTTTCATTTCGCTGCCCGACGCGCTGAATATTCTGCGCGTCGCGAGCGTGCTGACCGTGGCACTGCTGGTGCTCGACTATATCTTCGTCGCGCCCAACGTTCACAGCACATTGGTGACGCAGAATCTTCAGACCCCGTTCTTCCTCGGCAAGACGACGATCATCCTCTACTTTTTCCTCGAGGTGTTCTTTCTCAGCGGCCTGCGTTTCGCCTACCGCTATTTCCGCTATTCGCGCACCCGCTATCATGCCCGCAGCGAGGGCGCCTCGCCGGCGCTTCTGATCGGCCGTGCCGCGGATGCCGAAATCCTGCTGCGCGGCATTGAAAGCGGGGCGGTCAAGCATCTTTGGCCGGTCGGCGTATTGTCGCCGTCGCCGGCCGACCGCGGCCAGTCGATCCGCAACATCCCGGTGCTGGGCGGAATCGACGACATCGAGGATGTGATCGGCGATTACGCCAGGCGCAACAAGCCGATCGCGCGCGTGGTGATGACGCCGTCGGCGTTCGAGCCCGACGCCCGGCCCGAATCGGTCCTGATGCGATCGCGCCGGCTCGGGCTGATTGTGAGCCGCCTGCCGTCGCTGGAGAGTGGGGAGACGCCGCGGCTGACCAATGTCGCGGTCGAGGACCTGCTGCTGCGCCCCAGCGAAAACATCGATTACGGACGGCTCGAAGCGTTGGTGAGGGGCAAGGCGGTCATCGTCACCGGCGGCGGCGGCTCGATCGGCTCGGAGATCTGCGACCGCGTCGCCACCTTCGGCGCGGCGCGACTTTTGGTGATCGAGAATTCCGAGCCCGCGCTCTACGCCGTCACCGAAGCGCTCGCCGCGCACCAGACCGGCGCCGTCATCGAAGGGCGGATCGCCGATATTCGCGACCGCGATCGCATCACGCGGCTGATGGGAGAGTTCAAGCCGAACATCGTGTTTCACGCCGCCGCCCTGAAACATGTGCCGATCCTCGAGCGCGACTGGAGCGAGGGCGTCAAGACCAACATCTTCGGATCGATCAATGTCGCGGACGCCGCGCTTGCCGCGGGCGCCGAGGCGATGGTGATGATCTCGACCGACAAGGCGATCGAGCCGGTCTCGATGCTGGGCCTCACCAAGCGCTTTGCCGAGATGTATTGCCAGGCGCTCGATCACGATCTGGCGTCGCAACCGGGCACCAGGCCGAGGATGCGGCTGATCTCGGTGCGGTTCGGCAATGTGCTGGCGTCGAACGGCTCGGTGGTGCCGAAATTCAAGGCGCAGATCGAGGCCGGCGGCCCGGTGACGGTCACCCATCCCGACATGGTCCGGTATTTCATGACCATCCGCGAGGCCTGCGATCTCGTCATCATGGCCGCCACCCACGCGCTGGCGCCGGTTCGTCCGGATGTTTCGGTCTACGTCCTCAACATGGGACAGCCGGTCAAGATCGTCGATCTGGCGGAGCGCATGATCCGGCTTTCTGGCCTGCAGCCGGGCCATGACATCGACATCGTCTTCACCGGCATGCGGCCGGGCGAGCGGCTCAACGAAATCCTGTTCGCGACCGAAGAGCCGACCGTCGAGATCGGGGTCGCCGGCATCATGGCGGCCAAGCCGAACGAGCCGCCGATGCAGGCGCTGCGGAAGTGGATCGCCGCACTCGAGCAGGCGATCGCGCGCGACGACCGGAGCACCATCCGGGCCGTATTGCAGGATGCGGTGCCGGAATTCGGGTCAACAGCGGCCTGAAAGCGATTGATGCCGGGATTTGGAAAAGTCGTCATCGTCAGCCAGCATTATCCGCCGGACTTGAGCACGACGGCGGCGATCATGGCTGATATCGCCGAGCATCTCGCGCAAGATGCGTCTGTGCTGGTGCTGTCGGGGACGCCGGGATCGGCGACCGGTGCCGCCACGGCCTCGCGCCGGCCTGTGGTCGTCGAGATCAGGAACCGGATGGCGGAGAAAGCCGCCCTGATCAAGCGCGCCGCCGCCGAAGCATGCTTCACGCTGCGCGCCTTCATGGCGGCATTGCGGAACTTGCGGCGCGGCGATGTGGCGCTGACGGTCACCGCACCGTTCATGTTGCCCTATGCGGTCGCCGCCGCCGCCCGGCTGAAGGGCGCGCGATCGGCCCTCATCATGCACGACCTCTATCCCGACGTGCTGGTCATGGCCGGTCTTTTGAAACCGGCATCGATGGCTGCAAGCGCCATGCGGCTCGCCAATGCGCTGATGTTTCGCGCGCTCGATGCCGTGGTCGTCATCGGGCGCGATACCGGAAAACTGCTTTCGCGTTACCGGGGGATAACGCCCAACAAAATCCGGTTCATTCCGAACTGGGCGACGCTCGCTCCCGGCGTGCGGGCGGTCGCGCCCGATAACCGCTATCGTCGCGCGAACCCGGCCCGCTTCGTGGTGGGGCTGTCGGGCAATCTCGGTTTTACCCACGATCCCCTGATCGTGTTTGAGGCGGCACGACTGCTGCTGGACGATCCGGATATTCATTTCCTGCTCTCGGGCTGGGGGATGGGGTTCGAGCGGCTGAAGCAGATGCAATCCGAAGCGAATTTACCGAATGTGACGCTGGTCGACCGCGTCGAGGACGAGAACCTCGAAGAGTTCCTGTCGGCCGCGAACGTTTGGCTCATTCCCTATCGCAGGGACGTTGCCGGCGTGTCGGTGCCGAGCCGGTTCTACAATCTGCTGGCGGTCGGCCGTCCCGTCATTCTCGTCTCCGAACCCGACGCCGAGGCGGCGCTGACGGTGAGCGAACATGATATCGGCTGGGTGGTCCCGCCCGGTGACGCCGGCGAACTTGCCGCGGCCATCCGCCGAGCCTCTCAGTCGGACGACCCAAGACGGGCCGAACGGGCGGCCGCAATCGCGCGGCATTTCAACTTCGCCGATGCGATGGCGAGCTATTCCCTGCTCGTTCGGGGACTGCAGCGAAACGACGGATGAATTGCGACTACGCCGGCCGCGAAAAGCGGAACATCGTCAGCGCCACGCCAACGCCGCCGATGATCAGGAACGCGACATCGATCGCGGCCGAATGCGCATAGGTCGAGGCGATCGCCAGCACCGCAAGCCCGACATTGAGCACGAACACCTCGCGCACCACGGCGAGCACCGTAAAGCCGTTATCGGTGGCGCGCTGGTAGAAATGCGAGCGATGCGCCGCCCAGAACGCCTCGCCCCTCGCCAGCCGGCGCAGCAGCGTTACCGTCGCATCCGCCAGGTAATAGAGCGGCAGCAGCAGGGTGGCGGCGAATTGCTGGCTGTATGCGAGTTGCAACAGGCACCAGCCGAGTAGAAGGCCGATCGGCAGGCTGCCGACGTCGCCGAGAAAGATCTTTGCCACCGGGCGGTTGAAGGGCGCAAATCCAAGCATCGCGCCGCACAGCGCCGCGGCGACGATGGTCGCCGTCACCGGAAGTTCACCGAGCGCCCCAAGCATGATCATCGCTGCGGTGATAGGCACGACCTCGGCGACGGTCATCCAGTCGAGCCCGTCCATGAAGTTGACCAGGTTCACAAACCAGAGGCCGGCGAGCAGCAGCAGGCCGCGTTCGATCCAGAGCGGACAGGCCGGAACCACCCTCGCATCGCCGGGCGCGGCAAACAGGATCGCGCCGACCGCAAGCACCTGCAATAACAGCCGCGGTAAAACCGGAATGGATTTGATGTCGTCGGCGAATCCCACGATCGCGATGAACAGGGTCGCCGCCGCTATTGCGACCGGGAAATTCGCGGGTGCCGGAACAGCGTAAGCCAGGACGATGCCCGCGACCAGCAGCGTGGCCGCGATCACCGCGACGCCCGCGCCCTGCGGCGTGGGAACGCGATGCGACGACCGCGCGTTCGGCTTTGCAAGCGTATACCGCAGCAGCAGCGGCCGGATCGCCCAGGTGATGGCCGCCGAGACCACGCTGGCGATGGCGACGACCAGGATCGAAAGCAGCAATTCGGAATTCGTCATTGTATCCAATGCGGCGTATCCAATGCGGCGGTTACTCCGGAACCCCGATGGGCGCCGAGCGCTGCGCGGCCTTTTCGGCGCTGAAAATCCAGACCAGTCCGCCGAAGGCGCCGACGATGAAGGACACCGCGCCGAACAGCAGCGAGACGTTGACGCCTTCATTCGCCATCAACCCGGCATATCCGAACGCCAGCCCCATGGTGGCCTCGCGCACGCCCCAGCCCGCGATCGAGATCGGCAGCATGGTGATCAGCATGACCGGCGGCACCAGTTGAAACACCTGGCCGAACACGACGGGTGCCGCGATCGATTGCACCACGCACCAGGCAATGACGACGGCGAGAACGTGAACCAGCAGCGACAGCACCGCGATCTTGGGTCCGCGCTGGCGGTTGAACAGGACCCGGTTGGCGATCACGGCACAGGCGTGGAGATGGTGCATTCCCCACAAGCGCTCCAGCCAGGGCCAATTCAATCGACCGAGAACCAGGAATCCCACGCCGCCCGCCAGTGCCGCGAGATCGACGAACAACAGC
>NZ_DATHOP010000181.1:0-23859 GCF_035484855.1 Bradyrhizobium sp.
AGCGTGCCGCTGTTTCTGTTTTACGGCCTCACCAAAGGCGCGTTTCTCGCCACCGAAGCGGCCAGCTCGCTCGGCCTTTACCTGAGCAAATCGGTGATCTTTCAACGCTTCGGCGCGCTAACGCCGGACGTCGCGCTGCAGGGCGTGATCGCCGGCTCCTCGCTGATGTTCGGCGCCTTCATCGCCAAGCGGTTTGTGTTGCGGCTCGAGCCGGACGTGTTTCGGCTGGTCATGGACGGCATCATGCTGGCGGCCGGGCTTTCGATGCTGTGGAATGCGATTGGAGCCGGCCAATATTAGGGGTAGGAGCCGTTAAGAACAAAATAGGAACATTGAGATATCCGTGCTATCAACCGCGACGCAATCCAACGGCGACTCATCCTGATGGCCAAATCCACCCTCTCCTTTGTCTGCCAGAACTGCGGCGCAGCGTATAACCGCTGGCAGGGCAAGTGCGAATCCTGCGGCGAGTGGAACACGCTGGCCGAAGAGGACACGACCGGCTCAACCTCGATGCCGGTCTCGATCCGCTCAAAGCGCAAGGGCCGGACGTTTGCGCTGGAGACGCTCACCGGCAAGAGCCATGAGGCCCCTCGGCTCGCCTCCGGGATGGCCGAACTCGACCGCGTCACCGGCGGCGGTTTTGTGCGCGGCTCGGTGCTGCTGGTCGGCGGCGATCCCGGCATCGGCAAATCGACGCTGCTGACGCAGGCAACCTCCCTGATGGCGCGCGCCGGCCATCGCGCGGTCTATATTTCCGGCGAGGAGGCGGTGGCGCAGGTGCGGCTGCGCGCCGAGCGGCTCGGACTGGCCGATGCGCCGGTGCAGCTCGCGGCGGAGACCTCCGTCGAGGACATCGTCTCTACCCTGTCCGAAGGGCCAGTGCCGCGGCTGATCGTGATCGATTCGATCCAGACCATGTGGACCGACACGGTGGAATCCGCGCCCGGCACGGTGACGCAGGTGCGCGCCTCGGCGCAGGCGCTGATTCGGTTTGCCAAAAAATCCGGCGCCGCCATCATCTTGGTCGGCCACGTCACAAAAGACGGCCAGATCGCCGGTCCCCGCGTGGTCGAGCACATGGTGGACGCGGTGCTGTCGTTCGAGGGCGAAGGCTCGCAGCAGTTTCGCATCCTGCGCGCGGTGAAGAACCGGTTCGGGCCGACCGACGAGATCGGCGTGTTCGAGATGACCGGGCTTGGCTTGCGCGAGGTGTCCAATCCGTCGGAGCTGTTCCTGTCCGAACGCGATCTCGGCAGCCCGGGCACGGCGGTATTCGCAGGGATAGAGGGCACCCGGCCGGTGCTAGTGGAATTGCAGGCCTTGGTGGCGCCGACCACGCTCGGCACACCGCGGCGGGCGGTAGTCGGCTGGGACCCAAGCCGGCTGTCGATGGTGCTGGCGGTGCTGGAGGCCCATTGCGGGGTCAAACTCTCCGGCCATGACGTCTATTTGAATGTCGCCGGCGGGCTGCGCATCCAGGAGCCGGCAGCCGACCTTGCGGCGGCTGCAGCCCTGGTGTCGTCGCTGGTCAATGCTCCCTTGCCGACCGATGCGGTCTATTTCGGCGAGATTTCGCTGTCGGGCGCGGTCCGCCCCGTCGCCCAGACCTCGGCCCGGCTGAAGGAAGCCGCCAAACTCGGATTCGGCCGCGCCGTGTTGCCCGAATCGGCCCGCGGCGAGGTCGGCGGCGACGCCGGGCTGTCGCTGACGACGGTGGGCGGACTGACCAGCCTGGTCGCCGATATCGCCGCGCGCGGCACGCCCAGAGCAAACCGGGAGGGCGCGGCTGAAAAAAATGCCACACCGGCGCGTTTCCGTCGCGAGAACGGCTAAAGCGGCGTGACGTTGCCCGCCGCCGCCGCTATACAACGCGCGCACGGCCCGGGATGGCCAAGATTCCGGCCTTGCGGGAAGGGCCATCTGCCCCTCACCTAGGGCGGCACCGACGTTGCCGATTCGCAAGTCTCGAACCTTGATGCGGACCTGACCAGCCGATGCCGATCACGATCCTCGATCTCGCTTTGCTCGCCGTAATGCTGATTTCCGGCCTGCTCGCGATGGTGCGCGGCTTCATGCGCGAGATCCTGTCGATCGCCGCCTGGGGCGCGGCCGCGCTGGTCACGCTCTACGCCTTCGGAAAACTGCTGCCGACCGCCAAAACCTATTTCAACAACGACACCATCGCGAGCGTGGTGGTGGTGGCCGGCGTGTTTGTCGGTACCCTGATCGTGGTTTCCATCATCACGGTGCGAATCTCCGACATGATCCTGGATTCCCGGATCGGGGCGCTGGACCGCACGCTGGGGTTCCTGTTCGGGCTCGCCCGCGGCCTGCTGATCGTGGTCGTGGCCTTCATGTTTTTCAGCTGGCTGGTTCCGGACAAGCAGCGGCCGGACTGGGTAACGGGGGCGAAATCCCGGGTGGTGCTGCAGGGAACCGGCGACTGGCTGATGTCGCTCTTGCCGGATGACCCCGAGAACACCATTTTGAAGAGATTCAAGAAGAATAAACCAGACGATGAGCAGACTGACACCGACCCGGCGGCCGCTCCGGCCAGCGGTGCCGAGGGCTATACCAAACCTGCCCGGGACAGCCTTAAAAAGCTGATCGAAAAGCCCGCGGCGAAGTGAGATCAGACCAAAAGAGAGGCGCGATGGACTGTCAGCAGAGCCCTTCCGATGATCCCGCCCAACACGAACTGAATCTCGGCCCACTGTATCTGGAAGACTCTGACCTCGAAGGCGACAGCTTACGCGAGGAATGCGGCGTGTTCGGCATCTTCGGCCATCCCGAGGCCGCCGCCATCACCGCGCTGGGATTGCACGCCTTGCAGCACCGCGGCCAGGAGGCCGCCGGCATCGTCTCCTTCGACGGCTCGCGCTTTCACAGCGAAAGACGCCTGGGGCTGGTCGGCGACACTTTTTCCCGCCGCGAGGTGATCGAGCGCCTGCCCGGCAATGCCGCGGTCGGCCATGTCCGCTATTCCACCACCGGCGCCACCATCCTGCGCAACGTGCAGCCGCTGTTCGCCGAACTCAACGCCGGCGGTTTTGCGGTCGGCCACAACGGCAATCTCACCAACGGATTGACCTTGCGCCGCGAACTCGTGCGCAACGGCGCCATGATGCAGTCCACCACCGACACCGAGGTGATCCTGCACCTGGTGGCGCAATCCAAGCGCAACCGCTTCATCGACCGCTTCATCGAGGCGCTGCGCGCCATCGAGGGCGCCTATTCGCTGGTGTCGCTGACCAACAAGAAGCTGATCGGCGCGCGCGACCCGCTCGGCATTCGTCCGCTGGTCTTGGGCGACCTCGACGGCCACCCGATCTTCGCCTCGGAAACCTGCGCGCTCGACATCATCGGCGCCAAATATGTCCGCGACGTCGAGCCCGGCGAGATCGTCGTGTTCGACGAGCGCGGCGCGCAGAGCCACAAGCCGTTCCCGCCGAAACCGCCCAGGCCCTGCATCTTCGAATACATCTATTTCTCGCGGCCGGATTCGATCGTCGGCGGCCGCAGTGTCTACGAGGTTCGCAAGAATTTTGGCGCGCAGCTGGCGCGCGAAAGCCATGTCGAGGTCGACGTCGTGGTGCCGGTGCCGGATTCCGGCGTGCCGGCCGCCGTCGGCTACAGCCAGCATTCCGGCGTGCCGTTCGAGCTCGGCATCATCCGAAACCATTATGTCGGCCGCACCTTCATCCAGCCGACCCAGAGCGTGCGCGAACTCGGCGTGCGCATGAAGCATAACGCCAATCGCGCCGCGATCGAGGGCAAGCGCATCATCCTGATCGACGATTCGCTGGTGCGCGGCACCACCTCGAGGAAGATCGTGCGCATGATGCGCGACGCCGGCGCCCGCGAAGTCCATTTCCGCCTCGCCTCGCCGCCGATCGTGCATCCCGATTATTACGGCATCGACCTGCCCGACCGCGGCGGGCTGTTGGCCGCGACCCATAATCTCGAAGAGATGCGCGAGCTGATCGGCGCGGATACGCTGGCGTTCCTGTCGGTCGACGGCATGTACCGCGCCATGGGTTTTCCCGGCCGCGATCCGGCGAACCCAAAATTCTCCGACCATTGTTTTACCGGCGACTATCCGACCCATCTCACCGACCAGACCCAGGTCGAGCCGCAGCCGCGCCAGCTGTCGCTGCTGGCGGAAGCGAGTTGACGCGAAGCGTCATTCCGGAGCGCGCCTAGCGCGAACCCGGAATCTCGAGATTCCCCGATGTGCAATTGCACATCTGAGGTCTGGTCCTCCGGACCATCCCGGAATGACTGTTATCCTTTCGTCATTGCCGGGCTTGACCCGGCAATCCATCCTCTTCGAAAGACTCTTGCGAAGGTGATGGATACGCGGGTCAAGCCCGCGTATGACAATCTGGTATTTTCGTCATGGCCGGGCTTGTCCCGGGCATCCACGTCTGTAAAACCCGCCGCAAAGACGTGGATGCCCGGGCCAAGCCCGGGCATGACGAAGAGAACCGTTTCAATGCCCCACCCCCTCGCTTCCCGCATCGCTCTTGTCACCGGCGCCTCGCGCGGCATCGGCTATGCCACCGCGCTGGCGCTGGCCAGGGCCGGCGCGCATATCGTCGCGGTGGCGCGGACGCAAGGTGGCCTCGAGGAACTCGACGACGAGATCCGCAAAGACGGCGGCGCCGCGACGTTGGTGCCGCTCAATCTCACCGATTTCGACGGCATCGCACGCCTTGGCGCGGCGCTGCACGAGCGCCATGGCAAACTCGACATCCTCGTCGGCAATGCCGGCGTCCCCGGTCCGTCCTCACCGCTCGGACATATCGAGCTGAAACAATGGACCGACGTGATGGCGGTCAATGCCACAGCAAACTTCCAGTTGATCCGTTGCATGGAGCCGCTGCTGAAAAAATCCGATGCCGGCCGCGCGGTGTTCGTCACCTCGGCCGCCTCGCACCGGGCGGTTGCCTATCTCGGTCCGTATGCGGCCTCGAAGGCCGCATTGGAAACGCTGGTGCGGTGCTGGGCGCAGGAGACCGCCAACACGCCCATTCGCGTCAATCTGTTCGATCCCGGCCCGATCCGCACCCGGATGCGCGCAACCGTGTTTCCCGGCGAAGACCCGATGACGCTGGATACGCCGGAACAAGCGGCCGAATACATCGCGCCGATGTGCAGCCCCGGCTGGTCTGAGACCGGCAAGCTGTTCGAATACAAGACGCGCAGCCTGCTGGATTTCCGGGCACCGGCGTAGGCCCGCGGATACGCCGAGAGACTATATTGCCGGGCGGCCTCAGAACGTCTATCGGAAAAGCGGATCGTCTCACCGGTCAATTCAGGGGAAAAGGCTCTGGCAAGAGAGCCCACCCGGCAATCAACACATGGAGGAAATTAAATGAGGACGACACTTGCGCGGCACACTGCCGCGCTCTTCGTTGGCGCTGCGCTTTCGCTCGCGACGCCTGCGCTGGCCCAGGACAAGACCGTCAAGATCGGTGTGCTCAACGACATGTCGAGCCTCTACGCGGACATCGGCGGCCCCAATTCGGTGGTCGCGATCAAGATGGCCGTCGAGGATTCCGGCTTGACCAAGAAGGGCTGGAAGATCGACGTCGTTAGCGCCGATCACCAGAACAAGCCCGACGTCGGCGTCAACATTGCCCGGGGATGGATCGACAACGACAAGGTCGACGCTATCGCCGATGTTCCGAATTCAGGCGTCGCGCTCGCGGTGAACAACATCGTGCGCGAGAAGAACGCGGTGCTGCTCAACTCGGGGGCTGCGACCGCTGCGCTTACCGGTGCCTCCTGCACGCCGAACACCGTGTCCTTCACCTACGACACCTACATGCTCGCCACCGGCACCGGCAAGGCGCTGACCAAGGCCGGCGGCGACAGCTGGTTCTTCCTGACCGCCGATTACGCCTTCGGCGCGCAGCTGGAGCGCGATACCACGGCGGTGATCACCGCCAATGGCGGCAAGGTGGTCGGTGGGGTGAAACATCCGCTCAACACCTCGGACTTCTCGTCCTTCCTGCTGCAGGCACAGGCCTCGAAGGCGAAAGTGATCGGGCTTGCCAATGCCGGTGGCGACACCGACAACGCCATCAAGCAGGCTAGCGAATTCGGCATCGTCGCCGGCGGCCAGAAGCTCGCGGCATTACTGTTGTTCATCAACGACGTGCATTCGCTGGGGCTGAAGACGGCGCAGGGCCTGACCTTCACGGAATCCTTCTATTGGGACATGAACGACCAGACGCGTGCCTGGTCGAAGCGCTTCGCCGCCCTGGCGAACAAGAACGCCATGCCCTCGATGACCCAGGCCGGCAACTACGCCGTGGTGCTGCATTATCTCAAGGCGATGGAAGCGCTCGGCGGCAATCCGCATGACGGCGCCAAGGTCGTCGCCAAGATGAAGGAGCTGCCGACCGACGATCCCTTGTTCGGCAAGGGTCCGCTGCGCGCCGACGGCCGCCGCATCATCCCGGCCTATCTGTTCGAGGTGAAGAAGCCCGAGGAGTCCAAATATCCCTGGGACTATTACAAGCTGATCGCCACCATCCCGGCGGAAGACGCCGCCAAGCCACTCAGCCAGAGCGACTGTCCGCTGGTGAAGAAGTGACTGCGTAGCAGTCATTCCGGGCTGGTGCGCTAGCACCAGACCCGGAATCTCGAGATTCCGGGTTCGCGCCTTGCGCGCCCCGGAATGACTTGTGACACTTGTCGTGAGGATCAACTCGCCGGCGACTTTACCCCGACCGCCAGTGTGCGCGCCGCGACCAGCATCGCCAGCAGCAACAATGCCGCTGCCAGCAGGAACGGCGCGCCCGGCAATTTCACCGGCGCCTGCGCGCCGATGAAATACGCAAATGTCAGCGTGAACAGGAACGGCCCGACGAGCTGCGACACGCTCTGCACGCTCGAGGTCGCGCCCTGCAGCTGGCCCTGCTGCTCCGGCGTGACCAGCCGGGTCGTCAACGCTTGCGCCGCTGCCCCCGCCACGCCCCACAGCGACATCACGGGAATGCCGAGCCAGAACAGCGGTCCCGTCGGCGCCGCGCCGTAAATGAAAAAGCCGGCGGCGCCAAAGCCGAGGCCCAATAGCAGCGCGCGGCGCTCGCCGAGCCGCTTCACGATCGGCCCGATTCCCAGACCCTGCACCGCCATCGAACAGAGGCCGACGATGGCGAGCGTCAGGCCGACCGTCCTGGCATTCCAGCCGTAGCGATAGGTCGCATAGAGCACGAAGGTCGAGGGCAGCACCACATGGGCGACCTGCGCCAGGAAGGTCACCAGCGACAGGCCAGCGAGCACCCGGTCGGAACCGAGTAGCCGCAGCGCGCCGACCGGATTGGCACTCTTCCAGCGGAACGCCGAGCGGCGCTCCGGCGGCAGGGATTCGGGAAGGATCAAAAGACCGTACAGCGCGTTGGCAAAGCTCAAGCCGGCCGCGACCCAGAACGGCAACCGCGGATCCATGCCGCCGAGCAAGCCGCCGACCGCAGGGCCGAGGATGAATCCGGCGCCGAAGGCCACCCCGATCTTGCCGAACATGGTCGCGCGCTGTTCCGGCGGTGTCACGTCGGCGATATAGGCAAACGCGGTCGAGACGCTGGCCGAGGTGATGCCCGAGATCACCCGGCCGACGAACAGCCACGCCAGCGATGGCGCCAGCGCCATCAGCACATAGTCGAGCCCGAGCCCGAAATTGGACAACAGCACCACCGGCCGCCGCCCGAACCGGTCCGACAGGCTGCCGAGCAGCGGCGAGAACACAAACTGCATCAGCGCCCAGGCGGTACCGAACAACCCGAAAATCCGCGCCGCCTGCGCGGTGTCGTTGTCGACGAAACTCTCCACGAGTTTTGGCAGGATCGGCAGGATCAGGCCGAGCGCGAACATGTCCAAGAGGATGGTGACGAAGATGAAGGCCACCGCCGCGCCGCCGGCCGGCGACGCCTGTTGCGGCACCTCGGCCGCGCTTTCGGAAGCCCCCTCGCTCATGACGGTCGCCTGCGCTTGTGGGCGAAAGGGTTTTCCTTCTCGCGCAGCGTAATTCGCACCGGCGTCCCCGGCAGTTCGAAATATTCGCGCAGGGAATTGACGAGATAGCGCAAATACGATTGCGGCACGGCATCGGCGCGCGAGCAGAACAGAATGAAACTCGGCGGCCGCGCCTTGGCCTGCGTGATGTAGTTCAGCTTCAGCCGGCGGCCCGACACCGCCGGCGGCGGATTGGCGTCCACCGCCTGCTCGAACCAGCGGTTGAGCGCCGCCGTCGGAATCCGCTTGTTCCAGACCGCATAGGCCGCTTCGATCGCGCTCATCAGGCGGTCGATGCCCTCGCCCATCAGGCCGGATACCGCAACGACGGGCGCGCCCTTGACCTGGGGCAGCGAATGATCGACCTCGCCGCGCAGCGCCGAGATCAGGTTGGCCTTTCGCCCCATCAGATCCCATTTGTTGACGGCGATCACCAGCGCGCGGCCCTCGCGTTCGATCAGATCGGCGATCCGCAGATCCTGCTCCTCGAACTTGTTCTGCGCGTCCATCATCAGCACCACGACTTCGGCAAAGCGCACCGCGCGCAGCGCGTCCGCCACCGACAGTTTTTCCAGCTTCTCCTCGATCCGCGAGCGGCGGCGGAGGCCCGCGGTATCGAACACGCGAAAATCCCGGCCCTGCCAGGTGATCTCGACCGCGATGGCATCCCGCGTGGTGCCGGCTTCCGCGCTGGTCAACAGCCGCTCCTCGCCGAGCAGATGGTTGATCAGCGTCGACTTGCCGGCATTGGGACGCCCGACGATGGCGACGCGGATCGGACGCTTGGCGATTTCTTCATCGCTTTCAATGATGTCGTCATCGTCGAACGCTTGCGGCTCGTCCGATGGCTCCGGCATCAGCGCGCGCAGGGCGTCGTAGAGATCGCTCAGACCCTCGCCATGCTCGGCCGAAATCTGCACGGGGTCGCCCAGGCCCAGCGCGTAGGATTCCATCGCGCCGATTTCGCCGTGCTTGCCTTCGGCCTTGTTGGCGACCAGCACCACCGGCTTGTTGGCGCGGCGCGCGAAATCGGCAAAGGCGCGGTCGTTCGGGGTCAGCCCTGCGCGCGCGTCGATCACGAACATCAGGGCATCCGCAAGGGAGATCGCCACCTCGGTCTGCTCCTGCATCCGCGCGGTGAGCGAACCCTTGGCGCCCTCGTCGAGGCCCGCGGTGTCGATCAGCGTGAATTCGAGATCGCCGAGGCGCCCCTCACCTTCGCGGCGATCGCGGGTGACGCCGGGGATGTCGTCCACCAGCGCGAGCTTTTGTCCGACCAGCCGGTTGAACAGCGTCGATTTTCCGACATTGGGCCGGCCGATAATGGCAATCGTGAAAGACATCAATAATTCCTGCGCCTTAGAGCGGGATGACTTCATCCCGCTCTAACTTTTCGGTTGAGCATGATCTTTTCGGAAAACCGGTGTCCACTTTGCCGGATCATGCTCTGGGCGCCTGTTCCGCGAAAATGGTGTAACGGCTGTTCCGGCGAATATACGCCGGGATTGCCGGTCCGGCGCTGATATCGAAGGCGATGGAACGAAATCAGCGCGTGACGGCACCGCTCGGCAGCGGCGCCGGGAATGATCCGGGCGCCGGTTGCGGCTGGCCGGACTGCGCCGCTTGAGCCGGTGCCGGTTGGTCGGGCGGCGGCGCGGTGGTGCGCTTGCGGACGATCTTCTTCGGCTTCGGCGCCGGCGGCGCGGCGGTGGTCGAGCCATCCTCTTCGGCGGCGGGGTCGGCGGCAGGCTCCGCCGCGGGCTCGGTGGCGGCGGTCGCCGGCTGCTTTGCCTTGGATTTGGCGGTCTTTTTCGATTTCGGCTCCTCGACCGGCGGAGGCGGCGGGGCCGCCGCGGTCGCCTGCGCGTTCTGCTGATCGAGCTGCTGTTGCCGCTCGACATTGTCCTTGTACAGATCCTTCGGCACGCCCTGTTCGAGGCCGGGCACGCCGTCGGGGAACACCGGCTTGCGCTCGCCCGGCAGCTTCTTCTTGGTGTCGAGCCAGTCGAGCATGTCGGTCGGATCCCAGTTGTAGATGCTGCTCGAGCAGCCCACCAGCGCGCTCGACAGCGCGATCAGGACGGCGGCTGCGATCAATCGTTGCGAGCGGCGCATGGTCGATTTCCCACTCAACTCGTTCTCCGCCGTCAGCTCTTGGCGACCGGCGGCAGCAGCGCCTGCAGCGCCTCGGCACGCGAGCGCAGGCTCGGCGGCGTCTCGCCGTCATTGGCAATCAGGTCCAGCCATTTCCGCGCCGCCGCCATGTCGCCGGCGCGCCAGGCCGACAGCGCCAGTGTTTCGCGCGCGGTATGACGGAAGGTCGCCTCTGGTGCTGCGGAAGATTCAAGCCGCGCCAGCATGTCCGGATAGCTCGCGCTGTCCAGCAGCAATGCGGCCGCCCGGACTTTCGCCAACTCCCGCTCTTCCGTGCCGACACCGCGATCGGCGGCAATCTCGTCGTACATCCTCGCCGCCGCCTTCGGGTCGCGGCTTGCCACCTCACCCGCCGCGCGCAGCCGCGCCAGCATGCGGTAGCCCGACGGCGCTTTCGCAACCAGGTCGTTGAAGGCTGCTTCCGCTTCCGTATGCTTGCCCGCCTCCGAAAGTTCGACCGCCTTGTCGAAGGCAGCGCCTGCCTCGGCCGCCTTCTGCGCCTCGAGATACTCGTAGCCGCGCCAGCCGCCGACCCCTGCGATGATCAACAGCGCGCCGGCGACGATATAGATCGAATATTTCTCCCACAGCTTCTGGAGCTGGTCCCGACGTACTTCCTCGTCAACTTCATCAAATAATTCAGACACTTAAAGATATCCCATCCCCGGCGAGCCGGACCGTGACCAAAAGGCTTGAGAAACGCCCGATCCCCGCGTGGCGGCGGCGATACCCTAGCGATATGGCGCTGGCAAGGCAAAGTAAGCCGGATCAAAGCGTTAACGCTGCAGGCCGGTCGCCGCAGCGCCGCTCTGCGGCCGCCCAATATCCCCGCTTTGCCCGCCCTCGCCCTGCGCCGCCGCCCAGGCCTCGCGCAACTGCCGTTTCAGCACCTTGCCGTTGGCATTGCGCGGCAAGGGTTCTGATGTCAGCGCCATCGTCTCCGGCACCTTGTAATCCGAAAGCCGCTCGGCGCACCAGGCGTGCAATGAGTCCTGCCTGATGCTGTCATCGCGGGTGACGATGACGGCATGCACGCGCTCGCCCAGCACCGGGCATGGCTTGGCGATGATCGCGCTCTCGACCACGCCGGGATGGCCGGCGAGCACGGATTCCACCTCCGCGGAATAGATTTTCAGGCCGCCGCGGTTGATCATGTCCTTCTGGCGATCGAACACGCGCACGAAGTTTTCCTTGTCGATCGAGCCGAGATCGCCGGAGTGCCAGAAGCCGCCGGTAAAGCTCTCCGCCGTCGCCTGCGGATTATTCCAATAGCCGCGGATGACGGAGGCCGAGCGAATCCAGATTTCGCCGATCTCGCCGCGCGGCAGTTCGCAGCCATTGCCGTCCATCACGACGATCTCCGCGCCCGGACAGGGCAAGCCGACGCTGTCGATATGGCTCGCCGTCAGTTCGCCGGGCATGATGGTCGATGGCGAGGTGGTCTCGGTTGCGCCGTAGCAGTTCATCAGCTTCAGGCCGGGAATCCTGGCGTCGAGCTTCTCGATCGTGGCCACCGGCATCGGTGCGCCGCCAAAGCCGCCGATGCGCCAGCTCGACAGGTCGTAGTCGCCGAAATCCGGCTGCAGCAGGCAGAGATTGTACATCGCCGGCACCATCACCGTGTAGGTGACGCGCTCGGATGCGGCGACCTTCAAATATTCCGCCGCCTTGAACTCGGCCATGATGATCAATTTGCCGGCGCAGCAGACCATGGTCATGATGTTGGCGACGACGCCGGTGACATGGCCGAGCGGCACCGCGGCGATCGAGCGATCCTCCGCCGTCAGCTTGAGGCAGGACACGAACACCATCGCCGAGTGAATGATGTTGCAATGCGCGAGCATGGCGCCCTTCGGCCGCCCTGTCGTGCCGGACGTGTAGAGGATCATCGCGGTGTCCTCTTCGCCGACATCGGCTGGAACGGGCGCAGGCGCAGGAGCGAGAAGTTTTGCAAATTGCGAGGGGCTGCCGTCGCTGACGGAAATGCGATGGCTCAGTGCCGGAACATCCTGCGCGTCCGGCAGGCGGTCGGCCAGCGCCGCCTCATGGATCAGGAGTTTTGCGCCACAATCGCTCAGCACATAGGCGATTTCGGGTTTCTGCTGGCGGGTGCCGAGCAGCACCGTCACCGCGCCGAGATGCGCCGCGCCGAACAGCGTCAGCACGAACTCTATGCGGTTGCCGAGCAGCACCGCGACGCGGTCGCCGCGGCGCACGCCGACCTTGTGCAGGCCCGCCGCGACCTGCGCCGATTGCTGCGCGAGGTCACGCCAGCTCAGGCGGCGCTCGCCGCAGACCAGCGCTTCGCCATCGGGATTTCGCGCCACCGCATCCCTGATCATCGCCCAGATGCTGCCGGGACGCTCGCAAAACGCCGGCACCACGCGATCGCCGAAGCGCGTCTCGAACTGCATGGCCGAAATGGGAAAGTGCGACCAGTCCATGTCAACTCCCGAACACGGGAACCCCGATCACCACGGGATGGAAGGCAAAGCCGAGCGCCAGGTAAGCGACGATGCCGACCGCAATGGCGATCAGGTCGTTGCCGACACCGCCGACCGGGATCGGCGGGCCGCCGGCGTCGGTGCGGCGTTTCAGCGAGATGCGGTCGAACACGGCCCAGGCGAGGAAGGCGCCAAACAGGATGATGCCGCCGAGATCGCCATTGGCGAGAAGATGCGCCGCGGCCCACAGTTTGACGCCCGACAGCATCGGATGCTTGACCGCCGTATAGATGCGGCCGCGGACATAGGCCGCAACCACCAGGATGACGGCCGGCAGCATCAGGGCTTCCGTGATGTGCTTGAGCGCCTTCGGCGGATACCAGAGGTCGATCCGCTCTGTGGCGCGATACTGCGCGAAGCCCCAGACGATCAGCGCCAGCCCTGCCAGCGCGATCAGCGCGTAGGCGGCCTTGTAGCCGCTTTCGCCCCATTGCGCGATCAGGCGCGCGCGCGCCTCGCGCCGCGTGGTCAGCGTATGGACGCCGAGGAACAGCACGAGCCCCGCGATCATCACCGTCAGTCCCACGATGTTTCCTCCGTTGCGGCTTGCTTTGGGGCTTCGGGTAACACTTTCGGGGCGGATACCGCAACGCGCTTCGAGCCAGGCGCGATCGCCGAATCGACTTGAACATTCGCCCAGTCCAGTCAAAGAGCTATTCTGACCACATAATAACGCGCCTGGCTGCGGAACATTCGAGACACATGGCCATTGCCTCCTCAGATACATCAGGAGAAACAGTCATGACTAGATTTGGAACGATCGGCGCTGCCTGTCTGGCAGTGGCACTTGCAGCATCGTCCCCCGCGCTCGCACGGGGCGGACATGCTGGCGGCGGAAGTGGCTCTCACGGCGGCGGCGCTCACTTCGCCGGTGGCGGGGCTCGCGCAGGCGGCGCTAGCTTCGCCGGCGGCGGCGCCAGAGCTGGCCACTTCGCGAGCGGCGGCGGCGTCAGGAGCGGCGGATTCCGCGGCGGACGCGGCGGCTATGGACCGGGAATCGCGGCTGGCGTGATCGCCGGCGCCGTTGTCGGCGGCGGCCTTTATGGCGGTTATGCCCCGGGCTACTATGACGATTCCTATGCCTACGATAACTCGCCGGCCTACGACAATGGCTACTACAATGGCGGCTACGACAACGGGTATGCCACCCGCAATGGCTTCGTCTGTCAGCCCGGGACCTGGTTCCGTGGCCAGGACGGTCGTCCACATCTCTGCCAGTAAGCTCACGTTATTTTCTGCGGAAAAAGCGGCCGGATGGCCGCTTTTTTTGTGCGCGTGAAGCGAAGCATTTGGTGCGTTGCAGGGCAGCCCGACTTCTCCTGTTGCGGAAACTGGCGTAGTCTCGAACGAAAGTGGGTCTCTGCGCGGCCTTCGGCGGCGCGATCCCCTGCGGGAGGTTGGCATGCACGACATCGTTATTCGCGGCGGCACGATCATGGATGGCACCGGCAAGGCCGCATTTTGCGGCGACGTTGCCATTGCAGACGGCCGGATCACCGCCGTCGGCGGCAAGCAGGGACCGGCCCGGCGCGAAATCGATGCCAACGGGTTGATGGTGACGCCCGGCTGGGTCGACGTGCACACCCACTATGACGGTCAGGCGATGTGGGATCCGCTGCTGGCGCCTTCATGCTGGCACGGCGTGACCACCGTCATGTTCGGAAATTGCGGCGTGGGTTTCGCGCCGGTGAAAAAGCATCATCGCCAGGCCCTGATGGATCTGATGGAAGGGGTCGAGGAAATTCCCAATCCCGTGCTGGCCGCGGGACTGACCTGGGAGTGGGAAACCTTCCCGGATTTCATGGATGCGCTGGAGCGCCGCGAGCGCGTCATCGACATCGCTGCCCAAGCCGCGCATCTGCCGATGCGGGTCTATGTGATGGGCGATCGCGCCCTCCGCCGGGAAAAAGCGACCGCGGACGACATTGCGCAGATGCGGCAAATCACCGTCGAGGCGTTGCGCGCCGGTGCGTTCGGCTTCACCACGTCGCGGACGGATTCGCACAAGACGCCGGACGGCGAGCTCGTTCCCTCGCGTGATGCGGACGATCTGGAACTGCTCGGCATCGGCTCTGCTCTGAGCGAGGTTGGTGCCGGCACTTTCGGCATGAACAGCGACTTCGACGACGAGGAGTATGAGCTGCGCTGGATGCGAAAGCAGGCAAAGGAAACCGGTCGTCCGGTCTGGTTCCTGCTCACCGATCGCTACGTCGACCCCCAGCGCTGGCGGCGTTTGATGAAAGCGGTGCATACGGCGCGCTCCGAGGGATTGTCGCTGACGGCCCAGATTGCCGGTCGTCCGATCGGCGTGATGATGGGCATCGGCACCGCGCTCAATCCGTTCACCGTGCGGCCGAGCTACAAGGCGCTCGAAAGCCTGCCCATCGACGAGCAGCGCAAGCGGCTGCTCGATCCCGAGCTGCGACGGAAAATCCTCGCCGAAAAACCTTCCGACGCCGAGGTGGCGAAGCTCGCCCAGTTCCGCCAGCTCGTCACCAGCCGCTGGGACAAGTTCTTCACCATGGGCAACCCGCCGGACTACGAGCCGGGACCGGACAAGAGCGTTGCGGCGATCGCTGATCGCACCGGGCGCACTCCCGATGAAGTCGCCTACGATTACATCGTCGAAGAGAATCAGTTTCTGTACTTCCCGGTGGTGAATTACGTGACCGGCGATCACGAGCCGATCCGCGAAATGCTCAACGACCCGGCTTGCCTGCTCGGCTTGAGCGACGGCGGCGCGCACTGCACCTCGATCGTGGATTCGGGCCTGCCGAGTTACATGCTGGCGCATTGGGGGCGCGACCGCAGCCGCGGTCCGCTTCTGCCGCTCGAGCATCTGGTCAAGCGGCAAACATCAGAGACCGCCGATTTCTTCGGTATGTCGGATCGCGGCCGGCTGGTGCCGGGCCTGCGCGCCGATGTGAACATCATCGACTTCGACGCTCTGCGGCTGCACAAGCCGGAGCTCGTGCACGACATGCCGGCTGCCGGCCGGCGTTTCGTGCAACGGGTCGACGGATATGAAGCGACGATTGCGGCCGGCATTCCCATCTTCGAGCGCGGCGAGCATACCGGCGCGATGCCAGGGCGCCTCATACGAGCAGGCCACAATGGTCATCATTGAGCCCGGAAGCTGAGAGCAACCCGTAGCCCGGATGTAGTCGGCGAGTGGCGCGAGCGCGACATCCGCTGGCGTAATCCGGGGCCTTCGCGGATGATTGTCACGTTCCCGGATTGCGCCAGCGGATCGCGATCGGTCGGCCCGCCAGCGAGCCGCCGAGGCTGCCGGTGAATTTCAGCGGCAAAGAAGCGCGGGATTCGGCCGAGACCTGAACTCGCGGCGGCACCATCCCTGTGGACTTGTGCTCGGCAAGGGGACGAATCAGCTGGATTCAGACAAACTACCCACGGAGCGCAACGATCAGAGCAGCGTCTATGAACACTCCGCCAGAGTCTGCTGATCTAGAGGAAATCACAAGGTTTCTGCACAGGTTTGCCGACTTGATGTCGAACGGCTCCAACGCAGAAAATCTGCTCCGCGCTGCAAGGCTTCTGGAAGCGAACGTGAAGCGTGCAACCGAGGCTGAAAGCGCACTTCGACAAGAAAGGTCGAACTGCGCCAACCTCGAAAGCGGAATTGCCGATCTGAAGTCGCAACTAACGACCATTCAAGGCGGCCTGTCTCAGGGCACCCACGTTCTTGCACCGGTCTCGATATTGCGGCTGGCGGCGTCGCAGTTTGAATCGCTGGCCGGTGCATTCGAAAAATCGGGCAACGTCGTCTCGCAGGCAATGTGCGAGGCCAGTGCGTCCACATTGATCAGGGTCCTTGAGGCGGATGCTCCACGGACCGCCGCATTCGCGGAACCGAGGCTATCGAAAATCTAGCCGGCAATGCCGATCAGTCGGGCTTAATGTTGGCCGCCCGAACAACCTTGCCCCACTTTTCTGTTTCATCGGTGATGAGCTTGCCGAACTCGACGGGTGTCATCGGCATCGGAATGACTCCTATTTCGGCGAGCCGCGCTATCATGTTGGGATCGCCAAGAGCCGCGTTAGCCTCCTTGTTGAGCCTGTCGATGATCTCGGCAGGCGTGTTTTTGGGCGCACCGATCCCATACCAGGCGCTCGCCTCGTAGTCCGGTACAAATTCAGCGACGCTCGGTGCATCCGGTAGAATCGCCTGGCGCGTCGCGGTGGTAACCGCCAAGGCGCGCAGCTTGCCGGCTCGGATCAGCTCGACAAGCTGGGAAATCGGGCCAAACACGACCTGCACCTGTCCGCCGAGCAGGTCGGGCAGAAAGCTGCCGCGATACGGAACGTGAAGTAAGTCGACGCCCGCCATCAACTTGAATAGTTCGCCGAAGAGATGGGTCGCGGTCCCGTTACCGGCCGAGGCCATATTGATTTTGCCCGGATTAGCCTTTGCATAGGCAATGAACTCTCCAAGGGTCTTGGTTGGAACCGATGGATTTACCACCATGACAAAGGGACCACGGACAATGCTTGCGACGGGCGCGATGTCGCGTGCAAAATCGTAATTGTGATTTGCGTAAAACGTCTCGTTGATGGCATTCGCCGTCACGACTTCCATGAGGAGCGTATAGCCGTCCGGCGCGGCTTTCACGACGACTTCGGTGCCGATATTGCCGCCGGCGCCCGGTCGGTTCTCAACGACGAATTGCTGTCCCAGCCGCGCCGACAGCGATTGCGCCATAAGGCGCACGATGATGTCGGATGCATTGCCGGCCGGAAAGCCGACGATGATGCGCACTGGACGCGCTGGATAGGTTTGCGCCCATGCGAGCCGCGACACGGTCGGCAACGCGGCAGCACCCGCGGCCAGATGCAGAAATTGACGACGGGGAAGTTTCATGACGTACCCCAAGCGACATGCCGAAGCTATCCCAGTTCTCCTGTCGCTGAAAGCAGTCACGATGTCGCCAATTGGCACATCGCGTCATTTCGGTCCGGATGCGGAATTTGGCCGCTATCGAGGCATAGCGGACATCGATCAAGCCCCGCCAATCAAGTTTGATTTACGAGTACGCGCCCTAGTTGCCGAACGCCTTCTCGGCGGCAGACAGGATCTTGTCGTCGGGCTGTGTGGAGCAGTATTGCGACAGGGCTTTGGTCTTTTCGGTAAACTCCACCGGATCCAGGACGGGAGAGTTCTTCTTGTGTCCGAAATAGCCGCTGAGCCAGAACAGAAATGGGCCGCGGTCGGCGGCGGTGGTTTTCTGCCAGAATTGGTCGCAGGTCATGGCCGAGAAGTCGACCGGCGGCAAAGCGTTCTGCGGGGCAGCTGTTGCCGCGCCGAACGAGCCTGCCATGATCACCAGATAAAGTGCGACTACCGATTTCATGATGTTTCCTCTCCGCAAGCTTTATCCCATTGGGGCGAGCGCACCCAGCCGGCGTCTTGCTTACCAGCCTATCCACATCCATGGCTACCGCCGACCGGCCTCACGGCGTTGCCGATTGTTTCCCCAATACGCGATTGTCGACATAGCGGATCGCTATCGGCCGGCCCGCCAGCGAGCCGCCGAGGCTGCCGGTGAATTTCAGCGGCACGCAGGCATCGAGCGACGAATTGATCGCCTTCAGATAGGTGTCGCGGACATCCGCGGGCACGCCCGCCGTCGCAAAGGTCATGCGCGGCGGCCCGATCAGCTCACCGGAGCGCTTGAAGCTGAAGCGCACCGTCATCTGCATGCCCTCCCGCGCGGCGTCTGCCGGCGGCGGCGACCAGCAGGCGCGCAGCGCCGAAAACAGGTCGCCGATGGTGTCGAGATCGTGGTTGGGTTTCTGGTATTTGGCGGCATCCTCGGGCGGCGGCACGGTATCGATCGTGAGCTGCAGGTTTTCGCCGTAGGGATAGTCGATCTCGGGAATGCAGGGGCCGTGGCTGAGCACGCTGCAGAACGACGGCGTACAGGGATGGTGGGACAGCACGCTGCAGGGCGCGTGCGAAAACGGCGTGGCGTCGAGCTGATGCCGGTGTCGGGCATAGGCCGAGCCGGCGGCGAGCATTGCCGCGATAGTAATGGTCAAAACGAAAGCAACGCGACGGAGCATGGGGCGAGCCCTGCAAGCAAAGTGAAACGCAAAAATGACGCCCACGGCGGCCAGTATCAAGACCGCTCGTGTTCACAACCCTGCGTTCAATGGTCCAATTTCGTCATCACCGGGCTTGTCCCGGTGATCCACGCCTTTCTGTCGTTCTGCCGGCAAAGACGTGGATGGCCGGGCATAGGCGAGCGGAAGCGACGCCGTCCTTCGGACGGCTATGCCCGGCCATGACGAACTGAAAGACAGACCCTCGACCGGGCGACCCAGTATCGCGGAGGGCGACGAGATCAGCTGAACGCAAACGTGCGCTCGCTCGTCACGCCTTCTTCTTCACGTCCTTGACGCTGGAGAAGGTGATGCCCTCGGCGCGTTCCTTGGTGTAGCCGAGGTAGAATTCGTTCCTGGCCAGGAACACGGGATCGCCGTCGACGTCGTCGGCGACGCCGGAGCCGTTGGCGGCGATGAAGGCTTCCAGCTTCTTGCGATCGTCGGAGGAGATCCAGCGCGCCAGCTGAAACTCGCTCACCTCGAACTCCACCGGCAGGGTATATTCGGCGTCCAGTCGCGCCTTTAGCACGTCGAGTTGCAGCGGGCCGACCACGCCGACCAGGGCCGGCGCGCCGTCGCGCGGCCGGAACACCTGCACCACGCCCTCCTCCGACATCTGCTGCAGCGCCTCTTTCAGCTTCTTGGCCTTCATCGCATCCGTCAGCCGCACCCTTCGCACGATCTCCGGCGCGAACGACGGCACGCCGACGAAGGTGAGGTCCTCGCCTTCGGTCAGCGTGTCGCCGATCCGCAGCGTGCCGTGGTTGGGAATGCCGACGACGTCGCCGGCGAAGGCCTCGTCCGCCAGCGCGCGGTCCTGGGCAAAGAAGAATTGCGGGCTCGACAGGCTCATGTTCTTGCCGGTGCGCACCAGTTTGGCCTTCATGCCGCGGGTGAGTTTCCCGGAGCACAGCCGCGCGAAGGCGATGCGGTCGCGATGGTTCGGATCCATGTTGGCCTGGATCTTGAACACGAAGGCGCTCATGCGCGGCTCCGCCGCCTCGACCTTGCGCAAATTGCTTTCCTGCGCCCGCGGCGGCGGCGCGAATTTGCCGAGCCCTTCCAGGAGATCGCCGACGCCGAAATTGCGCAGCGCGCTGCCGAAATAGACCGGCGTCAGATGGCCCTCGCGAAACGCTTCCAGCTCGAACGGCTTGCAGGCTTCCGACACCAGCGAAAGCTCTTCCTTGATCGCGCCGACGTCGAGATTGGCGTTGCGGCCGGCCAGTTCGGAAATATCGATCTGTTGCGCAGCGCCGGTCTTGGCGCCGCCGCCTTCCAATAGCCGCACCCCGCCATTGACGACGTCGTAGGTGCCGAGGAAATCGCGGCCGCGGCCGACCGGCCAGGTCATCGGCGTGGTGTCGAGCGCCAGCGTCTTCTCGATCTCGTCGAGCAGGTCGAAGGTGTCGCGGCTCTCGCGGTCCATCTTGTTGATGAAGGTGATGATGGGAATGTCCCTGAGACGACACACCTCGAACAATTTTCGGGTCCGCGCCTCGATGCCTTTCGCGGCGTCGATCACCATCACGGCCGAATCCACCGCCGTCAGCGTGCGATAGGTGTCCTCGGAAAAATCCTCGTGGCCGGGCGTGTCCAGCAGGTTGAACACCACGTCCTCGAATTCGAAGGTCATCACCGAGGTGACCACCGAGATGCCGCGCTCGCGCTCGATCTTCATCCAGTCGGAACGGGTGTTGCGCCGCTCGCCCTTGGCCTTGACCTGGCCGGCGAGATTGATGGCGCCGCCGAACAGCAGCAGTTTTTCGGTCAGCGTGGTCTTGCCGGCGTCGGGATGGGAGATAATCGCAAAAGTTCGCCGCCGCGCCACTTCCTGGGCGAGCGCGGAACGGGGCGGCGATTCGGCTGATACGGCGAGATCGGTCATGGGCCAGAGCGTGTGGCAGGGAAAGCGGGGCGGATCAAGCGGGATCGGCATGCCCCATATGGGGATTCCGGGTTCAAAACGCCAATCAGGTCAGCGGGTATTATCGCAGCAGCGACACCGCCCAATAGGTCAGCGCCGCGACGCCGGCGGAAGCCGGAATGGTGATGATCCAGGCGTAGACGATCGAGCTTGCCACGTTCCAGCGCACCGCCGAGACCCGCCGCGCCGCGCCGACGCCGACGATGGCGCCGGTGATGGTGTGTGTGGTCGAAACGGGCACGCCGAGAAGGGTCGCCATGAACAGGGTGGCCGCACCCCCGGTCTCCGCGCAAAATCCCTGCATCGGCGTCAGCTTGGTGATCCGCAATCCCATGGTGCGGACGATGCGCCAGCCGCCCATCAGCGTGCCCAGCGCCATCGAGGCCTGGCAGGCCAGCACCACCCAGAACGGAACGAAGAACTCGCTACCGAGCTGCCCCTGGGAAAACAGCAGCACCGCGATGATGCCCATGGTCTTCTGCGCGTCGTTGCCGCCATGGCCCAGCGAATACAGCGAGGCGGAGGCGAATTGCAGGATACGGAAGGCGCGGTCGACCGCGAACGGCGTCGAGCGGACCGAGGCCCAGGACACGATCGCGACCAGCATCATCGCCAGCAGGAAGCCGATCACCGGCGACAGCACGATCGCCAGCAGCGTCTTCGACAGCCCGCTCCAGACCGCTGCCGACAGCCCGGCCTTGGCCATGCCGCCGCCGACCAGTCCGCCGATCAGCGCGTGCGAGGAGGAAGACGGGATGCCCAATCCCCAGGTGATCAGGTTCCAGACGATGGCGCCGACCAGGGCGGCGAAGATCACCTGCGTATCGATAATGCTGGGTTCGACGATGCCGGTGCCGATGGTATGGGCGACGTTGAGCCCGAATACCGTGAAGGCGACGAAGTTGAAGAACGCCGCCCAGAACACCGCGTAATGCGGCCGCAGCACCCGCGTCGAGACGATGGTCGCGATCGAATTGGCGGCGTCGTGCAACCCGTTGAGGAAGTCGAACAACAACGCGACCGCGATCAATCCGACCAGGATGGGAAGACCAATCGCGGCGTCCACCTGATGGCCCTGCCCTATACCTGTTCGATCACGATCGAGTTGATCTCGTTGGCGACGTCGTCGAAGCGGTCGGCAACCTTCTCGAGATGATCGTAGATCTCGGCGCCGACGATGAAATCCATGACGTTGGCATTGCGATGCTTGAGGAACAGCTCCTTCAGCCCGATGTCGTGGAGATCGTCGACGCGGCCTTCCAGCTTGGTCAGTTCCTCGGTAATCGCGGTCAGCATCGCGACATTGTCGCCGATCGCCTGCAATAACGGCAGCGCGCGGCCGACCAGGTTGGCGCATTCGACCAGCAGCGTCCCCATCTCGCGCATCGGCGGCTCGAAGGTGCGAACCTCGAACAGGATGACGGCCTTGGCGGTCTGCTGCATCTGGTCGATGGCGTCGTCCATCGCGGTGATCAGGTTCTTGATGTCGCCGCGGTCGAACGGGGTGATGAAGGTGCGGCGCACCGCGGTCAAAACCTCGCGGGTGATGTTGTCGGCGTCGTTTTCGAGCTGGTTGACGCGCTGGCAGAACACCGGCGTCTCCTCGCCACCCCGCAGCATGCCCCGCAAGGCCAGCGCGCCCTGCACGCAGGTTTGCGCATGGCGGGCGAACAGTTCGAAAAACCGCTCCTCCCGCGGGAGAAGGGCGCGAAACCAACGCAGCATCGGAAAATGTCCATGTCCGAGAAACGGGCTGGCCGGGCGGCCTGTCACAAAACTGTCATAGACCATTTCCCGGGAAAGCACGTCACCGGCCGCTCAAACAACCGGGTCATCCACCGATTTGTGGCGCCGGAAAAAGTTCCGGAAATTCTCGGCCGTCAGAGCGAGCGGCGGAAGAAATGCGCGATCTCGCCAACGATACCGCGGCGGAAGGTCAAGACGCAGACCACGAAGACGGCACCCTGGATCACCGTGACCCACTGCCCGAGGCCGGACAGATATTGCTGCATGGCGACGATGATGAAGGCGCCGATCACCGGGCCGAACACGGTGCCGAGGCCGCCGACCAGCGTCATCAGCACGATCTGCCCGGACATCCCCACTTCGACGTCGGTCAATGAGGCATTCTGCGCAACGAACACCTTCAGCGCGCCGGCCAGTCCCGCCAGCGTTCCCGACAGGATATAGGCAAGCAGCTTGTACTGATCGGTCTTGTAGCCGAGCGAGATCGCGCGCGGCTCATTCTCGCGGATCGCCTTCAGCACCTCGCCGAATGGCGAGTTGATGGTGCGAAAGATCAGCAGGAAGCCCAGCAGGAAACCGGCGAGCACGACGTAATAGAGGATAGTTGAGTTGGCGAGGTTGAAAATGCCGAACAGGTAGCCCTGCGGAATGCCCTGGATGCCGTCCTCGCCATGGGTGAACGGCACCTGCACATAGATGAAATACAACAGCTGCGACAAGGCGAGCGTGATCATCGCGAAATAGATGCCCTGGCGGCGGATCGCGACGAGCCCGGTGATGACGGCAAGCCCGCCGGAAGCGGCGGTGCCGGCCAGGATTCCAAGTTCGGGCGACAGGCCCCAGACTTTCAGCGCGTGTCCGGAGACATAGCCCGCCGTCCCCAGGAACATCGCGTGGCCGAACGACAGCAATCCGCCATAGCCGATCAGGAGATTGAAGGCGCAGGCCAGCAGCGCAAAGCACAGCGCCTGCATCACGAAGAACGGATAGAGTCCGGTAAACGGCACGATCGCCAGCATCGCCGTCATGACGGCGAACGCGATCATCTCGTCGCGGATCGCGCGCGGGGTCACCGGAATGGTATCGTCGGTCATCGCCGTCATGTCAGGCCGCCCGTCCTGTAAGTCCTGTCGGCTTCACCAGCAACACCAGCACCATCAGGACGAACACCACGGTGTTGGAGGCTTCAGGATAGAAGTATTTGGTCAAACCCTCGATCACGCCGAGCGCAAAACCCGTGACGATCGATCCCATGATCGAACCCATGCCGCCGATCACCACCACCGCGAACACCACGATGATCACATTTTCGCCCATCAGCGGCCGCACCTGATTGATCGGCGCCGACAACACGCCTGCAAGCGCTGCAAGGCCGAC
>NZ_DATHOP010000182.1:0-30783 GCF_035484855.1 Bradyrhizobium sp.
ATCGTATCGCGCCGTTGCTTCAGGGCGTCGAAGACCCGTTCCGCGCGGGCCACCAACTCCTCAATCCAGCGCTGCACGTCCGCGCGGCCTGTCGGCTCCGGCGTGAAATCCGGAAATTCCTGGCTTGCGGCGAGCGCCAGGTGCATCTCGGCGACGCGTCTTCCGGTTTGCGACATATAGCGCAGATAGGAGACCTGCTCCTCGCTTTCGCCGGAATTTTCGCTGCTCGCGAGTACGCGCTGTTCATCGACAAAGCGATCGAGATAGGCCGACGTGACGGTCCACGCGTCGCCCTGGTTCTGGACGAAGGCGTGAACGACGGCGATCGCGCTCCTGTCGTCGCCTTCGACCAGTTCGACGCTGCCGAGCAGCGCCGGCGTATTGGCGAAACCCGCGACCTCGGTCAGGAACCGGCCGATCTCGATCTCCGGATTGATGCCGGACACCAGCTTGCGATAGACCTTGACCACATATTCGTTGTCGACCAGCGCCGTGCTGTTGGACTGTTCGGTTTCGACGGCCCGGATGTGCTCGGGAGTGGTGACCGGTTTATCGGAAAACTTGCTGGTTGGCCTGAATTCCAGGCTCACGCCGTTCTCCTCGACAGTCAGGTTCTCGCGCAGATTGCGCAGCAACAACGCGATGAAGATATGGTCGGACGCGACATCCAGCAGCGTTCCTTCCCGTGCGCCCTGACGCACGGCCGCCAATGCGCGCGGGTTATAGTGTTCGCGATCGAAGCGCACCCATTCGATCTGCATCGGCAGGACGTATCGCGCGGCGGCGCCGCGCTGCGTCGCTTCGAAGAAGGCAAGATAGGGGCGGTTGTCGCCGATATCGCAGAACGGGATCGCCGAGGTCAGGACGGGTTGAATGGCATTTGGCGAGCGCTCCGGATACCAGCGGGTTCGCGCCAGGTGTCCGGGCAGCACGTCGCGTTCGAACACGCCGCGGGCACGGGCCAGCGACACCCAGGTCGCGCCGAGCGGCACCACCAGGGTTTCGAACTCGGGAACCACCGAGGGTGCGGCGCGCTCGGACTTGTCGCGCTGCTTGAGCTGGAACCAGTAGAAGCCATAGGGCGCCAGCGTGATCATGTAAGGCAATTCGCCGATGGCCGGAAAGCGGGTGCGGCCAAGCATCTCCAGCGGGATGCGGTCCTTCCAGGCCGACAGGTCGAGTTCGGTGGCCTGCGCCGAGCGCGACAGGTTGGCGACGCAGAGGATCACCTCATCCTGGTACTGCCTGACATAGGCAAGTACCGAGCGGTTGGCCGGGCGGATGAATGTCATGGTGCCGCGCCCGAACGCCAGCGTCGACTTGCGCACCGAAATCAGCCGCTTGGTGGCGCTCAACAGCGACGACAGGCTGTGCGACTGCGCCTCGACATTGACCGCCTCATAGCCATAGACCGGATCCATGATGGTCGGCGCGTAAAGTCGCGCCGGATCGGCGCGGGAAAAGCCGCCATTGCGGTCCGGCGACCATTGCATCGGCGTGCGTACGCCATTGCGGTCGCCAAGATAGATGTTGTCGCCCATGCCGATCTCGTCGCCGTAATAGATGATCGGCGTGCCCGGGAACGACAACAGCAGCGAATCCATCAGCTCGATCTTGCGCCGGTCGTTGTCCATCAAAGGCGCCAGCCGCCGCCTGATCCCAAGATTGATGCGGGCGCGGGGGTCGTTGGCATAGGTCGACCACAGATAATCGCGCTCGACGTCGGTGACCATCTCCAGCGTCAGTTCGTCATGGTTGCGCAGGAACAGCGCCCACTGGCAATTGGGCGGGATGTCCGGGGTCTGGCGCAGGATGTCGGTGATTGGAAAACGATCCTCCTGGGCGATCGCCATGTAGATCCGCGGCATCAGCGGGAAATGATAGGCCATCTGGCATTCATCGCCCTTGCCGAAATATTCCTGCACGTCCTCCGGCCATTGATTGGCCTCGGCCAGCAGCACCTTGCCCTTGGCGTAGGCATCGAGCTCGGCGCGCAGCTTGCGGATGATGGCGTGGGTCTCCGGCAGGTTCTCGTTATTGGTGCCGTCGCGCTCGCACAGATAGGGAATGGCGTCGAGCCGGAACCCGTCGACGCCGGTATCGAGCCAGCGTTTCATCACCTGGACGAGCGCGCTGACCACGCGCGGATTATCGAAATTGAGATCCGGCTGGTGCGAGAAGAAGCGGTGCCAGAAGAAGGCGCCAGCCTCGGTGTCCCAGGTCCAGTTCGATTTCTCGGTGTCGGTGAAGATGATCCGCGTGCCCTGGTATTTCTGGTCGGTATCGCTCCAGACATACCAGTTGCGGGCGCTGGATTTGGGATCGCTGCGGCGGGCGCGCTTGAACCAGTCGTGCTGGTCGGAGGTGTGGTTGATGACGAGTTCGATGATGACGCGCATGCCGCGCTTCTTGGCTTCGACGATGAAGCGCTTGAAATCCTTCATGGTCCCGAAATCGGGATTGATCGCGCCGTAGTCGGCGATGTCGTAGCCGTCGTCGCGGCCGGGCGAGGGATAGAACGGCAGCAGCCAAAGTGCCGTCACGCCGAGTTCCTGCAGATAGCCGAGCTTTTCGGTTAGGCCGGCGAAATCGCCGATGCCGTCATTGTTGCTGTCGGCAAAGGCCTTGACGTGCAGCTGGTAGATGATGGCGTCCTTGTACCACAGCTCGTCGTTGTCCAGCGCGGTTACCGGCAGTTCCGTTGCGTCGATGGATGACAAAAGGTTCATGTCAGCCCTCACGCCAGACAGCGGAAGAGCATGGCGGGATCGCGCACCGGATCGATCCGCAGCCGAATGCCGCCCCATTCGACGGGATGACGTTCCCCGGTCATCAGGTTTTCCAGCGCCGCGACCTGGCGGCGGTCGTCGGGCATGCCGACCTGGACGTCGCCGAGCGCCAGCCAGAACTCGTGCACGTCGCGCGACAGCGCGATCGCCGCGACTACGCTGTTGGTCCGGCCGACCGATTCCTTGACGAAGCCGATGATGTTGCCGTCATCGACGGGAAGGAAGCGCAGGTTGGCGGTCTGTTGCAGCGCTACGTTCTCCCGCCGCGCGCGATTGAGGCCGCCGATATAGGACTTGATGTTGCCCGGCCTGTCCCAGTCCCGCACCTTGATTTCGTATTTTTCCGAGTCGAGATATTCTTCGCGGCCGGGGATCGGCTCGTGTTCGAGCAGCTCGAAGCCGTTGTAGATGCCGTAGCTTGAGGACAGCGTGGCGGCAAGGGCTATGCGGGATTTGAACATCCAGGGTTCGCCGCTCTGCAGATGATAGGGCAGGATGTCCGGCGTGTTGACGAAGAAGTTCGGGCGGTAGAAATCGTGTTCCGGATAGGCCGTTAATTCGTTGAGGTATTGCTCGAGCTCCCACTTCTGGGTCCGCCAGGTGAAGTAGGTGTAGGACTGGGTGAAGCCGAGCTTGGCGAGTCCCTTCATCAGCTTCGGCCGCGTGAACGCCTCGGCGAGGAAGATGATTTCGGGATGGCGAAGCTGGACGTCATGGATCAGCCATTCCCAGAACCGGAACGGTTTGGTGTGCGGGTTGTCGACCCGGAAAATCTTCACCCCCTGTTCGATCCAGAACAGGACCACGTCGCGGAGCGCATTCCAGAGCGAGCCGGCATCAACAGACGAAAAATCGGGGTTGACGATGTCCTCGTATTTCTTGGGCGGATTTTCCGCGTAGCGCATCGATCCGTCCGGCCGGCGGCTGAACCATTTCGGATGCGCCTTGAGCCAGGGGTGATCGGGCGAGCATTGCACGGCGAAGTCGAGCGCCACTTCCATATCGAGTTGCCGGCAGGCCGCGACGAAATCGCGGAAATCCTGCAGCGTGCCGAGATCCGGATGCACCGCGTCGTGACCGCCCTCGGATGAACCGATCGCGTACGGGCTTCCGGGATCGCCTGCGGCAGCGGTCACCGCATTGTTTCGGCCCTTGCGATTGGTGGTGCCGATCGGATGGATCGGGGTCAGGTAGACCACGTCAAAACCCATCGCCGCGATATCGGGGAGCCGCGCGATGCTGTCCCTGAAGGTGCCGTGCTGGCCGGGCGTCTTGCCCTGGCTGCGCGGAATCATTTCGTACCATGCACCGTTTCGCGCACGCGGCCGGTCTACCATCAGGGGAAACAACTGGGATCGCGTCAGGTCCGGCTGCAACTGGCTCTCGGCCATCGCGTCCTTCAATTCGTCGGTCAGAAGCGGCGCGGCCTCGCCGGTCTGGAGGAAATCCTCACATTGTCTCAGGATGACGGCGGCCGCGGCTTGACCGCCGGACTGCGCCTTGGTCAGCATGCCGGCGCCCTCGATCGCATCCAGCGTCAGGTCGGCGCCGGCCTTCTGCTTCAGTTCGAAGCCGCGCCGCCAGGTGGCGAATTCGTCGGTCCAGGCCTCGATCGCATAGACATGGCGACCGGGCTGGTCCGGCACGAACGACCCGCCCCAGCGGTCGTTGCTGTGATGGGTCATTGGCTCGCGGCGCCATTCGCGGTCGCGCTCGCGCCGCCAGATCAGCGCGGCGCTGACGACATCGTGTCCGTCGCGATAGATATCCGCCCAGACTTCGACTCGTTCGCCGACGATACGCTTCACCGGGAAACGGCCGCCGTCGATCAGGGGATAGACATCTTCGATATGGAAGGCGCCGCCGGCCGCGGCGCTCTCGACAGATTGAGTTGTTTTGTTCACGGTGATGCCATTGACATGGAAACACGTCCCGTTTCGATTTATGGGAAAGGAGACGCCCCGGACCTATATAGAAAGCCGCTGGCGGGGTATTGGTTCCCGTGGAACGCCGGGGCGGCCTGAGAGTTAAGCACGGCTATCCTCTTCCTTTACCTACAGAATTTCGCGAAGCCAGTGAGCTTCGCGTGCAAACCGCGTGCCGAATGGACCTCTTCGCCAAAGCCAAACAGATCGGAATCCAGACCGAATATATTGACGGTCAGGGTCACCGCCATGTGACGGATCCGGCCGCGCTGAAAATCATCGTCGATGCCATGCCGGTACGCCTGTCCCACCGGTTTGTCGAAGGGGCGGTGGTGGTCCGCTCCGGCCTGCCGGCGCGGACCGAACTCAAGCAGGCTGCCACGTTCCCGCTGCGCTGGAAAATCGTTAACGGTCTTAAGGTTATCGCTGAGGGCGAGACATCCAGCCGCTCCATCGCCTGGCCCGATTTGCCCGTGGGGTCGTACCGGACCGAACTGACCGATGCCAGTTCGTTCGCGGAAGAGGTGCCGCTGATCGTCGCGCCCAGGCGGGCTTTCGGCGGCGATTTCGACCGCTGCTGGATGATGGCGGTGCAGCTTTACGGCGTCCGCTCGGCGCGCAATTGGGGGATCGGCGACTTCACCGACCTCGAAGCGCTGATCGAGCTTGCCAATCGGTTGGGCGCCGGCGGCGTCGGCCTCAATCCGCTGCACGCGCTGTTCGACGACCGGCCGGCCGATTGCAGCCCCTATTCGCCCAACAGCCGGCTGTTTCTCAATCCGCTCTATATCGATGTCGAAAAACTGCCAGGATTTCAGCGTGCGTCCGAGAGCAAGGGTACGATCGCCCGGCTGCGATCGAGCGAAATCGTCGATTATGTGGGGGTCGCGGCGGTGAAATGGCGCGCGCTGCGCTCTGCCTTCGACGCCTTCAAGACCCATCCCAAAGCCAACCGCCGGCAGGATTTCGATCAATTCCGCGCCGAACGCGCGCCGCTGCTGTCGCGGTTCGCCTGCTTTGAGGTGCTCCGGCACAAATTCAACAAGCCGTGGTGGGAATGGCCGGAGGAATGGCGGCAGCCCGATGAGACCAAATGTGCGCGCCTGCGCGAGGGGCCGGAGGGGGCCGAGATCGAATTCGTCGAATTCGTGCAATGGGCGGCCGACCGGCAGCTGGCGGCCTGCCAACACCACGCGAGGCGGCTCGGCATGAAGGTCGGTCTCTATCTCGATGTCGCCGTCGGTGTGCAATCCGACGGCTTCGATGCCTGGAACGAGCAGGCGGCGATTTCGCGCCATCTCGCGGTCGGCGCGCCGCCGGATCCCCTGAATACCGCGGGCCAGAACTGGGGCCTTGCCGGCTTCAATGCCGCCGGCCTCGAGATCAGGTCGTTCGAGCCGTTCCGGGAAATGCTGCGGGCCTCGATGCGCCATGCCGGCGCGATCCGGCTCGACCATGTGCTCGGCCTGAAGCGGCTCTATCTGGTGCCGCATGGTTTTGCCGCCGATTCGGGCTCCTATGTGCAGATGCCGTTCGAGGCGCTGCTGGCGGCGGCCGCGCAGGAGAGCGTCGCAAATCGCTGCGTGGTGATCGGCGAGGATCTCGGCACCGTGCCTTCAGGTTTTCGCGAAGAGATGGCCGATTGGGGCATCTGGTCCTACCAGGTGATGATGTTCGAGCGCGACGATGACGGCAGCTTTCGCGATGTCGACCGCTATCTGCCCAACGCGCTCGTCACCTTCAACACCCACGACCTCTCGACCTATGCGGGCTGGCGCTCGTTCAGCGATCTGAAGATGAAACGTTCGCTCGGCATCGATCCGGGCGAGAGCGACGACGCCAGGTGGCATGCCCTGACCATGCTGTCCGACATCCTGCGTCATCACGCCATCAATCGTGACGATCTCTATGCGGTGGCGGGTTTCCTGGCGCGGACCCACTCCCGCCTGCTGGCGATCTCTCTGGAGGATCTGTTGGGGGTGGTCGACCAGCCCAATATTCCCGGCACCGTCAACGAACACCCGAACTGGCGGCAGCGGCTGCCGGTCGCAATCGACCGGATTGCCGAGGCAATCGACGTTGCCGCGCTCAAGGCCGCGACATCGGAGCGGAGCTGCGCCGCGGTCTGACATTTTGAATTATCTCGACGGGATTAAACCTTGTCCAGCCGGATCGAAGATTATGGGTTGATCGGAGATTGCCAGACCGCGGCGCTGGTCGGCCGCGACGGCTCGATCGACTGGCTGTGCTGGCCGGCGTTCGATTCCGATGCCTGTTTCTCGGGCCTGCTCGGTACCCACCGCAACGGCCGCTGGCTGATCGCGCCGACCGAAAAGGTGACAAATTCCTCGCGCCGCTACTGGGACAATACACTGATCCTGGAGACGCGGTTTGTGACCGCGGGCGGCGAGGTCGCGCTGATCGATTTCATGCCGCCGCGCGGCCATGCCTCCGACGTGGTGCGGCTGGTGCGGGGGATACGCGGGCGGGTCAAGTTGACGATGCAACTCGTGATCCGGTTCGGCTTCGGTGCCGATATTCCCTGGGTCAGGAAAACCGAGGACGGCGCGCTGCTGGCGATTGCCGGGCAGGACATGACCGTGCTGCGCACGCCGGTCGAGACCCGCGGCGAGGATTTGACGACGGTGGCCGAGTTCGAGGTGGGCGAGGGCGAAACCATGCCCTTCGTGCTCACCTACGGGCCTTCGCACCTGCCGGTCCCGGCGCCGATCGACCCGGCGCAGGCCTTGCAGGACACCGAGGACTTCTGGACCGAGTGGTGCAGCCGTTGCACCTATCATGGCGACAACCGCGACCTGGTGCTGCGTTCGCTGATCACGCTGAAGGCGCTGACCTACGAGCCGACCGGCGGCATTGTCGCGGCGCCGACGACATCATTGCCGGAAAAGCTCGGGGGACAACGAAACTGGGATTATCGCTTTTGCTGGCTGCGTGATGCCACCTTCACGCTACTGGCGTTGATGAATTCCGGTTACACCGAGGAGGCGCTGGCCTGGCACAATTGGCTGCTGCGCGCCGCGGCCGGTTGGCCGGCCAACATGCAGATCATGTACGGCATCCTCGGCCAACGGCGCCTGCTGGAATGGGAGGCGGACTGGCTGTCGGGCTATGAAGGCGCGCGTCCCGTCCGGATCGGCAATGCCGCGCATGCCCAGCTGCAGCTCGACGTCTACGGCGAATTGATCGATACGTTCTACCAGTGGCGCATCGCTGAGCTGAAACTCGATGAGGAAACCTGGGCGCTCGCACGCGCGGTGATCGAGCATCTCGAGAAGGTATGGGACCAGCCGGATCACGGCATCTGGGAGCGACGCGGGGAGCCCAGGCACTATGTCTCGTCGAAAGTCATGACCTGGGTCGCGTTCGATCGAGCCATCAAGGGCGCCGAAAGGTTCGGCTTCGAGGCGCCGCTCGAGCGCTGGCGGATGCTGCGCGACGAAATCTGTCGCGATGTCTGCGCAAGGGGCTTTGATCCCGAGCAAAATTCCTTCATCGAATCCTACGGCTCGCAATTACTCGATGCCAGCATCCTATTGATGCCGGCCGTGGGTTTCCTGCCGGCCTCCGACCCGCGGGTTCGCGGTACCCTGGCGGCGCTCGAAAAGCACATGATGCGGGACGGCTTCGTGCTGCGGCACGATCCGCGCGAAATCTCGGATGAGAAGCAGCCGATCGAGGGCGCGTTTCTGGCGTGCAGCCTGTGGCTCGCCGACGCCTATGTGCTGGCCGGCGAGCTCGACAAGGCGCAGGCGCTGTTCGATCGCGTAGTGGCGGTGGCCAACGATCTCGGGCTGTTGGCCGAGGAATACGATCCCGGCCTCGCGCGCCAGACCGGCAATTTCCCGCAGGCGCTGACCCATATCGCGCTGATCAATACCGCGCACAACCTCAGCGACGCCAAGAAGGCCCACGAAAAGCCCGCGGTGCAGAGATCGACGTGAGGGGAGAACCTCGCGAACGATCAACCCTTCTGGTTATCCTTCAAGATCATCTCGATCGCCCTGGCAAACCCCTCATCCTCGTTCGAGGCCGTGACGAGCTTCGCCTGCCGCTTGACGTCGTCGGTCGCATTTCCCATCGCGATCGACAGGCCGCTCTTGCGGAACATCGCCAGATCGTTCTGCATGTCGCCGATGGTGGCGACCGCCGAGGTCGCGATGCCGAGCCGCTTCGCCATCGTCTCGACGAAGGTGCCCTTGTCGCAGCCGGGCGGGGTGACGTCGAGATAATAGTGCTGCGAACGTACTGCGGTCGCCTCCGCGCCGACCGCGGCCTGCATCGCGGCTTCGCATCGCGCAAGCATCGGGAAGTCGGAGCTCGAGCCGACGATCTTGCAGGCGTTCGCCAAAAACGGCGTGAAATCCGCAACGATCGTCGGATCGTGCTTGATGGCGAGCTTTTCATGCCCGACATATTCGCCGTCAGGATTTCTGGTGAGCCATTTGTCGTTGGTGAACAGCCAGACATCGACGCCGAATTCGTTGAGGACATCGAGGCTGCGCTGCGCGATGCCAGCGGGAATCAGATGCTGTTCGATCGGCTTCAGCGCGGGATCGACGATCGAACTGCCGTTGAAGGCGCCGATCGGGAGCGTGAGCGCGAGCGGCCCGATCAGAAACCCCATGCCGATGGCCGGGCGGCTGCTGACGATGGTGAAGCCGATGCCGGTCTCGCGCAGCCGCGCCACCGCGGCCTTGGCCGCATCGGTCAATATCTTGTTCTTGGTCACGAGCGTGCCGTCGACGTCGGACACGACAAGGGCGATACGGGTCATGCGCGGTTCCTGCCGGGTTCGCTGCGGCCCATGGCAGCAGGCTTGAGCTGGCGCACGATGTCGTCGACGACGGCGTCGACGGATGCGTCGATGGAGACGGTGATCGGGTTCTCATCGGCGCCCGGGGGTTGAAGGGTCTCGAACTGGCTCTTCAGCAATCCCGCCGGCATGAAGTGGCCCTTGCGATGGGCGAGCCGGTCCGCGATCAATTCCTGCGTGCCAGCGAGATAGACGATCCGGACGTCGCTTCGTCCATGCACGAGGATATCGCGATAGTCGCGCTTCAGCGCCGAGCAGCCGATCACCGCAGGCTCATGGGCCGCGCAGAGCCGGTCGATTTCGGCGGCGATCGCCCGCAGCCAGGGCCAGCGGTCTTCGTCGGTCAGGGGATGGCCGGCACTCATCTTGGCGACATTGCCTTTGGGATGAAACGTATCGCCGTCTTCGTAACGCCAACCTAGACGCTCAGCGAGTTTTTCTCCGATGGTGGTCTTACCCGAACCCGATACGCCCATCACGATCAGCGCGCCCGGCATGTTGGCTGTCTCAGTGGCCACGAAAATTCTCCGGCAGCGCAGCCTGATCCACGAGCCAAATGGTCTCGCCAATGGAATGCGCGCGATTGGCCGGCAGGTTCTCGCCTGCGAGCAGGCGCGTCAAGATCGCGCGCTTTTCGGGGCCAGCCATCTCGAACAGCATTTCCCGGCAGGAGCTGAGCGCAGGAAAGGTCAGCGTCACCCGCGGCACGAAGGGTTCGACATGCGCCTGCGGCACGCCGACCACCCAGCGTTCGGTCTCCTGCGTGGCGGGATAGCCCGGAAACAGCGAGGCAGTATGGCCGTCGGGTCCGACCCCCATCAGCACGGTATCGAACAGCGGCCGCGCGGGGTCCAATCGATCCGCGCCATGGAACGATTTGAGTTCGCTTTCATAGCGCAGCGCGGCGGCGGCGGGATTGGCGGCCTCGGTCGGAATCGGGTGGATGTTTTCGATCGGCGCAAACCGATCCAGAAAGATGTGCCGCGCCATCCCCATATTGTTCAGGGGATCGCCGGCGGGGACAAATCGCTCGTCGCCGATGAACCAGTGCACGCGGTCCCATGGAATCCGGCTTCGGTAGCCGTCCGTCGCCAGCAATTGATAGAGTTGCTTCGGGCTCGATCCGCCGGTCAGACAGATCGCCACGCGACCCGGCTTGGCGGCCATCCCGGCGATGATCCGATCGGCCGCGGCTTTTGCGAGCGCGGCCGGATCGGCGACGGCGATGATCTGGCGATTGCTGCGCGGGGCCATCCTGCTCAACCGAGCTTGCGCCAGTGGCGGCCGTCGCGCTTCAAGAGTTCGTCCGCGCCGGGCGCACCTTCGCTGCCGGCCTTGTAGAATTCCAGGCCCTTGGCGCCGGCCTTCTTCCAGGCATCGAGGAACGGCTGCACCGCCTGCCAGCCGGCTTCGACGCTGTCGGCGCGCTGGAACAGGATGTTGTCGCCGATCATGCAGTCGTAAATCAACGTCTCGTAGCCGGTCGACGGCTCGGCCTTGAAGTAGTCCTTGTAACGGAATTTCATCTCGACGCCGCTGATCCTGATCGCGGGGCCGGGCACCTTGGTGTTGAATTGCAGCGAGATACCTTCGGTGGGCTCGACGCCGATCATCAGGTAGTTTTCCGCCAGCACGTCGACCGGGGTGTTCATGAACATGGCGAACGGCGCCTGCTTGAACTTGATCGCGACTTCGGTGCGCTTGATGCCGAGCGCCTTGCCGGTGCGCAGATAAAACGGCACGCCGGCCCAGCGCCAGTTGTCGATGGCAAGCTTCAGCGCGACGTAGGTCTCGGTCGTACTGTCCGGCCTGACGTCCTCGGTCTTGCGATAATCCGGGATTTCCACGCCCTCGATCGTGCCCCCCAGATACTGCCCGCGCACGGAATTGCGCAGGGCTTCTTCCTCGTTCTGGCTCTGGATCGCCGCCAGCACCTCGGCTTTTTCCGAACGCACGGCCTGCGCGTCGAACCGCGCCGGCGGCTCCATCGCCACCAGCGACAGCAGCTGGAACAGATGGTTCGGCACCATGTCGCGCAGCGCGCCCGTCGCATCATAGAAGCTGCCGCGGTGACCGACGCCGAGCTTCTCGTCGACGGTAATCTGGACGTGGTCGATGTGGTTGCGATTCCAGATCGGCTCGAACATGCCGTTGGCGAAGCGCAGCACCAGGATGTTCTGGACGGTTTCCTTGCCGAGATAATGATCGATCCGGTAGATCTGGTGCTCGTCGACGATTTTCAGGAGCTCGGCATTCAGAGCCTTGGCGGAGGCGAGGTCGGTGCCGAACGGCTTTTCGACCACCAGCCGGTGCCACGGGCCGCCTTCTTCCTCTTTCAGCAAGCCGCTGCGGCCGAGCTCGCGGGCGATCGGCGCGAACGCATTCGGCGGCGTCGCCAGGTAGAACAACCGGTTGCCGCCGGTCTTGCGCGCGGCCTCCAGCTTTTCGATCTGTGACCGCATCGCATCGAACGAGGCAGCATCCTTCGGATCGGCCTCGATGCAGGTGACGCATTCCAGAAGCCGCTTGGCGATGGCGTCGTCCACCGGGCGGGTGGCGAATTGGCGCAGGCCCTGCATCAGGCTGTCGCGCAAATCGTCGTTCGACATGCCGTTGCGGGCGACGCCGACCACGCAGAATTTATCGGGCAACAACCCGGCCGCCTCGAGGTTATACAGGGATGGAATCACCAGCCGGTGTGTCAGGTCGCCGGTGGCGCCGAAGATCACGAAGGAGCAGGGGTCCGGCTTCTTCTGGCTGGTTAGCTGGGTCTGTTGTGGAAGCGCGTCTGTCACGAACGGCTGGCCTTTGGTTTGACGATGTCGGGCGCGTTCTGTCGCGCCGGATCGGGATGCTGCTGCGGTTCCTTGTGGCCCCCGAAACCGGCGCGCATCGCGGAGAGAATCTTTTCGGCGAAGGTATGTTCCTTGCGCGAGCGAAAGCGCGCGAACAAGGCCGCGGTCAGCACCTCGGCCGGCACCGCCTCGTCGATCGCCGCATTGACGGTCCAGCGGCCCTCGCCGGAGTCCTCGACGAAGCCGGAATATTCGTCCAGCGTGTGGTTCTCCGCCAGCGCCGAGGCCGTGAGGTCGAGCAGCCATGAGGGAATCACGCTGCCGCGCCGCCACACCTCGGCGATGTCGGCGATGTCGAGATCGAAGCGATGCTCCGGCGGCAGTGCTTCGATATTGGCGTTCTTGAGGATGTCGAAACCCTCGGCATAGGCCTGCATCAGGCCGTATTCGATGCCGTTGTGAACCATCTTGACGAAATGCCCGGCGCCGACCGGGCCGGCGTGAATGTAACCCTGCTCGATGCGGGGGTCGCGACCCTCGCGTCCTGCCGTGCGCGGAATATCGCCGATCCCCGGCGCCATTGCCGCGAAGATCGGATCGAGGCGCTCGACCACCGCCTTGTCGCCGCCGATCATCATGCAATAGCCGCGCTCGATGCCCCACACGCCACCCGAAGTGCCGACGTCGATATAGTGAATGCCGCGCTCCTTCAGCGCCTTGCCGCGGCGAACGTCGTCCTGCCAAAAAGTGTTGCCGCCGTCGATGATGACGTCGCCGCGCTCCATCAGTTTCGACAAGGCATCGATGGTGGCCTCGGTGATCTTGCCGGCCGGCAGCATCACCCAGGCGGTGCGCGGTTTTTGCAGCTTCTTGACGAAATCCTCCAGGGAGCCGGTGCCGGCTGCGCCGTCAGCCGCAATGGCGCTCACCGCCTTGGCGTCCTTGTCGTAAACGACGGTGGTGTGTCCATGCTTCATCAGGCGGCGGACGATATTGCCGCCCATCCGTCCCAAGCCGATCATGCCGAGCTGCATCTTTTTGATCCTTAGTTCAATGCGTCCTGGATTGCGCTGTCGAGCATTTTCAGGCCCGCCTCGAGATCGCCCTTGAGGTGCACGCGCAGGGCGCGGCGGCCGCGTTCGGTCAGCACATCGAAATCGCCGCGCGCCTGCGCCGCCTTGATGATGCCGAACGTCGCCTTCTGGCCGGGCACCGCGAGATCCCTGGCATCGTCGGCCGTGATCTGCAGGAACACGCCGCTGTCGGGTCCGCCCTTGTAGGCTTGCCCGGTGGAATGCAGGAAGCGCGGGCCGAATTCGGCGCAGGTCGCGACATGGCGCTTTTCGCGCACTTCCAGCCGCATTTGCTGCAGGTCTTCGATATGCGCGGCGTCGCGTTCGATATAGGCGAGCAGCGCCACGTAATCATTGGCCTTGGCGCGCGCGAGATGCGCCTTCAGCCAGGAGCCGAGGTCGCCGTCGGCGCCCGCCTTGCGCAGCGCGGCGGCGTTGTTGTCGTCGGTGTAAAGGTCGGCCTGCGCCGTGGATACCACGGGCGTCTCGGCGGGCAGTTGTCCGGATTTTTCGAACGCCGCGGTCAATTCGCGGGTCTTGACCTTGGCGTCCTCGACGTCGGGCTGGTTGAACGGGTTGATGCCGAGCACGCTGCCCGCGACCGCGGTTGCCATCTCGAAGCGAAAAAATTCCTGGCCGATGTGGTCGATCGATTTCATGACGATGCGGACCACGGGATGGCCGGCCTTTTCCAGTGCGGCAAGCTTGTCGTCATGGGCGGCGTCGTCTTCGCCCTCGGTCCGGATATCGATGAAGAACCGGTCGTTGCCGTAGAGTGTGGGATCGCCGAGCGGCTCGCCGTCGATCGGGACGAGGCCCTTGCCTTCCTTGCCGGTGGATTCGGCGATCAGCTGCTCGGCCCAGGCGCCGAAATCGGCGATCTTCCTGGACGAGGCGATCGTCACCTTGTCGCGGCCTTCGAGGCCGGCAAGCCCCATCGCGAGCCCGAGCTGCACGCCCGGATTTTCCTGCGGCGGCACGTCCGGCCCGCAGGAGCGCACCATCGCCAGCGTGTGTTTGATCAAGGCGCGAACGTCGATGCCGGCGGTGGCCGCCGGCACCAGTCCGAACGGCGACAGCACGGAGTAGCGTCCGCCGATGGTGGGATCGCCATGAAAGACGCGCGCAAAGCCCTGCTTGGCCGCAACCTTATCCAGCGACGAGCCGGGATCGGTCACCGCGATGAATCGATGACCGGCTTTCTCCGCGCCGATCGTCTCCGACACCCGGGCGAAGAAATAGTCCTTCATCACGTTCGGCTCGGTGGTGCCGCCGGACTTGCTGGAGACGATGAACACGGTGTTGGCGAGGTTGATCTTGGCCTGAAGGCTGCGGACCTGCGCGGGATCGGTCGAATCCAGCACATGCAATTTCGGGAAGCCGGGTTTTTTCGCAAACGTCGCCGCCAGCACTTCGGGGCCGAGGCTCGATCCGCCCATGCCGAGCACCACGGCGTCGGAAAAATTCTGTCCCTTGACCTTGCCTGCGTAATCCTCGTAGGCGGCGATATCGGCTGCCGCCGCGGCGTTCAGCCAGCCCAGCCACTTGTCCTCGTCGGTGCCGGTCCAGATCGATTTGTCGTGCTGCCAGAGCCGGCGGATCTTTGCCGAGGCGCGCCAGTCTTCGGTCGCTTTCTCGACGGCCTTGTTGATGTGGCCGCCGAGCGCCATCGCCTGATGGTCGATCCTGGCGCCGAGCACGGCGGCGCGCTTGTGCGCCACCGCGCCATAGAGCTTGTCGGCGGCGTCCGCGAACAGTTTGACGCCGTCCTTGACCAGTTCGGCCGTGATCGCATCGAGCGAGATGCCGGACTTTTCCAGTTCAGTCAGAACGTGCCTCGCATCCTCGACATTCTCCTCGAGGCTGTCGCGCGGTTTGCCATGGTCGCGGAACGCGTCCAGCGTCGCCGGCGGCACGGTGTTGACGGTGTTGGGGCCGATCAGCTCCTCGACATAGAGGACGTCGCTGTACTCCTTGTTCTTGGTGCCGGTCGAAGCCCACAGCAAGCGCTGCGGTTTTGCGCCCTTGGCCGCGAGCTTGTCCCAGCGTGGGCCCGAAAACAGCCGCTTGTAGTCCTGATAGGCCAGTTTCGCATTGGCGATGGCGACCTTGCCCTTCAATGCGGCCAGCCGCTCCTTCTCGGAGGGATCGTTGGCGCGCGCGATCTTCTCATCGAGCGCCTTGTCGACCGCGGTATCGATGCGGCTGACGAAGAAACTGGCGACGCTCGCGACATGGGAGGGATCGCCGCCGCCGGCGACATATTTTTCCAGGCCCGCGAGATAGGCTTCGGCGACCTGAACATAGACCTTTTGCGAAAACAACAGCGTGATGTTGATGCTGATGCCGTCGCCGATCAGATGCTCGATCGCCGGCAGGCCCTCCGGCGTCGCCGGCACCTTCACCATCAGGTTCTCGCGGTGCACGTCCTTCCACAGCCGTTTGGCTTCCGCGATGGTGCCCTTGGTATCCATCGCCAGATAGGGCGACACCTCAAGGCTGACAAAGCCGTCGCTGCCATTGAGACGGTCATAGACCGGGCGCAGCACGTCGGCGGCGTGCTGGATGTCTTCGACGGCGAGATGCTCGAACAACTCGGCTACCGGACGATCGCCCTTTTTCAAGGCGCTGCCGATCGGGCCGTCATATTCGTCCGAGCTGCCGATCGCCTTTTCGAAGATCGACGGGTTCGATGTCACGCCCTTGACGCCGTCGGTATCAATCAGCTTCTGCAGGTCGCCCTTGGCGACGAAGCCGCGGGCCAGGAAATCCAGCCAGACGGATTGGCCGTGGTTTTCGAGTGCTTTGACGGGATTCATGATGGCCTGTTTCTGTTCGAGCGGGTCGATTTTCGGGTTCCCGCAGCTTCGGGTGGGGAGCCAAATCTTGTCAACAAACCTTAAGCCCCGCCCACGAGAGAAATATGTCGTATTCCCCTGACATAACGCCATTCACGATATAACGATCCGGTCGGAATTGCTGGTTCTGCAGGCGATTCCAGCGCAATTTTTCGGGATGGGGGCACAATGCCGGGGGCAGGGACCCAGAAAGCCGCCGCGCCGGAGCCGCGGGACCGTTTCATTCCGCTGCGCAAATCCGATCTGATCGAGGGCTTGGTCGCCGAGGGCCGGCTCAACCAGGCCGAACAGGCAAGGTTGAGGCAGTTGGCCCGCGTTTTGGGCGCCATCCTCCACTACCAATATTTCGAAGAGCTCGACCGGCTGCGCGAGGTGTATTTTTATTTCGACCCGGAGATCGATCCGCACGCAGGCGGCCCTGCAGGCGACCATGAGGCGGCCTATCGCACGCTGACTGACGAATTCGTCCGTGTCGTGACCGAAGCCAATTTCATCGAGATCACCCATGACGAGATCACGCGGGCGTTTGCCGAACGCGCCCGGATCCGGGTCAAGATCAAGGCGCCGGTCGAGGATTTTCGCGATGTCCGCATGTTCCGCCGCGGACACCACAGCGAGACCATCGAGATTCCCGTCTGGTTCGGTTTCAGGCGGCGTCCGCTTGAAGTCGTGGTCTACGACGACGTCGTGTTGATGGTCGCGACCAGGCCGGACGGCACGACACCGGCCGATGCCCGCAGGGCGGTAGCGAGCGCGCGGCGCGGCGGGCAAAAGATCCGCGGCGGCGCGGTGCTGTTCAAATATTTCCGTCATATCGCGCGCGCCGATCTCAAGGCGCTGTTTCCCAATGTGCGCGTGGTGATGAGCATTGCCGACCACCTGACGCTCGGCGTGCCGGCGATCATCGGCGGCATTCCGATCCTCCTCAAGCTTGCCTCGACGGTGGCGGTGCTGTTGGTCGTCGCCGGCTTCTATCTCGGTCTCAGCGGCTCCATCCATGACAACGACATGGATCGGGCGCTGGCCGCGCTGTCAGGGCTGTTCGCACTCGGCGCCTTCCTGCTGCGGCAATGGGGAAATTTTCATCGCCAATCGCTGATCCATCAGAAGCAACTGACCGACAATATCTACTACCGCAACGTCAACAACAATTCCGGCATTTTCACCTACCTGATCGGCGAGGCCGAGGAACAGGACTGGAAGGAAGCGCTGCTCGCCTATTACGGCCTGCTGACGGCCGCTTCGCCGCTGACCCGCGAGGCGCTCTATGCGCGGGTCGAAGAGCTGTTGGCAAACGCGTTCGGTGTCGCGGCCGATTTCGAGATCGACGACGCGCTGGCGCGGCTGAAGGGTTTCGGGCTCTTGACCGAGACCGATGGCCGCTTCTCGGCGGTGCCGCTTGCCGATGCGCTGGCGCGACTCGACAGCGAGTGGAGCGCGTTCGTTACGGCGCCGGCAGGATAGCGAGCGTGACGGCGCCGGATCAGGCTTGCTCTGGGATCAATGCGCCAGCGCGACGTCTCCCGAAATCTGCTCGCGTTTTGCGTCAATGCGCAGGCTTATGGCGACAACGGCGCCGATCAGCGCGCACCCCGCGAGCAGAAGCAGTCCTGCCGTGAAGGTTCCGGTGAGATCCTTCAGATAACCCATCGCATAGGGACCGGCGAAGCCGGAGAGATTGCCGAGCGAGTTGATGGCGGCAATTCCCGCGGCGGCCGAGGCGCCGGTCAGGAAGCTCGCCGGCAGCGGCCAGAACATCGGCGGTACCGCCGAGATGCCGATCTGCGCGAAGCAGAGCAGCGCCATGACGATGAAGGGGTTGGAAACAAGCCCGCACAAGCCTACTCCGAACGCGGCCATCAGCAGTGCCACGGCGACATGGCCTTTGCGCTCCATCGTGCGGTCCGAGTGCCGGCCCAGCAACACCATGCCGATGGCGCCGAACACGAAGGGCAAAGCCGCCAGCAGCCCGGTTTGGGTATCGCTGACGCCAAAGGCCTTGATGATGGTGGGCAGGAAGAACGCCACGCCGTAGCTCGCCGCATTCAGGCAGAAATAGACCAGCGCGCAGAGCAGGATACGGATGTCGGTGAGGGCCTGGAACAGGGAGAGATGTTCGACCTTCTCCTTGTTGCTTTTCTCGGTGGCCTGAACATTCTCCAGCCACGCAATCTCATCCGGTTGCAGCCAGCCGGCCTGGCGCGGAAAGTCGGTCAGGTAGATCAGCACCGCGAGCCCCACCAGGATCGACGGCAATCCTTCAAGGATGAACAGCCATTGCCAGCCGTCCAGTCCCCAGCCGCTCACGTTCAACAGCATTCCGGAGATCGGGGATCCCACGATCGACGAAATCGGAATCGCCAGCATGAAGAAGCTGATGACTCGGGCGCGGTAGACCGCCGGAAACCACAGGGTCAGATAGAAGATGATGCCGGGGAAGAAGCCTGCCTCGCATGCGCCGAGCAGCAAGCGAAGCGTATAGAACACCGTCTCATTCGAGGCCCCGGTCGTCTTGGAGATCGAGGGGATGAAGGCGAACGCGGCCGACACGATGCCCCAGGTGATCATGATCCGGGCGATCCAGACCCGCGCGCCGACGCGCTCCAGGAAGATGTTGGAAGGAACCTCGAACAGGAAATAGGCGATGAAGAACAGTCCGGCGCCGAGGCCGAAGGCCGCCTCGCTGAAACCAAGCGCCTGGTTCATGTGCAGCTTGGCGAAGCCGACATTGACGCGGTCGAGATAGGCCACGAAGTAGCACAGGATCAGGAACGGGATCAGCCGCCGCATCACTTTGCCGATGACGCGTTTCTCTACCTCATCCATGGCGCTCTCTCCCGTTCGCAGATTTTGCCGCCCTTGAGCCGGGCCGGTGTTGCGCAACTATGACGTTCTCCGACCGGGCGCGCAAAGGCATTTTTCCGGGACAGGAGGGGATGATGCGTTGCGGCAACCCGACTTCGCCGCGGCATTAGGCAAGCCGGCAGAATACGGCCTGCACCTCGCAAATATCGGTAGACGGACCGGGGCAAAGTGCGATCAGATTTATTCCTGTGAACCGGGCTTCTCGCGAAGCGTTGATGTGAGGACACGCGAGGCAGCGTCAAAAAATCGAGCGGGGAAACATCATGCGGGCCGAAAGAAATGAACCTCTCGCGCGTCACGCCATCGCCTTCGTGCTCGCCGGCGGGCGCGGCAGCCGGCTGATGGAACTGACCGACAGGCGCGCCAAGCCGGCCGTCTATTTCGGCGGCAAGTCGCGCATCATCGACTTCGCGCTGTCGAACGCCGTGAACTCCGGCATTCGCCGGATCGCGGTCGCCACCCAATACAAGGCCCACAGCCTCATTCGGCACCTGCAGATGGGCTGGAACTTCTTTCGGCCCGAGCGCAACGAGAGTTTTGACATCCTGCCCGCCAGCCAGCGTGTCTCCGAAGCCAATTGGTATCTGGGCACGGCAGACGCCGTTTATCAGAACATCGACATCATCGAGAGCCTTGGCACCCGATTCATCGTGGTTCTCGCCGGCGACCATATCTACAAGATGGACTACGAATTCATGCTGCAACAGCATGTCGACCAGCGCGCCGACGTTACCATCGGCTGTCTCGAAATGCCGCGATCGGAGTCGAGCAGCTTTGGCGTCATGCACATCGACGACAAGGATGTGATTCAGAGTTTCCTGGAAAAGCCGGCCGATCCGCCGGCGATGCCGGGCAAGCCCGACAGCTCGCTGGCCAGCATGGGAATCTATGTGTTCGACACAAAATTCCTTTTCGATGAACTGCAGCGCGACGCCAATGACCCCAATTCGAGTCATGATTTCGGCAAGGATATCATTCCTCACATCGTCAAGCATGGCCGCGCGGTGGCGCACCAGTTCAGCCGCTCCTGCGTCCGCTCCGGCAACGACCCGCGCAGCTATTGGCGGGATGTCGGGACGGTGGACGCCTATTGGGCCGCCAATATCGACCTCACCGATGTCCTGCCCGAGCTCGACCTTCACGACCGTTCATGGCCGATCTGGACTCACGCCGAAATCACGCCGCCCGCAAAATTCGTTCACGATGAAGACGGCCGCCGCGGCGAGGCCGTTACCTCGCTGGTATCGGGCGGATGCATCATATCCGGCGCGTCGCTGCGCCGTTCCCTGCTGTTCACCGGCGTGCATCTGCATTCCTTCGCCAAGGTCGAAAATGCCGTGATCCTGCCCTATGTCGACGTCGCCGAGGGGGCGCGATTGGCGAATGTCGTCATCGACCGCGGCGTGCGGATTCCGTCGGGACTTGTGGTCGGAGAGGATCCCGAACATGACGCGAAGAGATTTCGCAGCACGGAGCAGGGCATCTGCCTGATCACGCAGGCAATGATCGACGGACTGGCGACATGAGCGCCATTCGCGTCCTCGCGGTCGCCTCGGAAGTCTACCCGATCATCAAGACCGGCGGCCTCGCCGACGTGGTCGGCGCGCTTCCGGCGGCACTGAAGACCGAAGCAATCGAGACGCGCACCCTCATCCCCGGATATCCCGCGGTGACCGGCTCGCTTCAAGGGGCGGAAGAGGTTCTCCATCTGCCGGACTTCCATGGCGGACCGGCTCGGGTATTGAGCGGCGCCAGCGCGGGCATCGACCTGTTCGTGCTCGATGCGCCGCATCTATTTGACCGTCCGGGAAACCCCTATTCGTCGCCTGACGGCGCGGATTGGCCCGACAATGCGATCCGTTTCGCCGCGCTCGGACGGATCGCCGCCGATATCGGCCAGGGATCGATTCCGGCATTCGCCCCGGACATCGTGCACGCGCACGACTGGCAGGCCGGGCTGACGCATGCCTACCTGCATTACAGCGACCGGCCACGACCGGGCACGGTAATGACGGTTCATAATCTCGCCTTTCAAGGTCAGTTTCCGCGCGAACTATTGGCCACGATCGGATTGCCGCCGCAGTCCTTCAACTTGGACGGAGTCGAGTATTACGGCTCGATCGGATTTCTAAAGGCCGGGCTCCGCTTTGCGGACCGCATCACGACGGTGTCGCCGACCTATGCGCTGGAAATCCAGCAGCCCCAGGAAGGCATGGGACTGGACGGCCTGCTGCGCGGCCGATCGGATGTCCTGAGCGGAATCCTGAACGGCATCGATACGTCCGTCTGGAATCCGGCTACCGATCCCCACATCGCCTCACTTTTTGACGCCGACAGCTTGCAGAATCGGGCGCTCAACAAGGCCGCGCTACAACAACGATTGGGCCTTCGCGTTGCGCCGGAGGCCTTCCTGCTCGGGGTCATCAGCCGGATGTCCTGGCAAAAGGGGCTTGACCTGCTGCTCGAGACGTTTCCCGCAGTTCTGAGCGACGACGTCCAGCTGGCGCTGCTGGGGAATGGCGATCCGGACCTGCAAAACCGCTATCGCGCGATGGCGGAGGCCAATCCTCGGCAGGTCGGTGTATCGACCGACTATGACGAGAGCCTGGCGCACCTGATCCAGGCGGGCGCCGATGCGCTGGTGGTGCCGTCGCGGTTTGAGCCGTGCGGGCTGACCCAGCTCTGTGCGTTGAGATATGGCGCCGTCCCGATCGTCTCGCGCGTCGGTGGACTGGCGGATACGGTGGTCGATACGGATGAGGACACCATCGCAGCGGGAGCCGCGACCGGCGTCAAATTCGAACCCGTCACGGCCGAAGACCTTGGCAGCGCACTTCGCCGCGCCCATGCCCTGTTCCGCAATAAGCGGATTTGGACCGAGCTTCAGCGCAATGGCATGGCCGTGGATGTCTCCTGGGTTGACCGAGCCAGCAATTACGCCGACCTTTATCGCCAGCTTGTCAAAGCGCGCCAGATCGCGCGAGCATAGCCGGCGCGCCAATTCGCGTCAGTTGCAGGGGAGGACATGCCAATGACGTCGCCGATCGTTCGCGCCACCAGCCGCCGCCATTTCCTGCAATATCTCGCCGCAAGCCCGCTGCTCGCCTCCGGCGCGCTGCCGGCTTGGGCTGCGGAAACGCCGTCGAAACTGCCGGACCCGATGATCTGGGCGCCGGCCGGCGGCGAGTTGATCAAGAGCCCGAAGGATGCGATCAACGTATTCGATTTCGAGCCGGTGGCCCGCCAGAACACGCCGCCCGCGCATTTCGGCTATATGGCCTCGGGCCTCGACGACGAGGTCACGCTGCGCGCCAACCGCGAGGGATTCTTGAAATTCCAGCTGCTGCCGCACCGCCTCAACGACGTATCGAAGGTCGACACCTCCGTGGAGCTGTTCGGCACCCGCTACGACTCGCCGATCTTCGTCTGCCCGACCGGCGGCAACCAGTTCTTTCACCCCGATGGCGAGGTGGCCGTCGCCAGGGCCGCGCGCGCCGGCAATCACCTGCAGATCCTGTCGACGTCCTCGAACTATTCGGTCGACGACGTCACCAAGGCGCGCGGCGCGCCGATCTGGTTCCAGCTCTATGCCTCGCCGGTCTGGGAGGTGGCGCAGGCGCTGATCAAGAAAGCCGATGCCGCCGGCTGTCCGGTCCTGGTGGTGACGGTGGACCGCATCGCGGGCCGCAACCAGGAAACTTTGTTCCGGCTGATGCGCACCGACACGCGCGAATGCTCCGGGTGCCATGACCGCGGCAGCTTCGCGGCGCGGGTGGTCCGTCGGCACAATTATGACGGCATCGATCTCTCGGCCATCACCGGCGGCGGCGAGGCCTCCAATTTGTCATGGGATACCGTGAAGCGGATGCGCGACGTCACGCGGATGAAAATCGTGCTCAAGGGCATCGTCACGCCCGAAGACGCAGATCTCGCCGCGCAGAACGGCATCGACGGCATTCTCGTCTCCAACCATGGCGGCCGCGGCGAGGACAATGGCCGCTCCACCATCGACGCACTGCCGGAGATCATCGCGGCGGTGAAGGGACGGATGCCGGTCATCGTCGACAGCGGATTCCGCCGCGGCACCGACGCCGTCAAGGCACTCGCGATGGGCGCGCAGGCGGTCGGCATCGGCCGGCCCTATCTCTGGGGGCTGGGCGCCTTCGGCCAGGAGGGCGTCGAGCGGGTGCTCGAAATCGTCCGCACCGAGACGCGCGCGGCCATGCGGCAATGCGGCGCGCGCTCCGTCAAGGAACTCAATCCAGGGTTTGTGCGGCGGGCGACCTGACCAGGGCGTGAACCCATAAAGCCAGAGGCGTTGGCGAACGTCCGGTTTAGTGCGCATAACGGACTCAGGTCGGACATTGCGCCATGTCCGAAAAGTGCCATGAAGAAGACATCTTCATTTTCGCACCGCTTAGCTCGTCTATTGCGACGATACTGGTAGAGTGGCCGGCATCCGCTTAGTGTCAAACGGTTTCTGATGGTAATAATACGAGCTGAAAAACCGGCAGATATTGCGGGTATCCGTAACGTCGTCGAGGAGGCTTTCCCGAAACCGCTTGAGGCGCGGTTGGTCGATCGACTACGTGCGGACGGCAACAGCATGATTTCGCTGGTCGCCGTCGATGATGGAAATATTGTAGGTCACGTTCAATTCTCCAACATGAGCGCTCCTTTCAGGGCGCTCGGCCTTGGGCCAGTGTCCGTCATGCCAGATCGACAGCGTTCCGGGATCGGAAGCCAAATGATCCGTGCAGGCTGCGGCAGAAGTCGGATGGGAAGCCGTATTCGTTCTCGGCAATCCAAAATATTATCGGCGTTTTGGCTTTAGCCCTGACCGAGCCCGGGGTTTTGAGTCACCTTATTCAGGAGTTCATTTTATGCTGCTCACCTTGATCGGTGATCATGCCCATACCAAGGGTAAGGTCAGCTACGCTCCGGCCTTTGCCGTGCTAGGATAGAGATTGTTGCGCATGCATAACCGACTGAAACTTGTTGCTGATTGTGGAGATCCGCTCAGGGCCATTTCCAGACCTCAAGCTGCCTCAGAGCCTGGTCTGTTCATCCCCCAACAACGGACATGGACAGACCGCCTCGGCATTCCGGTTCGGTGCTACACTCGGACATTGGCTGCGAGAGTGAATTGAGCACGATCATTCGGGAAGGCCTGCCTTTCGCAGTCTATCTGAAATGAGGTCGAACGGTCGTTTGTCCCTGAACGGATTCCAACGTTTCGTAATGGAGAAATTGGGGGACAGTGTCAGCATACGATGTTTGGCTTCCTGCGCCCCCTGCTCGTTCCCAACATTGACCGACGCGACGACCAGGATCATCCACGCGGATAGCCACATCGGCAATTCATGGGTTGACCGGCGCGCATACTCGAGTGCTTTATCGGGCTCGTCCTTGAACAGGAACGCGTGGGCAAGGCCGTTATAGGCAATGCCGATACCGGGATCTTTCGGGCTTAGCCGGATCAAGCGGGAGAATTCCTCGATTGCACGGTCAGCGTCTGAAATCCAGATTCGCAGCCATCCGCTGCGCGTTAGAATATGCGCCGAGTTTGGGTTTAGATGGACGGCTCGATCCATTGCAGCGAGCGCTCTGTCGTAGTCCCGCGTAATCCATGCCAAAGCGTGAGCCGCGAACGCGATTGTAGTGGGCTCGTCGCTGCTTGAAATTAGCGCCTCCTGAGCAAGGCGGGATCCTTTTGCGATGTCTTCCGGTGTTGCCCACCATTGATTCATGCGCAAATGGATGAGTTGAGCGGCGAATGCTTTCGCGAATGCGTAATTCGGATCAAGAACGATAGCCTGGTCGAGCAGCCGCAGCGCTGCGTCATTGCCCTCCCGGTCTCGATGCGTATAAGACAGCGCGAGCGCCCGTAGATAAAGGTCATAGGCATCCAGCTTGTTGGTGGGTTTAAAGTTGGCTCGACGTATTTCCGCGAGTTCGAGGCTTGGTTCGATGGTAGCGACTACCTTTTCGGTTATCCTGTCTTGCAACTCGAAAACATCTTTCAATTCGCCCTCGAACTTGTCGGCCCAGATGTGATTGCCGGTTACCGCTTCGATGAGCTGTCCCGTGATCCTGATCCGATTGCCGGATTTCCTGACCGACCCTTCGAGCACGTAGTGGACACCCAATTCCCGCCCGACCTGCCTGATATCGACGTGCTTGCCCTTGTAGGTGAAGCTGGAGTTTCTCGCGATGACGAAAAACCACTTGACCCGGCTCAGCGCGGTGATGATGTCTTCGACCATTCCGTCTGCGAAATACTCCTGCTCTGGATCACCGCTCATGTTCTGGAATGGCAGGACGGCGATGGAGGGTTTGTCTGGTAGGGCCAGAGGCTGCGCAGCCTCGACCACCGTTTTTGTTGAAGGAGACTTCCTGTCGATCTGTAGCCGCCAGGCACGCATCGGCTCGGCGATATTCTTTAACGACTGCGGACCCATGTCGTCGAAAGCCAGGTCGATCTTGCCGCGGATTTGACGTTGCGCGTCATCTGAAACGCAGATGCCGCCCGGCTCGGCGATTCCTTCAAGACGCGCCGCAATATTGACGCCGTCACCGAAAATATCGTCGTCATCGAATATGATGTCGCCAACGTGAATCCCGATGCGGAATTCGATCCTTTGGTCCTGCGGCACGTCGGCGTTCTGTTTGGCCATGGCACGCTGGACTTCAGCGGCACCTCTTGCGGCGTCCACTGCGCTTGCAAACTCGACCAGCATGCCGTCGCCGGTGGTCTTGACGATGCGGCCGCGATGAGCGGCGATGGTGGGATCGGCAAGGGACTTTCTGATTGCCTTCAGCCGGGCCAGCGTGCCTTCCTCATCGACGCCCATGAGACGGCTATACCCGGCTACATCCGCCGCCAGCACCGCTGCCAGTCGCCGTTCCACTCGCTCGGAGGCCAAGGAAATGCCCCTACACTTGGCAGTTCACCCAGCCATTAAAGCACGCTGGGCTACCCTCGGGCTAGGGCCGACTTCCGAGATGGGTCAAAAGCCCCGTTTTGACTTTCTGCCAGCCACTTCCGGTCTACCCCGAACAACGGTCATCATCAGAGTGGACCGGTTGGTCCGTTTGGCGCCAGACTCGGACTCCAGCGACCAGAATGGCTACGAGGCGTCATTCCGCCTCGCGCGGTCGTTCCTTGTGCGGCCGTCTATGCAGTTCCGTGAGTGATAATGCTCAACAGGTGTTGGCGGGTTATCCCCTGTTCACCGAGAAGCCGTGCGGCAAGGCTCTGCGTTTCGGAAGTTATGGCTTCGAGGATGTTTGCGCCAGTTATCATGGAGCGGCCTAGCTCCTTTCCCCGAACCTCAGCGCGTTGGACGACGCGCTGAAACGCGGCGGTCGGTTTGGGGTCTGCGCCGTTGTCTATCACTATTTTCATCAGTTCATTGTCGAGGTAGCCAACCAGCCTCTCCGCTAACGCGCCAAGACCAGCGCCGCAGACCCTCATCACGGTCGAAGCATCTGCGTCGTCTATCAGGGCGAGCAGAAGATGCTCCAGTGTCGCGTACTCATGCTTTCGCTGGCCCGCGAAGCCAACGGCCCGATGCAGCGTCGCCGCAAGCGCGGATGAAAGCGGCGGAAACGAACTACTGCCCACAGCGGGCTGCGGTGGCGAGACTTTTTCGCCAGAAATCGATGTCTCCGCGCGGATCGCTGCAGCGAGCGTATTCCAGTCGGCCAGGCCGAATATCTCGGCAATCAGTTCGAGGCTTTGACCGATGGTGATCTCGACACCCTTGGTAGCAAGGGCCGCACGTAGCGTTTGCGCCATGGCTTTGGCGTTGCGGAAATCGCGCATGTCTTCATCCTTTGCTTTTGAACGAGACAAAAGTGCCAGGGGCTTGCGTTACTGGCCCGCTCGTTCGGGCAAAGGGCTAAAAAGGCCGCGATACGTTTACCGTCCCCGAAGGGCGCAAGCAGCAGGTCGTATCCACCAATGTAAAAAATGGACCAAATGGGGACTGGCGTCAATCTCCTGTCGCGCGGCCTTAAGATGTGGCGCAGATGTCTGCTGAGGGGTCAAAAGGCGAAATACTCGCCCCGAGCAGATGTTTTCCGCTGTCTCCGGGATAGTGGACACGGCCAGCTACGTTTATGAGTCCACGCCCTGACGCAGGCTGGCAAAAGCGCCGGGACCAGAAAGGTTCGTCTCAAGGCGCTGGCGCGGCCTCGAAGGGCCGGCCCGGATGCATGCAAAATGCAAGTCCGGCACCCAACAACAGCAGGCCAATCGAGCCGGCAAACGGCAAGGTCCAGCTTCCGGTCCGATCAATCAGGTAGCCAAACACGAAAGGCGAAATGATGCCGGCGACGCCGAAGCCGAAATTCATCATGCCGCTCGCGGATCCCGAATAATTCGGCGCAATGTCCATCGGAACCGCCCAGATCGGCGCCACCACCATTTCGACGGAGAAGAACGCCGCGGCGAGCGAGATCGCCGCGACGTTGACATCGTGAACCAGCATCACCGGAATCAGGAACAGAAAGCCGCCGAGCATGCCGGCCACGATGACGTTGCGCCGTGCCGCGGTGCGGTCGCCCGTACGGTGCAGGATAAGGTCGCTCACCACGCCGCCCAGGGTGTCGCCGATCACGCCGGCCAGGAAAACGCCGGCTGAATAGAATGCCGTTTGCATCAGGTTCTGGTGATAGTTCTGGTAGAAGAACGACGGGATCCAGCTCAGGAACAGCCACAGCGTCCAGCCGTAGCAGAAATCGACCGCGGTCACCGGTAGCATGCGGCGAAACAGCTTGAACCACGGCACCGCGCTCGCCGGATTGCCGCGGCCGCGCACGGGAAGCGTCGCAAATTCCTCCACGGTCAGGGGCGGCGTTGCCGGCACATCGCGAAAGTACCACAGCCACAACACGACCCAGACCAGGCTGAAGAGGGCAAGCACAACGAAGGCGCCGCGCCACGACACCTGGGCGACCAGCAAGGCAATCAGCGGTGGCGTCAGCGCGTTTCCGATTCTAGCCGAGGAATGCGTGATGCCTTGCGCGAAACCCCAACTGCGTTCCGGCACCCAGGCTGCCATCGCGCGCGTCGCGGTCGGAAAGGTCGCGCCTTCACCAATCCCAAGCGCAAGCCGTGCCGCGAACAGGCTGGCAAATCCGCCAACGGCGCCGGTTGCCGCCGTCGCCGCGCAGACGACAAGTCCGCTCACGAACAACGTCATACGCGCGCCGAACCGGTCGCCGAAATAGCCCCCGATCAGCTGGAACAGCGCATAGGGATAGGCGAATGCCGAAAAAGCCAGGCCGAGCTGGGTATTGCTCAAGCCAAGCTCCGCCTTGATCAGCGGCGCGGCCGTCGAGATGTTGACCCGATCCACATAGAGGATCAGGTACATCAGGCAAATGATCAGCAGCACCGTATTGGAGACGCTGAACCTGCGCATCAGACCGGACTTGCGCCGCCCTTGATCTGCGTCCGATGCATGATACGCCGCGCCGAGTCGTCGAAGGGGTCGCGCCGATGCATGGTGCAGCGGTTGTCCCACAGCACCAGATCGCCAACCCACCAGACGTGCTCCCAGGCGAATTCCGGTCGCGCGACGTAATCCCACAACTCGTCGAGCAGCGCCTCGGAGTCCGCAAGTTCGAGCCCCACGAGATACGCATTGCGACGGCGGCCGAGATAAAGCATTCGCCGGCCGGTGTCGGGATGGGTGCAGACCAGCGGATGTACGGCGCCCGGTGACTTCATGGGATCGTCGGTCGCGGCAACGCCCTGGCGCAGATAGCCGCCGCTATTATAGGTGCCGTCGTGCTTGATCTTCAGGTTCGCGATCCGGCGTTTCAATTGGTCCGGCAGCGCTTCGTAGACCGCGTACATGCTGCAAAACGAGGTATTGCCGCCGACGGGTGGCACTTCGAGCGCGTAGAGCATGCTCGCCATCGGCGGGACATCGAGATACGACATGTCGGTATGCCATACGGCTTCACCGGCGCCGAGGCTGCCGATCGGCTGACCGTTCACGGTCACGTTGGAAACGATGTAGATTTCTGGAAGCCCCTCGACGAAACGGCGGCCGGTCTCCTGTACGGGGGCCCAGTCGAGGTCGCCGAAGCGGCGGCTGAATGCGATCAGGTCCTGATCGCTGAGCGTCTGGCCGCGGACGAGAATGACCTGATGGTCATGCCAGGCGCTCTTGAGCGCGGCGAACTGCAACGCGTCGAGATTCCTGAGATCGACGCCATGAATCTCGGCGCCCAGCGCCGCTCCGGTCGAAACCACGTCGACGTCGCGAACAACGTCACGCTTGAGGCTTGAAACCATCGGAATCCTCCGCCTGCATGGGCCAATCCTTAAATGCTACCATCGCGCGGTGGACCGGGGAAGGGTACGAGGTGCGATGGAAACCTAGCGCAAGGCCGCGTTGATTTTGTCGAGCGCGGCGGAGCCCGGACAGAGCGCCTTTTCGTCGAGCGAATTGAGCGGCGCCGCCACCGTGTCGAGATGGCTGTGCAGGTCTTCCGCCTCGGGATCGACGTAAAGCAGCCCGGTGACGATCTGGCCCTTGGCAGCGTGCCGCTGCAGGAACGACATCGCGCCGACCCGATCATGCGGGTCGTAATCCGCGTCGATCTTGCGCAGTGCGATCCGGCTGCCGTCGTGCTGCTCGACTACCTGCACCGTGCCCGGCGCGTAGTCGACTGTGATCGGGTCGCGGCCGGTAATGACATCGAGCCGGTTCACCGCGTCGTTGTGCTCGCGCACATAGTCAAAGCTCTTGGTCGAGCCGGCATGGTTGTTGAAGGCGACGCAGGGGCTGATCACGTCGATGAAGGCCGAGCCCTTGTGCTCGATCGCGGCCGCGATCAGCGGCACCAGCTGGGTCTTGTCGCCGGAAAAGCTGCGCGCCACGAAGCTTGCGCCGAGCTGCAGCGCGATCGCCACCAGATCGATGGCGTTGTCGGTATTGGTGACGCCCTTCTTGGACTTCGAGCCGCGGTCGGCGGTGGCCGAGAACTGGCCCTTGGTCAGGCCGTAGACGCCGTTGTTCTCGACGATATAGGTCATGTTGACGCCGCGCCGGATCGAATGGGCGAACTGGCCGAAGCCGATCGAGGCCGAGTCGCCGTCGCCGGAGACGCCGAGATAGATCAGCTCGCGGTTGGCGAGGTTGGCGCCGGTCAGGACCGACGGCATGCGGCCGTGGACCGAATTGAAGCCGTGCGAATTGCCGAGAAAATAGTCGGGCGTCTTCGACGAGCAGCCGATGCCGGAAATCTTGGCAACGCGGTGCGGCTCGATCGAAAGATCGAAACAGGCCTCAATGATCGAGGCCGTGATCGAGTCGTGGCCGCAGCCGGCGCACAGGGTCGAGATCTTGCCCTCGTAGTCGCGGTGGGTGAAACCGAGCGCGTTCTTCGGAAGGCCGGGGTGATGGAATTTCGGCTTGGCGATATAGGTCATGACACGGCCTTGCGGAGAGGGGTCACCTTGAGATGATCCTGGTGGTCGCCGATGGCTTTGGCGATGAAGCGCGCGGTGATCGGCGTGCCGTCGTAGTGCAGGATCGGCACCAGGCGCACCGGGTCGATGCCGATCTCATTGACGTTCAGCGAGCGCAGCTGCGCGTCGCGGTTCTGCTCGACCACGTAGATA